>JACRCN010000025.1 GCA_016219005.1 Deltaproteobacteria bacterium
CTGGCAGGATATTACAGAATTTAATCGACCCCAAAATGCCAGCGTATGCAAGAGCTCCCCAGATTCTCTAAGTTGCTTGACATAAATATTTTAGCGGGTTAAGTTTTATTTGAAGCCATCTCAAAAATAGCAGATCACAGCCGAGGGCAAGGCGCACGCCGATGAAAAAGCGCAGCAACCGCGTCAGATGGTGAGCATTTTTCAGAGGCGTGCAACGCCGCCATCGACTGTCAGATGCATTTTTGCGATAGCTTCTTGCCTAATCCTGAAAATATCAGGAGCGGGGGACCCAAGTTTTTGGGGCGCATCGCCATTTGGCGAGGGGTAACCTTGTCGGCCCTAGCCCTTCAGCTAACCTCGTAGGCGTCGATGAGGAAAACCTTCGGAATCGATCGGGGGTCTTTCCTCGACCATCTCGATTCCGGAGGTTACGAGCATGCATGCCAAGTATTTCGATCTTACTACCCCGAAGTTCTTCCTTTTCAGATATCAGTCCAAACGTCTCAACATCCCGCAATACCATATCCTGATTCTCGCCTGGTGTGCTCTTGTCATCCTCTATGGCGAATCCGGCCTAAGCCCCACTCCCGAACACAGCGAAACATGACGGCTTTCTCGGTTGCTTAACGAGAGCGGATATTCCAACCAGGTGAGCTATTCGGCCCCCACTGGGATCCCTCTGCACCGGCTACACCCTCTGGGCCTTGCAGCGCATTGGTCAATGTGGCAGCCACCTGATAAAAACAGGAGAACCATTTTTCCATGTCAGACAGGGCAATCTTAGTAACCTATTATGCGGACCCCCCATTTTTCACTATTAAGTTTGTCAACCAGGAATATTGCGAATTATTTAACGTCAAGCCGGAGCAGGTAGTCGGCCGGTCATGCCTCGAAAGGGCTCCGGCGGAACACCGTGACCAGGTTCAAAAGAAGATTGAAGACTGCATTGAAAATGATACTATCCTGGTGTCTATAGAACCCGCCATAAAGTCCCGCGGCACAACATTCCTTATCCGCTGGGTGGATGCCCCGGTTAAAGACAAAACCGGCAAGATTATCGAATTAATAGCTGTCGGTCACTCCACCTTTAGGTTTGGCGAGAAAAAACAGGCTAAAGGCAAACGGCATAGGAAACCTGAATGAATTCCCAAGGCTTCTCCCTCGCCTTTATCCTCGCCACCTTTGTCAACATCGGCGTTGTGGGCATCATCGTTGTGGCTCGGGTCTGATTTTATGCCAGATACCACGACGGCCCCCGGCGTTGCCGAGCTCCTTCTCTCCCGAATTACCCTTTATCGCAGCAGAAAAATATTCCGAAAAATACTCCATAAAAATCCCCAAAAAAGGTAATGGCCTCCCTAAAATCCTATCAATAGTCCGATTAGGTTTCATATGCAGCTGTTATCATATCAAAAATTAATTACGTTCAAAAATAAAATTCGTGTATAACTTTTGCATCTTTTAATAGGTTGAATCCCAATTTGGTTTTCAATCCGGAGATGAAGAGAATTTTAGATTGGGTAAAAATAGTTGACCTAAAGGCGGCTTGGAATTTCTATTTTATAGCAGGGTGATTGGCTGGCGTGGGAAGAAATGATGACGACGATTAAGTCGAAAGGTTTGCCAAGGGACGGCATAGAATCAGAACCGCCTCAAGTATCGGATGCTGAGATTAGCACCCAAATTGATGCAGCGGCTGCTGAGGGTGCCGCCAAGTTGGAATGGGCATGTCGAAAGCTGGCCCAAAAGAAGGAGGAACTCCATCGCAACAAGATAGTCCTCAAACGTGTCAATAGACAGTTGGTTGAAACAAACAACGCTTTGTCTGTTTTGGCCCGCAACATTGAACAAGAGCGGCAAGAGTTTATCCAAAAAATGACGTGCGCCATAGCCTCGCGGGTTCTACCGGCCATCGACGAAATAGCACAGGCTAACATACCGAAATCGTGTCGGAATCAACTTGACGTGGTACGTGCCCATGTGAATGATTTGATACCTGATTCTTCCGTCAGCTCCAACGTGCTTTTAGCTCTCTCCAAAGGTGAGCTGCGCGTGGCAATTATGATTAGGAATGGTCTCAAAACGGCTGATATCGCTCGGTTACTTTACCTGTCAGACATTACCATCAAAACTCACCGCAGAAATATTCGCAAGAAACTGGGGATAAAAAATAGCAAAATAAACCTGTCATCCTTGCTCAAATTGAAGCTTGACAAATCCAAATGCTTTTCCGGTCGTTAAATGCTTGATCGGGCCTGAATCTGTGGTTTGGTGCAAAACACCAAAAGATTTTGCTCCAAATAATTTGGCAGTGACAGCGAAGGGCATCATATCTGCTTTCTAAAAACGTGAGGTGGAAGATATCTGCCGGGAAGTTTGGGGTTAATTTGTTTGGTTGATCGGTTCCTTTGCCCTTTGAGATTTCAGGTTCTGCGTCGAGAAAGCGATAAACCGCATGCTGTGACCCTGACGATGCAATGCGACAACGTCCATAAAAGCCTCTTCGGTAATCATAGCCACCTCCTCCGTTACCCGAGAAGGCTGCCATGTCAGCCCCGGGAGGGTGGTACACTTTTCGTTACCGTTTTTGGTACATTATTGCATTACCGTCGGCTCGGGATTTCCCAGCCGACCGCCAGCCAATCGGTAAAACGAGGCGAAAAAGTGGTGGTGGATAAGAGGCTCAATCTTATGGGCTGAATTATATCAATATACCAATACCCGTCCCCGTTCCCGCGACCGGGAGGGTGGTACACTTTTCGTTACCGTTTTTGGTACATTATTGCATTACCGTCGACAAACGGCTCGGGATTTCCCAGCCGACCGCCAGCCAATCGGTAAAACGAGGCGAAAAAGTGGTGGTGGATAAGAGGCTCAATCTTATGGGCTGAATTATATCAATATACCAATACCCGTCCCCGTTCCCGCAGTCCCCGTTCCCGCGACCAAAATTTTCTGAAAGTGAGACAGCCCGAATTATAGCAGGGATCGAAGAAATTAGGCAAAGCTTACTTGAAGAAATTCATCATGACAATAGATCTCTACTGATAAACCAAAAATTGGATTATTTAATAGATGCTACTAAACGACAAGGGAGAAAAGATTGGTTTTATACCTGCATTGGAGTTATTTGCACAGTTTCAACCGCTTTAACATTAACACCTGATCGCGCGAATACAATTTGGCTAATCCTTAAAAGGGTTGTCTCAGAAATTATGCTATTGTCCAATATTTTTAATTTTTAAAGAGCGTAATACACACAAGCTTTAGCTGACCCAAGATATTCATGAAATCTTATATGGAACTCGATAGGTGAAAAGAAAGGATTGATTCTCGATCCCGATTTTCAATCTCCCCGCTAAAAAATTTTCCAAATCGTGATTTGGTTCGACTTTTCGATTTGAGTATCAATACAAACTTAAAATTTGGTTCAGAATAGAACCGTCCGAAAAGCTTTTGCATAAACAGGTATGTTTGAAATGCGTGCACTGAGCATCCTATAGCCATCGCAGACCAGATAATGCGCCGAACCAAGCGGATCGAATATCGTTCACGGCCAACCAAGGTCCGTTGACGGGTTTACATTTTGCCAGTCTCACCCCGGCGCATCTTCAAGAGCCGATGATTTACCGCTCGGAGTGATCATTGGCACGGTCGAGATCCACAATTGCGCAGGTAGCCTTGGAGATTATCGTTGGCACCTGCGAGATCTAAAACTTCTTGATAGGCCACGCAAACCGATTGGAAAGCCGCATCCGCTCTGGTTTAATCCTTTTCCAGAATAAGCCTTTTAGGAGAAAGCTCGGGCGGTGAAGCCTTTTGAGCCGGCGAAATGAAGAATCAGCAGCACCGCAACTTGCTATTTTTTATTGACATTCTACACGATACAAAATACGGTTCCTGTGAAAACATAAGAAAATGCCAAATCTCGGGAAACCGGGAGACGGAAAGCCACGGGTCCTAAAACTGTTGTAGCTTAAAGCCGACAGTACACTCTCCTGGGGGTTTTATCGGATCTCCTGAACTACTGGCTTTAAGTCTTCAACTTAAACGGATGGCCGGGCTGCCTTGAAATGAAAGGTGGCCCGGCTTTTTTATTGCCGATTTAATTTGTCTCAAATATTACTTTGAGCAAATTCCTTATCAAATTAATAAACCGCTTTTTCTTAAAATTTAACTCGCTTTCTTTAATTAGGGTGATGCTGTGGCAATGATAGATAAAACGAATGAAAAAGAGTTTGAAAAGATAAAGCGTTATAATCTCTTAAAAATAATTCACGGCATATTTATCTCTAAGCTGTGGCTTGCTTTAATGTTTATGATCGTTTTGGGTCTATTTCTTATCTTTTTTTCTTTCAATTCTACAAGTCAGATCCAAGAAATTAAAATATTCATTATACGGGAAATAGGAAAAGGATTCCTTATTGCTGCAGTTATCACCATCTTTTTAAAGATTGTAATTGAGCGACAATACAGGGAGATCGAAAATGAATTTGTTCAATATATTAAGGATGATATTAGCGCCACTCTTTCAAATTTAAAAAAAGAAATAAACGAAAATCTCCAAAATCTTTTTCATGCTTCAGCGTCATTGGAAGCCATGAGCCAAAGTGGTATTTTCCGAATATATCCAAGTCGAAGAATTGCAAGCGAAGATATTGCTACAGATTTGATTGCTCCAAACACATCAAAAATACGCCTTATTGCAATATCATTAAACGATTTCGTTCGGGGAGATCAGCCTGTACTAAATAGAGCATGGCAAGAAATTGAGCAATATATCCGCGGACATAAAGAATTACCCAAAAAGACAAAAAGCTTAGACATTAAAATTTTGATAATTGATCCTGAATGTTTTGGGGCTCAATTAAGATCACGCGGAGAGTGTCGTGATCAATGCCCACCACCAGGCAGACTACGCACAGATGTTTTTGAAACAGTCAAATATCTTTTAGAACTGATCAAAATTTGTGAAAAAAATCATAGCGATTCAAAAATATCCATTTCTTTTCGCCTTTATCGCTTACCACCGCTACTATTTTTATGCCAAACAGACGATGTTAGCTATGTTCATCAATATCATTTTTGGGCATCAAGAAACTCTGATGTCCCAATTCCAGTCTTCAGGTATACTGACATACCCCAAGGTCGTATCTCAAAGAGCTTGCACCGCGAAATGACTGATCACTTCGATTGGATTTGGTCAGAAGCATCTATAGATCCAGACGAATTTTTAAGAGCCAAGTCAGTAGGTATTGATAAAGGTATTTATCAAAGTGGAGCAGTAAATGTTTTTAACGATCCTAAAATAGCTCGCCAAAGGATTATCTGGCATATAAACCATGCGAAGAAAAAACTGTATATTCAAGGTATTTCTTTAAATTCTTTTTTCAACATAAAAGAACCCGATATTTTTGCACCGATTAAACGTTTACTTATGAATAATAAAATAGAAATTAAGATCCTTTTGTTAAATCCAGATTCGGAGCAAGCCAAGATAAGATCTTACAGAGAACATCTTTTTGCGGATACCAATATCAGCTTTTATGAATACAAGGCCAATCCAAGACTTCACATCAATTCGAAGTTATTCAGAGAAACAGTAGAAACTATAACAACCATAAAAGACGCAATTATGAATATTAATAAAGGTAATTTTACAGCAAAACTCTACGATACTTCTCCAGCGTGTTTTACCTTAATCGTCGATGATTTTGTATTAGTCGAGCAATATCATTTTGGCAAAACTATACCAGATAATTTTTCTTCAGAAGAACCAATTATTCTCGGCAAAGACATGCCCTTGTTCGAATATTCAATTCCAGGATGTTTGTATGAATCAACCCCGGCTAGAACCCCTCTAATCTTATTAAATAATCACTTTGATTTTGTATTTAACGAATGTAGTAGTGAATTAACCTAAGAATAGAGAGTGCATACCAGAAGCAGGCGGCCTATTTGGTCTTAACAAAGACAGAAAAAACCTCGTAGCAGCTTGGAACTGGGGGATGAAAAACATGAATCCCCCACTGCCAGGCCCAAACCCGTATTTGGTGATCAACACCGTGATGATCTTAAAAGACCAGCTCAAGCATATCTGGTCTTATCAATCCCGAACCTGGGCCGGCAAAACCCTGCACGCGGATAATGCTTTATTCAACCAAAATTCAAGTCGATAACAATAAAAATTGACGATATTAAATGTATTAACAGTATGTTATGCTATTTCAGTCCACTCTTAACCGGACAGTACTGAAAAATATATTATTATCACAATAAGTTATTCAGTAAATCAATCTTTGTCGTTCTGTTTGTAGAACAAGTATCCACCCAGCAGTTTCAGGTACTCGTCGGCCACCTTCAGGGCATAGCCTCCATCCAGCCACCACGGGCCGTTTGGCTCCGCGTCCTCGATCCCGATGGCGTGAAAATCGAACGTGAGGCCGGGGTCCTTGTTGGCACGCTCGAAGGCGAGGCGGGCGCGGCGGATGTGGTAGCAGGAACTCACGACGATGGCCGAGGCGAACCCTTGCGCGCGCATGACGTCAACGGTTTTTTCAGCCTCGGCGAAGGTGCCGCCCAGGCCTAACGCATGGCGGCTTTTGGGGTCGTTGTCGCGGCCGAAGAGGACCCGCTCATCGGGGATGGGGTTCTCGATGCGATAGCGCCGGACAAACCAGGACCACGTCAGGGCCCGGTGGCGCAGCGGCAGGAGCATGAAACGGTGTTGGCCGGCGTTAGCGAGCGCAACACCGGCGGCGACCCGCTCGCGGTCCTCATCCGGGGGTCCTGCCAGCACCACGATCAGATCCGCCGGGCCGGGTGCCGTGCCATCCTGGTGGCAGAGAAAACGGTGCCCCGCGCCCAGGAATACCGCCAGCCCGATGATCAGAACAACCGTGACCCCCATCGCCACCCGGACCATGTGATGCCCCTCAGCAACGGCACGCGTCGAACCGTATTACCATCCAGGTTTACCTATCACGGACGTCGCTCGGCAGGCAAGGGGCTGCGAACCGGGATGAGATCGCCGGAAAACTAGCTGCAAGGACTACCGGTTTTCGTTTTCCCGGTCGGCGGCTTGCCGGGCTTCCGGGTTCACGCGGGCGCGGCCGATACTGATGTAAGCAAGGCCCTGGCCGGCCACGATGTCCGGGTCGTACAAGTTGCGGCCGTCGAAAATGACCGGGGCTTTCAGCAGTCGCTTGACCCGTTCGAAGTCCGGGTTGCGGAACTGGTTCCAGTCCGTCACCACCGCCAGCGCATCGGCCCCTTCCAGGGCGTCGTACTGGTGTTCATAGATCTGCACGAGCGCATTGTCCGCTAAACGCTCCCGCGCCCGGCCGGCGGCGACCGGGTCGAAGGCGTTCACGCGCATTTTCGCGGCCGTCAGGGCCTGAATCAGTTCGAGGGAGGCGGCCTCGCGGATGTCGTCGGTGTTGGCCTTGAACGCCAGCCCCCACAGGGCCAGCACCTTGCCGGACAGCCCGCCTTGCCCGCTGAAATAGGCCTCGATTTTTTCAGCCAGCACCGTTTTCTGGCGGTGGTTGACCGCGTCCACGGCGGCGATCAGCTCCGGATCGTAACCGCTCCGTCGGGCCGTGGTGACGAGGGCCTTGACGTCCTTGGGGAAACACGATCCGCCGTAGCCGACCCCGGGGTAAATGAAGTGGTACCCGATGCGGTGGTCGGCCCCGATCCCCCGGCGCACCGCGCTCACATCGGCGCCGACCCGTTCGCAGATGTTGGCGATTTCGTTGATGAAGGAAATCTTCGTGGCCAGCATGCAGTTGGCCGCGTACTTGGTCATTTCCGCGCTGCGGACATTCATCACGACCATCTTGTCGCGGCTGCGCGCGTAGGGCGCGTAGAGCGCCTCGAGCAGCTTGGCGGTGCGCACGTTGTCGGTGCCGACGATGATGCGGTCCGGTTTCATGAAATCGTTGACCGCGTCTCCCTCCTTGAGAAACTCGGGGTTCGAAACGACGTCGAACTCGAACGACAGGCCGCGCCGGGCGACTTCCGCGCGGACGATGCGGTGGACCTCGTCGGCGGTGCCGACCGGCACGGTGGACTTGTTGACGATGATCTTGTACTCCGTGATGCGCTCGCCGATCTGCCGGGCGACTTCCCGGACCTGGGACAAGTCGCAGGAGCCGTCGTCATGGGGCGGTGTTCCGACGCAGTTGAAGATGAACAGGGCATTTTCCATGGCCTCTTTCAGGTCCACCGAGAACTGCAGCCGCCCCTCCAGCATGTTACGCTTGACCAGCGGCTCAAGCCCCGGTTCGAAAATTTGAACCGCACCGCCCTTGAGTCCGCTGATGATGGCGGGGTTGCTGTCGACACACACGATGTGATTGCCCATCTCCGCCAGGCAGGCGGCCGTCACGAGACCCACATAGCCGGTTCCCACGATGCAAACGTTCATGGCTGCCGAATCGCTTTCTGTTGGAAGGTTGGGATGACGACGGCCGCATGCTCCCGGGGCGAAGGCGCGCCGGCACCCTGCAAGGGAAACGGTCTCATGGTTGCTTGCTCCCGGAAACCATAGCAGGTATGACGGCAGGGTGCAAACTTCACCGAAGGCGCCGGCCTCACTTTTTTCTTGATTTATTTTGAAAAATTAGGGAAAACTCGCGGTAATGGAATCGGGGCGGCTGTCGTTCACAAACGGATGACAAACCGGCGTCCCTCGAGATCACCGGCACCCAGATGTTTTCGGCCGACGCCGAAAAGCTCGGTGCACACATCGCGGTATGCGGCGTTGACCCGGATGGAATGGTACGGTGTGTTGGCCTGCGTCGCTCTGGAGGAGAACAGATACCGGGATATCAAAGGGGTGATTTCGAACTTCCTGCGGATCACAGAGACGGGCGATACGGACTAATGCGGCATTAATCGGTGGTGGCAGACTCTGGCGGGTTGTTTCACTCACCACTCCTGAGAATGTCACGATCGCCCAGAAGCAGGAATCGACAAATGCCGGGGATATGGCCGCCCCGATTTCGTTTCGCATTGGCCGCCACGACCTCGTCCTGCAATTTTCAACTCCCTGTCAGAACACGATTCCAACGTACCCGACAAAACTGTCCCCCGGGCTGCGATCGTAGCTGGTCGCGTAGGTGATCGACTCCGCCACCGTCGCCCCCAAGTGCTTGCCGGCCTGGATGGCGGTTGCGGCCGCCCCCGGGCAGCAGGCGTTCTGGTTTTTCAGGGCTTCGTCGATCACGCGTTCCGGATCGAGACCCAGCATGGCCTCGATGACACGGCGATCGTTCTCCTGCCGCACCCAGGCAACGGCCGCCGGGCCGGTCCCGTGGCTCACCAGACCGTAGTTGTCGCCGTAATGCGTGAGGTCGGTCGATCCGATGACCTTGAGGGAGAGGCCGAGCTGCCGGGCGGTGTCCACCACGGCGGTGCCGATCGCCAGGGAATCCCGGGTTGGCGGGACCCCCATGGCCACGATGGCCGCATCCGGGAAGAAATACTTGATGAACGGCAGCTGGAGCTCGATCGTGTTATCCTCGGTGAAACGGGCGGGCGTCTCCAGACGGAATGGAAACCGCCGGGCGATGGCCGCGGCCAGTTCCTCCGCAACCGGGATCACCCCGAACGGGGTGTCCCAGCCCCCGGTGGGCATCATGATGTTCGCCGACCCCCGGTGCAGGTGCATGCCGAACAGCACGATCACATCCGACCCCTGCGGCCCGGCCTGTTTGAGGCAGTGGATCACGTTGCAGGCGATGCGGCCCGAGAAGTACCAGCCGGCGTGGGGTACGATGCCCCCCACGGGGTTCGAGTTGCGGGGCGGCGCGATGTGGCCTTGGTCGATGAAGGCCTTGATCTCCCGCTCGCATTCGGAGGCCCGGGCGGGGTACCAGCTTCCGGCAAAGACGGCGCGCCTGACGGAGGGTTGCATGGGGTCCTCGCCTTTCGTTGATGCTAAGAGCAGCCGTTCCGATTTCAATATTAACCTGCGCCCCCATCCAAATCAAGAGGGTGCCGGCGGCACGGTATTTACCTTTTCTGCACAATGCTTAGTATTTATATTCGAAGAAATACAAGACCCATCCGGGAGGCAATCATGTGGGAATATACGGACAAGGTTAAGGATCATTTTCTGAATCCCCGCAATGTGGGGGTAATCGAGAACGCCGACGGGGTAGGCGAGGTCGGCTCCATCGCCTGCGGCGACGCCCTGACCTTTTACTTCAAGCTCGATGAGGGCGGCCGCATCAACGATGCCAAGTTCCAGACGTTCGGATGCGCCAGCGCCATCGCATCCTCATCGGCCCTGACCGAGATGGTGATCGGCAAGACCCTGGACGAGGTGTCAAAGATCACCAACGATGACATCGCCAGCTACCTGGGGGGGCTGCCGAAGGAAAAGATGCACTGCTCGGTGATGGGCCGCGAGGCCCTGGAAAAAGCCATCGCCTGCCACCTGCGACAACCCGACAAGATCGTCGAAGGCGAGCTCGTTTGCGAGTGCTTCGGGGTCACGGACCGGGAGATCGAACGCGCGGTGCGGGAAAACCAGCTCAAGACCATCGAGGACGTCACGGACTACACGAAGGCCGGGGGCGGATGTGGGAAGTGCCATGAACGCATCCAGGAGATCATCGACTCGGTTCTGGGCACGACGCGCCTCATCCCCATCAAGCCGAAGGTGCTGACCAACATCCAGAAGATCCGGTTGATCGAGGAAAGCATCGAGCGGGAAATCAACCCGACCCTCAATAAGGACGCCGGCCGGCTCGAGCTCGTGGACGTGAACGGCGACCGGGTGACGGTGCGACTGGGCGGTACCTGTGCGGCCTGCAGCAAATCGCACATCACGCTCAAACACTATGTTGAGTCCAAGCTGCGCGAACTGGTGAGCCCGGAACTCGTGGTGGAGGAGGTACAGTGATGAACGTCATTTACCTGGACAACAACGCGACCACTCAGGTGGACCCGGAAGTCGTGCAGGCCATGCTCCCTTTCTATTCCGAGCTTTACGGGAACCCTTCCAGCATGCATTCGTTCGGCGGCGGGGTCGCCGCCAAGATCAGGGAGGCGCGCGGAAACGTCGCCCGGCTGATAGGCGCTACCGCCGATGAAATCGTCTTCACCAGCTGCGGCACCGAAAGCGACAGCACGGCGATCCGCGCCGCGATCGAGTCCTACCCCTCCAAGAGGCACCTCGTCACCTCGCGGGTGGAACACGCGGCGATCAAAAACCTGTTCGAGTCCCTCTCCAAGAAAGGCTACCGGACGACCTTCGTGCCGGTCGACCGGCAGGGGCGGCTCGACCTGGACTACCTGTATGAAAACCTCACCGACGACACGGCCATCGTCAGCCTGATGTGGGGGAACAACGAGACCGGAGTCGTTTTTCCGATCGAGGAAATTTCACGCAGGGTCAAGGAGCGCGGGATCGTCTTCCACACGGATGCGGTCCAGACCGTGGGCAAAATCCCCATCGACCTCAGCCGCACCGGAGTGGACATGCTGTCGCTTTCCGGGCACAAGATCCATGCCCCCAAGGGGATTGGCGCACTCTACCTTCGCAAGGGCACCAAGTTTGCACCGTTCATGATCGGCGGCCATCAGGAAAAGGGCCGGCGCGGCGGCACGGAGAACACCGCCGCCATCGTCGGACTGGGCAAGGCCGCCGAGATGGCGAACATGCACATGGCGTCCGGAAGCTATACGGAGGTGGGAGAGCTCCGGGACCAGCTTGAAAACCAGATCCTGGCGCAAGTGCCCAACACCTTCGTGAACGGCGACCGCGCGAGCCGGCTGCCCAACACCACGAGCATCGCCTTTGAATACGTGGAAGGGGAAGCCATCCTGCTCATGCTGAACGAGCACGGGATCTGTGCCTCGTCGGGCTCCGCCTGCACCTCGGGCTCGCTGGAGCCCTCGCATGTGCTGCGGGCCATGGGGGTTCCGTTCACCGCCGCGCATGGATCCATCCGCTTCAGCCTGAGCCGCTACACCACGCGCCAAGAGATCGATTTCGTCCTGGAGAAAGTGCCGCCGGTCATCGCACGGCTGAGGCAAATGTCGCCCTTCTGGAAAAATGCGACGCTCGAAGCTCGAGGTTGAAATCAACCGCCCCAAAAAAGCGCGGGGGGCCTGCTGCCAGGCCCCCCGCGCTTTTTTTCTTTTGAGCCTTCAGCTTTGAGCCTTCAGCTTTGAGCTTATCTTCCCCTTCAACCACGCAATCCACGCGTCCAGCCCCTCTCCGGTGCGGGCGGACATCTCGAAGACCGGCATGCCCGGGTGCACCTGGTGAATGTAGCCGAGGGCCTTGTCCTTCTCGTAATCCAGGTGGGGGAGAAGGTCGATCTTGTTCAGCAGGGCCGCATCGCACAGCCGGAACATGGTGGGGTATTTCACGGGCTTGTCCTCGCCTTCGGTCACGCTCAGGACCACCACCCGGGCGTCCTCGCCGATGTCGAACTCCGCCGGGCATACCAGGTTTCCCACATTTTCTACGATCAGCAGCGTGATCGCATCGAGGTCGATTTCGTCCGCGGCTTTTTCGATCACGTGGGCGGCCAGGTGGCAGTCGCCGCCGAAGGCGTCGGTGTTCACCTGGACGACCGGCGCGCCGGTGACGGAAAGCCGGTCCGCATCGTGGGTGGTGCTGACGTCCCCGACGATGACGGCGGCCTTGATCTCCGGCATGATGCGTTCGAGCGTCTTCTGAAGCGTGGCGGTCTTGCCCGAGCCGGGCGAGCTCATCACGTTGAGGACGAAGACGCCTTTTTCCGCAAATCGCCGGCGGTTCTGCTCCGCCATGCGCTCGTTCACATTGAGAACGCGCTTGACCACCCTGATCTCGCGCGTGCGACGCTTATCGTTTACCGTCTCCATGCTCATCCTCTTGTGCGATCTCAATCGAAACGATGTCGAGCTCGCGCCCGGAAAGAATCTCAAGGGAGCCGCTCTCGCAGGCCCGGCAGGTGAACACCGGCTCTGCGATGGTCCAGCGCGCACCGCAGTCCTTGCAGCGGGCGGCCACCGGCGTTTCCTCGATAACGAGCTCAGCCCCCGCCAGCGGCGTATCTTTTGAAACGATGTCGAAGCAGAATCTCAGGCTCTCGGGCACCACCGCCGAGAGCTTGCCGATCTTCAGGTTGACGCGCTCCACCTTGGCGGAGCGCGCCTCCGGGGGAATCGAGGCCGTGGCGATTTCGATGATTTCCAGGGCAATGCCCATTTCGTGCATAGGCGTTTAGATGGTTTGACGTTGAATTGGTTTGATTGGTTGGTACCAGTAGAGCTAATCCAACGCTTTCCGCGCTCCCAACGTCATTTAAATACCTTCCCGCACAGATCCCCCAACGCGCCCAGGTTCTCGCATACGTGGATGCCGGCGGCTTTCATGGCCGCGATCTTGGCCTGGGCCGTGCCGCTGCTCCCGCTGATGATGGCGCCGGCATGTCCCATGCGCCGGCCCGGGGGGGCGGTGAGCCCGGCAATGAAGCCGATCACGGGCTTGGTCATGTGCTTCTGGATGAACTCCGCGGCCGTCTCCTCGGCGTTGCCGCCGATCTCGCCCACCATGACGACCCCGCTGGTATCCGGGTCTTTTTCGAACGCCGCCAGGCAGTCCACGAAGTTGGTGCCGTTCACCGGATCGCCGCCGATGCCGATGCAGGTGGTCTGGCCGATCCCCTGTTGGGTCAGTTGATGCACCACCTCGTAGGTCAGGGTGCCGGAGCGCGAAACCACGCCGATGGGCCCGCCGGGCGTGTGGATCGAAGCGGGCATGATCCCGATCTTGGCCTCGCCGGGCGTGATGATGCCCGGGCAGTTGGGCCCGATCAGCCGCACGGGCTTGCCCTCGATGGCGTTCTTGACCTTCATCATGTCCAGCACCGGGATGCCCTCGGTGATCGCCACCATGAGACGGATGCCCGCATCCGCCGCCTCCAGGATCGCGTCGGCGGCAAACGGCGGGGGCACGAAGATCAGGCTGCAGTCGGCGCCGGTCTGGCGGACCGCGTCGGCCACCGTGTTGAAGACCGGAATGGCGTCCACGGTCTGCCCCGCCTTGCCCGGGGTGACTCCGGCCACGACCTGGGTCCCGTAGGCAGCGCAGTTCCGGGTGTGAAACTGGCCCTCTTTGCCGGTGATGCCCTGCACGACCACCCGGGTGTCCTTGTTGACGAAGATGCTCACGGTCGATTCTCCCATAAGAGCTAGAGGCGAAAACCTCGAAGCTCAATGCAAAGAAGGATTTTTCCTAAAAACCGGGGAAGATGTTTATTGCTTTCCAGCTTACTTCACGATCGCCGCCACCTTGCAGGCGGCATCCTTGAGGTCGGCGGCCGCAACCAGGCTCAGGCCCGACTCGGCCAGAATGCGCCGGCCCGCTTCGACGTTGGTCCCTTCCATGCGCACCACCACCGGGACCTTGATCCCGGTCTTGCGGGCCGCCTCGACGACACCCGTCGCCAGGGTGTCGCAGCGCAGGATGCCGCCGAAGATGTTAATCAGGATGCCCTTCACGTTCTTGTCGCTCAGGATGATGCGCAGGCCGTTTTCCACCATGTCGGCGCTGGCGCCGCCGCCCACGTCCAGGAAGTTCGCGGGCTCGGCCCCGGCCTGCTTGATGAGGTCCATGGTGGCCATGGCGAGACCCGCGCCGTTCACCATGTTGCCGACGTTGCCTTCGAGGTTGATGTAGTTCAGGTTGAACTTGGAGGCTTCGACCTCCAGAGGATCTTCCTCGTCGACGTCGCGGAATGCGAGAATATCCTGGTGCCGGAACAGGGCGTTGTCGTCGAAATTGATCTTGGCGTCCAGGGCGATGACCGTCTCCGCGGCCGTGATGACCAGCGGGTTGATCTCGAGCAGCGAGCAGTCGTAGTCCACGAAGAGCCGGAAGAGGTTCTGAACCATGGGGATGAAGGCTTTGATGGCCGCCGGGGCCAGGTTGAGGCCGTAAGCGAGCTGCCGGCAGTGGTAGCCCTGGAGGCCGAGCAGCGGGTTGACGAAGACCTTGATGATTTTCTCGGGGCTGCGGGCGGCCACTTCTTCGATGTCCATGCCGCCAGCTTCGCTCGCCATGATCACGATCTTGGCGGTGACCCGGTCCGGAATGATGCTGAGATAAAGCTCCTTCCGGATGTTCAGCCCCTGTTCCACCAGGACCTTGCGCACCCGGCGGCCCTCCGGTCCGGTCTGGTGGGTGACCAGCGTCATGCCGATGATTTCGTTGGCCAGCTTGTTCACCTCATCCGCCGAACGGGCCAGCTTCACCCCACCGCCCTTGCCCCGGCCCCCGGCATGGATCTGGGCCTTGACCACCACGGGCCAGCCCCCCAGCCCGCCGGCGACCATCAGGGCCTCATCGGCACTGAAGGCCACTCCGCCCGCGGGGATGGGGATCCGGTACTTCTTGAAAAGCTCTTTGGCCTGGTATTCGTGGATTTTCATGTTTTAACCGTTTCCAACGTTTAGCGCGTTTAGAGCGTTTGGAACGCACCACCTGTCAGGACCTCCGAAAGCTCTGAAAGTGCAGAACGATCGCAACGATCCTAACGGCCCTAAAGACTCTTCTACCCCACAATCGCCAGCACATCCCCCTTCTTCACCGAGTCGCCGCTGTTGAAGTTGACGGCTTTCACGGTCCCGTTCACGGGTGACGGCAGGGCGTTTTCCATTTTCATGGCCTCGAGCACCACGACGGTCTCGCCTCCGCTGACCTTGTCGCCGACGTTCTTCACGTACTTGACGATCATGCCAGGCATGGGAGCGGTGAGCGGGGCACCCTTGGTGTCGCCTGCGGCCGCCTTCGGAGCGGCAGCCGGCGCGGGGGCCTCCGGGGCCGCGGCAGGGACCGGCGCAGCAACAGGGGCGGAGGCCTGCGGGGCCGGCGCATAGGCGGGCATCGGGATCGCCATGGGCCGCACGGTGTTCACCACGGGCGCGCCGCCGAGGGATTCGACGCCGACCTCGAAGTACTCCCCGTCCACGAACACGTTGAACTTGCGGGCGGTCTCGGTCATGGGCGGCGCCTTTTTTTGCGGCTTCTCGACCAGCAGGCCGGCCTTGGCCTTCTGCACCAGCTCGTCTTTCCGGCGGACCTCCTCCATGCTGGTGGGTTTGGTCTCGGCCGGCGGCGCCTCCTTGCCGTACTTCCACTTCAGAAACTTCATGCCCGTGACCGGGTAGAGGGCATAGACCAGGACGTCGTCGATGTCCTTGGCCAAATCCTTGGTCGCCTGCCGGGCCTTTTCCAGTTCGGGCTCGAGCACCGAGGCCGCCCGGGCGGTGATGGGCTTTTCGCCGCGGGAATACCCTTTGAGCGCCTTCTTCTGCACCTCGGAGTTGATGGGGACGGCGGTCTTGCCGTACAGGCCGTAGCAGAGGTCCTTGACCTGGTCGGTGACCATTTTGTAGCGCTCGTCCTTCGTGTCGAACAGCACGTTGTTCACCGTCTGCACGCCCACGATCTGGCTGGTCGGGGTGACGAGCGGGATCTGACCGAGGTCCTTGCGCACCCGCGGCAGCTCCGCGAACACTTCGTCGACGCGGTCGACGGCGTCCATCTGCTTCAACTGGTTCACCAGGTTCGAGATCATGCCGCCCGGGGTCTGGTGCAGCAGCACGTTGATGTCGATGATCGATATCTTGGTGTCGTCGAGCAGGTGCTTGTACTTGGGCATGACTTCCTTCTCGAGCACCTCGTTGATGGAGGCGAGCAGCTTGATGTCGAAACCGGTGTCGCGGTTCGTCCCGAGCAGGGTCATGACCATGGGTTCGATAGCCGCATGCGCGGTGCGGTAGGCATACGGGGCCATCACGGTGTCGATGATGTCCACCCCGGCCTCAACGGCCTTGAGCATGGAAAGTGCTGACATGCCCGATGTGAAGTGGCTGTGCAGGTGGATGGGCGCCTTGACCGCCTTCTTCAGGGCCACGATGAGATCGTAGGCGTCGTAGGGCGCGATCAGGCCGGCCATGTCCTTGATGCAGATCGTGTCCGCACCCATGGCCTCGAGCTCCTTCGCCTTCTTCACGTAATAATCGATGTTGTAGACCTCGCCGCCCAGGCGCGGCTCGGTCAGGGTGTAGCACATGCAGCCCTGGAAATGCTTGCCGGCCGCCTTGATCGCCGGGACGACGACTTCGAAGTTGCGGTAGTCGTTCAGGGCGTCGAAGGTGCGGAAGATATCCATGCCGTTGGCGGCCGCGCGCTCGACGAAGACCTTGGCCACGTCATCGGCGTAGTTGCGGTAGCCGACCAGGTTCTGGCCGCGCAGCAGCATCGAGAAGGGGGTCTTCTTGATGTATTTTTTCAGGGTGCGGATGCGTTCCCACGGGTCTTCGTTCAGAAAGCGGTGCATGGTGTCGAAGGTGGCCCCACCCCAGACTTCCATGGCCCAGAAGCCGACCTGGTCCATCATCTCCGCCACCGGAAGCATATCCTCGGTCCGGCCGCGGGTGGCAAAAAGGGACTGGTGGCCGTCGCGCAGGGAAAGGTCCTCGATCTTGACGGGATTTTCAGCCTTCGGCCGGTTCTTGTTGTAATTCATGGTGTTCTTTTTGACGGCATTCTCTTGGCTCATCGTGGCTGTCTCCTTGTTAAGCTTAGGTTCCAAATCTGGGCGGCGGAATCCCGGTTCGCGGCGGACGGCTTTCAGGAACCCGCCGTTGTTTTTATCCCATGCGTCCGAGGGCACGCAGCTGCATCAGATTGCGCAGCTGCATCTGGGTCTGGCGGCTGTTGAGGGCCCACAGTTTCGGCCCGGCCGGGGCCGGGGTTTCCGCGGCCCGAGGGGCGTACAGCAGCGCGGCCTCCTCATGCAAAAACTGCATCACCGCGGCGATGGCGGCGGCGATTTTCTTTTGGCTATCGGTCATACATTCCTCGCAATCCGTTCGCTGTAGGGCTTATGCTCGAAGCTAAAAACTCAACGTCTTTTAAGGATAACGCCCTTTTCCTTCCCCGTTTTTTCCGAAGTAGGAAGCGGGGCCGCGGCCCCGCTTCCTACATGGGAATGTTCCCGTGCTTCTTAGGCGGCCTGAGTTCGCGCTTGGCGCACATGGCGTCGAGCGCGTCGATCAACCGCGGCCGGGTTTCGCTCGGCACGATGACCGCATCGATGTAGCCGCGGCTGGCAGCGACGTACGGGTTCGAGAAGAGGTTCTCGTACTCCGCGATCTTCTCCTTGCGTTTGGCGCCCGGGTCGGCCGCCTCGGTGATCTCCTTGCGGTGGATAATGTTGGCGGCCCCCTCGGCCCCCATGACCGCGATTTCGGCCGTCGGCCATGCAAAGGCCATGTCCGCGCCCAGGTCCCGGGAACACATGGCGAGGAAGGACCCGCCGTAGTCTTTGCGGGTCACCAGCAGGAGCTTCGGCACCGTGGCCTCGGAGTAACACCAGAGCAGCTTCGCCCCGTGGCGGATGATCCCGCCCCACTCCTGGTTGCTGCCCGGCAGGTAGCCGGGGACATCGGCAATGGTGAGCAGGGGGATGTTGAAGGCGTCGCAGAAGCGGATGAAGCGAGTGGCCTTGTCCGAGGCGTTGATGTCCAGGCAGCCCGCCAGCGCCTTGGGCTGGTTGGCGATGATGCCGAGCACGCGGCCGTTCATCCGCGCGAGGCAGACGATCATGTTCTGGGCAAAATGCTGGTGCGGTTCGAAGAACTCGCCGTTGTCGACGATGGCCCGGATCACATCCTTCATGTCGTAGGCCTTGTTGGGGTTGTCCGGGATGATGGCGTCCAGGGCCGGGGAGATGCGGCGTGGGTCATCGCCTGTGGCCGCCGCGGGCGGGTCCTCCATGTTGTTCGCAGGCAGATAGGAGAGCAGCCGCCGGATCTGCGCGATGCAGTCGCTGTCGTTCTCGCACGCGAAATGGGCCACCCCGCTTTTCTCGTTGTGAGCCTTGGCTCCGCCGAGTTCCTCGAAGCTGATCTCCTCGCCGGTGACGGCCTTGATGACCTCCGGGCCGGTGATGAACATGTAGCTCGTGTTCTTGACCATGAAGATGTAGTCCGTCATGGCCGGCGAATAGACCGCGCCCCCCGCCGTCGGCCCCATGATGGCCGAAATCTGCGGGATGACCCCCGAACAGGCGGAATTGCGGAAAAAGATCTGGCCGTAGCCGGACAGGGCGTCGACCGCCTCCTGGATCCGGGCGCCGCCGGAGTCGTTCAGACCGACAAACGGCACCCCGGCCTTGAGGGCCAGGTCCATGGCCTTGCAGATCTTCTTGGCGTGCATCTCCCCGAGGCTGCCGGCCCGGGAGGTGAAATCCTGGGAAAAGGCGAACACGGGCCGGCCGGCGACCAGCCCGTGGCCGGTGATGACCCCGTCGGAAGGGATCTCGACCTTATCCATTCCGTAGTTGACGCAGCGGTGGGTGACGAACATGTCGAGTTCGCGGAAAGTCTCCGGGTCAAACAGGAGATTCAGGCGTTCCCGTGCGGTGAGTTTGCCCTTCGCCTTGTGTTGTGCCACGGCCTTCTCGCCGCCCAGCTTGAGAAGCCTGGCTTCGCGGGCCTTGAGATCCTTGATTTTATCCTCGGTGATACCCATGCTCCCGTTCCTTTCCTTGCTGAACTAGTACGCGGCCATCGGGTTATACGGCTGCTGGCGAATGCAGTGTTGGCTATGGCGGCCGGGCGCTTCGGCCACCATCACATAAAGGTTTGAATATCTCTGGATTTACATGGTATTGTCAAGGGAAAAAAGCAGCTTCTCGGCCGCTGCGGTCGGCGCGAGGCTGCCCCGCTCCACCTCGCGGGTAATGCGCGGAAGCTGTCTTTTCACGTCCGGGTGGCGGGAGAATCTCTCTGTAAGGCCCTCGTCGATCAGAGACCACATCCAGGCGACCGCTTGGCCCTTGCGCTTTGCGGCCAGCTCGCCGGAGCCGGAGAGCCTTTCCCGGTGCTGGAGGACCGCGTTCCAGATCGGCTCGATACCGGTCAACTCCACGGCGCTGCAGATGAGCACCGGCGGCGTCCACCCGGGCGAAGACGGCTGCAGCAGGTGCAGGGCCATTTCGTAGATCTTGGCCGCCTTCCGCGCACGGGCGACATTCTCGCCGTCGGCCTTGGTGATGGCCAGGGCGTCGGCGAGTTCCAGGATGCCCCTCTTCATGCCCTGGAGTTCGTCGCCGGCACCGGCCAGCATCAGGACCAGAAAAAAATCCACCATGGAGGCCACGGTGGTTTCCGACTGCCCCACCCCCACCGTCTCCACGATGATGACGTCATAGCCCGCTGCCTCGCAGGCCAGCATGGTTTCGCGGGTTTTGCGGGCCACCCCGCCCAGCGTGCCGCTCGATGGCGAGGGCCGGATGAAGGAATGCGGCTGGGTGGAGAGCCGCTCCATGCGGGTCTTGTCGGCCATGACGCTGCCGCCGCTGCGGGCGCTGCTGGGGTCGACGGCGAGCACCGCCACCCGGTGCCCTTGGCCGACGAGCATCATGCCGAAGCTTTCGATGAAGGTGCTCTTGCCCACACCCGGCACCCCGGTGATTCCCAGACGCACGGCGCCGCCGGTCTTCGGCAGCAGCGCCGCGAGGATCGCCCGCGCCGCCGCCTGGTGGGCGGGAAGCGCGCTCTCGATCAGCGTGATGGTCTTGGAGAGCATCCGCCGATCGCCGGCGAGGACCCCGGCGATGCAGGTTTGCGGGTCGGGTGTTTTCATGGGCATCGGGGAAAACCGATCAGCGGAATCGCCTTCGGCGGTTCGACTTTTTCCGGTTGACGGTTTCCTGTTTTCTGTTTCCGATTTTAAAATTCAACGCCCTTTGTCAAGGGCGTTGAGCACCTGGTTGGCCGATTCGGTTACGGGTGTGCCGGGGCCGAAAACGCAGGCGGCGCCGGCCGCGTGGAGCACGGCGTAGTCCTTGGGCGGGATGATCCCGCCCACGACCACCAGGATATCATCGCCGCCTTCCTGCCGGAGGGCCTCGGCCAGTTCGGGGACGAGCGTCTTGTGACCCGCCGCCAGGGAGGACACGCCGACGACGTGCACGTCGTTTTCCACGGCCATGCGGGCGGCCTCTCCCGGGGTCTGGAACATCGGTCCGATGTCCACGTCGAACCCCAGGTCGGCATACCCGGTGGCGATGACCTTCATCCCCCGGTCGTGGCCGTCCTGACCCATCTTCGCTACCAGGATCCGCGGCCGCCGGCCTTCGCGCTCCTTGAACTGGTCGGTCCGCTTGCGGATGGACGAGATGATCGCGCTGTCCCCGAACTCGGCCGAATAGATGCCTGAGATGCATTGGGTGGTGGCCACGTAGCGGCCGAAGGCTTTTTCCATCGCATCCGAAACCTCCCCGACGGTCGCCCGCAGGCGCATGGCCGGGATGACGAGCTCGAGCAGGTTCGCCCCGCCCTCCGCGCCCCGGGTGAGCGCCTCCAGGGCCTGCTTCACGGCGGCGTTGTCGCGCGCGGCCTTGATCCCCTTCAACCGGGCGACCTGCTCGTCGCGGACACTCGCCGAGACTTCCAGGATCTCCAGGCTGACGTCCTCCGTGCTCTGGTACTTGTTCACCCCGACGATCACATCCAGCCCCTGGTCGATCCGGGCCTGGCGGCGGGCGGCGGCCTCTTCGATCCGCAGCTTGGGCATGCCGGTCTCGATGGCTTTGGCCATGCCGCCGAGATCCTCCACCTCCTGGATGATCTTCATGGATTCCCGGATGATCCCGTCGGTCAGGGCCTCCACGTAGTAGGATCCGGCCAGGGGGTCCACTGCACGGCAGACCTGGGACTCCTCCTGGATGATGAGCTGGGTGTTGCGGGCGATGCGCGCGGAGAAGTCCGTGGGCAGCCCGACGGCTTCGTCGAAGGAGTTGGTGTGCAGGGACTGGGTGCCGCCCAGCACCGCCGAGAGGCACTCCAGGGTCGTGCGGATGATGTTGTTGTAGGGGTCCTGGGCCGCCAGGCTCCAGCCCGAGGTCTGGCAGTGCGTGCGCAGCATGGCGGACTGCGGGTCCTTGGGATTGAACCGGCTCATGAGCGTGTGCCACAGAAACCGCGCCGCCCGCAGCATGGCGATGTCCATGAAAAAATTCATGCCGATGCCGAAGAAGAAGGAAAGCCGCGGCGCGAACTGGTCGATGCCCAGCCCGGCCTTGAGTGCGGCCCGCACGTACTCGACCCCGTCGGCCAGGGTGAAGGCACACTGCAGCACCGAGTTGGCGCCGGCTTCCATCATGTGGTAGCCGCTGATGCTGATGGTGTTGTACTTAGGCATGTGCTTGGAGCAGTAGGCAATGATGTCGGAGACGATCCGCATGGACGGCTCGGGCGGGTAGATATAGGTGTTACGGGTCAGGTATTCTTTCAGGATGTCGTTCTGGATGGTACCGGTGAGTTTCTCCAGGCTGACACCCTGCTCCTCGGCGGCCACGATGTAGCCCGCCAGGACCGGCAGCACCGCGCCGTTCATGGTCATGGACACCGACATCTTGTCGAGCGGGATCCGGTCGAAGAGGATCTTCATGTCCTCGACGCTGTCCACCGCGACCCCGGCCTTGCCGACATCACCGGCAACGCGGGGATGGTCGGAGTCGTAGCCCCGGTGGGTGGCCAGATCAAAGGCCACCGAGAGTCCCATCTGGCCGGCGGCCAGGTTGCGGCGGTAGAAGGCGTTGGAGTCCCGGGCCGTGGAAAATCCGGCATACTGGCGGATGGTCCAGGGCCGGTGGGCGTACATCGTGGCCCGCGGCCCGCGCACGTAAGGCGGCAGCCCCGGGAGGCTGTTGAGATGCTCGAGTTTCTCCAGGTCTTCGGCCGTGTAAAGCGGTTTGACCGGGATGCCCTCCGGCGTCTTCCAGACCAGAGACTCCGGCGGTTTCCCGCGCAGCTCCTTGGAGGCGAGTTCTTTCCATTTCGGGTAGTCGGGATGCTGGGCCATGAATGCGTTCTCCTTGAGATGAGGTGAGAGCGTGAAGCTGAAAGCTCGAAGCAAAAGCATGCCTGGGGGTCTTGCCTTTCAGCTTTCAGCTTCGCGCTTTGCGCTTATTTCCTTTCGCACAGCTCCACCAACACGCCGTTGGTGGATTTGGGGTGGAGGAAGGCGATCCTGGCGCCGCCGGCCCCCGAGCGGGGCTTTTCGTCGATCAGCTGGATGCCCTTGGCCTTGAGCTCGGCCAGGGCCTCCTCGATGTGGGCCACCCGGAAGGCGACGTGCTGGATTCCCTCGCCCTTCTTCTCCAGGTACTTGGCAATCGGGCCGTCCGGCGCGGTGGACTCCAGCAGTTCGACTTCGCTCTCCCCGACCGGGAAAAAAGCCGTAGTCACTTTCTGTTCCGCGACGGTTTCGGTGCCCTCGCAGGGCAGGCCCAAAACCTGCGTCCAGAAATTCCTGCCGGCGTCGATGCTCTTCACGGCAATTCCCAGGTGGTCGATCTTCAAAATCTTCATTAGGCCCCTCCCTTGCAATCTCAAATTTGGCGACTCCGCAGAAAACGGGTTGCGGCACGCGTTGCGCCGTCCGGTGTGGAACGAATCCCCCCGGCCCCCTTTTTCAAAGGGGAAGAGGCGCCGGGGTCCTCTTGCTCCCCTTTTGCAAAGGGGGTTGGGGGATTTTGGAATCGACTTCCTTGGAAGCATTAAGTTTCAGATTTCCCTACCGCGCGGCCTGCACGGCGACAATTTCCGGGATTTCCTTTTTCAGAGCCTTTTCGATCCCGTTCTTGAGCGTCATCCGGGACATCGGGCAACCGGCGCAGGCGCCCTTCAGGCGCACCGTGACGATCCCGTCGCGGACGTCCACCAGTTCCACGTCGCCACCGTCCCGCTGCAGCATGGGCCGGAGCTTGTCGATCGCCTCCTGGACTCTTTCTTTCATGGCCTGTCCTCCTTTGCCGGTTCGCTCAAACCGGTCCGAAGCATGCTGCCCGGTCGGACCATCGCGATGCTCGCGGCAAGGTATTTGGGTGTTTCGGTATTTTGGTGTTTAACCAGACGCCTGAAGATCCAAATACCCAAACACCATGTTCTTGTGCACGTATATCAGAACTGCCGGCTTTCATAAAAGCGCTTTTTAAAATCCTCGAATTCGTCCGCCAGAATAGCTTTCCGGATGCCGCGGACGAAATTCACGAAGAAGTGCACATTGTGGATGCTGTTCAACCGGTAGGCCAAAAGCTCCCGGGAAAGATAGAGGTGACGCAGATACGCCCGGGAATAGTTCCGGCAGGTGTAGCAGCCGCAGGTATCGTCGGGCGGCGCGGTGTCCTCGCGATAACAGGCATGGGTGATGGTGACGATTCCCTGCCGCGTGAAGAGCTGGCCGTTGCGGGCGTTGCGGGTCGGCATGACGCAGTCGAACATGTCGGCTCCCAGGCAGATCAACTCGATCAAGTCCTCGGGTGTTCCGACCCCCATGATGTATTTCGGCTTGTCGGCCGGAAGCAGCGGCAGGGTGAAGTCTGCAATCTCCAGCATCAGCGCCTGCGGCTCGCCGACGCTCAGCCCGCCCAAGGCATACCCGCTGAAACCCATCTCCCGCAACCGCTCGGCCGAAAGCCTCCGCAGATCCTTGAACATCCCGCCCTGGACAATCCCGAAGAGGGCATTCGGCACGTCCCCGGCGGCCCTCCAGGCCACCTGGCAGCGCTGCGACCACTCGCAGGTGGTTTCCACGGCCTGCTCCACGTCCGGCCGGGCGGCCGGGTAGCGGATGCACTGGTCCAGGCACATCATGATGTCCGAGTTGAGGCCGAGCTGGATGTCGATGGCCTTCTCCGGCGTGAGGTGGTGGCTTGACCCGTCGATGTGGGACTGGAAGGTCGCCCCCTCGGAGGTGATCTTGGCAAGCCTGGCCAGGGAGAACACCTGAAACCCGCCGCTGTCGGTCAGGATGGGCCGGCGCCAGTTCATGAAGCGGTGCAGCCCTTCGAAGCGGCGGATCACCCCGCACCCCGGCCGCAGGTACAGGTGGTAGGTGTTGCCCAGGATGATCTGCACCCCGGCGGCGACGAGTTCCTCGGGCGTCAGCGACTTCACGGATCCCAGGGTCCCCACCGGCATGAACACCGGGGTTTCGACGGGGCCGTGCGCGGTCTGGAAGACCCCCGCCCGGGCGCGGCTGCACGCAGACTGGTGGACGACATCAAACCGAAGCATTGGATCCGTCATTTGGGTTTGATCTGATTTTGATGGGCTCGTAAAAAGTCGAATTACAGACGGCTTTGTAAAAAGCTCCAAATTCAAGGCGTGCGATTCGCATGTCACGAGGCGTACGGATCGTACGCCGCAGCGACCACGCGATGAAGCGCAGCGCCGAAGATGGATTTTCTACGTCGTCGTCAATTTTATCCAATAAACATCGCATCCCCATAACTGAAAAACCGGTAACGCGCTTGCACGGCCTCGCGGTAGGCGTTCAGGATGTGTTCCCGGCCGGCAAAGGCGGCGACGAGCATCAGCAGGGTCGACTTCGGCAGATGAAAATTGGTGATCATGGCATCGACCGCCTTGAACCGATAACCGGGATAAATGAACAGCGCGCAGGACCCGCTGCCGGCGACGACGTGCCCGCGTTCGTCGGATGCAAACTCCAGCGTGCGCACGACGGTGGTGCCGACGGCAACAACCCTCCCCCCGCCTGCCCGCGCGGCGTTGATGGCCGCAGCGCTCGCTGCCGGAATGCCGTAGCGCTCGCTATGCATGCGGTGCTCGCGGATATCCTCCGTGCGCACCGGCGCAAACGTGCCATAGCCGACGTGCAGCGTGATCGGCGCAACCGCGATGCTACGCGCCCGGAGGTCCTCGAGAAGCTCCCGGGTGAAATGCAGTCCGGCGGTGGGCGCAGCGACGGCTCCCCGGGCGGCGGCATAGACCGTCTGGTAGGCCGTGCGGTCCCCGCTTTCATCCGCGCGTCTGATGTAAGGCGGCAGGGGCACATGGCCCATGCGCTCAAGCAGGACGTCGAAATCCTCATCGCCGCAAAACTCCACCCGGCAGATACCGTCACCCAGGGTGGTAACCCGGCCCGTCAGCCCTTCACCGAAGTGAATCAGCGTCCCGGCTCTGGCGGGTTTTGAGGATTTGATGAGGCAGTCGCAGGTCAAGCGCCTTCCGTCCCGCACCCCGCCGGCATAATCGAGCAGGAAGACCTCGGCCTTTCCGCCGCTCGCTTTCCGGCCCAGCAGGCGGGCCTTGACCACGGCGGTGTCGTTCAGGACAAGGACGTCTCCGGGCACGAGGAGCCGCCCGAGCTCGTCGAACCGATGATGGGAGATCCGCCCCGCCCCGCGCTCGAGCCGCAAAAGCCGCGCCTGGTCGCGCTGCGCCGCGGGGCACTGGGCGATCAATTCGGCGGGCAGGTCGTAGCCGTAGTCTGAAAGAGAGTGCACGGGCAACTGCTCAGGTGTTTAGGCTGAAGGGCACTAATGATCACAATGGTACAAGCACCTTTCCCCTTATCCAAACGATTCCGGCGTTGTCTGATCGCGCATGTCTTTTCCTTCAGTCTATCCGCCTTCAGTCCATCTACCTGAGAAGCTACGGGCGGCTCTGCCGCGGATAAGGGTTCATGGACCGACAACGCGGAGGGCACTCACGGCCGGCCCAGGAACACCAGAAAGAGCCCGATTCCCATGAGCACCAGGCCGATCTTGCGCAAGCTGCCGTCGGGGATCGACGCCACTTTCATGACCCACGCTTTCATTTTTTCAGGAACCGCGAAATACGGCAGCCCTTCGACGATCAGGACCATTCCCAGCACACACAGGAAATATTTCATGCCTGACGATACCCTCCGGGTGCGGACCGCGGCACCGCCTGCGGTATGCCGTCCCCCAACTGGATTATATAGCTTCGCCCTCACGCCTTTGTCAAAAACAATCTCCCCATCGGCGCGGATTGTTTGACACACGCGGGCCCCGCTTCTATATTATTTGTCATATACCCTTTGCCCGAGTGCCGGCGTTACACCTCAAACCGAAAGGTGCCTCCCATGCGCATCGCCACTCACTACCTGCTGGCCGTCGTCATTCTGACCGTTTACGGAGGACAGGTCTGACCGTTCATGGCAGGTCTGCCCCCCGTGAGGCTGGGGGCCATCATCCTGTCGGCGTTTGCGGCGGCCTTCTTGCTGCGGCGTCTCCTGGAAAAACGCGTGGTGACATCGGCCGATGGGGTGCTGCAGCCCAAGCGCCAGTTTCTGCTCGATTTCTCCCTGAGCCTCGGGGCGGGTGTGATCGGGGGGATGCTCAACTTCGACATTCACGGGTTCCCTGTGCACAGCGCTCTCAACCTGATCTACGGGACGGTCATATACGGGTTTTTCATTGCGCTGGACATGGCCCTGGCCCGTGAACGCACGGTCATCCTGAACGCGCTCGCGCAGAACACCGTCCTGCCGCCCCAGAAGCGGCTTTTCTCCATGACGCGGCGGTTCTCCCTGGTGGCCGTCGCCGCCGTGATCTGCGTCGGCGTCGTTGCGATCTCCGTCCTTGCCCGCGACATGAGCTGGCTCACCCAGGTCGGCGCCGACCCGGCGGCAACCCGCGATGCCATCCTGTCGGTCACCTACGAGATGATCTTCATCATGGCCGTGCTGCTGGGCCTGGCGGTCAACCTGATCGTCTCGTACTCCCGCAACCTCAAGCTGCTGTTCGAAAACGAAACCGGCGTATTGGAACGCGTGAGCCAGGGCGATTTGAGCCGGATGGTGCCGGTGGCCACCCGCGATGAGTTCGGCCTGATCGCCGGCCACACGAACTCCATGATCGAAGGCCTGCGCCACCGCCTCCAACTGCTCGGTGCGCTGAAGCTGGCCGAGGAAGTGCAGCGCACCCTGCTTCCGGCAAATCCGCCGAAGGTCGCGGGGCTGGACCTTTCCGGAACCAGCATCTACTGCTACGAAATCGGCGGGGACTATTATGATTATCTGCGGCTGCCCGAAGGCCGTTTGGGCATCGTGGTGGCAGACGTGTCCGGGCACGGCATCGACGCGGCCCTCTTCATGACCGCGGCGCGGGCCTTCATGATATCCGGGGCGCAGGGTTTCAGGAGCCCGGCAGGCCTGGTGCGGGATGTCAACCGGCACCTGACCCGGGACAGTGCTCCCACCTCTCAATTCATGAGCTTGTTTTTTCTCGAGATCGACCCGGCTGAAAAAACCCTGCGCTGGGTGCGGGCGGGTCACGAGCCGGCCGTCGTGTTCAATCCCGTCACCGGCGCTTTTTCCGAACTCGGCGGCGACGGGATGGTGCTGGGGGTGGTCGCGGACCTCGATTACAAGGAATACACTCAGGCGGGATGGCGCCCGGGGACGGTGATCGTCATCGGCACCGACGGCATCACCGAAACCCGCAACCCTTCCGGCGAGTTTTTCGGCAGCGCAAACCTCAGGGACGTCATCCGTAACCATGGGGCCGAGCCGGTGGATCGCATCCAGTCGGCGGTGATCGAAGCGGTCCAAGACTTCCGCGGTGAATCCCCCCAGGAGGACGACGTCACGCTGGTGGTGGTGAAGCTCATGTGAGATCGACGCTCGAAGCTGAGAGCCAGGTAGTTACTTTCGCTGTTTGCTTCGAGCTTCCGGTAGTCTTTACTCCCAAAAACTATCCAGATACGCGTACAGCGCGGGCGAACCGCCCGTGTGCACGAAGAGGACGTTGTCGGCTTTCCGGAAAAACCCCTTGCGCACCAGGTCGATAAGCCCGGCCATGGCCTTGCCCGTGTACACCGGGTCGAGCAGAACCGCCTCGGTGCGGGCCAGGAGTTTCACCGCCGCAACCATGCCGGGGGTCGGGATGGAATAGCCCGGACCCACGTACTCCCCGAAGCAGAGCACGGCATCCCGCGGCAGTTCGCCGTCCATACCCGCCAGGGCAACGGTCTCCTTCGTCAGCCGGTAGACGAGGTCTTCCTGCTGGGCCTGGGTCCGGCTCACGTTGATCCCGACCACCGGAATGTGGCTGCGCGTCCCCCAGAAGCCCGTGAGCAGGCCGGCATGGGTGCCCGCACTGCCGCTCGCGCAGACCACGCGGTCGATCCGCAGCCCCATGTCGAAAGCCTGGGAGATGATCTCCTGGGCGCAGGCGGCATACCCCAGCGCCCCCAGCGGGGTGGATGCTCCCCCGGGAATGATGTACGGCCGCCCGCCCTGCGCCTTGACCTCATCCGCCATGGCCTGCATCGCCTGCGGCATGTCGGATCCGCCGGGAACCACCTGCACCCGGTCCACCCCCATGAGACGGTAGAGAAAGTTGTTGCCGCTCGCCTGTGGTTTGAAGCTGCCCGGCACGCGCTCCTCCAGGACCAGCCCGCACTTGAGCCCCTCCCGCACGGCGGCGGCCAGTGTCAGCCGGCAGTGGTTGGACTGCACGGCGCCGCAGGTTACGAGGGTATCCGCTCCCTGGGCCAAGGCGTCCGCCACCACGAACTCCAGCTTGCGGATCTTGTTCCCGCCGGCGGCGAAGCCGAGCAGATCGTCGCGTTTGATGTAAAGGTTCGGCCCGCCCAGGGCCTTCGACAGTCTTGCCAGCGGCTGCAGCGGCGTCGGACCGTCGGCATACCGACGGCGTGGAAAGCGTGCCAGGTTCATTTGATAAATCCCCTCCTGAGATGTCGATATCGAATTGGAAAGCGCAGCATATCGGCTGATATCTGAGCATTTGCAAGCGCCACGCAACGCGGGATCCAAGCCTGAGGCGCCGTTTTTCAAAACCCTGTCAAAGAGGTGCGCGGCCGGCGGCGACGATGGCCGCGCGTGCCAGGAGCGTCAGGGTGTCGAACACGGGGACGCCGAGGTCCCCGGGTTTCAGCACCAATGGAATTTCGGTGCAGCCGGCAACCACCCCCTGGACGCCGCGCTGGATCAGCCGGCCGGCAATCTCCCGGATCTCGGCTGCGATCGTGCTCCGGTCCCGGCCGCCCGGCGCGCCCTTGATCTCGTAAATGGCAACCATGACGCGCTCTTGATCCGGTTCCGCCGGCGTGAGGGTTTCAATCCCCGACACCTGGAGCTTTTCCCGGAAGCGGCCCCCTTGAAGAGTGCCGGTGGTGGCCAGCATGCCCACCTTTCGGATGTCCGGGTGGTGGGTTCGGATGTGTTCGGCCGCGACGTCGAACATCGACAGGATCGGCAGCCCGGCCTCCCGCTGCAGCTCATCCAGGAAGAAATGCGCCGACACGCAGGGGATGACCACGAAGTCCGCACCGGCTCGCTTGAGCGAATCGATACCCACCCTCATCGCCGGCACCGGCGACGCCCCTCCCCTCAGGATGGCGTCCGTGCGGTCCGGCACCCGGGGGTTTGAGTCGATGACCACCCGCAGGTGATCCTGATCCCTGGCAGCCGGGGTGTGGGCGATGATCTTGGCGAAGAGATCCAGCGTGGCCTCGGGTCCCATGCCGCCGAGTATGCCGATGACTTTCTCAGCCATTCAATCCTTATTGCATCGTGTTTCGATGATTTTGTTTGCCGTCAAATCTTCCGCTCGAAGCCGGAAGCTGGAACGAAAGGTTGGAATAACACACCGCCCCGCAGTGTCATCTTTCCTTCGAGCTCCCAACTTCGAGTTTTTTTTACTTCAGTATCTGCCCCAGGAAGTCCTTCGTCCGCTGGCTCTTGGGGCTCTTGAAAAACTCATCCCCGCTGCCGCGCTCCACGATCCGGCCCGCATCCATGAAGATGATCTCATCGGCCACTTCGCGGGCGAACCCCATCTCGTGGGTCACCACCAGCATGGTCATGCCGTCTTTGGCGAGCCCGATCATGACTTCGAGCACCTCCTGGATCATCTCCGGGTCCAGGGCCGAGGTCGGTTCGTCAAACATCATGCAATCGGGCTCCATGGCAAGCGCCCGGGCGATGGCCACGCGCTGCTGCTGCCCGCCCGAGAGGTTGGCCGGGTAGGCCGCGGCCTTGTCCGGGATGCCCACGCGCTCCAACAGCGCCATGGCTTTTTTCTCGGCCGCCGGTCGCGACTGCTTCTTGACCTTCATGGGTGCAAGCGTGATGTTGCGCATCACGGTCAGGTGGGGATACAGCTCGAAGCGCTGAAAGACCATCCCGATCTTTTCCCGCAGCCTGTAGAGGTTGGTCTTGGGGTCGCTCAGCGAGACCCCATCAACGACGATCTCCCCCTTCTGGTAGGGCTCCAGACCGTTGACGCAGCGCAGCAGGGTGCTTTTCCCGGAGCCGCTCGGCCCGCAGATCACCACCTTCTGCCCCCGCTCGACCACCTCGTCGATATCCACGAGAACCTGGAAATCTCCAAACCACTTGCTGACGTTTTTGATTTCGATCATGGGATCACAGCACCTTGGCTTTGCGGCTCTTTTCCTCGTAGTGCAGGCTGATCCGAGAACCGATGAAGCAGATCACGAAGAAAAGAATTGCCACAAAACTGTAAAGTTGTATCGATCGCACCTCGATGCTGTCGACGATGGTGGTGCGCCGCACCATCTCCTGCAGCCCGATCACATAAGCGAGGCTCGTGTCCTGGAAGGTGATGATGCTCTGGGTAATCAGGCTGGGCAGCATGCGGCGGAAGGCGATCGGCACCAGGATGTAGGCCGCCGTCTGGCGATAGGTGAGACCGGTGGAGTAAGCGGCGCTCACGAGATCCCGGCTGATGGTTTGAAAACCGGCCCGGAAGATTTCCCCGAAATAGGTAGCCTCGAACACGACAAACGATACGGCCGCGGATATGAACGGATCCATGGACCGGCCGGTGAAAATGGGCATGACGAAATAGACCCAGAAGATCACCAGGATCAGAGGGATGTTACGGAGA
>JACRCN010000028.1 GCA_016219005.1 Deltaproteobacteria bacterium
TCGTGCTCAAGACCGAGGAACCGGGAAGCAAGCAGGTTCTGGCGTTCCGGTACGACCGCGTAGAGTCGGTCTGTTTCGACATGATCAACCACTTGATCAACGACTGTGTGGTCATGGGTGCGGAACCGCTTGCAGTTCAAGACCTGATCGTGTGCGGCAAGCTGGAGAAGTCAATCGTGACCCGTGTGGTATCCGCCGTTGCCGCCGCCTGTAAGGCTCAGGGATGTGCACTGACCGGCGGTGAAACAACCGAACAACCCGATATTCTCCCGGCCCGGACCTATATTCTTGGCTCCAGCGTTGTCGGTGTAGTAGAACGCGCCAAGATCATCGATGGCACAAAGATACGGCCTGGCGATATTGTCATTGCGCTCGGATCATCGGGTGCACACACGAATGGGTATACCCTCATCCGAGATTTGTTGGCTCGAAATCCGGCGTTAGCTGCCGAACCCGTCGGCTCCAGGACATTCATCGATGCTGTGTTGGAACCCCATCGATGCTATTACCAGTCCATCAAGGGCTTGTTTGACCATCATCTTGTAGGCATGGCTCATATCACGGGGGGTGGGATCCGGGAGAATCTCAACCGAATACTGCCTGCAACTGTCGATGCCAAAATCAATCTTGCAGGTTACCGGCCACCACCCGTGTTCAAGACGATCCGAGATGCGTCGGGTGCCTCCATTGATCTTCTGCTTCGCACCTTCAACCTCGGTGTGGGCCTCGCTTTAGTTTGCCGGGCAGACTTGGCGGAGTCTGTCACCAAGCATTTAGCGGCCGCAGGCGAACTTGCCTATGTTATTGGTGAGATCGTTCCCGGCACTGGAAAGGTCGATTGCCATGGCACGCTATCCTTCGGCGCCTAACCCCTCGTTTCAAGGGACGCCGCACGAAAAAGCCGCGCACTGCCCCTGAACCCAAACGTTGGAAATATCACAGGCAGCTCGACTTCTAAGACAGCTGGGATACAGAGAAGCAGGCACTTTCGTGGCCTGCCAAAACTGCAGTTATTCAAACTCTATCCCACTTCCCTCGTAGCGCAATCTGTTTTCGATTGCGCTACGTTTTGGTATAAGCATATACAGCGACAGGAATCTGCCCGGTCTGCATCCGGCATTCAAATTCAAGGAATTTGATTATTGGACCAGAGCCACAATTTCTCGCGGAAATCCGGCGCGGGATACCAGTTCTAAAACAAAAGCATCCAAGGAGGTCAACGGGCTATGAAGGACATCGATTTCATGGCGGTTTATGAGGGCGTGTTGAAGCAGATTAAGGAGGGGGCCTTTTTGACGGTCAAGGCCGGGAAGCAGCTCAACACCATGACCATCGGGTGGGCCACCATCGGCTTCGCATGGAGGAAACCCATCATGATGGTAATGGTACGGAACTCGCGGCACACCTTCAGCCTCATCGAGAAGGCTGCCGACTTCACCGTCAGCGTCCCCACCGGAGAAATGAAGAAGGAGATCGCTTTCTGTGGGACGAAGTCCGGCCGGGACGTAGACAAGTTAAAGGAGTGCGGGCTGAAGTCCGCACCAAGCCGAAAAGTCGTCTCGCCGATCATCCAGATTCCCGGGATTCACTTCGAGTGCCGCATCGTATACAAGAACGCGATCGATCCGGCCCGTCTCAGCCGCGAGTACGATCCGATCTATCCCGAAAAGGACTATCACACCCTGTATTTCGGGGAGATTCAAGCCTGCTACGAGGTCTAACGGCGAGGTGGCGGTTATCATACACCTTGGTATAAGATAAGGTTGCATTATTTTTTCGATACAACTTAATTTCTGTTGGGTACAATTCCCATGGTTCATGAATTCAATGGCAAGAAGTACGCGGCAGCCTCGGGCCATCAGAAGGAGTGGGGCATGAGACTCATCGCGGACCTTGGGTTGAAGGGGTCGGAACGCGTTTTAGACCTGGGCTGCGGGGACGGCGCACTGACGGCTCGAATCGCTGATCTTGTGCCTGCCGGAGAAGTCCTTGGGATCGATGCGTCGCGGAGCATGATCGAGGCAGCCCAAGCCAACGAGCGGGCAAACCTGCGCTTTCTCCTGATGGACATCAATTCCCTTGAACTCGCGGACCGCTTCGACATTGTGTTCTCGAACGCCACCCTTCATTGGATCAAGGACCATCGCCGCTTGTACCGTAATATCGACCGTGTGCTGGGCGAAGTAGCGCGGATTCGCTTCAACTTTGGCGGCGAGGGCAATTGCTCCCACTTCATCAAGATCGTCAAAGAAGCCATGGCACTCGACGCGTTCGCCACTTCGTTCGCGGAGTTTGAATGGCCCTGGTACATGCCGTCCGTGGACGAGTACTCGGAGTTGATCGAGTTCGCGGGAATGCGTCATTGGCGCGTGTGGGAAGAGAATGCAGACAGGTTCTTCATGGGCGTCGATGCGATGGTCGCGTGGGTCGACCAGCCCAGCCTCGTGCCATTCCTTGCACACGTGCCGGCGGACGTGGCGCGCCCGTTTCGCGAGTTCGTGGTCAGCAGAATGACCGAGGAGACAAGACAGCCGGACGGAAGGTGCTTCGAGACCTTCCGGCGCATCAACGTCTCCGCGCTCAGATAGCCTGTGCACAAACGGCCAATGGCTCCGCATTGTGTTCACATAAAATTAGTTTTTATAGAATAATATTCTTGACAAGACGACTTTTACGAAATATTTAACGGAAAAATAGAAAATAATCAAAACTAAATCCCATGCTCGACGACATCAGCCTCAAGATTCTCAAGATACTACAGCAAAAAGCGCGGGTGCCCAACAGCGAGGTTGCGCGGCAGGTGGGCATGGCTCCCTCGGGCGTGCTCGAAAGGGTTCGCAAGCTCGAAACGCAGGGCATCATCGACGGCTACGAAGTGCGGTTGAACCCGGAGCGCTTCGGCCGCAGCCTGGTCGGCTTCGTGTTCGTCACGGCCGCGCCGGATGCCGACGAAGCGGTTGTGGGCAAGGCGCTCGCCAAAATTCCCGACGTCCAGGAAGTCCATTACGTGGCCGGCGAGGACGGTTTCATGGTGAAACTGAGGGCTGCCGACACGGCGGAGCTCGACCGCATCCGGCGCGAGAAGATCGCGAGCCTGCCGCAGGTTCGAAGCACCCGCACCCTCATCGTCCTGTCCACGTTCAAGGAGAGCGCACGCATTCCTCTCGACAATGCCGCCATCCAGAATCTGAAGCGCAGGAGAAAATAACATGCCGATGTCAGCCGAATTCGAAAACCGACTGTACCCCCTCCTCGAAGATATCGCCGCTCACTACGGCACCCCGTTCCACATCTACGACGAGGCCGGGATCCATCAGACGGCAGCGGCCCTCAAGCAGTCCTTCGCGCGGGCCGCGGGGTTCCGCGAATATTTTGCCGTGAAGGCCCTGCCCAACCCACGGATCCTGGCCACCATGAAGGACGTGGGCTTTGGCTTTGACTGCAGTTCGGTGGCCGAGCTCATTTTGAGCCGGCGCATCGGCGCCCGGGGCGAGGACATCATGTTCACCTCCAACAATACGGCCCGGGAGGATTTTCTCGAAGCCGCGCGGGAGGGGGGCTGCATCCTCAACCTCGACGACATCAGCCTGGTGCCCAAGGTGCCGGAGTTCCCGGAGCTGGTTTGTTTCCGTTACAACCCCGGCCCGCGTCGCTCCGGCAACGCCATCATCGGCAACCCGGTCGAGGCCAAGTACGGTGTCTCCCACGACCAGATCGTCGATGCCTACCGTCAGGCCATCGGCCGCGGCGCCAAACGCTTCGGCATCCACACCATGCTCGTTTCCAACGAGCGCAACTACGGCTACATGGTCCAGACGGTGGAGATGCTGCTCGATCTGGTGGCGGCGATTTCCGGAACCCTCGGCACCCGCTTCGAGTTCATGAACATGGGCGGCGGGCTGGGGATCCCCTACCGGCCCACGGATGAGCCGCTCGACATCACGGCGCTCTCAGCCGAGGTCGTTGTCCTGCTCGAGCGCTTCAAAATGAAGCACGGGCATGTGCCCAAGCTCTACATGGAAAGCGGCCGCTATGTGAGCGGCCCCCACGGTGTGCTCGTGGTCAGGGCGATCAACCGCAAGGACATCTACCGCAGCCACATCGGGGTGGATGCCTGCATGTCGGCCCTGATGCGGCCGGCCATGTACGGTGCCTACCACCACATCACGGTGCCGCGCAAATTGAACCAAAAGACGGCGGGCCCGGTGGACGTCGTCGGCTCCCTGTGCGAAAACAACGACAAGTTCGCCATCCAGCGCGAGCTGCCGGCGATCGCCGATGGAGATATCCTCGTCATTCACGACACCGGCGCCCACGGGCACTCCATGGGTTTCAACTACAACGGGAAGCTGCGCCCCAAGGAGCTGCTGTTGCGGCGGGACGGTTCGGTGGAGCTTATCCGGAGAGCGGAAACGCTGGAGGATCATTTCGCGACCCTGAACTTCGAACCGGATGTCTTGAAGATGTGACGACTGTATAAAAACCAGGCTTTGGCGCATTGCGCCGTCCTGATGCGGAACGCAACCCCCCGGCCCTCTTTTCCAAAGGGGGGAGACGCCGGGATCCGCTTTCTCCTCCTTTAGCAAAGAGGGCCGGGGGGTTGCTTATTGACTCTGCGCATGTGATGAAGGCGACAAACGGCATGCCCTCCGGCCTCTCCGCGGCGCTGCGGGTCCTGATCCCGTTTGCGCTCGCGTATTTCCTTTCCTACCTCTTCCGGGTGGTCAATGCGATCATCGCACCCAACCTCGCCGCCGACCTCGACATCGGCCCGGCGGACCTGGGTCTGCTCACATCGGCCTATTTTGTCTCGTTCGCCGCTTTTCAGCTGCCATTGGGTGTCATGCTGGACCGGATCGGGCCGCGGCGCGTCGAGGCGGGGTTGCTGGTGTTTGCCGCCGCAGGCGCCTTGATTTTTGGGATGGCCGTCAGCCTGCCGGGGCTGTTCGTCGGGCGGGCCTTGATCGGACTAGGGGTTTCCGCGGGCTACATGGCCGCCATCAAGGCCTACACGCTCTGGTTTCCGCCGCAGCAGTGGCCGCGCGTCAACGGGCTGCACCTGGCGGCCGGAGGCTTCGGGGCGCTGTCCGCCACCCTGCCGGTTGAATTCGCCTTGACGTACACGGATTGGCGCGGTGTGTTCATTGCGTTGTCGATCCTTAGCGCCATCGTGGCGGCGTTGATTTTCGCGTGCGTGCCGGAGAAGCGTCAGGAAGCCGGACCGATCCGGCTGAGCGATGCAGTGCGGGGGATCGGCCAGGTGTTCACCAGCCCGCTTTTCTGGCGCGTGACCCCGCTGGCCGTCGCCTCGCAGGTGGCGTTCATGTCCATCCACGGCCTGTGGGCCGGGCCGTGGCTGCGCGATGTGGCCGGAATGGATCGCGCCGGCATCGCCGGGGTCCTTTTCTGGACGGCGGCGGCCATGACGGCGGGATACGCGGCCATCGGTTTCATCACCGAAAGGCTCAGCCGGAGTGGGATCAAGCCGATGACGACCGCGGTCTGGGGAATGTTTCTATTCATGGGGATTCAGGCGTTGATCATGCTGGGGCCGGTGCACTGGGCCCCGGCGCTGTGGATGCTCTTCGGGTTCACCGGCACGACCGGCGTGATTCCCTACCCGGCCCTCGCCATGAGCTTTCCCTCCCAGTTGGCCGGGCGGGTCAGCACCGGCCTCAATGTCCTTGTTTTCATTGCCGCCTTCGCCGCCCAGTGGGGCATCGGCGCCGTTATCGCCCTGTTTCCCGTGACCGCCGCCGGCAA
>JACRCN010000029.1 GCA_016219005.1 Deltaproteobacteria bacterium
GGCGAGGGTGCGGGAAGATGAAACCGAAGCGAAAAAACGACAGGCGGACCAAGAGGCACTATTGGCAAGCCTGCCAGACGCAAAGCCGGAATGGGCAGACGACCCGCTCCGCGAACTGCTGAGTGAAAATGAATAAAAAAGTCCATGCTACACCCTTCGCCCGGTGGAGATTGTTTAACCTGGGGCTTGTGGCGAAGCCGTTTTTTGAACAGGAGTCAATAAAATGAAATTCTTAATTGCAGGACCATTGATAATTGTGTTTTGGGTGTGCCTTTTTCTGGTAATGGCAGAAATAGCTAAAGTTTTAAGGCTTCATTATCATGTAGTAGATTTGCAATGCCCCGATAATAAGAAGAAGCACGGTAAAGCCCGTTACGGCTTTTGTAAGGCCTATCATTATATTACCTTGATTCGAGATTTTTTCACTTTGGGTTTCCGTCTCTTCCGCGAGAAGCACAAGTAGCCGAGCATTTTGGATTGTGAGATAGTTTTGGATGTCAGATGATCCTAAAGGCGTTTTGTGGCTGTACTTCTTCATGTCTTCAACGATGGAGTGAATTTCAGGATTCATCGTACCTCCATGAAGTTTAAGGTGGATGATCCTGATGAATATCACAAAACGCTGAAAAACATATAGTTGTGTCGATGATGGCGCAGCTTACTATTCGAGATAGGATTCCACCACATGATACGGAATCATGCGCGGCACCGAAAACCCGCGTCGGATAAGGCTTTATTAAAACGTGTGACGCACATGCGACCGGCAAAACCGAATATATCCAATAAGGCCGACTAAGCCCGAACCAAAAAGGAGCATGGAACTGGGTAAGGGGACAGGGGAAGGTTCGTACTCAACGATTAGACCTCCCCAGCCACTCATTAGTGGCACATCGTTCCATTGACCTGCATTGTGATAAAAATGAAGAACCTCCTCACTAGTTGACGTTGCTTGTGAATTGAAAATGGCACCTCCACTATATGCATTATTTGGTTCACTAGGATCCCAATTTGTGAATGACCAAGTTTCTCCAGTTACCCATTGCCAATTGCCTCCGGGCTCAGGACTACCCGCTGGCTGAAAACCACCAAGCAAAAATCTATTTACCGCAGATGGACCGCCCAAATTATTTACGATAAAAGAATTTTCATTCACTGATGTAACAGTTGCTAAATGACCATTCATCCCTAAATATGTAGAGTTTTCGGCAAACGTTTTTGCGTCGTTCCATGTAATTCCTGAAGGGAAGGCTATCGCATCATAATAATGCCCATTTGTTGCCCACTGAACTATGGCTGCTTGTGCAATCCCTGCCACAATAAGAATCATAAACCCGATTGCATATCCAGCTACCAATTTCTTTTTCATCGTTCTTTCTCCTTAATAGCTTGAGTTCCTTTTCCAAAATCTGGCAGATAGCCTTAATGCCTGGTTTATAAAGCAATGATACCACGCTTCCTTGTCAAAAGACACAAATGCGACTGGACCCGGAGCTACGGCTTCGGGTTTTGTGTTTCTAAGGGTTGAGAAAAAGAGGGATTGACATCTAATGATGTAAATGATATTGATGCTATAAATCAACTATGGAGGTGAAAACATGGCGGTGATTAATTTAAGAGATTTTCCAGATGATCTGCACCAAGCGGCGAAAATCAGGGCGGCGATGGACAAAACAACTCTGCGTGAGATCATAATTCGGGCAATCGCGGAGTATGTGAAAAAGCCTGGAGGAAAAACCAACAGCAAGAAAGGAGGGCGCAAATGGGAACCATAAGAAAGCGCGAGGGCAAGCGCGGGGTGTCCTGGGTGATCGACTATGTGGACCCGGCCGGCAAGCGGGTGCGGCAGGCGGTCAAGACGTTGAAGCAGGCCAAGGCCGAGTTGACCCGCCGCGACTACACCATGCAGGAAGGCACCTACGACGACCCGAGGAAGTTTCAAAAGTTCACTCTCAAAAATCTATGCGAAGATTACGAGAAAACCCACAAGGCGCAGCGCGGTTTCAAGACGGCAAAGAAGTTTCACATCGACCGGATCAAGGCTCACTTCGGCGCGGAGCGATTGCTTATCTCTATCCGGTATGCCGACCTTGAAATGTTTCGCGCCAAACTGGAACAAACGCCGACTCTCTACGACCGGCCACGGAAAACGTCCAGCGTCAACCGGGCGCTGTCCTGCCTGCGGCACATGCTGGTAAAGGCGGTCGAGTGGGACATGCTCCGCCGTAACCCATTCGAGGACGGGGGCCAGTTGCACAAGCGAGAGAATAATGAAATTCTACGGTTCTTAACCGAGGATGAAATCAGGCGGTTGCTGGCCGAGTGTAAAGGCTACATGCACGATTTAGTGACGTGCGCGCTCAATACCGGGATGCGGAAAACCGAAATGTTGACGCTGCGGTGGGACCAAATCCGCGACGGGCTTATCTATTTGACGCAGACCAAGAGCGACACGCGCCGCGAAATCCCCGTCAATGAGGACTTGGCCGAGGTGTTCAAGGGGATCAGGAAACGCGAAGGGTTGCGAAGCGAATTCGTTTTCACCCATAAAGAAACCACGGTTGAAAATTATGCGAACTATGCTTTTCGGGGTGCGTGCCGGAGGGCCGGGATCGTCAACTTCCGGTTTCACGATTTGAGGCATACCTTTGCAAGCCACTTCATTATGCGGGGTGGCGACCTGAAAGCCCTTCAAGAAATCCTGGGCCATTCCGACATTAAAACCACCATGCGCTATGCCCATCTCTCAAAGGCGCACAAGGCGAAAGCGATCAATCTTTTGTGCGGTTTGACATCCTCAAAACCGGCTGGCATAAAAAGCCCTAAGTCGGAAAATGTCACAAATTCGGTTTTTGAGGGCGCAGCGGCAGTTCAAGTAACAGGCTAACGACTCGTTTTTATTTGTTTATTAGACTCAGGCAGGACGGATTATAACATGACTCGGATACAGCGAAAAATGCCCACGAGACTCATGCTGGTGGTTTGGTGCCTCGTGGCGGCCGGTTGCAGCACGTTCGGGCCCGGCAGCCGTCTGGGCCGGGATGCCCCTCTGCCCAGCGCGCCACCCTGCCCCGGGCAGGCGATGGATGCGCGCAGCTGGCGGGAATACAGCGTCCTGACCCCGGAGGGCTTCTTCCGCATCCGCCTGCCGGCGGGTTGGATGCACACGCCTTCTCACGCGGGGCTTTATCCCCGAGGTGCGGGCGCGGACGGTCCCTATTGGTCGACCTACTGGGCCCGGCAGAACGACTATTTCCGGCAGTGGGTCCAGCCGGTCGGCATCACCCTGAAGGACTCGGCGCCGCGCGAGCCGGACGTACAAAGCCTGGAGTACAGTGCCTGCGAGGAGGTTGTTTCCGGAACCAGGGCTCTTTTCGAAAGCCAGGCCTATGCGCTGCCGGCTGACCCGCCGGCGGGCGCCTTGAGGCTCTACGCTGCCGCCATGATGCTCCCGGTCAGGGCCGGAGGATGGCTGGTGGTCAGCGGCGTTTTTGAAACGCGGCGAGGACAGGAGGAATTTCTCACGGCGCTTCGAACGGCCCACCTGGCACCCGAATGATCACCAAGGGGCATTTTCGGATTCCGTCAGCACCTGGTGCTTGCGTGCCGCGCTGCGGTAGCGGAACAGGGCGTTTGCCGGCAGCCGCTCCACGGATTTGAATCCGTCCTCGGAGCAGGCCTGCGGGTCGAACGGCCGCAGGAGGTAAGGCTGCTTGTGGCTGCCGGTAGCCTCCTTCAGCCAGCGCGCGGCCTCCTCGATCTCTGCGGGCGTGAGATAGCTGACGGCGACCGGATCCCCGCCCGGCCGGCGAACCGGTGCCACCGTCGTTTCAAAACGGTACTCGGGGAATCGTGTCACCAGCTGCATCGTCCGCAGGACCTCCCCCGCATCAATCGCTTCGCCGACCAGGGCACTGTAAAGCGCCTGCGGCCCCTTGAGATCCATGATCACCCGGTCGCCCAGGCCCTGCTCCAGCAGGGTTTTCAGAACGGAAGCTCTCCGGCCGTCGGTATCAAGCTGCAGCTTCAGCCCGTTTTTCTTCAGAAAGCCGAGGACGGCCACAAGCGCATCCTTTGCGGCGGGGTCACCGCCGGAGACATGCAGGCCGCCGACCCAGCCCTTGGAGAGTCCGCTGCGGCCGATGAACCCATCGAGCCGCGTGCCGGCATGCAGATGGCCGATGATCACGGCCACACCCTGGCGGATCGCGGCGTCTTCCGCCAGCACGGGGAACTCAATCCCGTCCCGGCCCCGGAAAATGGCGCTTCGGTTGGCCCGGTAGAACTGCCCGAAGCGCTCCTTCCCGTCGCCGCCGACGTCGTGCTCCTCAAAGGCGATGCCGGATCCCCGCATGAATTTCTTGACGATGCTGCAGCGGGCACAGCCCGCGGCCGTAAACAGGATTCGGCTCATCTGAAAATATCCTTATCATGGTCGGTGCGGACGCACAGGGCCGCATCCGGCCGGTAGGGCAGCACGCCTTCCACGGCCACCTCGCGTTGCGGTCCGGCAGGCGATGCGCCCGGCACCCGGAACCGGGTCACGTCGATGGGCTCGATGCGGCGTTGCCTGGGCTTTGCGACTTGCGGGACCCACTCGTAGGGGACCCGGTACGAGCGGTAGATCATATTGATTTTCAACATCCTGCCCCAGTAGGGGCTGATGTATTCCCAGACGATGTCGTGCCCGGCGGTGACCTCGATGATGCGGCCGCCGGAGCCTTCGGTGATCAGGGTGTTGCCGTTCGGCAGGCGCTGGGCCGAACTGATGAAGGGGCTGTAAAACCGGTTGGCGTCCACCGGGAAAGGCAGCCCTGCCTCGACCGGAGTGTACTGCCAGACGATTTTCAGCGAGACCGGGTCGACTTCCAGCACCCGGGAATAGTCCCGCATGGCATTGCGGAAGCCCGTGGGAGAACCCGGGTTCGGGGACCCGTAGCCCGCCCAGCCGCCGTTGTCGAAGATCAGGATGTTTCCCGCGCCGGGAAGGCCCCTTGGGATCATGTGGGAATGATGCTGGCCGATGATCCACCCCAACTGCTGCAGCTCCGGGGTCTCGTCGTAGTTCGGTCCGAGCCGCCAGACGATTTTACCCGTTGGCTTGTCGATGATGGCAGTAATGTTGGTTTCCCGGGCGCACCAGATGATGTTGTCCGGGTGAAAGCGCGCGTCCCCCGCATCGAACCAGCGGTTGGGTCCGAGCACGCTCATGGAGTTGATGTGCATCCAGTCGCCCATGCCTCCGCCGGACTGCAGCCAGTTGGGGTTGCGGAACAGAAGGTTCTTGGCGTCCTCCCGGAAACCCAGCTCATCGAAGTGATCGCTGCACACCCACTCCCAGATGACGTCGCCCTCCCAGCTGACTTCGATGATGGTGTCGTCGAGCAGCGGCTTGTCGCAAATCCGGGGGACCCGGATGTTCTTGTGGGATAGGATCAGCGTGTTGCCGCGATCCGTCAGGGGATCCAGGCCCGGGGCATAGTAGCCCGCGGGGTTGCCCTCGCGCTGGTAGTCGTGGTGCTGTCGCGCCATCCACTGCGGCTCCTCGCCGGGGTCTTCGATGTACTCGTACCGATTGAAGCGCCACACGACGTTGCCGTCCCAGTCCGCCTGAACCAGGTCGATACCGTCCTGACTGCCGAAGGCCGTGCTGCGCTCCCCGGTGCTGCCGATGATGAATCCCCCCGGCAGGATGCGGTTGGGCATGCCGTGCAGCATTTTCCACAGCTGCACCTCGCCGCCGTTCATATCGATCAAAAGCGCCCCCACCTCCTTGGCCTGAAACACGGTGTAGCCGTTCCAGCAGCGCTCAGGGTCGTACAGGGTAGCACCGGTGGGGTAGACACTGGGGTACGTCATTTGAAACTCCTCCTCGTTTTACAGTCACGGATTATCGTTTTTCGGAACCAGGCTCGCCTCCCGCGTGAGATGAATTTCACGGCGGCGGGCTGTTCATTTCTCCTTGAATGCCACCTCGCGCCCGCGGCGGATGGCCGGCAGGGCCAGCATGACCAGCATGGCGGCCGCTGCCAACAGAAATCCCAGCGACAGGGGGCGGGTGAAAAACACCGAGGGGTCCCCGCGCGAGAGCAGCATGCCCCGCCGCAGGTTTTCCTCCATCATGGGGCCGAGGATGAAGCCCAGGATCAGCGGCGCCGGTTCGCAATCCAACTTGTGAAAAATGTACCCGAGCAGCCCGCAGAAGGCCGTCAGACCGATGTCGAAGGTGTTGTTATTAACGCTGTAAAGGCCGATGCAGCAGAACAGCAGGATCGCGGGGTAGAGCCGCCGGAAGGGGACCGAGAGCAGCCGCACCCAGATCCCCACCAGGGGCAGGTTCAGGAGCACCAGGATCGCGTTGCCCAGCCACATGGCTACGATGACGCCCCAGAAGAGCTCCGGATTGCTGCTGATGACCCGAGGACCCGGCTGGATTCCGTGAATCATCATGGCGCCGGCCATCATCGCCAGGACCACGTTGGGCGGTATCCCGAGGGTCAGCAGCGGCACGAAAGACGTCTGGGCCGCGGCATTGTTGGCGGATTCCGGGGCCGCGACACCGCGGATGTTCCCTTTTCCGAAACTCTCGGGATTGCGCGAACTTTTCTTCTCTAACATGTAGGCGGTGAAGGAGGACAGAATCGCGCCGCCGCCCGGCAGGATGCCCAGCAACGACCCGCACAGGGTCCCGCGCAGCACAGCGGGCGCGGACGCCTTGAGATCGGCCTTGCTCAGCCATAGCCCGGCCAGCTTGCCCTTCAGGATATCCCGGCTTTGCTTCTTTTCAAGGCTGTTGATGATGTCGCAGATGCCGAAAAGACCCATCGCCAGGGAGACGAACCCGATGCCGTCCGCGAGTTCGGGGATTCCGAATGCGAACCGCTGGACGCCGCTGGTCACATCGGTGCCGATCATGCCGAGCAGCAGCCCGAGTACGATCATCCCCACGGCCTTGATCATCGACCCGGAGGCGAGCACGATCGACCCGATCAGGCCGAAGACCATGAGGGAGAAGTATTCGGCGGGGCCGAATTTGAACGCCAGCTCGGACAGGGGCACCGCCAGCACGGCCAGGACCACGGTGGCGAAGCACCCCGCAACGAAAGACCCCAGGGCCGAGATGGTCAGGGCGGCGCCCGCCCGGCCCTGGAGGGCCATCTGGTAGCCGTCGAGGCAGGTCACCACCGAGGAAGCCTCCCCCGGCACGTTCACCAGGATGGACGTCGTAGACCCGCCGTACTGGGCGCCGTAGTAGATGCCCGACAGCATGATCAGGGCCGAAACCGGGGGCAGGGAAAACGTCGTGGGCATCAGAATGGCGATGGTCTGAACCGGCCCGATCCCCGGCAGCACCCCGATCAGCGTGCCGATCAGAGCCCCCACCAGACAATAGAGCAGGTTCATCGGAGAAACGGCTGTCTGGAAACCGAGTGCGAGGTTGGCAAAGAGTTCCATGGGCGATTCTCCCGAGCGCAATCAGGCGCGGACGGCCATGAACGAGGGCCACACCGGCACTTGAAAATCTAGCAGGTACACAAACACCACCAGCACAACGACGATGAGCACCGCAGCATTCAGGAAAGCTTCCTTCCACCGGAACTCGTGGCTGGCCAGGCTGGAGACGACCACCAGCAGCGTCGTGGATACCAGCAGTCCCAGCGGCCGGAGGAGCAGGCCGAAAAGAACCACCGATGACAGGACGAGAACGAGCGGCTTGAGGTGAAGGACAGGTCCCGGCCGCGATCCCTGGGCCCAAAAAACGCTTCTCAGCAAAAGCGTCCCTCCCAAAGCGGCCAGAAACGCACCGAGAGCGAACGGGAAGTACCCTGGCCCCATCCTGGCGGAGCTGCCCATGTCGTAATCCGCGGCGAAAAAAACAGCCGCCGCGCCGAAAAGCAGAAACATGAGGCCGCTGAGAAAATCCTTGGGGTGCCGGATGCGCATATAAAAAAAACCCCTTGGGTTTTTATCGTTCGCTCTAAGGGGTGATAAGGCCCGCCGCTGCAACGAAAACACCCCGGCGGCCCCTCATTGTCCGGGCAGCCGGGGTATCTCAGGCCGCCTCGATTATTCCGCTTTAAAACCCGAGGCCTTGATGATCGGCGTCCAGCGCTCGCGGTCCTTCTTCAGCGTGGCGGAAAATGCCTCGGGCGTGGTGCCCACGGCGTCATTGCCCAGGCTCTGGATCTTCTGCACGACATCCGGCGCTTTGACGGCCTTGACGATGGCGGCACTCAACCGGTCGACAACGGCCTTCGGCGTCTTGGCCGGCACGACGATGGCGTTCCAGCCCACACCCGCGATGTCGGGGAATCCTTCCTCCGTGAAGGTCGGGATGTCCGTCTTCTTGCGGGTGGTTCCGGCCGTGGCCAGAATTCGGATCTTGTCCGGATGGTAGGCGGACTGGGCGTCGAAGGCGTCGACCCCGATCGGGATCTGGTTGCCGATCAGCGCCGTCACCAGCGGCCCCGAGCCGTTGTAGGAGGAGTGCACCATCTCGACCCCCGCGGCCTTGCCGATCATGAGGCCGAAGAAGTGCGGCAGGCTGCCGGCGGCCGGCGACCCGTAGTTGGCCTGATTCGGGTTTTTCTTGATCCAGTCGATCAGGCCCTTCACGTCCTTCACCGTCGATGTCGGTGGAACCGAGACGCAGAACTGGTAGGTGGTGATGAGCGATACCGGTGCGAAATCAGCGTCCGGATCATACGCCAGCTTTGAGAAAACGACAGGGGCCACGACAAACAGGGCCGGGTTCACCACCAGCATCGTGCTGCCGTCCGCAGGCTGGCCCTTGACGAACTCGGTGCCGATGCGGCCGCCGGCGCCGGGCTTGTTTTCCACGATGACCGTCTGGCCCAGGGAATCCTTCAGCTTGTCGGCGATGAGCCGCGCCACCACGTCCGAACCGCCGCCGGCCGGGTACGGCACGACGATCTTGATGGGCCCCTTGATCTGCTGCGCGGAGGGCATCCCTGCCCCGAACAGGCCGACAACCGCAGCGATGATCACAACGACGCACAGCCGGGTGAAGAGCGAACGCATGACAGCACCTCCTTCTGATGGGTTATGGGCGATTGAAAGAAATCCGGGTTTTCCGTTCCTCGAAAAGGATCTTGACTCCAGCTTGGTCTAACGTTATACAAAGTGCATCCAGCCTGTCAAGCTGTTTTTAGGGAGAACCGGAGGCGGCGGGGATGGCATTTAAGCCCGTGAAACAAAACCGCATCGCGGTCGCAATAGTGGACCAGCTCAAGGCGGCGATTCTCTCGGGCCGGTTCAAACCCGGAGAACGCATGCCGACGGAAAGGGAGCTGACCGAACAGTTCCAGGTCAGCCGCGTGGTCGTACGGGAAGCCATCCGGGAGCTTGAAATCAAGGGTTTCGTCAAGATCCTCCAGGGGTCGTCCGGCGGGGCCTATGTGACCGATCTGTCCTTCGACCAGCTCAACAATGCCTTTCTTGATCTTTTTCATTCAAACAAGCTGTCGGTGGCCGAACTGATTCAAACCCGCATCCTGGTCGAGTGCGAAATCGCCCGGCTGGCCTCCGCCCAAGCACAGCCCGAGTCCGCGCCGCCGCTGCAGGAGGCTCTCAATGCGGAGGGGTCTGGCGGATTGCCGCATTCCGGGCTCATCGCCACCCGCCTCATGGTTCACCACCTCCTGGCGGAAATGAGCGGCAATCGCGTGCTTCAGGCCATCGCGACGTCCCTCTTTCGCTTGACCGGGGAGGTCATTCTGGAAGTGAAGCCGGTGCAGGAAGTCATCCACCGGCAGGAGGAGCATGCCGAGATCGTTCGCGCTGTCTTGGGCCGTGATCCCAAAGCCGCCGCCGCGGCCATGAAGCGGCACCTGGAGCGCATGGGTCAGAAACTGGTCAAGCTGGAGGGGGTCTACCGCAAACGCAAGGGGCTGGCACTGTGAAGGCGAGGATGCCCGATTGTGTTGTCGGACGAACTCATGTATAAGTCTGAACCGATGGGAATGTTCGCATGAACTCAGGAATCGTTCGCTGGTCGAGGGTCCTATCCGTATGCCCACTTCAAAAAAAGACCTCGCGCATCTGACGCTGTTGGGAGGCAAATCGCAACCCGGCAAAACGCTGGAGACTTTCCCCAACCACAATCCGAAGCGGCGTTACACCGTTACACTCAGCACCGATGAATTTACCTGCCTGTGTCCGGCCACGGGCCAACCGGACTTCGCCTCGATCACCATTCAATACATTCCCGACCAGTGGATCCTGGAGTCCAAGTCGCTCAAGTTATATCTATGGTCTTACCGCAACGAAGGTGTCTTCCACGAACACGTGATCAATACCATCTGCGATGACCTTGTGAAGACGCTTGCTCCGCATTGGATCGAAGTGACCGGTGCTTTCGGCGACCGCGGGGGAATCGGAATCACCATCGTGGCCCGGCATGCCAAGGGGCCTCGGCGCAAGTCCAAGGCATAACCGCAGGGGCTTGTATCCCCATCCGATCCTCTGGCCGCCATGGTTCGGCGGCCAGCATGCGTCACATGTTTTTTGCACTCGGGGTGTCTGCCATGGGCCACTATCGCTTCCTTCCGCTCGTTGCCGCCGTTTTTGTCACCGGCCTGGTCGTCTCGAACATCATCGCCGTTAAACTGGCATCGTTTGGGACGCTGCCGCTCGCCGGGCCTTTGTTCCTGCCGGCGGCCGTGATCATTTTCCCCATCTCCTACATCTTCGGCGATGTGCTGACCGAAGTGTACGGCTATGCCCGTGCGCGGCAGGTCATCTGGATCGGATTCGGGTGCAACCTGCTGGCCGTGCTGGCGATTTGGGTCGGCGGCCTGCTCCCCGCAGCGCCATTTTGGAACGCCACGGTGTACGACTCACCCGCTGCCGCCCAACAAGCGTACCAAGCGATCCTGGGTTTCACCCCGCGATTGCTGATCGCATCCTTTATCGCCTTTCTGGCCGGCGAGTTTCTCAACTCCTTTGTCCTGGCCAAGCTCAAAATCGCCACGGCCGGCAAATGGCTCTGGGTACGTACGATTCTATCCACCCTCGCGGGCCAGTTGGCTGACTCCGGACTTTTCATCAGCATCGCCTTCGCGGGAATGGTTCCTAAGGCCGCCCTCGGCCAATTGATTATCACCCAATGGCTTTTCAAATCCGCTTACGAAGTCATTGCCACCCCCTTGACCTACGTGGTGGTCAACTTTCTCAAGCGCACGGAGCAACAAGACCACTATGACCGCAACACAAACTTTAACCCATGGGTGATCGGGTAAGTGGAGGCAACCGCAGGCGTTCGATCGACAGGCTGTCGCAGAAACGCGGCGGAAACACCGAAATCGTGAATGCCGCTAACCTATCGTTGAGCGCTTTATGCTCGACGCATGAAAATCCACTCAAGCGCCATAGCAGGAGGAGGCGATGATTACCGTCAGAGATATGATGACCACCCCCGTGATCACGGTAGCGCCGGACATGAATATTGCCAGTGCCGCCAAGATATTGCTTGATAACAGGGTGAACGGCGCGCCCGTCGTCGACGACAAAGGCCGCCTGGTGGGCATCCTGTGCCAAAGCGATCTGATCGCCCAGCAGAAAAAGCTGCCGATCCCGACGCTTTTCACTTTTCTCGACAGCGTGATCCAGTTGAGCTCTGCCAAACAGATCGAAAAACAGATCCGTAAAATAGCCGCCCTCACGGTTGCGGAAGCCATGACGCCGGAACCGGTTGCCGTGCATCCGGACACCGGGATCGAAACTGTTGCGGCCCTCATGGTGGACAACAATTTCCACACATTGCCGGTGGTGGAGAACTCTCGTCTGGTGGGAATCATCGGCAAGGAGGATGTCCTGCGCACGCTCCTGCCCAACCTTCAGGGCAATTGAAGACCCGCGATTTTCCAATGCTTGATGTTCGAACGGCCGGCCGCGTGGTGCCACAGCGGCTTCCTTCGGGCACGTTCTTGATCATCTCCTTGAAAGCATGCTAATAACGAAGTCGCACGCTGCGCCCCTTCCGCGTGGGCACGTGCACGGACGGCAGCATCGCATCGAATCACGAGGTGCATCATGATCCGCCACGGTCGCATCCGCCGCTCCCGCTTTGCCTGGTTTATGTCTGGTTTGACGGAGCGAACCGGCTTGACGGCACGCCTCCAGTTCGAAAAAGTCATCCGCCGCGTGCTGGGGGAGAAACACGTCCGGTCGCAGTAACCTCGACGACGAATTGTTCATGCCGGTCTCGGAAGGTGTTGGCATCGGTGTCTCGGATGCTTAAATTTCATCTTCGAGCCGCATGACGTAAACCGCAAATGGGGGGCGTATGAATTCACCGAGATCGCAGAAAAACCGGTCTGAACACCATCATTTGCCGAAGGCGGTTCCGATGTTGGTGCTGGCGCTTTTCGCTCTGCTGACGGTCGGGGATGCCGCTGCCGCCCAGGGCAGCCCCGAACCGGAGGTCCCTACCATCGTCGTAACCGGCAACAGCGACGTTTCAGCGACACCGGACCGCGCTGCCGTCAATCTGGGCGCGGTGGCTGAAGCCAAACAGGCGATAGAGGCTCAGAAACAGCTCAACCAGATCATGCAGCGGGTCGTCAAGGACATCAAGGCTCTGGGCATTGCCGATGAAAAGATCCGCACCGACAGGCTCTACCTCTACCCGATTTATTCGAACCCCGGCCGTAAAACGGACCAGGAACCCGACGCCCCCCGCATCGTCGGCTACCGCGCCGCCAACACCGTCCGGGTGCAGGTGGACGATCTCGAGCGGATCGGCAGCGTGATCGACGCCGGCATCACCGCGGGCGCCAACCAGCTGGCCAATTTTTCCTTCGAGCTGCGGGAGGATGGCAAATACCGCCGGGAAGCCCTGAAACTCGCGACCCAGGAGGCCCGTGTCAAGGCCGAAGCCATCGCCGCCGCCATGAGTCTGCAGTTGGGGGAAGTTGTCGAAATCCGCGAGGAAGGGGCCCGCATGCCCTATCCGGTCGAGCGCAAATACGCGGCACCGGCCTCCGCCGGGACTCCGATCCAGCCCGGGCAGATCGAGGTCAGCGCCGGGGTGAGCATCCGCTTCAAATTGAACCCGCCCAGACCGTAGCCGGAGGCTCGGGCCGTCATGGCAGCTGCAGGGGACGCAAAACCGGCATCAGCAGGTGCGCGCGGCCGTGACGCGGCTGGCGATGACCGATACGCCTGCCCCCAGCCGGTCATCTTCAACGAGGTGCAGCTCATTCTCGCCGAAAAGCGGACATCGCTGGCGACCATGCGCACGGGCATTGCGGTGTGCGCGATCCCGCTCTCGCTGACCGGGCTATTGATCGCCACGTCGCGATACTACGAAATTCTACACGTTCTGTCGCTGTTCATACCGTTCGGGCTGCTGAACGCCGCCCTGCTGTGCCTCGGGGCTTACTTGATCGTGCGGTCCATGCGAAGGCTCGTTCGCGAGGACCGGATGATCCGCGAGATCAAGCGCAAGCACAGCGCCATCGCCGAGTTCATCGATTGAGCGCGGCCCGATCCAGTGTAAGGAATCGCACGATGGAGTTCTCCTGGGATTTTCCGTATCCGTCCCGGCGCATGCCCGTCCTGGCGCGCAACGTGGTGGCAACCTCCCAGCCGCTGGCAGCCCAGGCCGGCCTCCGGATGCTGCTGAAGGGCGGCAATGCCGCGGATGCCGCCCTCGCGGCCGCCATCACCCTCACGGTGGTGGAGCCGACCGGCAACGGGATCGGCAGCGACGCGTTCGCCATAATCTGGGACGGGGAAAAACTGCGCGGGCTGAACAGCTCCGGCCGTTCGCCCCGCGCCTGGACGCGGCGGCGCTTCGTCGGGCTCAAGAGCATGCCCACCTATGGCTGGGACACGATCACCGTGCCGGGGGCCGTGCAGGCCTGGGTCACGCTTTCAAAGCAGCTGGGCAGACTCCCCTTCGCGGATCTTTTCGAACCGGCCATCGCCTACGCCGAGCACGGCTACCCGGTCTCGCCCGTAACGGCTCGGCGCTGGCAGGACGCCCAGGCGCACTACCCGAAATTTGCCGAAATCAACCGCACTTTCTTCCCGGGCGGCCGCGCCCCGCGGCCCGGGGAAGCGTTCCGCTGCCCGCAGCAGGCCGCGACCCTGGCGGCCATCGCGGACAGCCACGGCGAGACGTTCTATCGCGGCAGGCTGGCCGAAGCGATTAGCGCCTGTGCTGCGGCCGAGGGCGGCGCCATGACGTTGACGGACCTCGAAACCCACCGCGCCGACTGGGTGGAGCCGGTCTCGGTCGACTATCGCGGCGCCCGGCTGCACGAGATCCCACCGAACGGTCAGGGGATCGCCGCCCTCATCGCGCTGGGCGTGCTGCATCATTTGGAGCTGAGGCGCTTCCCGGTGGACTCCGCCGACAGCATTCACCTGCAGGTCGAGGCCATGAAGAGCGCCTTTGCCGAGGTGTTCCGGCATGTCGCCGATGGCGAGCACATGCGGGTGAAACCGGCCGACCTGCTGCGCGCGGAACTGCTTGCGGCCAAGGCCGCGGAGATCCGCATGGACCGGGCCGGCCGGCCGCTCGCAGGGGTTCCGGCCGGCGGCGGCACGGTCTATCTCACGGCCGCCGATGCGTCCGGGATGATGGTATCCTTCATCCAGTCGAACTACCTGGGCTTCGGCTCGGGTGTGGTCATCCCCGGAACCGGCATCGCCATGCAAAACCGGGGCTGCGCCTTCGTACTCGAGGAAGGGCACCCCAACTGCGTCGCCGGGGGCAAACGCCCGTTTCACACCATCATCCCCGGCTTCGTCACCCGGGATGGAAAACCCCTCATGAGTTTCGGCGTCATGGGCGCCCACATGCAACCCCAGGGTCACGTGCAGATGATGGTGCGAATGTTCGACTACGGCCAGAACCCCCAGACGGCCTGTGACGCCCCGCGCTGGCATGTCGCGCCGGATGCGAGCATCGCGCTTGAGCCGGGATTTCCGTCCGGGGTCATCGACGATCTCAAACAAAGAGGCCATCGGGTCACCACGGAAGCGCCCACCTCCCTTTTCGGAGGCGGGCAGCTGATTTACCGTCTGAAGGACGGGTATGTCGCCGCATCCGACCCGCGCAAGGATGGACAGGCCGTCGGGTATTGAAAAGGAAACGCCATGCCGTCCGGGACTGACCTGAGCCAGATCGCCTTCTATGAAAAGGAACGCAAGGGGATCTACATCCACGCGCGCCTGCTGAAAGACAGCCCGTTTGCACCCGGCGATCGTTTCTCGGTCCGGACGGGCAAGACCCAGCTCTTCGCCGTAACCATCAAACGGGATGCCGAGGGCGACATTTTTTGCGACCGGCACGGCATATTCATTCCGCGCACGCGCCGGGTCGACATGCTGATGGGCGGCATCTTCGACAAGTACGTCGTCACCATCGCGCCGGACGAACCCGGCACCATCACGCTGCGGCCGCTCGAAATGGTCATGGACAAATCCCAGAAATGGTTTTAAAAGCTTCTCTACAAATCGTTCAGGAGGTTGTGACATGCCAACGTTAGGTTTCATCGGCGCCGGCCCCGTCGGCACCACCTTCGGGGTGAGGCTCTCCGAAAAAGGCTACACGGTTGCCGCCGTCGCCGACATCAGCCCGGCATCGGCCGAGCGATTCGCCAAACTGATACCCGGCTGCAGGGTGCTGACGGAGAACCAGGCCGTGGCGGATATCGCCGAGGTGGTCTTCATCACCACCGCAGACGACTACATTGCCAAGGTGTGTTCCGGGCTGAAATGGCGAAAGGAGCAGATCGCCGTCCACTGCAGCGGCGCGAGCACAGTGCAGTCCCTGGATGCGGCTAGGCAGCAGGGCGCCCGCGTGGGATCGATCCACCCCTGCCAGAGCTTCTCGGGAATCGAGCAGGCTATCGCCAACCTGCCCGGCTCCACGTTCGGCATCGAAGCCGAAGAACCGGTCAAAGCCGTGCTGACGGGGATGGCCCGGGCGCTAAAGGGTGATATCGTCTATCTCAGCTCCGACGACAAGGTGCTCTACCACGCGGCGGCCGCCATCGCCTGCAACTATTTCACCACCATCGTCAAGCTGGCGACCGATCTGTGGGGCAACTTCGGCAAAACCTCGGCCGACGGTATCAAGGCCTACATGCCGCTGCTGCGGGGGACACTCAACAACATCGAAGCGGTCGGGTTCCCCAAGTGCCTCACCGGCCCCATCGCCCGGGGCGACGTGGCCACCGTCGGCCGCCACCTGGCGGCGCTGGAAAAGGTCGCACCGCAGATGCTTCCCCTGTATCGGGAACTCGGCCTGTTCACCGTGCCCATCGGGCAGGAAAAGGGCACGCTCTCCTCGGACAAGGCGCAGGAGTTGAAAACACTTTTGAAAGGCGGGGGATACTGACGCCATGTTGACCGATTTCAAAGAGCGCCTCGCACGGGGTGACGCATTCATCGGGGCGTTCGCCTGCCTGCCCTGCCCGGAGTCCGCCGAACTCCTCGCGGAGATCGGTTATGACTGGCTCATCCTCGATACCGAGCACGGCCCCCACGGAGCCCTGGAGGCACAAAGGGCGCTCCAGGCGGTGGGGCGCCGCTGCCCCTGCGTGGTGCGGGTGCCGGCGAACGATGACGTCTGGATCAAGAAAGCGCTGGACATCGGTGGGGCCGGGGTGCTGGTGCCCCTGGTCAACACGGCCGCGGTGGCCGCCCAAGTCGCGCGCGCCTGCAAGTACGCCCCCGCGGGCACCCGCGGCATGGGTCTCTCCCGGGCTCACCGCTATGGGGCGGGGTTTCAGGACTACGTGGCCCGAGCCAACGACTGTATCGCCGTGATCGTTCAGGCCGAGCACATCGAGGCGGTCGAGAACATCGAGGCCATCGTGCGAGTGCCCGGGATCGATGCGATCTTTGTCGGCCCCTATGACCTCTCGGCCAGCATGGGCAAACCAGGACAGATCGCCGACCCCGGAGTACAGGCCGCAATCCGCCGGGTGCGGGACGCCACGCTCAAAGCCGGAGTGAGGCTCGGGATCTATTGCTCCGATGCGAAGGCGGCCCGCAGTTTTGTCCGGCAGGGCTTCACCCTGATCGGCATGAGCACCGACCTCAACTACCTCGCCAAGGCCGCGGGGGAAGCCCTGGCTGCCGCCAAGCCGAAGGCGTAAGGGGTCCACGCAACGATGGCCGACCCGATTCTGGATAAGATGAAAAAGGGGGTCTATTATCCCGGCCATCATCTGGGCCCGCGCGAAGAACTCGCGGAACTCGTGGCCAAAGGGCATATCGAGCGCATGGACGCCTCGTTCCTGTGCGGCGCCGACAGCGAACCGGCCTACTGCCTCACGGCCTCCGGGTGCAGGCTGAAAAGGGTGAAGACCCGAAAGGCGCCCCCCCGTGGAACTAAGCAATAGCCCCGCCGAACGAACCACCGCGGCAACGGATGTGCTTCTCGGCCTGACCGCGACCGGCGGTATCATCTGGCTGCAATGGTCCCAGCCCGCCTCCTCCTGGAGGATACTGATCTGGTCATGGTCTTTCGGATTCGTCGCCCTGGCGGCGGCGCTGGGGGCCATCACCCACGGGCTGGTTCTCGCGCAAACGCTGCGCCGGCGGCTATGGGGTGCTTTGACGCTGGCGCTGAGCCTGGCGGTGTCGCTCTTCGTCGTCGGCGCGGTGCACGATCTTTACGGCATGGAGGCGGCCCGGCGCTGCCTGCCGGTGATGCTCGTGGCCGGTATGGGCGTCTTTCTGATCAGCCGCCTGTGGGCAGGCCTTTTCATCGTCTTCATCGTGTTCGAGGGCGCCGCCCTGGCGGCAGCCCTGGCGGCCTATACGCGGCTGGCGGCAGCCGGCGCGCTCGACGGAGCGGGCCTGATGGCGGCAGGCGTTTGGGTGAGCATGGCCGCCGCCGGAGCCCAGGCCGCCCGGCGTCTGCGCCTGGATTTCATCTGGGAGTTCGATCACAACGGCATTTTTCACTTGCTGCAGACGGCGGGCCTCATGCTCCTGTGCCAAGGCATATCCGAGGGGGGCTGACCGGTGAGTCTCGAGCGCATCACCAAGGAGCTGGTGCGGGAGCTCGCGCGCCTGCGATTCGGGCCGCCCGTGTCCCACGTTTACAACCCGCTCGAATATGCCCGCGAGCCCTATCGCGAATACCTGCGCCGCTTCGGGAAACATCCCAGGCAAATCGTGCTGGTCGGAATGAACCCGGGCCCGTGGGGTATGGCCCAGACCGGCGTGCCGTTCGGGGAGGTCTGTGCCGTCCGGGACTGGATGGGGATCGCGGCCGCGGTCGGAACTCCCGCCCGGCTGCACCCCAAGCGGCCGGTGACCGGTTTCGCCTGCCCCCGCCGCGAGGTGAGCGGGCAGCGGCTCTGGGGCTGGGCCCAAAAAAATTTCGGCACGGCCGATGTTTTTTTCAAGCGTTTTTTCGTTGCCAATTATTGTCCCTTGATGTTCATCGGAGAAAACGGGGGCAATCTGACACCCGATAAGCTCAAAACACCGGAAGCCCGCCCGCTTTTTGCGGCCTGCGACCGTGCCCTGTACCGGACCGTCGAATATCTCATGCCGGAACACGTCGTGGGCGTCGGTCGGTTTGCCGCCGACCGCGCCAAAGACGCCCTGGACGGCCTGAGCGCAAAGGTCGGAGGAATCACCCACCCAAGCCCGGCCAACCCGAAGGCCAACCGCGGATGGGAGGCCCGGGTGGCCAAAGAGTTCCGGGATCTGGGTATTGCACTTTAGCAGAGTTATGCGCATCGACTCGTTCAGACCGCGGCGTTGCTCTTCTTTCGGACTTCTGGCGATCGGACTTCTGGCCGCAGCCTTGATCTCCGGCTGCGCGGGAAACCGCGCGGCCTCTCCGAGCCCGGAGCGGATGTCATCGAACGTCGACGCCCTGCGGCATGCGCTTGCCGCGCTCGGCCCGGGAACCGACAAGGCCGAGGCGGGCATGCTGGCTGAAACCGCCGTCACCTATTCCAGCCGGCTTGCCGAGGAGTACCGGGTCGTGCCTCCGGCCCGCCTTCACAACCTGCTGATCCAAGTGGGCATCAGGGAACGCGGGCTCTGCTACCACTGGACCGAGGATCTGATGAAGCGCCTGCAGGCGCTCAACCTCCGGACTTACCAGCTGCGCTGGGGGGTGGCCCACCGGGGCAGCGACCTGCAGGAGCATAACAGTGTCGTCATCACCGCCGGCGGCCAGCCGTTCGAAACAGGTCTGCTGCTGGATCCCTGGCGCAACTCGGGGGACCTTTACTGGGCGGTCGTCAACACCGACAGCTACCCGTGGCAGGAGCTGCCTGAGAGTGAATGGTAAGAGGGGACTGCCGCTGAACACGACCGAACAAGGAACTGGGAATGAATCAAACGCCGGAAGAACTGTTTGCCATGGTCAAGGATGCCGCCGGCCGTCTGCGCGGCGTGGCCCATGTGACGCCCGTCATGACGTCGCGCACCCTCAACGAGCGCCTCAACGCCGAAGTATTCCTGAAGTGCGAAAATTTCCAGCGCATCGGCGCCTTCAAGTTTCGCGGGGCTTACAACGCCATGTCGCGTCTGTCGGCTGAAGAGCGGGCGCGCGGGGTGCTCACTTTTTCCTCCGGCAACCACGCCCAGGCCGTCGCCCTCACGGGCCGACTGCTGGGGATCAGGACCGCCGTCGTCATGCCTTGCGACGCGCCGGTCATCAAGCGCGAAGCCACCCAAGCCTATGGGGCAACGGTCATTTCCTATGACCCGCAGGAAAGAAGCCGCGAAGAAATCGCGCGCGAGCTTCAGCAGCGGCAGGGGTTCACGCTGATCCCGCCCTACGACCACATCGACGTTGTGGCCGGTCAGGGCACGGCCGCCCTCGAACTCGGCGAGCAGACCGGCCGGCTCGACATGCTCCTTGCGCCCTGCGGCGGCGGCGGACTCTTGAGCGGCTGCGCCATTGCCGCCAAGGGGATGAACCCCGGTTGCACCGTGATCGGAGTCGAGCCCGAGCTGGCCGACGACGCCACGCGGTCGTTCTATTCCAAGACGCTGCAAACGGTCAAAAACCCGCCCACCATCGCCGACGGCACCCGCACGCCCTGCCTGGGCAAGATCACCTTCCCCCTGGTGCTTGGGTTCGTCGATGCCATGAAGACGGTCTCGGAAGAGGCCATCCAGGAGGCGGTGCGCGTGCTCTTCTTCCGCCTGAAAATCGTGGTGGAACCTTCCGGCGTGCTGGGGCTGGCGGCCCTGCTGAGCGGAAGGGCTCCGGCCAAAGGCCGCGTGGGTGTCATCCTCAGCGGCGGCAACATCGACGGACCAACCATGCAGCGGATCCTGACCGGCTGAGGCATTCATCCCGGTCGGAACTCACGATTATTGACCGGAACTCCGTCATACGCTATTCGGAATACGATGGGGTGCCTTCCGGCAAGCCCAGGCGAGGGATCGATGAAGATCTACACCGGCGGTGGGGACCGCGGGAAGACCAGCCTGTTCAGCGGCGAGCGGGTGGGCAAGGACAACAACCGGATCGAAGCCTACGGCGACCTGGATGAGCTCAACGCGGTCCTCGGCGCCCTGGCCGCCGGCCTGCCTGAAGCGTCGCCCGGCCTGCAAGCGGAACTGCAGGCCATCCAGTCCGACTTGTTTCGCATCGGCGCGTGGCTGGCGACCACCCCCGGGGCGTCTGCGGCAGAATCCCTTCCGCCGATCGACCCCGGCCGAAGCGTCTGGCTTGAAGGCGCAATCGACCGCATGGAAGAAGACCTTTCGCCGCTCAAGACATTCATCCTGCCCGGTGGGCACCCGAGTGCCGCATGGGCCCACGTGGCCCGCACCGTCTGCCGGCGGGTGGAGCGGCGTGTGGTGCGCCTGGCAGGTGATCCGCCGCCGGGGGAGGCCGTCGCGCCGCTCGGCCGGGCCATGATCTACCTCAACCGGCTCTCCGATTATCTGTTTGTTTTCGCCCGACACTGCAACCGCCGGCACGGCATCGCCGACACCCCATGGAAAGCGTGAGCCGCGATCTGCAGCCAGGCCCGTTTGCCGCTCGGATCCTGAGCCGGCGCTGGCTTTCGCCCACGGCCTTCGAGCTGACCCTGGAACGGCCGCCAGGTTTTGACTTCCAGCCAGGGCAGCGGGTCCGCCTGGGGATCGGCCCAAACGCGCGCGACTACTCGATCGCCGCCGCACCCGGCGGCCCGGACATCGTTCTCTGCATCCGCCGGGTCGCCGGCGGCGAGGTGTCAACGTGGCTCTCCAAGGCCGGCATCGGCACCGAACTTTGCGGCAGCGGGCCGCACGGCTATTTCACCTTCACGCCGTCGCCGCGGCCGGCCATTTTCGTCGCCACCGGCACGGGAGTAGCACCGTTCGTGTCCATGGCCAGGGCCGGGACGAAGGGCTTCACGCTGCTCCACGGGGTTAAACGCGTCGAGGATCTTTTTTACCGCAATCTGCTGGCCGCGTCGGCCCAACGCTACATTGCCTGTCTGTCGGAGGAGGCTCCTGTCGGTTCGGATGTTTTTGCGGGGCGGGTTACCCGACACCTCGAACGACAGGTTCCGCCGGGGACCTGCGATTTCTACCTCTGCGGGCGCAGCGAAATGATTCGCGACGTCACCTGGCTGATCGATGACCGGTTTCCCGGCTCACGGGTGTATTCGGAAATCTTCTATTGAGGCCCAAGGGGGGGGTGCCCGATGAATTTCAAGACCGTCCAGAAGCAGGCCATCATCGTGGATCCCAGGCGCAAGACGCAGCCGAAATCGACCCCCGTCGAAGTCCGCGAGGACCCGCTCACCGGGAGAACCTCCCGCATCTGCCACTTCGGGCTGCTCAAGTGGGCAAAACCCGATCTCGAAAAACTTCTGGCCGGCACCGAGGCCGCCTGCCCCTTTTGCCCGGACCAGGTGCTGGCGGCCACCCCTCTGTTTCCGAAAGACATCACACCGGAAGGCCGCTTTAGGCGGGACGACACGGTTCTTTTCCCCAACCTCGCCCCCTATGACGGCCTGGGCGCCGTCGCCACCCTGGGCAGCCGCCACTACATCCCCATGGCGGAAATCGAACCGGAGCGCATCGGCCGGGGGTTTTCGCTGGCGTTCGATTTCTTCCGCCGGGTGCGCGACCTGAACCACCCGGAATCGGTCTATCATCTGATCAGCTGGAACTACATGCCGCCTTCGGGAAGCTCCTTGATTCACCCACACCTCCAGGTGTTCGCCACGTCCACGGCCCCGAATGAGCTGCGCCAGGAGTTGATGGCCGCGAAGGCTTATCTGGAGCGGCACGGCAGCAACTACTGGGATGACCTGGTGCAGGCCGAGAAGACGCAGGGTCAGCGATACCTCGGAAAAACCGGCCGGATCTCCTGGCTGTCCGGTTTCGCGCCCTTCGGTGTCGCCGGCGACGTGATCGGCGTGGCGGCGGACTGCCGCACCACGCTGGACCTATCCGAGCCCGATCTGGCCGACCTCGCCTTCGGCCTCACCCGGGCCATGGCCGCCTATGACCAGATGGGGCTCTACAGTTTCAACGCCTGCGTCTTTCCCGGGGCCGAGCCGGATCGCTTTGCGCGTCTGCATGTGGTCTTCTCGCCCCGCATCTATTATAATCCGGACCTGCACACGCCGGACACCACCGCGCTGCGCACACTCTACGGCGAAAGCATTTGCGCGGCGTTCCCGGAGGAAATCGCCGGCATGCTTCGACCCCATTTCACAAGCCAGGCTGGGCCATGACGATCGAAAAATTCCAGATCATCAGCACCGCCGGCCAGAGGTTGTCTGCCCGGCTGGATCTGCCGGCTGACGGTGCCCCTGTCGCGTATGCCCTCCTCGCCCACTGTTTCACCTGCTCCAAGGACGTGAAGGCCCTCTACCACATCGCCCGGGCCCTCACCCGTCAGCGGATCGGCGTGCTGCGCTTCGACTTCACCGGTCTGGGTGAAAGCGGCGGGGATTTCGCCGACACGAGCCTCACCACCAACGTGCAGGACCTGGTGGCGGCCGCCGAGTCCCTGGCCGCGCGCTTCGAGGCCCCGAAGCTGCTCGTCGGGCATTCGTTCGGCGGAGCGGCAGTCATCACGGCCGCCGCCGCGATGGATTCGTGCAAAGCCGTGGCGGTCATCGCGGCTCCGGCCGACCCCCGCCACGTGGCGCGAACGCTGGGGTCCGGCGCGGAGGCCATCGCGGCGCACGGGGAGGCCAGCGTGAAGATCGCCGGCCGCACCTTCACCCTGCGGAAACGGTTTCTGGATGATCTGCGCGGCCTCGACCCGGAAGACCTCCTGGCCAACCTGAACCGGGCGCTCCTGGTCATGCACTCCCCGCGGGACGAGGTGGTCGGCATCGAGAACGCCTCCCGAATCTTTCAGGCGGCGCGCCACCCCAAGAGTTTCGTGTCCCTGGACTCGGCCGACCACCTGCTGTCCGACCCCGCGGATGCCCGTTACGCCGGCTCCGTCATCGCCGCGTGGGCCATGCGCTACATCGCCCCACCAGCGAACGCGGAGGCGCCGGAAGCCAGGCCGGCAAGGGAAACATAGACACGAACCCCTGAGAATTCGATCCTGGCGTGAGGTGTCATTAAATCCTCCTGGGTTTACCTCCTGGCGGATAGAAAGGAATAAACCGATGAACTCACACACCACCAGCGATTATTCCTGTCTCGACCGTCCTGAGGTTCTCGCGTTTCTCTTCCATCCCCGCCCCGAGCCCGGTGCTTCCGGCGCGGCCGCTCCCGAGGCGGAGGCGAGAGTCCCCGGCACCGCCGACGTTCTCATCCCCGTGACGGACGCCGCAGTCGTGGGCGCACGCTTTCACCTGGCCGACCCAGCCGCTCCGAGCATCCTTTTCTTCCACGGCAACGGCGAAATCGTGGCCGATTATGACGACCTCGGACCCCTGTATAACCGCATGGGGATCAACTTCCTGGCCGCCGACTACCGGGGCTACGGTCGCTCCACCGGCAGGCCCACCGTGACGACCATGATGCACGACGGCCATGCGGTCCTCGCGTTCGTGGGCGCCTGGCTCGCGGGTCACGGCTTCAGCGGTCCCCTGTTCGCGATGGGCCGCTCGCTGGGCAGCGCTTCGGCGCTCGAGTTGGCCGATGCCCACCCGGACCGGTTGTCCGGCCTGATCGTCGAAAGCGGCTTCGCCTGCGCCGAACCGCTGCTGCAACTGCTGGGCGTCGACCCGGCAGCCGTCGGCTTCCGGGAGGAAGCCGGGTTCCGCCACATCGAAAAAATCGCCCGCTGGAGGAAACCGCTGCTGATCATCCACGCCGAGTTCGACCACATCATCCCCTTCTCCGACGGCCGGACGCTTTTCGACGCCTGCCCTTCGTCCCAAAAACACTTTCTGAAAATCCCCGGCGCCGACCACAACAGCATCTTCATGGCCGGGCTGGGCGAATACCTGGCCGCGATCCGGGAGACCGTGTTTTCCGCCGGCGGCCGGCGCAGCAGCTGACCTTGATTCCACACCCCCTGGTTTTCCCTCAAGCATCGACCCCATACGGCCGATATTATTCCTGAGTGGTGGCGCTGGCGCATGGCTGGGCCCGCCCGATCCATCGACACCGGCGCCGGCCGTGCAATCTGTCAGAATCCACTAAACGGATTTTCATCGCCATGGGAACGGTTCGCACCAAGCAATTGAAACTGGGGATGGTCCTGGCGGATGACGTGCGGGACGTCAAGGGCCGTCTGCTCCTGGTCAAGGGCAAGCCGATCGGGCCCGACCACATCCGGATTTTCAAGATCTGGGGAATCTCCCAGGTGCAGATCCTCGGCGCCCAGGGGGAAAACGAAGCCCCGGCGGCTCCGCCCGTCGACCCTGGCCGTCTGGAGGCGGTCCGCAGGGAAACCGAATTCGTCTTCCGCTACACGGACCGCGACCATCCGGCCATACGCGAGATCTTCAACCTGACGGTCAACCACCGGGCCGCCGCCCCGCCCCGAGCGTCGGACAGCTTGCCGATGGGAATTCCCGCGGTCGGACCGGCGCCGCAAGATGGAGATTTTCTCCAGAAGTTCATCGAAAAGGACATCGTCCTGCCGGAAATCCCCTCCGTTGTTTTCGAGCTGAACGAGGTGATCTCCAATCCCCAGTCCTCCGCCGACCAGATGGCCCAGGTCATCAACAAGAGCCCGAGCCTGACCGCTCTGCTGCTCAAGATCGTCAACTCCTCCTTTTACGGTCTGCCCTCGAAGGTGGATCGCGTGTCGCTCGCGGTCACCATGATCGGCACCCGCGAACTGTCGGCCCTGGCGCTGGGCATCAGCATCATGTCCATATTCAGGAAAATCCCGAGCCGGCTGTTGAGCATGCCCCTGTTCCTGCAGCACAGCATGGCGTGCGGTATCGTATCGCGGCTGCTGGCCGCCCAGAAGAATATGCGGCAGACGGAGCAGATGTTCACCGCGGGGTTGTTGCACGACCTCGGCCGCCTCGTCACCTTCGTTTATTTCCCGGACGAGGCCCTCGCCGCCATTCGGCACGCTGCCACAAAATCCGTTTGTCTTCACGCTGCGGAAAAAGACCTGTTCAGCTGCCACCATGGCCACATCGGCAAATACATTTTGAACCAGTGGGGGCTGCCCCTGATCCTGGAAAACAACGTCTGCTTCCATCACGACCCCATGAATGCCCCGGATCCGGCCGCGGCCGCTCTCGTGCACGTGGCGGATCTGCTGGTGAACGCGCTGGGCGTCGGCACCAGCGGCGAGCGTTTTGTCCCGCCCCTCGACCCAAGGGCCTGGGAGGCTGCGGGGCTTTCGGCCGGCTGTTTTGAAGTGGTCGTCACCCAGGCGGTCAACCAGCTCAACACCCTGGAAATTCTGCTGCAGGCATAGGCGCCATGGCCAATGACATCACAAAAGACCCGGAGAAGCTTCTCACCCGCATCGCGTATCTGGAAGAGAACCGGCGGTTCGTCCAGAACATGCTCGAGATGGCGATCTCGCTGGCGAACTTCCAGGAAAACATCGTCAGCAGCGTAGAACCCGAAAACATACTGGAAGAGGCGGAGAAGCGGATCCGGCTCCTGATCCCCTTCGAAGCGAATGCCCTGTACCTGGTCAACCAGGACAGCTCCGACCTCCAGCTCGCGGTCTGCAACCCGCTGAAGGCGCGGGAGCTCATCACCGCCGAGGCCGAGGGCCTGATCGAAAAGGGGTTCTTCGCTTGGGCTATCCGCGAACGCAGGGGCATCACGATCGCCTCGAGCAACCAGGCCAAGCGCTTCGTGATGCACGTCATCGCTACCCAATCGCGCATCCGCGGCATGTTCATCGGCCAGTTGGACGGCACGCGCCAGCAGATCCCGGACACTTCCCTCACCCTGCTGTCGATCATCCTGCTCAACACGGCCAACGCCCTGGAGAGTCTGGAATTCTACCGCCTGCTGCGACATCAGAAGACCATCCTCGAAAAACAAGTGGAGGAACGCACGCAGGCGCTGGCCGAATCCGAACGGCAGATGCAGCAGGTGCTGAAGCTTCAGTCCATCGGCACGCTGGCCGGCGGCATCGCGCACGATTTCAATAACATCCTGTTCCCCATCATCGGTTACACCGAACTCGCCATGGACGATATCCCCGAGGAGAACCCTGCCCGCAAGAGTCTGGAGGAAGTCCTCAAGGCCGCCAGCCGGGCCAAGGAACTCGTCCAGCAGATCCTCACTTTCAGCCGGCAGAACGGCCATCAGCGCAAACCGATCCGGGTGCCCACCATCATCCGTGAGGCCCTGAAGCTGCTGCGAGCCTCCATCCCCAAGACGATCGACATCGTCACCGAGCTGCAGGAGAATTGCAGCCCCATCATGGGCAACCCGACCCAGATGCACCAAGTGGTCATGAACCTCTGCACCAATGCCTACCAGGCGATGCGGGAGACGGGCGGCAAGATCCAGGTTCGCCTCGGCGAGGTGAACATTGGCTACGAGGAGATGGTTCAGCGCATCGGAATCAAGATGGGCCCCCATCTGCACCTCGCGGTGCAGGACGATGGCATTGGCATGGACGCCACGGTGATGGAGCGCATCTTCGAGCCCTACTACACCACCCAGGAGCCCGGCAAGGGGACCGGCCTCGGGCTTTCCGTCATCCACGGGATCGTGAAAAACCACGGCGGGTTCATCACCGTGGAAAGCCTGCCCGGCCAAGGCAGCTCGTTCCACGTCTATCTGCCGACCATCGACGAGATGGAGCCGGACATCGCAGTGGAAATCCGCACCGCGGAAACCGGCGGCGGGGAGCGTATCCTGCTGGTGGACGACGAGGAGCAGATCGTCGCCATGGAGAAACAGATGCTGGAGAAGCTCGGCTACCGGGTGACCGCCTGCGCCAGCAGCAGCGAGGCCTGGACGGTCTTCTCCGCGCGCCCGGACCAGTTCGACCTGATGATCACCGACATGACCATGCCCCACATGGCCGGCGACCGGCTGTCGGAGAAGATCCTGGACATTCGCCCCAACCTGCCGGTGATCCTGTGCACCGGCCACAGCGACATGATCAACGAAGACAAGGCCGTAGCGCTGGGCATCCGGAAGTTCGTCATGAAGCCGGTTGAAAAAAACGAGCTGGCCCGGGCGATCCACAGCGCTTTAGAGCCCGGCCCGAACGCGTTGCGCCAGCCAACCCTGGCTGTCGCCGGCTCGTGACATCGCGCCGGCCCTTCACCAAACGCGTTTTGCGCAGCGGCGTTTTTGAGGCCGATGCGGCATTGACGGGACGGCGGTTTTCGCCTATTTCTCCCCACATCGGCACCTGATTGCCGCGATCGCGCAGAAAGCGTGTGAGCCATGGCCAAACACACCCATCATTTTGTCGAGTCTTACACGGGCCTCGTCGGTTTCGGTCTGGATCGGAAAACGGACGAGAGCACTGTGATCTGCCACCTCCAGAAATTTTCCGACGACGCCCTGATGGCCGCCGTCATCACGCGCATGACCGACGCGGAACTGGCCGAAACTTTCGACCTCATCACCCGCCTGCTGCGCCGGCATCTGAAGGAAAGCGAATACCACCATCTGTTTTTAAAAGACACCTGACACCGCCCGCGGCCTCAGATGTGAAAAGCGCAAGGTCTGGGGCCGGGCCGGCAAGCCTTTATCCTTTGAACATTCAGCCTTCAGCTTCGAGCTAAATGCGCCGGAGGGGATGGTCATGCTGACCGAGAGGCACCTCGAAAACTACGCAGACGTCCTGTGGTGGGGCCTCAGCAACGCCCGCCAGCAGCAGTTCCGGAAAAACGACGTCGTCCAGATCCGGTTTCACGCGGGCGCCGTGCGGCTGATGGAAATCCTTTACCGGAAGCTGCTCGAGAAGGGGCTGAACCCGGTGCCCCGCTTCAGCCCGACGCCGGACATGGAGTGCAGTTTCTACCGGCTTTCAGGAAACCGGCAGCTCGTTTTTGTGCCGTCCTGGGAAGAGCGGTTCGCCGAAAACCTGAGCGGCAGCATCTTCCTGAACGCGCCGGAATCGCTGACGCACCTGCGAGACGCCGACCCTAGAAAAATCGGCCGGGCGGCCGTGGCCCGCAAGCCGCTCCAGGCCGTTCTCGAACGACGCGAGGCGCAGGGCGCTTACAGCTGGACGATCTGCATGCTGCCGACGGCGGAGCTTGCGCGCCAGGCCGGACTCGGCGTCCAGGCCTACGCGCGCCAAGTGGTGAGGGCCTGTTTCCTGGACGCGGCCGCGCCGGTATCCGCATGGAAGGCCATCCACCGCCGGGCCGGGGAGATCAAACGCTGGCTGGACGGAATGCCGGTCGCCCGGTTCCGGGTCGAATCGGACGGCACCGACCTGGAACTGTCCTTGGGTGCAAAGCGCAAGTGGGCGGGCATCTCCGGCCGCAACATCCCCAGCTTCGAACTCTTTGTGAGCCCGGACTGGCGGGGCACCCGGGGCGTGTTTTACGCGGACCAGCCGTCCTTCCACAACGGGAACATCGTGCGCCGGGTGCGCCTGGAGTTCCAGAACGGCCGGTTGGCCCGGGCGGGCGCAAAGGAAGGTGACGCCTTTTTGAGGAAACAACTGGCGCTGGACCCCGGCGCGAGCCGGGTGGGGGAATTTTCGCTCACGGACCGGCGCTTTTCCCGGATCGACCGCTTCATGGCCAACACCCTGTTCGACGAAAACTACGGCGGCGCCTACGGCAACTGCCACATCGCGTTAGGATCCTCCTACGGCAACACCTATGCCGGGGACCCGCGCCGGCTCACCGGAACCGTCAAGGACAAACTCGGCTTCAACGACTCCGCCCTGCACTGGGACTTCGTCAACACGGAAAAAAAGCGCGTGACCGCCATCCTGGCAGATGGATCACGGGTGGTCGTCTACGAAAACGGGGTGTTCAACCGCTGAAGGCCGGGCCAGGTCGGAGAGCGGGCTGCGAGCGGCCGGGACACTCATGCTGCGGCTTCGGAGACGTTGAACGCTTCCGCGAGGTTCCTTACGGAATCCAGCAACTTCTGGAGGGGAAACGGCTTGGCGAGCACCATGTCGAAGTCGGACCCATGCATGAGCCAGGGAGTGCCGGACATACCGATAATGGGGACCCGGTGACGGGATGAACCACGGATGTGTTGCAGTACTCCCAACCCGCCCACCTCCGGCATGACGACATCGGTGATGACCATGTCGAAATTGCCGTCGTCGAACTTCTGAATGCCTTCTTTTCCGTCTGCCGCCGTATTCACGCAATGACCGTGGCGGCTCAACGCAGCTTCGATGAGCCCCAGGATTCCCTGCTCATCTTCGATGACCAAAATCGAACTCATAGATTCTCTCCAACCGAGAGGTTTCCGTGATGACGGGAAAAAAGGCAAAGCATAGCGGAAACGCCAGCTTGATAGATGAGATGCCGGCTTAATAAATGTAACGCCATGAACTGTCAAACCGTGAAATCCGGCGTAAATAGAGAAACGATCCACTGTTATGAACAAATTTTATCTCGTTGAAAAGAAAGAGGTTTCGGCGATGACCGGGGCTATCCTGCTGAGGATCGGCACATCAGGCCTGTCGCACTAAATACCTTATGTTTTCAATTGGATAAATGTAATATTGACAAGTTGCCCACAACCCGGCAGGGCGAAATGAACTCGCGAAATCTCATATTATCGCTGTTTTTCGGTGATTCCCAGGAGACTACGATGGATGGGGAAGGGGGAACTACGAAATACGCGAAAGCCGCTAAAGAGTGGTTTAAGATAGCTAAGCAGTAACCTCAAACTTTGTATTTTCCGAAATCTTCCGACGACAGTTTATCGAGATAATCCGCCCACTTTTTACCCTCTTCGCTCGTGTCCGCGACTTCCACATTTCCCTCGCGGAGTTTAGAATGCTGGATGACCGAATCGTCCACGTAGATCGGTGCCTGAAAACGCAACGCCAGGGCAATTGCATCACTCGGGCGGGCGTCCATGTCGAAACTCCTGTCCTTGGCCACGAAATATATCCGGGCGAAAAAAGTGTTGTCGCGCAGGTCGCAGACTTCGACCTTTGAGATGGAGATCTCAAGCGATTCACTGAAGTTCTTGAACAAATCATGGGTCATGGGCCGCTCGTATTTGATGTTTTGAAGGGCCGACGCGATTGACGTGGCTTCGAGGAGCCCGATCCAGATGGGAACCGCCTGTTCGTCATCCTCGGTTTTGAGGATGATGATGGGCGTATTGGACGTCGGGTCCATAGTCAAACCGGTGATGTTGACCTTATGCAGCATGACACGCATCTCCTTTCAGCCCTCCGGCGGCCGGTCGACATTTTCAGGCGCCCCCCAAAGGGAATGGGCCAGCGCTTTTTCGATGCGGACCTGCACAAGCGTCCCGGCAGAGGCCGTTCCGAAGGTGTCAGGACCTCCGCCGACATGAAAATTGACGATCTTGTTGCCCGGGGTGCGGCCGGTCCACTGCACGGCGGATCTCTCGGCCGCAAACCCGCCGGTCTGTTTCTTGCTGACGCCCTCCGCCAGGATTTCCTGGACCGACCCAACCAGGGCCACGTTCTTTTTGTACGTAACGGATTCCTGCAATTGAAGAAGCGCGTGAAGCCGTTCCCGTTTCAGATGGACCGGGACCTTTTCGGACAACCGGGCGGCGGGCGCATGCGGTCGGTCGGAGTACATGAAGGCAAACAGCCCGTCGAATTCCACGTTGCGGACCAGGTCCAAAGTGTCCACGAAATCGGCGTCCGTCTCCCCGGGAAAGCCGACAATCATATCGGAGGTGATGGCAATTTCGGGGCAAGTATCCCGTAGTTTGAATACATTGTCAAGGTAGTGCTCCCGGGTGTAGCGGCGGTTCATGCGCTCCAAAAGCCGGTTGGAGCCGGACTGCACCGGCAGGTGGATGTGTGGGCAGAGCTTTTGGATCCGGGCGAAGGATTCCATGAGATCCCGGGTCAAATCCTTGGGATGGGACGTGGTGAAACGGATCCGCAGCAGACCGTCTACCGCGCTCACCCGGGCCAGCAGCTCCGGAAAGGAGCAAAGCCCCTCCTTCGTTCCATAGCTGTTGACGTTCTGCCCCAGGAGCGTCACCTCGCGCGTGCCGGCCGCGACCAGGGCCGTGATCTCCTGGACGATGCTCTCCGGCGGCCGGCTCACCTCCCGCCCGCGCACATGGGGAACCACGCAGTAGGAGCAGAAATTGTCGCAACCGCGCATGATGGTGACAAAACGTGACACGCCCCGGCCGCCCGCGGCCGGCGACGGCTCATGCGGCGATTCGAGCCCCGGGGTCAGCTCGAGGTCCACGACCCGGCAGCGCTCGGCCTCGACCTTGAGCACATGGGCGGGCAGCCGCTGAACCGCCTGCGTCCCGATGACGATGTCCACGTGCGGGGCGCGCGTGAGAATCCGCTCGCCTTCCTGCTGGGCGACACACCCCGCCACCCCGACGATGAGGCCCGGCCGCCGGCGCTTGAGGCCTTCCAGACGTCCGAGGATGCTGAACGCCTTCTGCTCGGCCTTGTCCCGCACCGAACAGGTGTTCACGATGACCAGATCGGCATCCTCGGGTGACAGCGCCGGGGTGTAACCTAAGGATGCCAAGTTCATGGCCATGTGCTCGGAATCGTACACATTCATCTGGCAGCCGATGGTATGGATGTATAAACGCTTGGACGGCATGATGTCTTCTGGTCAACCTCGATGATCAGAAAGGGAAGACCGCGCCTCCGGGCAGAGGCTCGATGCGCATGGTTTTCTGAAGGCCGCCCATGAACGCCTCTACTTCCGCCTCGCGCCCGGGGGGCACGTACAGGGCCACGACACCCTGCGACGGCTCAACGGTGAGCATGAACGCAATTCCATCGCAGGCTTCGAGCAAAAAACGCAGGAAGGCGATATCCTCCCGCCGGACTCGAAAATAGCGTTGCATGGACTCCAAAAACACCTCACCCGGCTCAAACCGGTTCACGCCGGTTTGCCTGCGCACTCATTTCGGACCAACCGGCAAACACGCGGGCCGGCAGACCTGGTTTCAGTATAACCACATCACCTGCATTTTCAACCCAAAATCCTTCCGACAATCGCCCGCAATTTTCGATTGAGCGGATTCGCCATATCGGCTATAAGGACTGCCCATGAAAAAGAACTGGCACCTTATGGATGCGGACGCCAACACGATCCGCGCCCTGACCCACTCCCTGTGCTGTCATCCGGTTGTCGCGGCCGTTCTGGCCAACCGCCGTTTGGATACGCCGGAGAAGGCGCAGGCGTTTCTCAACCCATCGCTTTCGCAGCTCCGACCCCCCACGAGTTTGAAAGACCTGGACAAGGCCGTGCACCGAATTGCCCGGGCCATCACCGCCGGGGAGAACATCCTGTTGTTCGGAGACTACGACGTGGACGGCACGACCGCCACATCCGTTCTGCTCGAATTCCTGACAACCTGCGGGGCCCGCGTCTCCTACTACATCCCCCATCGGCTGAAGGAAGGCTACGGCCTCCAGCCCCGCCACATGGCAGAGGTCGCCGCGCCGCGTCAGGCCTCGCTGATGATCACCGTGGATTGCGGATCGGGAAGCCACACTGCAGTGGATGCGGCGCGCGCCGCCGGGATCGACGTGATCATCACCGATCACCACAACATGCAAGACACCCTTCCGGCGGCGCTGGCGGTCGTCAATCCCAAACGCCGCGACTGCTCATCCGGCCTCGAGCACCTGGCCGGCGTCGGCGTCGCCTTCTGCCTAGCCGTCGCCCTGCGCAAGCATCTGCGCGACAACCGTTTCTGGGAAGGCCGCACAGAGCCCAACCTGCGCTCGCTCTGCGACCTGGTGGCCCTCGGCACCATCGCGGACATGGTCCCCCTGCTCGAGGACAACCGCATCCTGGCCAAGACCGGGCTCGAACTGATCAGCAACGCACGGCGACCGGGCCTGGTCGCGCTGATCGAGGCCTGCGGGATCTCCAACCGGCCCGCAGAAGCCGACGACGTGGCCTTTCGGCTCGGTCCGCGCCTGAACGCCGCCGGCCGGCTTGACCACGCCGGCCTGTCCGTGGAGCTGCTGACAACGGACCGGATGGATACCGCCCACGAGGTCGCCCATAGGCTCAACACCCTGAACGCCAGCCGGCAGGAACTTGAAAAGGGGATTCTGGCGGACATCGACGCGATCGTCCGGCGACAGCCGGAATTGCTCGAACGGCGGACCTTGGTCCTCGCCCGACCGGGCTGGCACGAGGGCGTGATCGGAGTCGTCGCCTCCCGGGTGGTGGAACGGTACTATCGGCCGGTGGTCCTGATCGCCCTGAAGGGGGACCAGGGGCGCGGCTCCGCCCGGGGCATTCCCGGCATCGATCTGTACGCCTGCCTCGCGGCCTGCGCCGCGCATTTAGAGGACTTGGGCGGGCATGTCCAGGCCGCCGGCCTCCGGATTAAGATCGACAGGCTCCCGGCTTTTCAGCTGGCGTTCGAGGAAGCCGTTCGAAGCGTCAGCAAGCCGGAGGTTTTCATTCCAAGCATCGCCATCGATGCCGTCCTGAACTTCGAAGAAATCTCGGAGAACCTGGTGGACCAGCTGGAGTCCCTGATGCCCTACGGGTCCGGGAACCCCGAACCGCTTTTCATGGCGCGGGACGTGGCGGTCGTCTCATCCGCCTGGGTCGGAAACTACCATCGCCGGATGACCCTGCGCCAGCCGGGCCGGGATCTCGGGGTGAGCTTGCGGGCCATCCAGTTTAATGCCGACCCCGGCTCGGCCACACAGACCCGCTTCGCGGCCATGGCCTTCGCGTTGCGCTGGAACCGCTGGAACGGCAGCCGGACGGTGCAGCTGGTGGTCGAAAATGTGGCGGCGGCATAGCCGATGGGCGCCGGCCTCGTCCCGGTTCCAGCAACGGGGGCCTCCTGCCCGTCACCGGCCTTTTTTTATCCACTTTTTCCTTGAAATCCATCCGGTTTGCCATTAGTATGCATTGGATTGAGACGACAAAATTTGCTTTCGGGCATGTCCAGCAAAGGAATAGAGTCATATGGGTAAGGTTTTTCGACCGAGCACGCGGGAATCGTCGATCCTCTCGAAGATCGAGTCCACCAAGGAACACAAGCGCCGCCTGGCCATCAGCAGCATCCGGGACTGCCTCGACCCACTGGCCAGCGCCATTGCCATGAAGCTGATCGAGGCCAATCTAGTAGAAACGACGAGCAAGAACTCGCTCGAGGAACAGATCAAGGGCTGCCTCGAGAAGCTCACCCGGGCGAGCGACTTTGACATCGACTACCAGGTCGCGCCGGTCCGTAACATCGTCCCCGATTACAACGTCGTCAGCCTGTACGTGATGGCCTTCATCATCGAAAGCGTCCTCACCCACAAGGACACGGTCGACATCTTCGGCTCGGACGAGGAGATCTACATCACCGTGAACCAGCAAGTGAGGAAGCACCTGCCGGTGTGATGCCCCCCCAGTTCCTGCCGCAACTGGTGAACGGGCCGTTCGAGGACCCTGGACTTTTCATCTCTTTTCCGTTCGCCCGGCGTGCGCTGCTCTTCGACCTCGGCGACAACTCCCAGCTGTCGCCGCGGGACCTGCTCAAGATATCCCACGCCTTCGTGACCCACACCCACATGGATCATTTCATCGGCTTCGACCGGCTGCTGCGATGCCTTCTCGGCCGTGAAAAAGACCTTTTCCTTTTCGGCCCGGCCGGCTTCATCCGGAATGTGGAGGGCAAACTGGCGGGATACTCTTGGGATCTCGTGCAACGCTTCACAAACCGGTTCTGCCTGCACCTGACCGAAGTGCACCCGGAGCGTCTCCTCTGCCGCTCATACCTGTGCCGGCAGCGCTTTGCACCCGAGGCGGAAACCGTCTCGCGGCCCTTTGGAGGTCTCCTGCACGCCGAGCCGGCCTTCGAAGTGTCGGCGGTGCTGCTGCGGCACAGCATCCCCTGTCTCGGATTCGCGCTCGCTGAACGCTTTCACGTGAACATCCTGAAAACGGCTCTGGATGCCCTAAGCCTCAGGCCCGGGCCATGGCTGACGCGGTTCAAAAGCGCACTCTACAACGCGGCCGACCCGGATACAGTGGTGGAGACGGATGCGGCGGCCGGCTCGCCCGTGCAGCGCTTCCCCCTCGGAGAGTTGCGGGAGCGGATTACCCGCATCACGCCCGGCCGGAAGATCGTCTACGTCACCGATGTCGGCGACACCCCGTTCAACCGCGCCGCCATCGTGGAGTTTGCCCGCGGCGCAGACATCCTGTTCATCGAAGCGGCATTTCTGCACAGCGAGCACGATCTGGCCGCCGCCAAGCACCACCTTACCGCCCGCCAGGCCGGGGAGATCGCAGCCCTTGCGCATGCCAGACAATTCACCCTCTTTCACTTCTCGCCCCGCTATGAAGGTCACGCCGAGGCGATCCTGGCCGAAGCCCGGCAGGCGTATGATGACACGGCAGGCGGGTGGACCGGGCCATAAGCCCGAACCTGTCGCCGGCATGTTCAGAGACTCCTGCAGTCGGTATTTTTTACTCGCCCCGCACGGGCCCGCGTCAAAATGGGGACATCCACTGCCTTCATCCGCCGGCACCTGAAAGGCGCGTAACGAGAAGCCATCTCAAGAGTAACAGATCACAGCCGAGGGCAAGGCGCACGCCGCTGAAAAAGCGCAAGCCTCGTCAGGTGAGGTCCAACAATAATTCAGGCAATCTATCATCATACCGGAGCACACCTCGTTTCAAGCGCGTTGTCGCCTAAAACCTCGCTCACCTCCCGCCGCAGCGCGGCGCCGGCTTTCAGGTGTATGCCTTCCGGCAGCTCGATCACTGCCTCGGTGTGGCCCAGGCTGCGCAGGTGCAGATAAGTCTTGCAGGACCCGGGGTAACGCTGCAACACATCCCGCAGTTGGAGCAGTTGCTGCCGGTTAGTCCGGTTGAGCTCCAGATTGACGTGCACGCTGGCGGTCCAGGTTTCCTCCGCCTTAGCCAGTGGGATGAGGGTGTCGGCAATAAGCTTGACCGACTGCTCGTCCTTCTGCACCTGACCCTGAACCAGCAAGGCATTGCCTTCCACCAGCAGGTCGCTGGCGACCGCAAACAGCCGCGAGAACACCGTCACCTCCACCGCGCCATGCCGATCCTCGATGGTCACAAACCCCATCAGGTCGCCTTTTTTCGTCTTGATCGTCTTGCTGCCGCGGACCAAACCGCCGATGCGCACGACCGCGCCGGCAGCCGCCTCCTTGATGGAGACGGCGTCGGTGGTGGTAAATTTGCTGAGCAACTCCTCGTAACGCGTGAGCGGGTGGCCGCTCAGATAAAAGCCCAGGGACTCCTTCTCGAAGGCCAGCTTCTGCCGCTCGTCCCAGTCCTCGACATCAGGCATGGCCGGAGCGTTGACCGGCGCGGGGCACTCGATCCCACCGAAGAGCCCCATCTGCGGGTCGCACTTCTCCCGCTGGACCCGTTGCCCGTGGTCCAGGGCCACCTCCAGCGCGGCCATCATCTGCGAGCGGCGCGCGCCGGTGGAGTCGAACGCGCCGCACTTGATTAGGCTCTCGACGACCCGCTTGTTCACCCGCCTCAAGTCGACCCGCTCGCAGAAATCGAACAGCGACGTGAACGGACCGTCCTGGCGGGCATCGAGGATGGCGTCGATGGCGCTTTCGCCGACGTTCTTGACCGCCACCAGGCCGAAGCGGATCCGCTTCCGGTCCACCGTGAATTTCTTGAACCCCGCGTTGACGTCCGGAGCCAGCACGGAGATAGCGTGAGTGCGGCATTCGCCCACAAACTTGACGACGTTGTCGATGGAGCCCATTTCACTGGTGAGCAACGCCGCCAGGAACTCCACCGGAAAGTGGGCCTTAAGGTAGGCGGTCTGGTAGGCAATCAGCGCGTAGGCAGCACTGTGGGACTTGTTAAAGCCGTAGCCGCCGAATTTTTCCATGAGGTCGAAGATGCTGGTCGCCTTCTCCGCCGGAATGCCGTTTTCAACAGCCCCTTTGCAGAACCGCTCGCGGTGGGCGGCCATGATCTCGGAGATCTTCTTTCCCATGGCCTTGCGCAGGTCATCGGCCTCGGCCATGGAGTATTTCGCCAGGGCTCCGGCGATCTTCATCACCTGCTCCTGGTAGACGATCACCCCGTAGGTCTCCCGCAGCACCGGCTCCAGCTCCGGCACGATGTAGGCGACCGCCTTGCGGCCGTGTTTGCGGTCCACGTAGTCGTCGATCATGCCGCTTTCCATGGGGCCCGGACGGTAGAGAGCCACCAGGGCGACCACGTCCGCAAAGCAGCCCGGCTTGAGCCGGACCAGCAGGTCCTTCATGCCGGAGCTCTCGAGCTGGAAGACGCCGGTGGTGTCCCCGGCGGCGAGCAGGTGGTAGGTAGCGGCATCTTCCAGGTCGACGTTCTCGAGGTCGGGGGGCGTCTTGCCATGGCTGCGGATGAGCTCGAGGGCACCGGCCATCACCGTGAGGTTGCGCAGCCCCAGGAAGTCGAACTTGACCAGCCCGATCTTCTCGACGATTTTCATGTCAAACTGGGTGATCACCTCGCCCTTCTTGCCCCGGAACAGCGGCAGGTATTCCACCAACGGCCGGTCGGCGATCACCACCCCGGCCGCATGGGTCGAGGCGTGCCGCGGCAGCCCCTCCAGCACGCGGCAGATCTGGATCAGCTCGGCGATCTCGGCCTTCTGCGCGACCAGCTCTCGCAACCGCGGCTCCTGCGCCAGGGCAGCGTCGAGAGAGATGTTGAGCACGTCCGGGACCATCTTGGCGATGGCATCGACCTCCGACAGCGGGATGCCCAACGCCCGGCCGACATCCCGGATCACGGCCCGCGTCTTCAGCTTTCCGAAAGTAATGATCTGGGCAACGTAGTCCCCGCCGCCGTAACGCTCCACGACGTATTTGTAGACGTCCTCCCGGCCGTCGATGCAGAAATCGACGTCGATGTCCGGCATGCTCTTGCGCGCCGGGTTGAGAAACCGCTCGAAGATCAGGCCGTGGGCGAGAGGGTCGAGATCCGTGATGCCGAGACTGAAGGCGACTAAACTCCCGGCCGCCGACCCCCGGCCCGGTCCCACCGGGATGCCGCTTTCCTTGGCGTAACGGATGAAGTCGGAGACGATCAGAAAGTAGCTGGAGAACCCCATCTCCTGGATGACGCCGATTTCATAATCCAGGCGCTGGCGGTAAAGGGCCTCGTCCGCCTGGGGGTCTTTGGCCCTGACGCGCGCCATGACCCGCTCGAAGCCCTCGCGCGTCTGGAACTCGAAGAACTCCTCCGCGGTCTGCGTGCTGCGGGTGTCGAACTTGGGGAAATGATAGGTCTTGAAGTCGAATTCCAGGTGGCAGCGCCGGGCGATCGCCACCGTGTTGGCGAGGGCCTCCGGGGTGTCCTTGAAGTAGTCCGCCATCTCGGAGGCCGGCTTGAAGTACAGCTGGTCGGTCCGGAATTTGAGCCGCTCCGCGTCGTGGACGGTCTTGCCGGTCTGGATGCACAGCAGCACGTCGTGGGCGCGCACGTCCTCGCGGGACAGGTAGTGGCAGTCGTTACTGGCCACCAGCGGGATGGAGAGCCGACGGCTCATGTCGATCAGGGCCGCGTTCACGCGCTTCTGATCGTCGATGCCGTTGTTTTGAATCTCGAGGAAGAACCGGTTCTCGCCGAACATCGCCAGGTAGCCCCGAGCGGCCTGCTCGGCCTGATCCATCCGACCTTCCATGATCCGGCGCGGGATTTCACCGTGCAGGCAAGCCGACATGGCGATCAGGCCCCGCGAACACTCTTTCAGAAGCTCGCGGTCGATCCGCGGCTTGTAGTAGAAGCCTTCCAACTGGGCGGCGGTGGCCAGCCGGCAGAGATTGCGGTAGCCTTCCTGGTTCTCGGCCAGCAGGATGATATGGCAGAGTTCCCGGTTGTCCGCGGGGCTTTTGTCGAAACGGCTGCGGGAGGCGATGTACATCTCGCAGCCGATGACCGGCTGGATCCCCGCCTTGCTGGCTTTTTCGTAGAATTCGACAGCGCCGAAAAGCGTGCCGTGGTCGGTGGTGGCCACCGCCGGCATCCCATATTCGGATACTCGCTGCAGAAGGTCGTCGATGCGGATGGCGCCGTCGAGCAGGCTGTACTGGGTGTGTACGTGTAAATGGACAAAATCGGGGGGGCTCATTTCGGTTGCATTCACAGCTATTATTCCATGCGGTAGTTCGGAGCCTCCTTGGTGATAATCACGTCGTGAACATGGGACTCGCGGATGCCGGCGGCGGTAATTTTGACGAACCGTGCCTTCTCCCGCAGTTCGTCGAGGGTGCGGCAGCCGCAGTAGCCCATCCCGGCCTTCAGCCCGCCCACCAGTTGGAAAATGTTAGCCTGCAGCGACCCCCGGTAGGGAACGCGGCCGACGATGCCTTCGGGCACCAGCTTGTCGCCTTCCGTGTCGTCGCCCTGATAGTAGCGGTCCTTGCTGCCCATTTTCATGGCCTCGATGGAGCCCATGCCTCGGTAAGCCTTGTAACTGCGTCCCTGGTAAAGGACCAGTTCGCCCGGGCTCTCCTCGCTGCCGGCAAAAAGGCCCCCGATCATGACACAATCGGCACCGGCTCCGATGGCCTTGGTGATGTCGCCCGAAAACCGGATGCCGCCGTCGGCGATCAGCGGAACCCCCGTCTTCCTGGAGACCGGCCGGCAGTTCATGATAGCCGTCAACTGGGGCATTCCCACGCCGGCCACGATGCGGGTGGTGCAGATGGAACCCGGTCCGATGCCGATCTTGACGCCGTCGACCCCCGCCTTGATCAGGTCTTCCGCGCCCGCGGCGGCGCCGACGTTGCCGGCGACCAGCTCGATATCCTTAAAAGTGCTCTTCAACCGTCGGACCGCGTCGATCACGTTTTTGGAGTGCCCATGGGAGGTGTCGATCAGGATGACGTCCGCCCCCGCCTTGAGCAGGGCTTCGGCGCGCTCATCCATATCGGATCCGACTCCGACGGCCGCGCCGACACGCAGCCGCCCGAAGCCGTCTTTGCAGGCATTGGGGTATTTCTTGATCTTCTCGATATCCTTGATGGTGATCAGACCGGTGAGGCGGCCGTTCTTGTCCACCACCAGGAGTTTTTCGATGCGATGCTCATGCAGCAGTCTTTTTGACTCCTCCAGACCGATGCCCTCGGAGACCGTGACCAGCCGGTCCTTGGTCATCACGTCCGCCACCTTCTTGTCCATGTCGGTTTCGAAGCGCAAATCCCGGTTGGTGACGATACCGACGAGTTTGTGCCCCTGGGTGACTGGCACGCCCGAAATCCGGTACTGCTCCATCAGCTTCAGCACTTCGGCCACTTTCTGGTCCGGGCGGATGGTGACCGGGTCGACGATCATGCCGCTTTCCGACTTTTTGACCTTGTCGACCTCCAGGGCCTGAGTCTTTATCTCCAGGTTGCGGTGGATGAAACCCAGTCCGCCCTCCCTGGCCATACTGATGGCGGCTTCGGCCTCGGTGACGGTGTCCATCGCCGCGCTCACGATGGGAACGCTCAGGTTGATGTGGCGGGTCAGACGGGTATTAACGGTCACATCTTTGGGCAGCACATCGGAGTAAGTGGGCACCAGCAGCATATCGTCAAATGAGTAAGCTTCCTCAAACAGCGGGTTCTGCATCGGATTCCTCCTGAACGATCGGTTCGCAATTTTTTGCCATCGAATAACAAAAGCCCGATGGTTTGGCAATGCTTATTTGACGCCCTCTGCTGGCAGGCCTACCCCTGCGAAGATAAAATGATTCCAATCAGTTGGGGCAGTTTTGAATTGACTTTTGCCGATTTGGTGCTAAACTGTTCTCTTATTTTGTGACCGCGAACGACGGTTTTTAGGCATGCTGATCAACATCAACCCGCAAAACCCGCAGCAGCGGCTCATCCGAAAGGTGGTTGAAGTCCTCAATGAGGGCGGGATCGTGGTCTATCCGACCGATACCTACTACGGCATCGGCTGCGACCTGATGAATCGAAAAGCCATCGAGAAAATATACCAGCTTAAGCGCCGCGACCAGGACAAACCGTTCAGCTTCATTTGCTCGGACCTCAAGAATATCAGCGACTACGCCAAGGTCTCGAACTACGCCTACAAGACCATGAAGCGCCTGCTTCCGGGCCCCTACACCTTCATTCTCGAAGGCTCGAAGCTGGTGCCCAAGATCATGCTCACCAAGCGCAAGACCGCCGGCATCCGTGTCCCCGACAACGCGATCTGCCTCGCGCTGGTGCGCGAGCTGGGCCACCCCATCATCACCACCAGCGCGACCACGCCGGAAGGCGGCAACTTCTCCGATGCATCGCTGATCCACGACTACTTCGGCAAACAGGTGGACATCGTAATCGAAGGCAGCGCGGTCTCCGGCCAGCCCTCCAGCGTCATCTCACTCATTAATGACACTCCCGAGGTGGTCCGCCGCGGCGCTGGCGATGTCGGAATCTTCGAGTAGCGCTCCCCATCCCGGCAGTCGGGTTCGTTTTTCAGTAAACTATTCCCGGTCGCGCAACATAAAAAAAGCCCGAAGCTTTTCGAAAGCTCCGGGCTTCTATGAAAAATTTCGGCGGCGACCTACTCTCCCACACAGGACCCCGTGCAGTACCATCGGCGCTGAAGAGCTTAACTTCCGTGTTCGGGATGGGAACGGGTGTTTCCTCTTCGCTATAGCCACCGAAAACTTTAATGCTATGGTGACTCGAAGTTACAATTTATATGCGACCATCGAACCGCAAACGCCCAGAAGATCGTGTACGCTATTTTGTGGCCAAGCCTCACGGCCAATTAGTACCAGTAAGCTCAATGCGTTACCGCACTTTTACCCCTGGCCTATCAACCTCGTGTTCTTCAAGGGGCCTTTAGTTCTCCGTGTTTCCACGAAGAAGGGATATCTAATCTTGGGGTAGGTTTCCCGCTTAGATGCTTTCAGCGGTTATCCTTTCCGAACTTAGCTACCCAGCAATGCCGCTGGCGCGACAACTGGAACACCAGAGGTTCGTCCATCCCGGTCCTCTCGTACTAGGGACAGATCCCCTCAAATATCCTACGCCCGCGAAAGATAGGGACCAAACTGTCTCACGACGTTTTAAACCCAGCTCACGTACCACTTTAATTGGCGAACAGCCAAACCCTTGGGACCTGCTTCAGCCCCAGGATGTGATGAGCCGACATCGAGGTGCCAAACCGCCCCGTCGATGTGAACTCTTGGGGGCGATAAGCCTGTTATCCCCGGCGTACCTTTTATCCGTTGAGCGACGGCCCTTCCATGCGGAACCGCCGGATCACTAAGACCTACTTTCGTACCTGCTCGA
>JACRCN010000034.1 GCA_016219005.1 Deltaproteobacteria bacterium
GCAGACCCCGGGCCCCCGGCCCGAGGCAAGAGCCCATTTGCTGCACTTGACCCCTTGAACCCCCGGCCCCAGCAACCCTTTCTATTTCTAGGAGTCCACCATGCCTCTACAAAACTTTGGCAGCATCCTGAACTTTGCCGAAGAGCTGGAGCAATTAGACCAGCGCTTCTACGAAGTGGCCCTGACGAACCCGGCCTGCGGCGCCCACGCGCAATTGTTCACCGACCTGGCGGTTGAAGCCGGCAAGAACGTGAAGACCGTGCAGCGCCTCCGCCGGGAGAACGTGACCGAGATGATTCTCGAGCCCGTCCGGGATTTTACCCGGGCCTCTTTTTGCGAGGGCTGCGCGGAGGCGGCCGTCCTGACCTCCGCGGAGGTGCTGAAAGCCGCCCTGCGGCTTGAGGCCCGGGCGGAGCGCTATTACCTCGAGGCGGCGGGAAAAATTCAGGCGCTGACAGAGGTCTCCCGGGCGCTCAGGACCCTCGGCAAGATCCGCAAGACCCGCGCGGCGAAGATATCCGCCGCGGGCCGTTAAACACCGTTTGAAAAAAGGAGGTCCCTGAACATGACGAACACAGCCCAACGGGTCCAGGAATATGCCGCCCACAGCTTCCATACGTGGAGCCGGCAGAAGGGGTGGAAAACCCCGTTGCTCGTCAACGACGCCGAGGGGGTCTATTTTTACGATCACACCGGCAAGGCCTACATCGACTTTTCCTCCCAGCTCATGTGCTCCAACCTCGGCCACAAGAACAAGGCGGTGATCGAGGCCATCGTCAAGCAGGCTGAAAAACTGCCCTACATCGTGCCGAGTTTCGCCAACGAGGCCACCATGGCGGCCGTGGAAGCGTTGCGTACCGTCATGCCGAAGGGGCTTGATAAATTCTTTTTTTCGACCAGCGGCACCGAGGCCAACGAGGCGGCGGTCAAAATGGTGCGCCAGGCGTGCACGCCGGCCTACAAGGTGATCTCCCGCTACAAGTCCTACCACGGATCTACTGCCGCCAGCATCTCGCTCACCGGCGACCCCCGGCGCTGGTACGCCGAGCAGGCCCGGTTCACCATCCCGGGCGTGTGTTTCGCACCCGACAGCCACTGCTACCGCTGCCCCTTCGAGCTCGCCTATCCCCAGTGCGGGGTGCAGTGCGGCAAGTACCTGGACTACATGATCCGCGAAGAGGGCAACGTCGCCGCCATCATCGTGGAGCCGATCGTGGGCACCAACGGCCGGCTGATCCCGCCGCCGGAGTATTATCCCATGCTGCGCAGGATCTGCGACGAGCACAAGGTGCTGCTCATCGCCGACGAGGTCATGTCCGGGTGGTTCCGCACCGGTACGGCATTTGCCATCGAACACTGGGGGGTGACCCCGGACTTCATCACCACGGCCAAGGGCGCCAGCGCCGCCTACACGCCGGTGGCTGTCACGGCCACCTCCGAGAGGGTTGCCCAGTTCTTCGAAGAGGAGGTCTTCTGCCACGGCCACACCTACGCCTTCCACCCGCTGTCGGCCGCCGCCATCCCGGCCGCCATCAGCGAGTTGAAGAAAGTGATGGCCTCCGGCCTGCCGCAGCGGGTATCCGCGCACCTGAAGCAACGGCTTTACGCGCTGGCGGAAAAGCACATCTGCGTCGGCGATGTCCGCGGCATCGGCCACTTCTGGGCACTGGAGCTGGTCAAAAACCGCAAGACCCGGGAACCGTTCGACGTCAAAGCCGACAAATTCAGCACCAAAGCGCTGATGGCCGGCCGCGTTGCCGGCGACGCCATGCAGCGGGGGGTTTACATCAGCCCGTGGTACGACACGCTGGTGATCGCCCCGCCGCTCATCATCACCGAGGAGCAGGTGGACGAGGCCCTGGCGGTCCTGGACAAGTCCCTTGAAATTGCAGACACGGAGGCCGTCGACACCGGCACTGCCGTGTGCCACAGCACCGAGTACCAGAAATAGGACCCACACCCTCGGCCTCAGCCGATGGTGTGGGTGGAAAAACCATAGGGGACAACGCAACCGCCCGGGCCGGTGAAAATGTCACCGACCCGGGCGGTTACATGCACCACGTGGCCCCGTGGCCCCTCGGTTCCTTCCATGCATCGCAAAATTGTTCTAAATCTTTCCCCTTTCCGGCCGATGATTGTTAACGCAGGGGGAAAATGTGATTGGCCCGGCTTGACTCTTAGCCGGCTGTTTTTTATAATGATTAAACCACGATGCAGTTTGGATCGGTTCGCGAAACCAAGGGTTGCGCTGAACTATGTCGTTCATGCGTTCGACTGGTTCGGGTCTGAGTCTTCGAGTATCTGCGGGCAATGGCGACGATTAATCTAAAAAAACGCGAAGTGGAGTGCAAGGTCGTCTACTACGGCCCCGGCCGGTGCGGCAAGACCACGAATCTCCAGTATATATTCCAGAACAGCCGCCGCTACATGATCGACGACATGGTCTCGATCAAGACCAAGGGGGACCTGACGCTGTTCTTTGACTTCGTGCCCATGGGACTTGGCAAGATCAAGGGCTGCGAGGTGCGCGTTCAGCTCTACACCGTGCCCGGCCAGGTTAAGTATGCATCGACGCGCAAGCTGGTGCTCAAGGGTGCGGATGCCGTGGTCTTCGTGGCGGACTCGATGCGCGTGCGGCACGAACAGAACGTAGAGGCACTGAAGGACCTGGCCCATAACCTGAAAGACTACGGCATCAACATTTTTAAGTTTCCGGTCGTGATGCAGTATAACAAACGCGACCTTGCCGACGCGGGCGTCCCCCTGATGTCGGTCGAGGAAATGGACAAATTCTACAACCGCCAGCTCAAAGCCCCCTTTTTCGGTGCCAGCGCCACCAGCGGCCTGGGAGTGAACGACACCCTTAAGACCAGCCTCGTCCTAACCCTACGCTCCCTCAAAAAACAAGCCGGCTGGGAGTAACAATGACGGCTTGAAAGCACAGGTCGTAAGATAGCCACGGACACCGCTGTCGGCGCACTATCTGCAATTCTCCGAAGCAACTACCGCCTTCTTATGTCATCAATTCATTGCTCTGTTTTCAAAGTCGATTCATGGGATGGCGGGTTCACGCTTTGCAGTAGACAACTCGGCCGCCGACTACCGTCATGCAAATGCCAATTCTACTGATCTCCTCCGGCGGCGTCTCCCATGGATCCCGGTCCAGGACCACCAGGTCGGCCAGTCTCCCGGCAGTCAGTTGACCTTTCAAATCTTCCTCTTTTCACCATGCTGCCAAAGATAGGACCCGAAGGGAAGAGCCATCACCCCCATCCGCCCCATCCGGGTCAGGAGTTCATCGTCGATCATGGTGCAATGTTCGATTCGATGCCGTGGGGCTGGCCGGTAATAGGCCGATTGAGCTCGTTCGATGGCATTAAGGGCCATCGCGATGGCCACGTCGCCGTTGGCGTGTACACAGGCCTGATACCCGGCCCGGTGGATGCGGATGCGAGCGTTTTGAATCATCAGGTCAGCGTTTAAGGCCCCCTCCAATCCCCGTCGGATGAATTGCTTCGATCGTATCGAGCATCACAACTGCTGATTGATAAAGTACCACAGAAATTCAAGGCAGCTCAAGCGGGGGAGTATTCAAATTGCTCTGGTTGAAGGGCCCCCTTTTCATCGAAAGCAAGTCGCTGCCATGCGCTTGCGACTCGCAATCGGCCGTCGGCTTCGATCTCCGGCCGTAAGGCCTCAGAGACATAAAATTTCTCCAGATGCATGGTATTCTTGATGCGCATGAGCCGCGCCTGCGGCGGAGGTATGTTGCCGGCAGTCAAGAGGGCCCACTCGATCGCCTCGCGATCGCTTTCAGCCGTCATGGGGATGCGGGCTTTCTCCGGCGTCATCGCGGTCAGGCAATTGAGATAGGTAGGCCGGCGCTCGAGCCTATCCACCAAGCGACGGGTGGTGAAGTCTGCCAAACCGATGCCGGCCCCGCTTCCGTAGGTGTTCTTGCTGAGATCGCGCACAACGATACGTGTGATGACGGGCCGGATCGGCTCAGGCTCGCCGAAAACCATGCGGCGCCCGATCACATTCGTGTCCATCCCCGAGCCGCTGATCTCCTTGCCGATTTCGTCTACGACAAGCACGTCTAAACGGCTGAAGGGGATACGCGGCATCAGGGCCTTGGCCCGCTTTAAAAGGGCTCGCTCCGTCTCCTCGAAATCCTCCGGCCAGACGACCGCAATCTCGGCCGTCTCATCGCAGGCATTCTCGACCAAACCCACACCCAAGATCAACTTTGACCTTCGAATTATCTCCCGGGCGACAGACACGATGGCGACGCGGTAGGTGAACTGAACGGCATTCTTGTGTGCGGTGAGGGCCCCCTGATGCTTGCCTAAGCCGATGGTGAGCATCTTCATCAAACCGCTCTCCACGGGGCCGGAGTATTCAGTGTGACCCTTGATGCGGGCGACGACAACGATGCCATCCGCTTGCGAGGCAACCTTATCGATCAGCACAGGGATATGATCGGGTGTCTCGCCGATCTGGACCGTGTCCATGGAGGAATGGATCGGGCACCCGACGGCCTGCTCTGTAATGCCAAGCGAATGGAGCACCGAAACCTGGCCCTCCGCGGTGGCGCCGCCGTGACTCCCCATGGCGGGGACGATAAATGGCTCAGCGCCTAGCCTTTTCAACTCGCCCACCACCGTAGATAGAATCCCTGGGATACCGTTTATGCCACGACTGCCGGCAGCAACCGCAATGCGCATTCCTGCCTTTATCCTCTCGGCCACCCGCTGCCGCTGAAACTCGGAGGAGATAACGGCCGAGACATCAGCCACCCTGGGTGCGGGGATCTGCTGCTCTACGAGCGCAACTTTGGGAAAGTGGCTGTTCGCTGGTATCAGCATGGCCTCACTCCGATAATTTTCCTCAGCGTGCTGCTCATATGCTTTTCCACAGCTTCTCCGACAGCCTTCTTGTCCCGCTTTTGAACCGCCTTCAAGATGTTAAGATGCTCTTCAGTCACCCCATCCAACTCCTGACATGCCGATAAGGCTTTATACCCCACCCAACCGCATAGGTCCCATATGCCTTCCAACGCCTCAATTATCTTTTTGTTCTTTGATAATTGAGCCAAATATCGGTGGAACTGGATGTCGTTTTCCATGAAAGACAAGATGTCCTGGTTCGCTTTGTTTCGGGCGAGGATCTTCTTTAGATCGTTCATTTCTTTTTTTGAGATGTCCGTAGTAATTTTGTATATTACAAACTTTTCCAGCGCCGTCCTGAATTCGTAGATGTCCCTGATGTCCTTTTCACATAGCTCGTTGAGCTTAAACCCTATTTTGGGAATGATCGTAATGAAACCCTTGAGCTGTAAATCAATCAAGGCTTCTCTTACCGGGGACTTGGAAATGCCAAGCTCCTTCGCGAGCGTCTTTTCGCTATACGTAATTCCCGTCTTGAGGTTCCCATTGACAATTGAATTCTTGATTGCATCGAACGCCATTTGTTTAAGCGTCGGTGGCCGTTCGATATTCGGCAGTGTCGATGTTTTATCCATCATTTGCACTCCAAACTAATATTTGACGATAGAAGAATCTACGCGCAGCAAGAGAGGGGCCGACCCGCATGGCGGCAAGCTACCTGCCGGCGGCAACCTCGATCGCGGCACCCCGCGGCACTTCGCATACCTGATCGCGGTAGATGCCTGAAAAGCTCATCCTGAAAATCCGCTCGCAGGGTCGAGCCTAACCGACTGCCGCCCCGAACAGCATGCGTGGCAGCCAGAGGACAAAATCCGGGAACACGATGCAAATAATAAGTCCTAGCCACTGCAGTGCAATGAACGGAGCCACCCCCTTGTAGATATGGTTCATGGTCATTTCCTTTGGAGCGATGCCTTTCAGATAGAACAGCGAATAGCCGAAAGGCGGGGTCAGGAAGGCCATCTGGAGGTTGACACAAATGAGAGTGGCAAACCAGACGAGATTAAAATCCAGCTCCGAGGCAATGGGCATAAAAATGGGAAGAACAATCAAGAGGATGCCGATCCAGTCGATGAACATCCCCAGCACAAACACAACAGCCATCATAATGAAGAGTATCACGGTGGGGCCGACCGCAAGCGACAGCAGAAAGTTCGATATGGCCTCACCACCCCGAAGGCCCATGAATACCGACTGGAACGCATTGCCCCCGATGGCCAAGGCCATGATCATGGCAGTGGTCATCAGGGTGTCCGTCGATGCGTCACGCACCGTTTTCCATGTCATCTTTCGGTAAATAATGGCCAAAAAAGCGGCCCCGGCGCAGCCGATGCCGGCAGCTTCGGTAGGGGTCGCCAGGCCCGTCACGATGCTCCCCAGCACGACCATGACCAGGAAAACCGGGGGGACCAGCGAGATGCTAACCATGCGAATTTTTTCGACCGCCGTGTGGGTGCGCTCCTCCCTGGGCATGGGCGGGCCATACTCGGGCTTGAATCCGCAGAGGATGGCAATGTAGACCATGTAGAGAGCCGCCAGCAAAAATCCCGGCAGGAAGGCTGCGGCATAGAGCTGGCCCACCGAAAGATTGGCCAGGGACCCGTAAAAAACCAGCATGATGCTGGGAGGAATGATGATGCCCAGGGTTCCTCCGGCGCAAATTGCGCCGGCCGTCAAGGGGATGTTGTAACCTCTTTTTAGCAGAGCGGGCGCAGCCAGGAGACCGATGGCCACTTCCGTCGCCCCGACGACCCCGGCGGACGCGGCGAAGACAGTAGAGACGACAATAACCGCCAGACCGAGACCGCCACGGATCGGACCCAATATGACATACATGGAAGTAAAGAGCGACTCGGCGATCCCCGAGGCATTCATCAGCTGTGCCATGAAAATGAACAGCGGCACTGCCACCAGAACGTAATCGCTCATAAGTCCGAAGATCTTGTTGGAAAATACGGCCAGGAAAACATTCAGATCGCCGCCCCATCCGAAAAAACCGAAGAACAGGGCCAGGGCGCCCAGCGAGAAGGCAAGCGGATGCCCGATGAAAATAGCGGCGAAGAGACATGCGAACATGGATATGGCTACGAATTCAGGACTCATGGCCGCCTCCCCCCTTCAGTTTTCGGATGTCTTTTACGAAGCTGGAAAAACCCTGCAGCAGAAGCAGAAACGCTCCTATCGGCAGGATGGTTTTGATAGGGTATATGGGCGGCCGCCAGGCGCTCTGACCGTGCTCCCACATGGCCCAGGAGTCGGAGGCCAGTTCTACTCCGGCCCAGGTGAGTGAAGCAATAAAGGGTACAAAAAAAGCAGGAAAAGTCAGGACTCGCAACCACGTCTGAATCTTCTGCGGCAACTGCAGAGAGATGACGTCGATGCGGATGTGCCGATCATGCAACTCCACGTAACCAAGCCCCAGCATGAAATAAGCACCGAAGATATAGGTGGTCATGTCAAACGCCCAACTGGTGGGCGAGTTGAAGAGCCTGCGGCAGCAGACTTCGTAAAGAACGATCAGGGCCATGGGCAGGATCAGGTATTTCACGTAGCGCCCTGCCGAGCAATTTAGCGTGTCTATAAATTGTAGTAATTTCTCCATTTATCTTCCCCCTGGTGAAATGTCGGCCCCCGGGCTCCCAACCCCGGGGGCCCATATTCGGATTTTACTCGAACCGTTTACCCTTCATGAAATCTTCATAGGGCCAGGGAGAGACGCCGGATTTCATCTCGCGCCATGGGGCGATATCGACAAGAAATTTCTCCTGGGACTCCAGGATTTTTTTAACCTCCGGATATTTTGTCTTGAGTCCGTCCAGGTAGACCTTGGTCACCTTCCGGAATTCAAAAATTGAGCCATCGTCCATCTTGGTGAAGATCGCACCATCTTTTTTCAGTAATTCAATGGCCTCTATGTTCATATATTGACATAGGGTGTTGTACCATTGGTTGGTTTCGGCGGCGCAGATTTCAACGATCGCCTTGAGATCATCCGGCAACTTGCTCCAGCTGTTCTTGTTGATGATGAGATCCAGCTGGCTGGTGGGTTGGTGAACGCCCGGGGACAGGATGTACTTGCCGACTTCATGAAACCCCATGGGGTATGTGATAGCCGGGCAAGAGAACTCCGCCGCGTCGATGACGCCACGTTCCAGACCCAGGTAGACTTCGGGACCGGGCAAGGGAACAACCGATACGCCGGCTTCGGTCAGAATATCCATGTACCAACCGACCGTGCGGACCTTCATGCCTTTGTAATCAGCCATCGATTCGGCCTTCTTCTTTGAAAACAAACCCAGTTCCTGGCCGCCGTTGCCCATGAAAAAGGGCACCAGGTTGAACTGGCTGTAGAGGTCTTCCATCATTTTTTTACCCTCGCCCTGGTAGTACCAGACCGAAAGCGACTCGGTGTCCATGCCGTAAGGAATCGACGCAAAGAGGTTGAAGGCCTCACTCTTGCCTTTCCAATAACCGGGGAAGGTGTGGCCGGCGTCTAATGTGCCTTTGGACACCGCATCAAAAATCTCGTTGGCGCCGACGATGGCTCCTGTGGGAAAGGGAGTAATGTTCAGGCGCCCGCCGGAAGCGGCTCTGACGCTGTCGCAGAAGTGCAGAACGGCGGCGCGGTTAAGAATGCCGCCCCAGCAGTCGCTCATACGCCAGTTTATTTTCGAAGTGGATGTGGTCCATTCCTTTTTCCCCCACTGCTTGTGGCGAGCATCCACCTGTTCTACATCGTACTTTTTGGTTTTGCCGGCCGCTGCTGCATATGGCGGAGCGGTTACAGTGACCAAAGAGATGGCGATCAGGAAAACAACGCAACGGTACAGGCATTTTCTCATATTCTCCTCCTTGGAATGGTTTGTAGCCGTTCCGGCAGAATACTGCCGCGGCCGGGGTGGGATAACCAAAAGTCAAAAGAATGCTCCATGATGTGTGCGTTGATACCTGCCGTAACGGTTGCCGAATTAATTATGAAGGTTCCGGGCGCAGACCACACCGATGCCGGCCTTGATCAGGGCCTCGGCGGTCAGTGTCACCGATCGGTGCTTCTCCATATAGTTCCGCTCCAGGGCCGGCATGAGCCCACTTGTCTCTGCGTCGGATTTGGCCAGAAAGTAATCCAGGATGTCGGACGGATGGGTTAGTTTCTGCTCGATCTCCGGCTCCCCGCCTTCGTGTTTGGCTGAGATGTTGGGGACCCTCTTGGCGATCTCGACCAACTCGGCCCGGCGGTTGTAGGGCTGGCGTACGATGGACTTCCATGTCTCGGTGATGTGGTGCTCGAAGCGCACGACGTCCTCCAGGCCCAGAGACCTGCGGATTTCGGAGGCCTGACGGATGGTCTCGTTGTTGACCGAATTGGAGAGGTTGAATCCGATGAGCGAGGTCCGGCCGTCCGCCCGGGAGAAAAGCCGCGCTGTCAGCAACGTCCAGAGGATGGCGAACGGGTTGTCGTTACCCATGAACACCGAGATCTTGAACTCGTTGTCCACCCCCAGCTTGTGAAGCAGATAACCCACCAAAACAGTGCCCGGGTTGATGTTGAGAACTTGTCGAACCCCGTACGTGGTGTGGTATTTCAGGTATTCGTCCACCCAGCGGATGGGGTAGTGGTTCGGCTGGCCGATCCCCCCGAAGTAGCCCGTGATGGTCTCGGGGCCGCCCAAGTGGACGTTGGAGCCGTCCGTGCCCTTGGTGTCGAGGGTTTCCACGTAGGAGGCGCCGATGATCCGCATGGCCGCGGCCACGGCCATGAGATCGCCGTTATCGGCCTCCTGCTCGACCATATGGCGCACCCGGATGACCCGGCCCGGCATAAGTTCTCCATGCTCGATGCAGCGTTTTGCCTGGGTGATCAGCCAGGGGAAATACTGCAATGCGCTGATCTCGAGGGTCACCGCGTTTTTTTGGTTGAGGGAAGCCGCATCGCCCTTGCCGCCGGTGACCCGCTTGACGTAGTCCTTCATGGAGATGAAGGCGCGCTTGTCCCGCTGTTCGATCAGCCAAGCGAGGTCCTTCACGTAGGGGGACTGGGCGGCCTGGAGCCGCGCCATGAGGTTTTCGAGCTTTCCGGCGTCTGCATGTTTGCGGTTGATTTCCGCCACTCCGCCGTATTTATGGATGACCTCAAGGAGCTGGTTGATGATCTCATTGCCCGGATCGAGCAGGAAAGCGTTGATTGCTTCTATCGGCTTGGAATCGATTTTTAGTTTTTCGCGCAGATCGCTCATAGGGTTTCCCTCCAATATTTTATAGGAAGTTCATGACGGGACTAAACGCAAAGGCCTATTGAAACTTTTTAAGCATCTCAACAAATGACTCTTCCTGACCTTTGATGATGTGGTAGCAATGCTCATCCTCCGGAAACCTCTTTTCCTTTACCTCGCGGATATAAGTTTTAAATGCTTCGATATACACTTCGGCCACGTTACAGTACTTTTTGACGAACTTGGGGGTAAATGCCTGAAACTGTCCTACCATGTCGGAGACGATCAAAAGCTGGCCGTCTGTGTCGGGACCGGCGCCAATGCCGTATACAGGAATCGACAGCTTTTTAGTGATATACGAAGACAGCTCAGGTGGCACGGCCTCCAGCAGCAACAACTGGGCGCCGGCCTCCTGGATGGCCAAGGCGTCGCGGATTACCAATTCGGCGGATTCGGCGGTTCGCCCCTGGGCCTTGTGGCCGCCGAGCTGTCCGGAACTCTGAGGTGTGAGGCCGATGTGGCCGGAGACCACAATGCCGGCATCGACAATCGCCCTAATTCGGGAGGCGGTTCGCAGGCCGCCTTCCAACTTGATGGCGTCCACGCTGGCCGCTTTCAAAAAGCGTCCGGCGTTGGCAACTGCGACCTGGTCGGATTCCTGGTAGCTCATGAAAGGCATGTCACCGATGACAAATGCCGTGGGAGCTCCACGCCGAACGGCTTCGCAATGGACGATACACTGGTCCATTGTCACCGGAACAGTGCTCGAGTACCCGTAGACGCACATCCCCATGGAGTCGCCTACCAGGATCATTTCGATGCCCGCGGCTTCCTGGAACTGTGCCGTAGGGTAATCGTAGCACGTCAGCCAGGACACCTTTTCACCCTCGGCTTTTTTGCTGTAAAGATCGTGGATCGAAACTTTTTTTCGTGCCATTTTTTCCTCCTACTGATCGAATTGATGATTTAGGTTGATTGCCATGACCCGAGCAACAATATCGCAATTAAAGATTGCGCTTGATGACTTAGCGAGTCGTTATTGATCTTTCCGCAATAGTCGCGCCACAACTTGTATCGGGTGAACGACTCGAATCTCATCAGCGGCTTCCAAATTTGCCGACAAATTCAAATTGCATCCCGGGCACCCAGTTGCCCAAAAAGACGCCCCGGTTGCCTTGGCGTTTCTTATTTTTTCGCCGGCGATGGCTTTGGTGATATCCGGATGCTCCAAGCAGAAACTTCCCCCAGCGCCGCAACAGCTTTCCGAATCCTTGCTTGGCACGTACTTAACGCCGGGCAATCTGCTCAGCATTTGTTCAACGATTCCCTTAATCCCTTGTGCGTTTCGGAGATGGCAGGGGCTGTGATAGGTAACGGTTTCAGGTTGCTCCGGAGTATTAATCAAATAGGGTGCGATAAGGTCGAAGTGCTGGTAGACGAACTCCGATATGTCAAATACCTTGCGAGCCAATGACTCGGCGGCCCGTGTCGCATGGCCCAACTCTCCGAGGGCCTGTTTGTACTCTTTCCGGAGAGCAGACCCGCAGGTGGCGCAGTCCACGATGATTGCCGTGCTGTCCGGATCCCCCAGGACACGGATGTTGGTCAATATGTTCTCACGGGCTTTTTCCAGCGCGCCGTGCATGATCAGCGGTAACGCACAACAAACCTGATCCTTGGGCACAACTACCCTGAACCCCATGGTCGTAAGAACTTGCACGACGGCCCAGCCGATCGAGCCGAAGGTCAGGTTGGTCGCACAACCAACGAAATACACGATCGTCCCTTTTACAGCCCCTTCCGGATTAATAACGGGCGGCATCTGCGCCCTAAAAGGCTCTCGATTCATGTGGGGAGTATTTTTCAGTTTGATCGTACCGATCATCAGGTCGGCCGCTAATTTTTCAAAAATGACATTTCGCCCGAAGCGGGCGATCCTGGCGGATAGCAAAAGTTGCTGCTCATGGGTTAGTAAATGAAATAGCAGGCGCATGGTCCACGAATGGCCGAACTGATCTCCCAGGAGTGAGCGCAGGCGCATGAAGAGAGGTCCATGGAGAACCCCGGCCGGGCAGGCCGCCGTACAATTGCCGCAATTGATGCACATTGAAAAGACTTCCATTAACTGCGGTGACTGCGCCAGTCTTCCTTCGGCCACTAACCGCGCCAATTGCACTTTTGATCTGGGACTAACCGTCTCATCGAATTCCTGCCGGTAAACCGGACAGGTCGTTAAGCACAGTCCGCATCTGCCGCAGTTATAGGCCTCATTTGCATTCAGCATGGGCATACATTTTCTACGCAAATTTCCCCGGGTTTAAAATGTTGCACGGGTCGATTGCCTTCTTGATAATCGACAGAAATTCTCTGCTGTCGGTGTCCATCCCCATCGGTAAAAAGGGGGATTTGGCTAGGCCGATCCCATGTTCGCCGGACAGGCACCCGCCTAAGTCTATGGCCAGCTGAAAAATTTCTTTGATGGCTTCCTCAACCCGATGAGCTTCGCTTTTATCCCGCGTGTCGGTATTGATGCAGGGATGCAGGTTGCCATCCCCGGCATGGCCTAAAATGGAAAGCGTTATGCTATGCTTGTGCGCGATTCCTCTGCACCCCCTGATCATGGCCGGAATTTTACTGACGGGTACGGTCGCATCTTCGACAATGGTTGTCGGCGATAATCGATTTAAAACACCATAGACAGACCGACGGCCCTTCCATAGCGCGTCACTCTCCGCAGACGTATTGGCAACCTTGATTTCCTTCGCGTTGTTGGCCCTGGCAAATTCCACTATTTGCGCCAACTCCTTGTCTACGGATTCTTCGGCACCATCGACATCGACCAGAAGAATGCCTTCGACATCTCTGGGCAGACCGATCTGCATGGCATCCTCAATCAAATTGATGACCGTGTTGTCCATCAGTTCCATGGCCGCTGGTATGATCCCGACACCGATGACTGAAACCACCGTTTTGGCCGTATCATCGAGATCCGCGTAACAGATCATCGCCGTCCGTCTGGCTTTCGGCATTGGAACAATCTTAAGCGTGGCCTCCGTGACGATTCCCAAAGTCCCTTCTGAGCCGCAAAACAACCCGGCCGGGCGGTACCCCGTGACATCTTTGACGTTCCTGCTTCCGAGGCGGATGATTTTACCTGAGGAAAGCACAACCTCTAAGCCCAGAATGTAGTCATGGGTCACGCCATATTTCAGGCAACGCGGACCGCCGGCATCTTCGGCGATGTTTCCCCCTATGGTGGATACCGAATAACTACTGGGATCTGGGGGGAAAAAGAAATTCAGCGGACTCAGCGCCTGCTGCAGATCCGCATTGACGACCCCCGGCTCGACAATGGCGTACCGATCGGCGGGGGCAATTTCAACGATTTTATTCATCTGCGTCAAGCATAGAACCAAGCCGCCCTTTAGGGGGATGGACCCCCCGCTAAGGTTGGTCCCGGCACCTCGAGCGGTAACCGGGACCCTATCCATGGAAGCAATCTCCATTATTTTCGAGACCTCTTCCGTTTTCGTCGGGAAGACGACGGCATCGGGCACCCCTTCGACGACATATCCATCGAAGGAATGTGCCGATCGAGAGATCGCGTCGGTTTTGATACGACCGGGGTCCAACACCTTGCGCAGCTTTGATAGTGTCTTATTTGAAATCATAATAATTTCCTTGAATTTCTACTTGAGTCAGGAATGGAGAGTCTTGCGGGTGATGAGAGAGAAGAACTCTGTTCGCGAGGCTTCGATGAAAAGCCAGCCAGGGTTGCATTCGGTATGGAGGGAACTTCCTTGGGCATCGGCACGAAATCCGCTTGGCCGCGCTGAATCTCATAGCCACAGAGTCGCCGACAACTTTGCGGTACCCGTCTGATATTCGCGCACACGACTATGCCCTCATCAGAAATTTGGGGGTTGCGAGAGAATATTCGCACACCGTTTCACATCGAGATTGCGTCTACATATGCCTCCTGTCGAAAACCCACTCTCTTGTCAGCGACGCTGGGTCAGATTACCGGGACCTCATAATGGGCATCTCGTCGGTAGCAAATTAAGTTTTGGTTTGCCTTCAGCGCACCCCATTTGAGATCTTATATGAATTATATGATACCTAAGATATTAGGTATCACGCCCACTTCTCCATTGTCAAGAAAAAATATGACCTGTTATCAAAAGAGTTTGGAAGTGCAGGCGGGAAATCTCTGCCGGTCAACTATCAGGCGCCTGTGCCGGGTTCGGGATGGAACACCACGCGCCCGCTGCGAAGCGTACCATCCGGTCCATCCGAGCGTCACATCCAAACGTTAGCGCGAAGCGTTGGCTATTGAACCTGTTTGGAGAATATCGCTCGATAGCAGCTTGTCATCGGCTGAGCCTATTGCGGAATACCGGCCAATTTCTTGGCCAATCGTATCTTTTCCCCCAGCTTCCCCTCCCGGAAGATCATGATGCGCTGTGCCTGCGGCGAGCCGGCGCCGTGCATCGACTCCACCATGGCGGTACCGCCCGTCAAGGCTTCGATCAGTCGTCCGATCTTGATGCGATCCTCAACCGGAATGGTGGAAACTCCAACAAAATACTTCTTGACCAGATGCCCGACATCTTCGCTCTTCAAATCGTACTCGCTGGGCATGGTGGCCAGGAATCCCCCGGCAATGTCGGTAGCCAACCGCGCCACTTCGAAGTGAAACCGGGTCACGTTCTGCTTGCAGACGTTGGCCAGCATCGTGTCCACCAGGTATGCTCCCGAGGGCGTGGGGTTGCCCTCCGCCGAGCAGGCAATGGATGAGCTGTAGAGGGTTTCGCTCAGGTGGATCATCTCCGTTACCTTGTCTTTGATGTGAGAGCCCTGGGCCGTTCCCTGGATCTGCGCCAGGTAGGATACCGCACCGGTCAGCACATCCATCAAGCCTGTTTTACAGGCGCCATAGTTGGCGCGGTGATGGGCGGCAAACCGGTAGACCAAGGTGCCGGTGTGATCGGTTTCCCCGTTCATGAAAATCCGCTCGTTGGGCACAAACACATCCTCGAAAGCAATGACGGCCTCCCCGCCGACAACCCCAAAGCGCGGTTTGCCCACATCGATCCGCTCCCGATGGTCCCGGCGGTCGTCGCCGGCTTGACGTCCGAAAATCAGGGTCACCCCGGGAGTATCGATCGGCATGGCGCAAACGATGGCATAGTTCTTCGACCGCTCGTCGAGAGCGGTGGTGGGCATCACCAGAATGTCGTGCGAGTTGACGGCACCCGTCATGTGCAGCTTGGCTCCGCGGATCACCACCCCATCCTTGCGGCGCTCCACCACGTGTACGTATTGGTCCGGATCCGGCTGATCCGCAGGGCTCTTGGAGCGATCGCCTTTCGGGTCCGTCATGGCTCCCACCACCATCCGGTTCTCATCCTGGATATGAATCAGCCACGCTTTGAAACGCTCTAAATAGCCGGTCCCGTGTTTTTGGTCGATCTCATAGGCAACCGAGTAAACGGCATTGATACCGTCAAGCCCAACGCAGCGCTGAAAGCACGTACCGGTCTTCTGGCCCAGCAGACGCAGCAGTTTGATTTTTCCTATCAGATCCCCGATGTTCTGATGCACATGGGTAAAACGGCTGATGGTGCGGCCCGTCAAATGCGATGCTGCGGTGGCCAGGTCCTTGTACTTTTCCTTGTTGGCCAGCGCATAGGTCATGGCCGCTGACCGCACGTGTGGCGCGGTAGCCGGATGGCGCGTGACATCCTTGATCCGTTTCCCCTTGTAGTAGATTTTTGGCGACAATCTCCGCAGGCTTTCGATGTATTCTGCGCCATTCGCAAGCTTCATTTAATCCTCCCTCAGGGACTAGATTGATGAGAATCGTGCCTTCCACGGCTCCCCGCTAAATGCCCCCCTTATGTCGCTGAGGCTCCATGGAAGAGTGACCCTCCGCCGTAATAAACCTACCAGGCCATCCAACCACCGTCCACGGGAAGAACAACACCATGAACGAAGTCCGCCGCAGCCGATGCCAGAAAAACCACCGCACCGGCCAAATCCTCAGGTGCCCCCCAGCGGCCAGCAGGTATACGGGCCGTAATCGACTTGGACCGCACCGGGTCTTTCTGAAGTGATTCGGTGAGTTCGGTGGCGAAAAAGCCTGGCGCCAGGGCATTCACATTGATCCCGTGTTTAGCCCAATCGTTGGCAAGGGCCTTGGTCAGTCCGGCGATCCCATGCTTGGCAACCGAATAAGCCGCAACATTCAATCCGCCCTGAAAGGCAATCACCGAAGCGACGTTGATGATCTTGCCCCGGCCGTTCTTCAACATGATCCTGCCGGCCGCCTGAGAAAGAACGAACGCCGCATTCACGTCTATCTCCAGGGTAGCGTCCCAGTCATCCTCGGTGTAATCCTGGGCCGATGCCCGGCGGATGATGCCGGCGTTGTTGACCAGGATGTTGACATCGCCCAATTTTTCGGCCACTGCCGGAATCACTTCCCGGGTCTGATTCCTCCGGGTCAAATCGGCCGCAACGTGACAATATCGTCTCCCCAGCCCACCTATTTCTCTTTCCAGTTCCAGATTGTTGCCGCGGCTGACAACGGCGATATCCGCACCGGCTTCCGCCAAGGCCAGTGCGATAGCCCTGCCGAGACCCTTTGACCCGCCGGTGACGACTGCCACTTGATTTTGCAAGCTAAATTTTTGGAGTATCAATTTTCGCTCCCTGCAGGAATAGCGGATAACGCGGCACCTGAAGCCGCTTGGTAAGCATCGGCTTTCTGAGCCGTATGCGCGCGCAGCAACATCGACGATCGGGCCGAAAGATGGCGACTATTCTGAATAGTGCCAGATAGCAGAAATTTCCAGGTCACTATCGATGATTTTCCCGGACGGGGGCCACCTCCTGGGCGTCCAATTCAGGCAGGCTTTCCCGCTAGGCCATGAGCTTGTATTTTTCGATGTTCCTATCTGCCTGTTCTTGTACGGCCATCAAGCTTCCCCTGGACGCTTCCTTCACCACTAAATGCTGAAAGCGTTTCTGTTGTTTCAGATATTCGATGACCGGAACTTTCACCCGCAACTTCTTCACTTTGCTGATTTTTCCATCCAACATCTCAAACAGAGGCACCAGCCCTGAGTTCACGCCAAGCCTGCCCATCTCCAAGGTTAAATGGGAGGGAAAATTCCAAACGGAAGGGCATGGGGTATCGATCTGAATGTAACGCGGCCCGTGCAGCGTCATCGCTTTCTTCACTTTCTGCTTGAGATCTCCCAGGTATGCGACGGACGCGGTAGCCACGTAAGGCACGCCATGTGCCGCCACGATTTCCGGCAGATCCTTCTTCCTCTCCGTTTTCCCCAACGACGTTTTTCCGGCTGGATGGGTTGTTGTGGCGGCACAGAAGGGGGTCGCGCCGCTGCGCTGGCCTCCCGTGTTCATATAGGCACCGTTATCAGCGCAGATGTAGAGAACGTCGTCCCCGCGTTCGAGCATTCCTGAAAGAGATCCGAAGCCGATGTCAAAGGTTGCCCCGTCACCGCCGATGGCCACCACCCGGGTGCTTTCACGGTGTTGCGCCCTAAGTGCTGCTGCCACACCGCTTGCGATCGCGGGAGCGTTTTCGAAGACGTGATGAATCCATGGCACTCGCCAGGGGGAAAATCCATATGGGGATGAAAAAGTTTCCAGGCATCCGGTCGGGGAAACCACAATCACATTGCTCCCGGTCGCTTCCAATATATGGCGTACCGCCAGGGCGAGGCCGCAGCCATGACAGGCTCTGTGCCCGGAGACAAACAGTGATTCCGTTTTTCCGGTTGGTTTTTTGGGCATGTTGAGTCTTTCTCCTTTCAGGGGACGATGGCTGGGTTCAGATCCAACCATTCTGCTTCTGGAGGCGGTAGGCCCGAAGAGGAGAGCCTTTCTGCACGGTCGACAATTTCCCGAACTGCGGTCGAATTCACTTCACGACCACCCAGGCCGGCAATAAAATCGATGACCATCGGCACACCGGGTCTTCCAATCAATTTCGACTTGACATCCAAACCAACGGCGCCTTCGCTCCCCATGGACACGTTGGCATCAAGAACCGCGACGACCTTCGCCCCACGCACCGCTGCCACTAAATCCTCATAGGGAAACGGTCGGTAACAACGGATTCTGATCAGCCCCACCTTTTTCCCTTCCCGGCGCATATCATCCACCGCATCCTTGATCGTCCCGGCCATCGAACCCATCGCGACCAGGACGACCTCCGCATCGCCGGTGCGATAGGCCTCCACTAGCCCGCCGTAGTCGCGACCTGTAAGGGCGGTCAATTCGGCCATTATTTTTCGGATGCAGGATTTTCCTTCGGTCATTGCCTTGTGGATAGAGTACTTGAACTCCATCAAGACATCCTCTTCGGCATATGACCCCCAGGTTTTAGGATTGGCGGTGTCCAAATAGTTTTCCGGCTTGAACGGAGGCAGAAAGCGGTCCACGGCTTCTTGGTCCAAAAATTCCACACGCTCGTATGAGTGGGTGAGGACCCACCCGTCCATGCAAACCATAACCGGCAACATGATGGAGGGGTCTTCGGCAATTTTAAACGCCGCCAAGTGCATGTCATAGGCTTCTTGGGCGCTTTCTACGTAAAGCTGGATGACGCCCGAATCCCTCAGGGAGATGGTGTCCTGGTGGTCGACCTGGATATTGATCGGTGCGGAGATGGAGCGGTTGACCCCTGTGATGACAAACGGCAGACGCATCCCGGCACTGGCATAAAGCACCTCTGTCATCAGCAGGAGCCCTTGGGAGGCTGATGCCGTATAACTGCGACTGCCTGCCGTGGAAGCACCCGAGACTACGCTCGCCGCCGAGAATTCAGATTCCACACGAACATACTCTGCATTCAGGTCGCCGTCGGCCACCATGCGCGCCAGAGTTTCGACGATATGCGTCTGGGGGCTGATGGGATATGCGGCTATCACGTGAGGTCGACATGCTTTCACGGCCAGCGCGACAGCTTCGGAGCCTTCTACCACCCGGATGTCCGCCATGATTACTTCTCCTCGTTTTTCATGCGAATAGCCTCCGCCGTACATTCATAGGCGCATATTCCGCAGCCCTTGCAGAAATTGTAGTCGATTTCGTAACGATCCCGCACCTGTCGCACGGCATCGTCGGGGCAAACTTCCTGGCAGATTCCACATTGCTTGCAGCTTTCCGGGTCTATTTCCGGCCTCTGGTCACGCCAATTGCCCGTCTTGTAATTGAGCGACGTTCCGCCTTCGACCACCGCTCCTGATGAGATCTTCATGCATGCTCCTCCGGGAATGCCCGATAGCTTTCTTCGACCACTCGAGCGTTTTTCAGGCCAACATCGCCCAAAAATTTGCTTTGAACGGCTCTAACAGAAGCCTGCAGCGAAAGCGCTCCACTCACGCATGCAAAAGTTCCGAGAAGCGCCGTATTAATGATTGGGCGGCCAAGAATTCGACGGGCGAGCTGTTCTGCCGATATCGCAACTACGTTTTGGCTTTTCAGCTTCAAATCCCCGACGCTTCTTTCGGTGTTGATGAGCACCATTCCATCAGGCTTTAGGCCTTCTTCTACATCAACCTCTGCCAAGATGGTGGCATCTTGAACGATCACATAATCGGGCGCATATATGCGGCTGCGAATCCGGATTGGACGATCACTGAGCCGACAGAAAGCTACGATAGGTTTCCCGCGCCGCTCACCGCCGCCGCCCAGATATGGGAATGCCTGTCCAAATTTACCGTCCTCCAGAGCCGCTATGGCCATGAACTGCGCCAGCACCAGAGACCCCTGCCCACCTCTGCCGTGTATACGGATTTCTTTCATAGCCCCTTCACACTCTGGAAAAATTTTTCGTTCTAAAAATCACAGGTACGTTTGGAGAATTCGGTGAAACGAAGCACCTTCTGTTAAGAAATTGAATGCCCACCGTCGACGTAGATCTCCGCTCCAGTTAAAAAAGCCGGGCATGTGGCCAGATAAAGTGCAGTGGATCGCAGTTCTTCAAGGTCGCCTACCCGATCGATCGGGATCATCTTTTTAACAAGGTTCTTGCCGGCATCCGAGTCGAAAAAGCCGCGGTTAAACTCGGTTAGAAAATAGCCCGGGCAGAGCACGTTCACTTGAATGTTATCCCGGATCAATTCAAGTGCCATTACCTTGGTTAACTGCGTCACAGCCGCTTTACTAGCGCAATAGCCAGACATGTCGCGCGCCGCGAGTTTCCCAAGTACAGAGGAAATATTAATGATTTTTCCGCATTTCCGGATTGACATGTGCTTTGCTACAGCGCGTGAGGCTGCGAAAACGCCGCGAAAATCCACAGCCATGACTTCATCGATGTCCTCATCGGTCATTTTTAGCACAGGCTTCTGGCTGCCGGAGATTCCCGCGCTGTTCACCAAAATGTCTACCTTACCCAGTTCGTCGACGATCTCCTGAACAATTCGGTTCACTTCGTGCGTTTTGTTGACATCCATCGCTTTCCAAAGCGTTTTCACTCCAAATTTTTCCCTGATTTCCATGGCGGCGCGTTGGCAGCCCTCCAGAGATCTGGCAACTATCGCCACATCGGCTCCGGCTTCAGCATATGTGTCGGCAAACAACCGCCCTATTCCCTTGTAGCCTCCGGTGATCAAGGCGGTCTTGCCTTTCAACGAAAAGAGATTTATGAGCAGGTTGCCGCTCATTTGCAGCCTTTCACTTGATTACGTCTCTATAATCGTTTTAATTTCGACAAAGATGATATCCTTGCGCACCATTACGCCATACCCCCATTCGTGCATAAGGTCTGACCTGTTAAATATTTTGCCGAAGCGCCTAGCAAAAAGAAAATAGCCTCGACCACATCGCGGATTTCTCCCAGAGCACCCGTTGGGATATTTGCTTGAACCTTTGTGCCGTATTTTTTCTGAAGACCCGATGGGCGCGCAGTTTTCAGAAATCCCGGGACTACACAATTCACCGTCAGACCCAACGGAGCCATCTGCAGGGCCAACGATTTTGTCAATGCGATTGCGCTTCCTTTTACGGTTACGTAAGAAATCGGGTCTTCATATTGGTCCCACGCCCAGGGAGCAATGTATACAATGCGAGACGGCAGGCCGCTCTTTGTATTAGATTTAAGGTGGCCAGCGATTTCCTCGGCCGCCCTTAAATTTGAGTGAATATTCTTACCGCTCCCGATGGTTTGCGACTCTCGAACCTCGAGCGCACCGATTCCCAGATCGTGAATATAAAGGTCGATGTGCCCAATGTCTTTTTCTATCTGTTTAAGCAAAAGGGGATTCATTGGGCCGTAATGGCTATTCGAATAGAACCGAAGCCGATCCGAGTTGCGGCTGCACGCCACCGGATTCTCCCGTCTCGCGATTTCCGACATGGAGTAGACGGCCAGTCGCACTCCCGCTTTCAGCAAAGACCGGCATAAAGCGGTTCCGATCGGAGTTCCGGAGTTGACGAGAAGGGCGACCTGGCCTTGCAGGCCAAAAGGCGCTTCAACATCCGGTCGACAATCGGTCACATGGCTGTTTTCCGGGGATGGGTGCTTTGAACTGAGGCCATTGAAAATTAATCCAAGAATCGATCGCTCTGCTTCTAAGCTATCAGCGAAACCCCGCAGGTCCCAACGCTTGATAATCCAAGAATCAATCATTGACTTTATGAGGTTCGCCGTCAGCCTGACGTTGCACGCTGACAACTGGCGGGCCTTTATACCTTCCTCAATTGCCTGTTCAATCAAATTGAGATGTTCTCGTTCCTTGGAGAGCAGCTTGTGGAGGTAGGGTTTCGAGAGGATGTGGCTTTCTTGGTAAAGCAGCAGGATGGAATCGGAGAGGCGGTCCATCAAATTGAACTCAGCCCGAATGATGCGGCGAAGCTTTTCAATCGGGCTGGACACATTTCGGATACTGGATTGCAGCGCCACCATCGCGCTGCTGGCGGCATAATCATGAATGAGTGAAAATATATCTTCTTTTGAACCGATGTAGTCGTATATATTCCCGTAACTCAGACCCGCTTCATTTGCCAATTCGGCAATCGTGGTCTTGTGAAAGCCTTTCTCGGAAAACAGCCTGGTGGCCGCCAGTACAATCTGTTCACGGCGCTTTTGCACCAGTTGCCGGTTCTTGACGGTCGTAGGAATCTTCATCACAACATCCGATTGATGGATCGAATTCCGATTACCTGATCACCATATTGCCCTCCCACTATTACGATGTCAAGAACAAATCGGATTCGCTACGGTTCATGATTCGCTAAAATTTCAAGCGTGCGTCAATCCGCCATCGCGAGCGAGCGCTTAAAATTTCTTTGAGGCCTCGCCGAGAATGTTCTGTACCGGAGCCGAGAACCAACAATCCATGAATGCCTGATTGATGGATTCCCTGCCAGCAAGAAACCGCGTGCGGATATCCCGTGTGCGGTGCTGTTTGGTGAGCGGGAACCCAAATGGGGGGCGTTCGACCATTTCGGAGATCTTGGCGATCGCCTTGACCTCCACATCCTCTTCAGGGAACAAACCGTCGACCAGAGCGAGGGCTCGTGCTTTTTCGGGTGCCAGCAATTCGCCCGCATATTCGATTTCGGTCGCCGTTCGGTCCCCCACGGCTTGGCGCAGCATCAGGTCAGCTAAAAAAGGAACCGGCAGGCCGATTTTAATTTCGTTCAATCCCATTAGCTTCTTACCAGAGGCGATTAGACGAAAATCGCACGCCAACGCCAGGATGGTTCCCGCCGCCGGAGCGTGCCCGGCGATCGCGGCGGCGGTGGGTATGGGGAGGGTGTAGAGCGCCAACACCGCGTCCTCAAACATGGCCCAGAAGGCGGCCATGTCTTTGCGGTTCAGCTTCAGGAGGGTAGGCAAATCAAGCCCGATGCTGAAAAATTTGTTCCCCCCGGCAAGCACCATGCCCCTGAAGCGGCCCCGCGCCTCCTGCAGTGCAAGCGGCAGTTCCGCAACCACCTCCGGGCTGATGGCATTGGTGACACCGTTGGCCAGGCGCACGATGGCCACATTCCCGTGATCTTCAAGAGCAAGCTTCGTCATGGGCGTTCCTTTGTGAAGCTACCTCAAAAGTGCATCTGACAGGCGTTGCGGCGTTGCACGCCTCTGAAAAATGCTCACCTAAATTATGAAGTCGCCGCGCTTTCCAAACGCCGTGCGCCTTGACGGACGGCCTGATGCTTGCTTTTCAACAGCCTTGGAAGGGCAGCTTCTTCAATTCCGCCACAATCCCGGAGAGAGCAACCCCGGCCTTTTCCGCGATACGGAAATCCGCGGCGGGAAATGCGTTTTGGATGTTGACCTCGACGATCCTGGCTCCGTTCTGCCGGGCGACAAACGGCAACGAGGCTGCCGGCTGCACCACGGCCGAGGTACCGATCACCAGCATCACTTTGCAAGTGCCGGCTTGTCGCGAGGCGGTTTCCAGCGCCTGGGGCGGCAGCGATTCGCCGAAGAGCACGGTGTTGGGTTTGAGCACGCCCCCGCATACACAAAGCGGCGGCATGCCCTCGGGAATTTTGGGCGCGCGGTACTCCTTGCCGCAGCGCACGCAGAAAATCTCTCTCAGGCTGCCGTGGATTTCGGTCACATTCCGGCTGCCGGCCTTGCGGTGCAGGCCGTCGATGTTCTGGGTGATCACGTGCCGGAGCAGCCCCATGGTCTCAAGTTCCGCCAGGGCCAAGTGGCCAGCGTTGGGTGAGTAGTCGTCGTAATTGCGGATGAACTCGCCGCGGATGCTCCAGTATTTTGATGGGTCTTGGCGGAAAACCTCAATGGAGGCATAGACGGCGGGATCAAACTTCTCCCAAAGCCCGCCCTTGGACCGGAAGGTTGGAATGCCGCTCTCAACTGATATTCCTGCTCCGGTCAGCGCCACACACGGCTGCTGGTTCATGATCAACTCGGCAACCTGTTTCATTATCGAGTTCATCAGGGTTCCAAACCTTCGGCTCCGGCTTGACTGCCTCCCCGGCTCGGGTCGGCATGGACGGCCTTGCAGGCGGAAGCGGCCTCCAACCGCGATCGATGACCTGGCGCGGCAGAATTGCCGCTCCCACCGGTTTGACCCAAGACCGTGGATCAGGGCATTATTTTCGTTCCGAGCGCTTGCAGGAAAAGGGCGATCCACTGGGGATGTGCCGGCCAGGCGGGCGCGCTCACCAGGTTGCCGTCCCGGAAGGCCTGGTCCACGGCGATGTCCATGTACTCGCCGCCCGAGCCCCTGACGTCGGGGGCGACCGCCGGGTAGGCGGAGCATTTCCTCCCTTTCAGAACCCCGGCCGCCGCCAGCAGCTGGGCGCCGTGGCAGACGCTGGCGATGGGCTTGCCGGCCCCTGCAAAATGTTTGACGATCTCGATGACCTTCGGGTTCAAGCGGATGTATTCCGGGGCCCGGCCGCCCGGGATCACCAGGGCATCGTAGCCTTCCGCCTTCACCTCGTCGAACGTGGCGTTGAGGGTGAAGTTGTGCCCGCGTTTTTCGCTGTAGGTCTGGTCGCCCTCGAAATCATGGATGGCCGTGCGCACGACCTCGCCCGCCTTCCTGCCCGGACAGACAGCGTGCACCGCGTGTCCGACGGCCTGCAGGGCCTGGAAGGGCACCATGACCTCGTAATCCTCCACGAAATCCCCGACCAACATGAGAATTTTTTTCGCTGCCATACATCCTCCTTTCGGTTGGGTTGCCCGTCTGCCCGTGTGCCGTACGTCCGGTTTAAAAAAGCAACGAACCGGGAACAATTGAACGGGCACGCGGAACCACGGGCCAATCGGGTGCGACGCGTCCTCCATGTGCATTGAGCCGTACACGACTCGCATTATTAATTACATCATTCAATCGGCCGCGGCAACTGAAAGCGCGCACCTGAGACGGAGGCAACGCCCGTACGACCATCCAGCCGATGACTTCATCGATGACACCGAAACGAAAATTGAGATTTGACATGAGTGGCACGCTCATATTATTCGTATAAAATAATAATTATCTACAAATATTATTTATCCTTAATTTAAAAAGGCCAAGCCTGCCAACTAACCGTGGCAAATGTATTTCGCAGGGGGGTCTGGCTATCGGACCCCCCCGTTTCTGAATCGGCATGAGTTCGCGAGGGCCTCACGTCACATCCGGCGGCAGCGCGCACGTCACGGTTTCCGGGTCGGACTCCTTCAGGAACTCGATCACCTGCCGAGCAATCTCTTGCCCCACCACGTTTTCCTCGTCCACTACAAATGCCGCCCCCAATTCCCAGAGATCCATGGTGGAGAAGTTATAGCGGCTTCTGACGATCACACTCGAGGCCGGTGACAGCGCGTGGACGTTCTGGAGGATACGCCTGGCCGAACGCGGATCCGGCACCGTCACCACGATCACGCAGGACCCCGTGACCCCCGCGTGGGACAGGATCTCCGCGCTGGAGGCATCGCCCAGGTGGACCGTGAGGCCCATCGCGCGGGCAGCCTCGACGGAGGCCGGGTTGAGCTCGATCACCTCGGGTTTCAGCCCATGGCCCATCAGTGACCGGGCGACCTTGCGGCCGGACGGCCCGAACCCGATGATGAAAATTACGCCGTGCCGCTCGGAGGAGGGCTGCCCATCCTCGCCGTCGCGGCTGCGGACCGACGGCGCAAAAAAACCGATCAGCCCCCGCGCGAAGGGGCGGGCATAGGTGATCATGTAAGGGGCCAGGAACATGGACAGGATCGTCACCGAAACCGCCAGCGAAAAAATGTCCGCATCGATCAGGCCTCCGTTTCGGGCCTCGGTGGCCAGCACGAACGAGAACTCGCCGATTTGGGCCAGGGTGATCCCCGCGGCCAGGGCGTAAACAGGGCTCATCTTGAGGATCACGCCGATGCCGAAAATGATGAGGGCCTTGCCGATAAAAACAACGGCCAACCAGACCAGCACTTCGATCCAGTTGGCGAGGAACCACGCCGGGTCGGCCAGCATGCCCACGGATGTGAAAAACAAAGTTACGAACAGGGTTCGCAGGGACCCGACGTCCGCGCGGATCTGGGAAGAGAAAGGCGACTCGGCGAGCAGCATCCCCGCCAGAAACGCCCCCAGGGCGGGGGAAAGCCCCAGGGAGTGCGCCGCCCAGGCCGAGCCGAAAGCCAGGATGATGGCCAGCAACACCACCAGTTCGCGGTCCGCAAACAGCCCCCGGCGCATCAGCAGCCGCGGGATGAGGTAGTAAAACAACCCGTAAAACACGGCGACCAGCCCGCCGGCCGCCGCGATGGTTTGGCCGATCCGTAGCGCGGCATCACGGGCGCTGCCCCCGTGGCTCATCACGGTCAGGGAGAGCACGAGCGGTACCACGGCGATGTCCTGCAGCAGCAGGATACCCAGCGCGGTCCTGCCCGAAACGGAATCCATCTCGGCCCGGTCCATCAGGAGTCTGAGGACGATGGCCGTGGAGCTTACCGCCACCATCTCGCCCCATGCGACGGCCGGGGCGGTGGCGTTCCAGAAGGAGAAGATCAGCGCAAACAGCGCGAGCGTGACCGTCACCTGAAGAACGCCTCCCAGCAGGGCGCGGGAACCCAGGCGCATCAGCCGCCCGAAAGAAAACTCGAGGCCGATGCTGAAAAGCAGAAGCGAGACCCCAAGCTCACCCCAGTCGGAAAGGGCTTGACGGTCGAACAGCGTCGGCCCGAGAATGGTCCCGGCGAGCAGATAGCCGATGATCGCGCTCTGCTTCAGACGCCGGGCGCCGACGCCGAGCACAAAGGCCACGGCCAGGAGCAGCACCAGCTTTGCGAGAGTTTCCCAGGTGACCATCTTCGGACGCGGAGTTCAGTCGGACGAGGAGTTCAGATCGAAGGTCATGATCAACAGCTTCGTGCAGTACCAGAAGGTGTAGCGAAAGTCCATAGAGGACATGGCGCGGCAGCCGCGCAACGGATCAAGAGACGGCTGGCGCGCCAGTTGAAGCTGAACGCTCACTGCGGAAAGTGAGGAAGCATCTAGCTGTGGCCGATCAGGGACCGCAGACGGACCGAAATATCCTCCAAGGTGAACGGCTTCTGCAGAAACCCGTCGCAGCCGCGGCTCATGATCTCCCGGGCCTGCCCTTCCATGCTGTAGCCGCTGGCAAGGAGCACCTTCACGCGCGGGTTGATGCGCTTGAGCTGGTCGAAGACCTCGCCGCCGCCTATTTCAGGCATGATCATGTCCAGGATCACGGCGTTGATTCGGTCGGCGTGCTCGGTGTAACATGCGACGGCCTCCCGGCCGCTGCGCGCGATGAGCACCGTGTAGCCGAGCCGGCGGATCATGGCGGCCGTGACCTCAAGCACGACCGTTTCATCATCCACCAGCAGGATCGTGCCGAAGCCTTCCTCCGGCTTGCCGTTTTTCTCACCCGCAACGGTGGGGCGCGCGTCCGTAGCCGGGAAATAGACCGAAAACGTCGAGCCCTGACCTTTCTCCGACACCACGTCGATGTAGCCGTTGTGACTTTTGACGATGCCGTAGGCCGACGCCAGCCCGAGGCCGGTGCCTCGACCCATCTTCTTGGTAGTGAAAAACGGGTCGAAGATACGCTCGATGATATCCTTGTCGATTCCGACACCGGTGTCGGCGACCGTCAATCGGACGTACAGACCGGGGCGAATGGCGTAGCCCTTGCTGGGAATTTTTCCGTGGGCCACGGTGTCGGTCTTCAGAAAGAGCTTCCCGCCGCCCGGCATGGCATCCGAGGCGTTGACGAACAGGTTGAGCAGCACTTGCTCGACCTGACCCTTGTCGGCGATGATGCCCTTGAGGTCCGGCGCGAGATTCCACTCGATGCGGATGTCTTTGCGCATCCGGCCGAAGGTCTCGGCCGTCTCCTGCAACAGGTCGTTCAGCATGAGCGGCCTGGACTCGTATTTGCCCTTGCGGGCATAGCCCAGCAGCTTCGACGTCAGGTCGGCCCCGCTGCGGATCAGTTTTTCGATGTTCGTCAGGGTCCGGTGGTGAGGGTGGGATGGCTCCGTGTCGAAGAGCATCAGCGAGACGTTGCCCTGGATGGCCATCAGCAGGTTGTTGAAATCGTGGGCGATTCCGCCGGCAAGGGTGCCGATGGCTTCCATCTTCTGGGCCTGCTGCAGCTGGATTGTCAGCGTCCGCCGCTCGGCTTCGGATTTCTTCTCCTCAGTGATGTCACGGCTGTGCACGGCCAGCTGGATGACCTGCCCCCGCTCGTTGCAGACGGGATGCACCGAGGTGAAAAACGTCCGACCCTCGCATGTGTCCTCGAAGAAGACGGACGCGCCGGTGCGGATGGCCTCGACTTCTTTTTGGCGCCTCGATTCCGCCACGGAAGGCGGACTAAATTCTGAAATCGGCCGGCCCACCATCGCCTCCGCCGCGAGGCCAAGACGCGTCGCGGCCATGTGATTGACGGCCAGGACAATACCTTGGGTATCGATCATGAAGGCCGCGGTGGGAGCGGCATTGAGCAGGACGCGGGCTGTTTCCTCGCTGTTGCGCAACGCCTCCGCTTTGTGCCGACGATCAGAGATGTTGTGTCCTTCAACCGGCGGGGCTGCCGGCTTCAGCCGTGGGACTTCTCCGCAACCGGCCTGCGCCATGCGATTGTCCGGGTCTTCTCCCATAAGCAAACCTCTTGAAATGCCCCCCCGGGCGACGGAGGAGGCGACTGCGGCATTTCCGGAGCACGCTTCCGCAAGGGGAAGTCACACTCCTCCACCGAATGAACAAAGCAGAAAGCGTGCCATCCACTGCGGTTCCCGTTACCGACTGGAATTCCAATAAATCCAACTCGTTTCACAGAGCATCCAACGAGGCGCGCGCATCGAAACCGTGGGTTCGGCATCATCCAATGTCATTTTTTTGACCCGTCCAGTGCCCGGGGGTACTCCGCACAAAAGGACGGTTGGTCATGGGTGCAATCGGTCTGAAGTTTTTGACTATAAATACCTATGCGTATATACTGAAAAAGGCTGTTAACGAATCCTTTCACCCCGGGAGGCGGCCTTGGAGGCGACAGCTCTCAAACTGCGTTACCGGTCCATCGACCAGTTCGCGGAGCACCGCCGGCAGCTGAAGTCGGGTCGGATGCGCATCCTGACCGAGATGCCCATCCCGGCGAAAACCAGGCTGCTGCTCGCCCTGATCCTTCCGGACGCCGCCCGCCAGATCACGCTGGAAATGGAAGTGCTCGAAGCCATGGATCGAAGGCGCGACGCAGCGCGGCAAAAGCCGTGCGGGATGATGCTCGGCCCCGCAGGGGAACTCGATGCCACCCTCAGGACCCTTGCGCAGGGGATCCGCGCAACACCGGATCTCGCCGCCACGCTCGCCGGCCGGCCCGGGACAGGGTTGATCCAAAAAATGATAGACAGGGGATCCCGCGCCCGGCTTTCCGACGGGTGACGCTCTGGCAGCTTTCGGCTCTGTTTGGACCGGTTACAGCATGGTGTACATTTCCCTTCTGTCCATTGTCCTGATCTATCTGGTCCTGGAAAAGGTTCTTCACCGGCGCCGTCTGCGTCTCATCCCGCTGCGGATCCACGTCAACGGTACCCGGGGCAAAACCACCGTGACCTGCCTGACAGCGGAGCTTCTGCGCCGCGCCGGAATCCGAACTCTCGCCAAGACCACGGGCGACCATCCCGTCCTCATCCTGGCGGACGGCCGGCCGATGCCGATCCGGCGCTGGGGGCCGGCCCGCATCCACGAGCAGATGCGCGTTGTCCGCCGAGCGGCCCGGGAAGGGGCGCAGGCCGTCGTGCTCGAATGCATGGCACTGGAGCCCCATCTGCAGGAGGTCTCCGAGCAGGCCATGGTGCACGCCGGCATTGGGGTCATCACCAACGTCCGGCCCGATCATTTCGAGATCATGGGCAGCGACGTGGACCGTGTCGCGGACGCCCTCAGCTGTACCATCCCGAACGGTGGCGCGCTCGTCACGGAAAGCGGCCCCTACGAAGGGTTGTTCCGAGAGCGCGCAGGCACGCGGGGGGCCGCGGTCTGCGTGGCTGAGGCAACCCGCCCGCCCGCAGCCGCAGGCACTGCGGATCCCATTCTGTTGGAGAATCTCGCGCTCGTGAGGGCCGTCGGTCTCCTGGCCGGCCTTCCTTCCGTTCAGGTGGACGATCTTCTGCAGGGCATGGCCGCACGCGGCGCCCAACGGTCGATTCGTTACACGGGCACGGGCTCCCGGCGCATCGGCCTCATCGACGCCTTTTCCGCCAACGACACCGTCTCCACCGCCCGAGTTCAGGCGGCGCTCTTGTCTTCGGGCGAGATGGATTACCCCCGGCCCGTCGTCGCCCTCCTCAACACGCGGGCGGACAGGCCCCTTCGAACGCTCGCCTTCGCGGAATTCATCGCCGGCCAGACGTGTTACCAGGCCATTCTCCTTGCCGGAGACGGCGGCTTCCTGGCCCGGCGCCACCTGCGACGACTGGCTGTCCCGGCACCCATATTCACGCTGTCGGAACGCGAGCCATCCCGACTGCTTTCGGCCATCGCCCGGCAGACCGGTACCCTCTCGTTCACCCTGGTCGGCATGGGTAACCACCGCGGCGCCGGGGAAGCCCTGCGACGCTATTTCGCGGAGGGCACGCCGTGCTCCTGACCGAAGCCATCGCCATCGGCCTGGTCCTGGGGTTTTTCTGCTACGAATGGATCGGGTTGTCACCGGGCGGCTTCGTGGTGCCCGGCTACATCGCTCTATACTGGGACCGCCCGCTGATGGTGGCAGCCACGATAGCTCTTGCGTTCATCGTGCATCTGACGCTCGAGGGCATTTCACGCTTCGCGATCGTCTACGGCCGGCGCCGCTTCATGCTCGCGCTCCTCATCGGTTTCGCCGGGCAGTGGCTGCTCGAGGCCGCTGCGCTCCGCACGGGTGTCATTCCGGTGGAAATGGACGCCATCGGCTACATCATCCCCGGCCTGATCGCCAACGAGATGGCGCGGCAGCGGGTCATCCCGACCGTCTGCACGCTGGTCGCCCTGTCGGTGGCGGTGCGGCTCATGCTGATCCTCCTCGGGCAGCTCAGATCATGAAGACGGCAGACCCAAACGCGGGTCGGGAGCATGGGCCTCTCCACCGGCTGTCCGCCGGTCAGGGCCCCCTGTTGATCCTGGCCGCAGCCGCCCTGCTGGTGCTGGGCGCGCTCGAGGCCACCCGCAGTCTGCCGGCAGACCCCCTTTACCCAACCAAGCTGGCTGCGGCGCAGCGAATGCAACTCGCCACGCGGGCCCTGCGCGAAGAGCGCCTGGTTCGAGGCATTCCCATCGAGCCGGAAATCGACCCCAACGCCACGGGTCTCATCGGACCGGAATACACGGCCATCACGACCACCCTGGGCTATCTCCCGGCCAAGCGTACGTCCACCAACCCGAACATGGCCGGTGTCCTCGTCGCAATGCTCGACCGCGCCGGCGCAAAACCCGGGGACTGCGCCGCCGTGGGATTTTCCGGGTCCTTCCCGGCCCTGAACATAGCCGTGCTTTGCGCCCTGCAGGCCATGGAACTGAGGCCGGCGATGGTCAGCTCCGTCGGCGCATCCTCCTATGGAGCCAACGACCCCCGCTTCACCTGGCTCGACATGGAGCAGATCCTTAACGAACGCGGCCTTTCCCCCTGGCGGTCGGATGCGGTTAGCCCTGGGGGAGTCGCTTCAATTCCGACCTTCTTCGGTGACGAGGGCATCCGCGAAATGCAGGCCGCCATCGCCCGTTCGGGCCTGCCGGCCTTGGACGAACAGGGCGATGAGACCCTGCAGACGGACGTGGCCCGCCGCATGGCACTCTACGAGACGGTCTGCGGCGGCAGACCGGCGGTGTTCATCAACGTCGGCGGCAGCCTCCCGGCTTTGGGAAACTGCCCGCAGGCCCATGCGCTTCCCACCGGGCTTCTGCCCCCGGACATCCGATCCGCCGCCCCCGGCTGCGGCGTCATCTTCCGCATGGCCGCAGCCGGGGTGCCCGTGATCCATCTGCTGAACATCCGCAAGATCGCCCGGGATTACGGCCTGCCGGTGGACCCTGCGCACCTGCCGGCGGTGCCGGACGGTCGCGTCATGTCCCAAGGGGGCTATTCGCGGACGGCTGCCTTGATCGGCCTGGCTGTCCTCGGCATGCTGGGCAGCCTGGTCAAGTCGCGAAACAAGTAAAATATCCATTGCAATTGAATTCCGGGCGGATGTAAAGTGGCTTCGACGCCACTGGTATCGAACCGGACGCTCCGGGGGACGAAGCTCCCCCTGTTGGTGACCCCTCTGGATGGCGGCGATGCCGGCGATTCACACCTCGACAAAACCAGCTCACCGAAATATACCCGCCCAGCGAGATAAATTCGGCTTATCCAGAACCATTACACTTCTCAACCCAGGGAGGATTCTTTCCATGCGCACCCTCAAACCGGTATCCATGTTTGCCTGGTTTGGACTTGTCCTCGTTCTGGTGTCCGGCAACGTGTTCAGCGTGTCGGCCCAGGAAGCGAAATTCTGCGCCAAGGAGCCGGCTCTCCTCACCACGGCCGGCCAGAGCGCGGACCTGAGCATGGCCAAGGTGCTTCTCGACCGCAACAAGGTCGCGTTGAAGATAGCACCCCTGGCCGGTGCGGATGACCTGAAGGACGCGGCCAGTCTGATCATTGTCATCGGCGGCAGCACGAAGGGCCTCGGCGCGGCCGGCATCAATGCCGACAAGGAAATGGCGCGCGTGGAGCAGCTCATCGCCCGGGCCGCCGCTCAAAAAATTCCCATCATCGGCATGCACATCGGCGGCAAGGCCCGGCGCGGGGAATTGTCCGACAAGTTCGTCGAGCTGGTCACGCCCAAGTCCACTTTCCTGATGGTGGTCAAGGAAGGCGACAGCGACGGTTACTTTTCCAAAGTCATGGCGGACAAGAAGATCAGTGGTCGGATTGTGGACAAGCTCGGAGATCTGCAGGAGCCCATCAAAACCATTTACGGCAAATAAAGGAGGAAGGGTATGCGCATGAAGGAAAAACTTGCACCGGTTGCGGTTATTTTTATGATCCTGTGTTTTGCCGTAATACCTGCCGGGGCATCCAGCCCGGTGGAAGCCAAAAACGGTATGGTAGCGGCGGCCCATCCGCTGGCCTCCCAGGTGGGGGTGGAAATCTTAAAGAAAGGTGGCAATGCCGTCGACGCCGCCGTGGCCACGGCCTTTGCCCTTGGTGTCGTTGAACCCAACGCCTCCGGGCTCGGCGGCGGCGGGTTCATCCTGGTTTACAACGCCAAGACCAAGGGCGTGACTGCGATCGACTACCGCGAGATGGCGCCGCTCAAAGCCACCCCCGACATGTACCAGCTTACGCCGGATGGGAAGGTTGTGGGAAATGAGACTCAGCAAGGGCACAAGGCCGTGGCCATCCCCGGGACCCTGGCCGGGCTGACGCTCGCCCTGAAACAGCACGGCAGCATGAGCCTCAAGGACGTCATGGCACCGGCAATCCGCATCGCCGAACAGGGCTACACCGTCAGCAAGACCCTCAACGCCATGATGAAGGACAATTTCGACAAACTCACCAAGTACCCTGCGGCTGCGGCGGTCTACCTGAAAGCCGGCCTGCCTTACGAAGTCGGCGATAGACTCGTCCTCAAGGACCTGGCCAAAAGCTACCGGCTGATTGCCGAGAAGGGACCGGACGTGTTCTACAAGGGCGAGATCGCCGATGCCATCGAAAAGGAGATGAGGGCCTCTGGCAAGGGCCTCATCACCAAGGCGGACCTGGCGGCCTACAAGCCTGCGGTCCGGACCCCGGTACGCGGCACCTACCGCGGTTATGAAATCATCTCCATGGCACCGCCCAGCTCGGGCGGGACCCACGTGATCGAGATCCTCAACATCCTCGAAGGCTACAACATGACCCAGCTGGGGTTCCAAACCCCGGAGAGCCTCCATATCGAAGCCGAGGCCATGAAACGGGCGTTCGCCGACCGCGCGAAATACATGGCGGATACGGACTTCGTGAAGGTCCCGATCGCAGGCCTCATCTCCAAGAAATATGCGGAAGAGCTGCGCAAGGGGATCAGCATGAACGCTGTCGGCTCCAAGATCCCGGCCGGCAACCCACTGCCCTTCGTCGGCTCCGGCGGGACGAGCCACCTGTCGGTCGTCGACAAGCAGGGAAACATTGTTGCCCTCACGCAGACCATCAACTATTTCTTTGGCTCAGGCGTTCTGGTACCCGGCACGGGCATCATGCTCAATGACGAGATGGACGACTTCAACCCCCAGCCCGGCACCTCCAATTCGGTTGAGCCCAAGAAGCGGCCGCTCAGCAGCATGACCCCCACCATCATGCTGAAGAACGGCAAACCCTTCTTATCGGTTGGGTCCCCGGGCGCTACGCGGATCATCTCGGCCCTGACCCAGATCATCGTGAATGTCGTCGATTTCCGGATGAACCTCCAGGATGCCATCGAAGCCCCGCGCATTCACTGCATGACGGGGGATATTTTCATGGAATCCCGCATTCCCAAGGACGTCCAGGAAGCCCTGATCGCCAAGGGCCACAAGCTCAGCGTGAGGGGTGCGATGGACCTCTATTTCGGGGGGGCGCAGGGCGTCATGATCGACCCGGCCTCGCGCAAGCTCTACGGCGCGGGCGATCCGCGGCGCGACGGCGTGGCTGTCGGTTATTGATAGCCGCTCTGAGCCCTTGATTCAGACGGTCATGGCGGCGATTTGCGAGGCAGCGTGCCTCCGGGCGAAGCTTACGGTGGCACGCTCCCTCGCTCGTCCCTCGGCGGGAAAATTATGTCCATTGAAATCATACTGCTTCTGCTGATGCTGGCGGTGTTTTTGCCGTTGGTGCTCTGGCTCAAACTGCCGGTCGGGCTGTCCCTTGCGGCCACGAGCGTCATTGTGGCGGCGGCCGGCGGCAAAGGCTTTCCGCTGCGGCATCTCATCGAAGGGATGTTCGGCTACCTCGATGTGTCCCTGGTTCTCATCACCGCCATGGTTTTCATGAAGGTCATCGAGAAAAACGGTCTTCTGAACGCCCTGGCCCGGGACCTCATTCTCAAATTCGGCCGTTCCCCCCTGGCACTGCTCGCGGTGATGACCCTCATCATCATGTTCCCGGGTGCGATAACCGGATCTTGCACCGCATCGATTCTGAGCACCGGGGTACTCATGTTCCCGGTGCTCTCGCAGATGAACATGCCGCGCCACCAGGCCGGCGCCATCATCGCCATGGCCTCGGTCTACGGGATGATCGCACCCCCGGTGAACATCATCGTCATGATCATCGGCGGCGGCATCGATATGCCCTACATCGGCTTCGATCTCATTCTGTTGCTGATCACGGTGCCCCTCGCGGTCCTCACCACCATCTACCTGGGGTATGGGTATGCCCGGAAGGTGGATCTGAAGGCCGCGGTAGCCAGCCTGCAAAGGCGGGAGACCGCCGGGGGATGGCGGCTTTACATGCCGCTCTTGGTGGTGGCCGTCCTCATGATCGGGCCGAAAGCCCTGCCCCAGCTGTTTCCCGATCCGCGCCTGCCGCTCACCTTTGTCATCGGCAGCATCCTCGGCCTTTTGGTCGGCAAGAAATTCCCCGTTTTGGATGCCGCACGCCAGGCGGTAAGCGAAATCCTGCCGGTGGTCGGGATTCTCATGGGGATCGGCATGCTCATCCAGATCATGACCCTCACGGGCATTCGCGGTGCTATCGCCATCAACAGCCTGAGCCTGCCCGCGTACCTGCAGCTCCTGAGCATTGCCGTGAGTCTGCCTCTTTTCGGCGGCATTTCCGTCTTCGGAGCATCCAGCATTCTGGGCGTGCCGTTCATCCTGACGTTTCTGGGGCAGAACCTGATCGTCATCGCCGCGGCCCTGTCGCTCATCGCCGCCATGGGAAGCTTTACCCCGCCGGTGGCTCTGACGGCCGTCATTGCCGCCCAGGTGGTCGGTGAGCCGAACTATTTCAAAGTCATTCGGCCGTTGATTCTGCCATCGCTCATCGCCATTCTCATCGGCGTCCTACTGATCGTCTATGCCAACCCGATGGCGAAACTGATGGGGGTGTAAGGAGAAAGTCCATGATGACGCTGATCTACAGGCTTCTGGTGGTTCTCGTGACGCTGCTGGTGGTCCTGGAACTTTTCAGCCAGAAAGACCTGAAAAGCCAGGCTACCGCCGCTCTTGTCCTGATCCCGTTCGTTCTCCGGGCGTTGATGATCGCATAGCCGGCTGTTGATAAACGCCCACTTAGGGAGGGCCACACCCATGAAGGCAACCGTCGGGACCGCTGCAGTGATGCTGGGGATTTCCATTGCCGTGGTCATCGCCGTCGTCCCCCGGTTCGGGGCCATGCACCAGGAGGAGGCCATCAAAAAGGGGGCCGGTGTCACGGCAGTCAGACTGTTGAGCGACTACTTCCCCGGGCTCAAGGGGACGGCGGGTGACACGGAGGTCTACTGGCTCGACAGCGGCCAGGCCGGGGGCACCGGCGTGATCCTTGGGGGTACGCATCCCAACGAACCCTCCGGGCTCATCACGGCCGTAATGTTCATCGAAAACGCCCAGCCAACCAAAGGGCGGCTCATCGTCATTCCGCGGGCGAACGCCAGCGGGTTCACGCACACCGACTATTCCGAAGGAAGCCCGCAGCATTTCAGCCTGCCAACCCCGGGCGGTGAGCGCTGGTTTCGATTCGGGTCGCGTGCCACCAACCCCATTCACCAGTGGCCGGACCCCGATATCTATGTCCACCCCTCGGGTCAGAGGCTTTCGGGCAGCGAGACGCGCAACCTCAACCGGGCCTACCCGGGGCGCTCCGACGGTACCCTGACCGAGCAGGTCGCCTACGGTATCGTTCAACTCATTCGGAGGGAGAAGGCGGATATCGCCATCGACCTGCACGAGGCCTCGCCCGAATACCCGGTGATCAACGCCATGGTCGCTCACGACCGCGCCATGGAAATTGCCGCATCGGCTGTCATCGAGCTTCAGCTCGGCGGCATCGAGATCGGGCTCGAACCTTCGCCCAAAACCCTGCGCGGGCTCTCCCATCGCGAGTGGGGGGACGCTACCGAAACACTGGCGATTCTGGTTGAATCGGCCAATCCCGCTCAGGGGCGCCTGCGGGGGGCCACCAGCGCCGAACTGGTGGTCAGCGGCGAGGATCGGATGTATGCGCGCGCCGCAAAGCTGGGAAGACTTTTCGTGCCTTTCGAAGACAAGGGCATCCCCTTAAGCGTGCGCGTCGCAAGGCACACGGCGACAATCAAAGAGCTTATCCGGACCTTCACGGATCTCACCCCCGACCGGGGAATCGAGCTGGACGGTGTTCCAAGCTACGACGACATGGTGAAGCAGGGTATCGGCAGCTACCTATGAAACATCTTTTCCAGGGTGTTGAAAAACCGCGCCTAAGGCCGCGAGCAGGCGTTGTGCGGCTATGGAGGTGGTACGCCGACATCGCGTTGGCATCCGCGGCCCGCGCCGGCCAATCTGCCGATTCGCGAAGCCAAGGTCGCCCACGCCGCTGTTACTGCCTGAAAACGCACAGCGGTGGCCCCCGCATTACTGACGCCATGACAAGCGCAAGGCATCAGGCCGTTTCTGAACTGACCCGCCCCGTCACCCTTTGGCCGGCGGAGCCTGGTTCATCTTTTTAGCGTAGCCCGCGGCTTCCAGGCCGGCGATGCAGCCCTCGCCCACGGCCTTGGCCACCTGCCAGGGCGGGCCGGTGATGTCGCCGGCCGCGTAAATGCCGCGCACACTGGTCTCCATCTTCTTGTTCGTCTGGATGTACTTCATTTCGTCATCCAGCTGGACACCGAGCAGGCCGGCCAACTCCACCACCCCCTTGGCCCCCAGTTCGATGAACACCCCTTGAACGGGCAACCGCGCGCCGTCCTCCAGGACCAGTTCCGCCACGCTCTCCTTGCCGGCGATCTCTTTCACTTGGCTCTGCTCGTGCAGAATGACCGCGCTGCGGCGCAGCTCTACGGCCAAAGACTCGTTGATCTCGAGCTTCCGGCAGACCAGGTGCACCGACCGGGCATAGGCGAGCATGGTCAGGGCGCCGCTCGCGGCCGCGCTGCCGTCGCCCACCACGGCCACGTCGTTACCCTTGTAGAAATTGCAGTCGCACTCGACACAGTAGCTCACGCCCTGTCCGAGCAGCTCCTTCTCGCCCGGAACCCCCAGCCGGTTGCGGGAGGTGCCGGTGGCGAGGATCACCGCGCCGGCACTGATGTCGCTGCCGCTCTCCAGCCTGATCCGGAAGCGGCCGGCGGCCGTCGCAAGGGACAGGACGTCCTCGTCTGCGAGCTCCGCGCCGAAGGCGGCGGCCTGCTGCCTGCCGGCCTTGATGATGTCCTCGCCGGTGGTGCTGAGGATGCAGCAATAGTTCTCCACATGGTGGTGGTAGATGCTGCTCTTGCTCTCCCTGCCCAGGACGAGCACCGCGGCCTTCTTGCGGGCGGCGTGGATGGCCGCCTGCAGTCCGGCCGGTCCGGTGCCGAGGATGACAACATCGTATTTTTTTATCTCCGCCATGAGATGTTCTCCTTCGAACCGTTCTTTCTCAATACTGCATTCGGCTGCCGTCGTTGTGTTGGCATGGATGAGGGGTCATCGGGTGCGTGCAATCGCTTTCAGGGCCTGCTCCGCCAGCATCTTCTTCCTGAGCCGCGCCGGGAACACGCGGTGGACGCTGCCGTTTTCGAGATCGAAACGCTGGATGTAAAGCCGCCGCAACGGCGTTCCGTATACGCTGACCATCAACGTGGTTCCCTCGGCCGGGTTGCCGGTGCAGTGGATGCCCTGATCCAACGGCAACGTCTTTTCAGTTTCGCCCGGCCACAGGACAACGTTTCCGAGCCGTGCCAACTGTGCCCGGTCCGGGTCCAAGCCGTCATCCTCGTGCCGGTAGCGAACCACCTCGAGCTTGCCGAACGCCGAGCCGGAAACACCCCAGGAGGTGTGATCGTGCACGCAGGTGCGCTCGCCCGCGCCGAAGATATACAGGCGCAGCGAAAACAGCCTGGCGGGGTCGCGATAGAGGATAAACTCATTGTCGAAAAAGGTCTCCTGGCGCACATCCGGATAAGGATTGCCGTCGATTATCCCCTTCAGAAGGCCCTCGAAAAGCGCCCGTTTGGACAAAAGCGCCGGCAGCTCGTCCTGGAAATAGGCGAATCGGTTCTGCCTGTTGCCGATGGCTCCGACGTCCGCAGCCCATTTCCGGCAATCAGCCGTTACTTCTTCCTGAAATGCATTATCCATGAGATCGTGATCGACCCTCCCCAACCATCGGAGAATGCCAGCGGCGTCAGCCGCTGGCATTCTCCAGTCGCACATATTGCTCATAAAAAGGCGCCCCGCCTCCCATGTCCGTCAATCCCGGAGCGATCAACTGGTTGACGCCGCCTCCGCGGTTCATCCAATCCCCACGGCGATAGACGATCGCGCCGGGATGCAGGCCGGGCATCAGGCGGACCACCACCGCCAGGCGCCCCAGAGGTGAAACCATGGCCACCGGTATTGAAAGGTCAAGACCCTGCAGCACCGGGCATTCGGGCGCCACCCATACCGGAGGAAAAGGCGGCTGGTCCTCCGGCAGGATCTGGGAGTGGATGGCGGTCCGCCGCACCAGCGTGAGCAGGCGCAACGGGTAACCGGCCGGGGGCGGCGGCTCGTCGTGCAACTGTCCGGGGAACCGGTACTTCCCATCGGCATGGGCGAACTCAAGCCCCTCGAAGGCGATTCGCGGCCGCTTCGAGCGGACGAAGCGTTTGGCCTTCAGCTCTTCGAGGGTGGCCTCGATATGGGGTGATGCCAAGGCGGCCCGCAGGCAGCCTTCCGCCGCCGGCATGAACACCGGCGGATTCAGGCGCTTGCCCAGTTCGGTCACGATCCACAGGTCGGGGCGGGCTTCCGCCGGCGGCTTTACCACCTCTCCGACGTACTGTACGTACTCATGCAGATAGGATCCGACGACATCCTCCTGCTCGAGCATGAGCGTGCAGGGCAACACCAGGTCGGCCCGCTGGGCCGTGTCGTTCATGAACGCGTCCACCACCACCTTGAACGGTACGCGGTCGAAGGCGCGGGCGGTCTCCAACGCGCCGGGCGCCTGGTTGACGACATTGGTCCCGTTAACCCAGATCATCTTGACCGGCGGATCCTGGGCCGCCAGGATGTCGCGGCCGATAACGGCGATGTGAAAGGCTCTCCGGCCCTTGTGCCCCGGACCCTTGATCCACTCGAGATCAAGGTTGCGGTAAGAGTGCAGGTGGAAATAGACGCCCCCGCCGGACCGGCCGATGTTGCCCGTCAGCAGTGCCAGGGCGTTGATGAAGCGCACGTTTTCACCGCCGTAGCGGTAGCGCTGCAGGCCGGCCCCGATGACGGTGGCCAGGGGATGGGCGTCGGCGTAGAAACGGAACAGCCGCTCGAAATCGTCCTTGCCCACTTCACAGGCGGACAGATGCTCGTCGATGGCCCGGCTGTTGATCAGTTGAAAAAATTTCCCGGGAGCTCGGGTGTGCGGTGCGATATCGGCGACCCGATGTTCCGCGAGCAATCGCTGGATCACCGCTGCCGCCAGGAAGCGGTCGGTGCCCGGCCGGATACCGATGCGGCCATCGCAGAAAGGGTCGTTGCCGTCGCCGCCGGGTGAGATGGTCAGCACTCGGGCGCCCTGGCGGCGAGCCCTGTGGACGACCGCTGCCGTGTGGATCGAACTGCGCGAGAAATCCTTGCCCCAGTTCACGATGGCAGTGGCGTTCGACAGGTCCTCGATGTCGTTGTTCTCGCGCGCGCCGAAATCCTCTACGCCAGCGATGAAGCCGGCGGCGTCGCAGAGCGAGCCCATGATCCGGCTCGACCCCAGCTGAGAAAAAAACAGGTTGACGGCCTCCTTGAGAACTCCCTTGGCACCGTCGCTGTGGATGTGCAGGAAGGCGGTCGGCTCGCTGCGCAGGCGCTGGACCTTTTCGGCACACAGGTCGAGGGCCGCCTCCCAGCCGACCTCCTGCCAGCCGCCCTTGGTCCTGAGCCGGGGCTTCAAAATGCGGTTGGGGCTTTGCAGCCGCCGGAGTTGGTGCCTGGTCTTGGAGCACATGACCCCCCGGGTAAAGGGGCTGTCGGGGTTACCGAGCAGCCGCAGGCTCCCGTCCGCGCTCTGCTCCAGAACCAGCGAGCAGGCATCCGGGCAGTCATAGGTACAGGCGGTGATCTGCTTCATGGTTAAAACATAGGGTTCGAGGGCTTGACGGTTCAAGGGGCCGGGAAGAATTGCATGATAAAATCGAAGGCAATCCTGGCGGCTTCGTAGAAAAAGCCAAGCTCAAGACGCGCGCATCCCCCGGAGCGAGGCGTGCTTTGGGTGCGTGGCAGCGACTGCGGGAAGAAGCGCAACGCAGAAATTGGCCTTTATACGAAGCCGTCAGAGTTTTTCCTTCACCGATTCGATTTTGCGCTGCATCCGTCCGGAGGGGCCTTTGCGGTAGTCGGCCTTGAGCGAGAGGACCACGCGGCGGCAGTCCTTGCGCATCGTCTCGAAGCAGCGGTTGACCACGGCCATGACCTCCTCCCACTCGCCCTCGATGCTGGTGCCCATGGCGCGAAACTCGTAGGGCAGGCCGCTTTCCTGGATGATCTTGATCGAACGTGCCACGTAAGGGCTCAGGCTCTCGCCCTTGTCCAGGGGATACATCGAAAAATCCACAATAACACTCATGGGCTTTCCCTCCGCAACTTCAGGTTCCCGAAACGATCGCCAAGCTTCCGAGGTAGTCGATTCCAAAATTCCACCCACCCCCTTTATTAAAGAGGGCGAAGAGGGATTCGTTCTACAAAGCAGGAGGGCGCTGCGCGCCAAAACCTGCTCTCAAAGATGCCACATATCGTTGAGCTTCGAGCCTCCCGCGTTGAACCCCCGCCCGCGGCCGGGTCCGATTTGACAACCCTGCCATCTCTTTATAGTGTTTCGAGATCGAATGCAATTCCGACTCACAGGGAGGTTGTATGCCGGATTTGACCGCGCTGAACTACCGCATCCGCCTGGTCCCCGACCTTGTCCGCTTCACCTTTGAAGGCCGCGTGGACATCCGGCTCGAAGCGCCGGAGCCGGTCACGCAGATTCGACTGAACGCCGTCGAGCTTGCTGTCTGGCGCTGCAGCCTCAAGCGTCCGGACGGGGCCGCGGCCTGCGCGTTCCGAGTGGACCCCACGGTGGAACAGCTCTGCATCGATCTGCCGGAGACCGTGTCCGGGCCGATCCGGATCCAGATCGACTATGCCGGAAAAATCAATGACCGCATGGCAGGCTTCTACCGCAGCCGCTACACCCGCGACGGACGGACGGAGCACATCGCCGTCACCCAGTTCGAGGAAAGAGACGCCCGCCGGGCTTTTCCCTGCCTGGACCACCCGGCGCAGAAAGCCGTTTTCGACATCGAGCTCGAAGTCGACCGCAGCCTCACGGCGGTGTCGAACACCGCGATCCAGGTCCAGGAAATTTTGGAAAACGGCCAAAAGCGCGTGGTCTTCGAAAGCACGCCGAAGATGTCCACCTACCTCGTCTTCTTCGGAGTGGGCCCCTTCGAAACGCTCCAGGATCACGTCGACAGCCGGGTGCGCGTGTTGACGCTGCCCGGCCAGCAGAAGTTCGCCGGCTACGGCCTGGAGTTCGGCCGCAAGGCGCTGCAGTTCAGCGAGTCCTACTACGGCATCCCCTATCCCCTGTCCAAGATGGATCTCATCGCCGTGCCGGACTTCGCCTTCGGGGCCATGGAGAACTGGGGCGCCATCACCTTCCGGGAGAACCTGCTGCTGCATTATCCGGACGTCACCTCCAGGTCCGGCGAAGAGCGCATCTGCGAGGTCATCGCGCATGAAATCGCCCACCAGTGGTTCGGCAACCTGGTCACCCCGTCGGACTGGAGCTACCTCTGGCTTAACGAAAGCTTTGCGACCTATTTCGGTTACGGCGTCGTTGCGCACTATCACCCGGAATGGGAGATCTGGCAGCAGTTCCTGAACGGCACGACCGCCTCGGCCATGACGCGTGACGGGCTGCTCGAAAACTATGCCATCGAGATCCCGGGCGGCGCCCAGCTCGTCATCAACACCAGCACCGCCCCCATCATCTACAACAAGGGCGGCAGCATCCTGCGGCAGATTGAAGGCTACATCGGTCCGGACGGCTTTCAAAAAGGGCTGCGGCGCTACCTCAACACCCACGCTTACCAATGCGCCGCCAGCCGCCACTTGTGGGAAGCCTTCGAGGCCGCCTCGGAGCGGCCGGTCAACGCCATGATGAAAAGCTGGGTCGAACAGCCCGGCTTCCCGGTCATCACCGCCGGCCGCGAGGGGGGCTGGCTGGTGCTGACCCAGAAACGTTTCACCTATCTTCCGAACGATTCCGGCCAGAGCTGGCTCGTACCCGTGACCCTGCTGGTCTTCGGCCCCGCGGGCGAGCGCCGGCGGATGACGGTGTTGATGGATGCCGTCGAGCAGCGGGTCGACATCGGCCAGGACGCCGTGGCCTTCAAGCTCAACGACGGCCAGACCGGGTTTTACCGCGTGCGATACGCCGACCCGCAGAACCTTAAGCGCCTGGGGGAGATGGCCCGGGAAAAGACGCTGCCGCCGGAGGACCGCTGGGGCCTGCAGAACGACCTCTACGCGCTCTGCGTGGCCGGCGACATGCCGCTTTCCGCCTATTTCGATTATCTGGGCTACTACGCCTCCGAGGATGCCTATCTGCCGCTTTCCAGCATGGCGGGCAACCTGTCCCATGCCCATTTGGTAGCACCACCCGGGCAGCGGGCGCAAATCGCCGCCCTGGCCCGGCCTTGGTTCGAGGCGATCCTCGGCCGCATCGGGTACGCCCCCCGGCCGGCCGAAAAGCAGACCACCGCCATCCTGCGCGACCAGCTGCTGTTCGACGCGATTCAATACGGCTCGGCCGCAGCCGAAGCGTTTGCGCTCGAACGTTTCGGGGACCTCAGCCGCGGCGGGTCGGTCCACCCGGACATCCTGAAGAGCGTCATGCAAACCGCCGCCTGGTGCGGCGCGGCGCACGAATTCGAGTGGTTCGACCGGCGCTTCAACGCCTGCGCCAGCGAGCATGAGCGCTTGACCATCCTTTCCGCCATCGGCTGCTTCCGCGGCGGCACCGAGATCGAGCGCGCCCTGGACTATGTGCTCACCACTGTGCCGCCCCGCAATAAGTTTATCCCGATCGTGGCCATGTCGGGAAACCTGCACGCCGTCCCCCTGCTGTGGGACTGGTACCTGAACCACCTGCCCGAGCTTGAGCAGTTCCACCCCATGCTCTACGAGCGGGTGATCGCGGCCATCGTGCCCGTGGCAGGCATCGATCACACCGAAGCCGTGCGGCGGTTCTTCGCGGATTACGTCCTGAAAAATGAGAAGGCGGCCGATGTGATCCGGCTCTGCCTGGAGCGGCTCGAGATCAACCAACGCATGCGCAACCGGAACCACCCTTGACACCATCGCCGGGTTTCCGATATAGGTTCAGCAGCTTGCGCCTCCGAGACTGGCTCGTTCGAGCGTGCCGTTAACAACGGCGTTTGACTCTGCTTCCATCCGACCCTCTCGCCCTGCGGTTGGAGTTGATAGCCGACATGAATCGACGCACCTTTCTCAAGATAGCCGGCCTGGGCAGCGTCTCCTTCGCGGCCGGTTGCAGTCCCGAGTCCCCGAAATATCTTTACAGCCTGGTTCAGGCCCCGGAAGACATGGTAACCGGCAAGGCCACCTGGTACGCCTCGACCTGTCGGGAGTGTCCGGCCGGCTGCGGTGTCCTGGCCAAGAACCGTGAGGGCCGCGTGATCAAACTCGAGGGCAACCCGCTGCACCCTGTGAACCGAGGCAGGCTGTGCATGCGCGGTCAGGCCGCCCTGCAGGCAGTGTACAACCCCGACCGTCTGAAAACCCCGCTCGTGAAGGACAAGGACGGCTTCCGGCCGATCGGCTTTGCCGAGGCCCGGGCCCTGCTCAAGGCCAAGGCCTGGCAGGCCGCCGGCCGGGGCGCCGATCGGGTGCGGCTGCTGACCGAGGTCGCCGGCGAAAGCCAGATGGAGCTGTTCCGGGCTGCCTTGAAAAACTGGAACTCCCGGGGGCCGGTGGTCTTCGAACCCTTCGCCTACGAGGCGCTAAAGACAGCCAACCGCGAGGTCTTCGGCGTGGACGGACTGGTGTCCTACCGCATGGACGAGGCCGACGTGCTGGTCTCCTTCGGCGCCGAGTTCCTGGAGACCTGGCTGTCGCCGGTGGAGTATGCCTGGAAGTTCAAGGCCATGCACGCGGTGCGCGGCGGAGAAAAGGGACTGTTCCTGCTGGTAAGCCCTTACCAGGGCCTGACCGGGTCCAATGCGGACCACTGGCTCGCCTGCGCCCCGGGCAGCGAGGCGGTGGTCGCGCTGGGCCTGGTGCGTAGGATGCTCGCCGCCGGCGGGGGCATGCACCTGCCGGCGGCTTTCCGCGAGGCCCTCGCAAAGGCCAGCGCGGACTACGCCCCGGAGACGGTCTCCAAACTCTCCGGCCTCCCGCCGGCGGCCTGTGAAAAACTCGCCGGCCGCCTGGAACAGGCCCGCCGGCCGCTCGTGCTCGGGGCGGGGTGCGGCCTCGGCGACGACAACGGTCTCAAGACCAACCTGGCCGCCAACCTGCTCAACCTCATTCTTGATCCGCAGCTCACGCGCATCGACACGCGCAACCGCCATCGCGTGGAAGCGGCCGACCGCCGGTCGGACGTGCTTGATCTGTTTCTGACGCTTAAGGGCGGGGGCTGCGATCTGCTGATCCTGAACAACGTCAACCCGGTGTTCAGCCTGCCGGCCGAAAGCGGCGCCCGCGCGGCCCTCAGTACCCACAACCTATTCGTCGTCAGCCTCTGCAGTTTCATCGACGAAACCTCGCAGCAGGCCGACTTGATCCTGCCCGTGAGCCTGCCGCTCGAAACCTGGGGCGAGTACGGCGGCTGGTCATCGATCGTCTCGACCCTCCAGCCGGCCATGGGAAGGTTGAGCGATGCCCCCCACCTGGGGGATGTGATCCTGGAGGCCGGATTCGAGAATGACCGGCCGGCGCCGGATTTCAAGACCTATGTCGCCACCCGGCTGCACCGGACCGATCGAGTGCGGGACGAGCTCCAGTGGCTCGAGATGATGCAGCACGGAGGTGTTTTCTCGGCAACCGGTCCCCCCGCATCTCCGCAGCCGAACTTGCTCGGCCGGCTGCCCCAGGCCCTTGCGATGCCCTATGAGCCGCCGCCGGCCGGAGTGGCCTTCACGGCCGCGCCGTCCGTGCGCTTCTTCGACGGCCGCGGAGCGAACAGGCCCTGGCTGTGCGAAATCCCGGAGCCTGTTTCCCGGGTGGCATGGCAGTCCCCCGTATGGGCCCACCCGGACACCGCGCGCGCCAACGGATTCGACCAGGCCGACATGTTGCGTATCACCACCCGGGCCGGAAGCCTCGAAGCGCCGGCCTATGTCACCGAGGTGGTACGGCCGGGGTTGCTGGTGATGGGCATCGGCCAGGGCCACACCTCCTACGGCCGCTACGCACAGCCCGCGGGCGTCACGCCGCGTGCCGAATTCTCTCCCACCGATTCTGTGGAGTTGCCCTTTTTGACCTATGTGCCACCGGATAGCGCCAACCCCTTTGCCATTTTGCCCGCGATCGTCGACCCCGCCTGCGGCGGGCCGAGCTTCAACGCTTTCGACGTGCGCATCGAACGAACCGGTCGCACGGTGAAGATCGCCAAGACCGACGGCAGCCGCACGCAGCACGGGCGCACCTTCCTGTTGACGGTTACGCTGGATGATCTGCGCAAGGCTCAGCCCCCGCCGAAAACCGGGCTTACCATGGGCGATTTCCCGCTTACGCTGCCGCTGCCGGAGGGCTACAACCCTCAGCGGGACTTTTACCCCGCCCATGAGCACGACCTCTACCGTTGGGGCATGGTGGTGGACCTCGACCGATGTATCGGCTGCGGCGCCTGCGCGGCCGCCTGCTATGCTGAAAACAACATCGGCGTCGTCGGCGAGCTGCGGACCATTCAGGGTCGCAAGATGCCCTGGATGGAGATCGTGCGCTACCACGATGAACGCCGCCTGGAGCGGGTGATGTTTCAGCCCATGCTCTGTCAGCACTGCGACAACGCACCCTGCGAATCCGTCTGTCCGGTGTACGCACCCCATCATTCCGCCGAGGGTCTCAACAACCAGATTTACAACCGCTGCATCGGCACCCGCTTCTGTTCCCAGAACTGCCCGTACAAGGTGCGGCGCTTCAACTGGTTCACCTGGGAATTGCCGGAGCCCCTGAACCTGCAGCTCAACCCCGACGTCACCGTACGCAGCAAAGGGGTGATGGAAAAATGTTCCTTCTGCATCCAGCGCATCAAGGAGGCGCGCACTCGAGCGAAGAATGAAAACCGGCCCATCCGCGAAGGCGAAGTCACCCCGGCCTGCGTCCAGACCTGCCCGACGTACGCGCTGGTCTTCGGCAATCTAATGGACAAGGACAGCCGCGTGCGCCGGCTTTGCAACGACCCGCGGGCCTACCAGGCCATGGGATACCTGAACACGAAGCCGGCAGTGATTTACCTTAAAAAAGTGTTGCACGAGGTCTGATTAGGACCCTCGAACTCTTGAACCCTGAAAAAACCATGACCGACCTCACCTGCGCACAGATCGACCGGACCGTATTGAACACCCTGGAGCGGCCCCGGCCGCGCTATTGGGTTTTCGTAGCGCTCCTGTTTTGCGGCGTGCTTCTGGGAGCCGGCGCCTGGACCTACCAGATCTTCGTCGGTATCGGCGTCGGCGGCCAGAACATCCCGGTGGCCTGGGGCACCTATCTCATCAATTTCGTGTTCTGGGTCGGTATCGCCCACTCCGGAACGCTCATTTCGGCTATCCTGCACCTGTTCCGGGCGGGTTGGCGCAACCCGATCGCGCGCGCGGCCGAGACCATGACCGTGTTCGCTGTCTGCTGTGCCGGGCTCTTCCCCTTCATCCACCTGGGCCGGGTCTGGCAGGTTTACTTCATGCTCCCGATTCCCAACCAGCGCCTGCTGTGGCCCAATTTTCTATCGCCGCTGATGTTCGATGTCGTGGCCATCAGCACCTACCTCACGGTGAGCTCACTCTTCTGGTACACGGGGCTCCTCCCGGATCTGGCCGTCGTGCGCGACCGCTCTACCGGCCTGCGGCATAAAATTTTCCGCCTCCTCTCGCTGGGCTGGACCGGAGCCCACCACCATTGGCTGAACTACAGCCGCGGTTACCTCTTCTTCGCGGCGCTTGCTACCCCTCTGGTGATCTCGGTGCACAGCGTCGTGTCCTGGGATTTTGCGCTGGGCGTCGTCCCGGGCTGGCATACCACGATTTTTGCGCCTTATTTCGTGGCCGGCGCCATCCACTCGGGGCTCGCGATGGTGCTCACCCTGATGATCCCCCTGCGCCGTATCTTTCGCTACGATGCCATCATCACCGTGAACGTCCTGGAGAATGTGGCCAAGACCATGATCCTGACCGGCCTCATCGTCGGCCTGGCCTACGGCACGGAATATTTCATCGCCTGGTACAGCCACAATGCGGTGGAATGGGAGTCTTTCCGATGGCGCGCCATGGGCGAGTACGCCTACGGCCTGTACTTCATGATCATGTGCAACGTTTTGATCCCGTCCCTTTTTCTGATCAAGGCGGTGCGCCGCAGCGTCCCCTGGCTGTTCGTCATTTCGCTGGCGGTGAATTTCGGAATGTGGTGGGAGCGTTTCGTGATCATCGTCGGCGGGGTGGCCCATGACTATCCCCCGCACGCCTGGGGCCTCTACGCGCCCAGGCTGGTGGAGTACTGCATCATGGTCGGCAGCTTCAGCCTGTTTTTCTTCCTGTTCCTGCTCTTCTGCAAACACCTGCCTTCCGTGTCCATGACCGAGATGAAGGAGACCGCCCCCCATGCCGGCTGAAACCTGCATCATGGGCCTGTTCAAGGATGAGGACCAGGCCGCCCGGGTCATTGAGGAGATGGCCGCGGCCGGGTTCAGTTTCCGCCGCGCCCACAGCCCCATCCCCAGCCACCGGATACTGGGAGCTCTGAAGCTGAAGAAAGGCCGCGTGGGCTGGTTCACGCTGGCGGGGGGCATTATCGGGTTTCTCTCCGGGTTCGCCCTGGCCATTTTCACCGCGGTCCAGTGGAACCTGATCGTCAGCGGCAAGCCCATCGTCTCCCTGATTCCCTTTTTCATCGCCGGCTTCGAATTCACTATCCTGTTTTCGGTGTTCGGCAACGTGATCGGCATGCTGGTCTGCGCGCGCCTGCCGGACTACCGGGGGCTCGAGATTCACGATCCGCGCTGCTCGGGCGAGCACTTCGGGGTGCTGGCGGCCTGCGAGGCCGGCCGCGAGGGGGAGCTGATGGATTTCTTCCGGAAGAAGGGCGGGGAAGCCAAGGTATTCGCATGAACACGACCATGCCACCGGTTCAGCCCGGCCGCCGCGCCGCGCCGCCGCGCTCCCTCCTCATGTTCGGGGCGGTCTTGGCCGCCGCAGGCCTGGCGGCCTTTCTGGCCGGTCTCTTCAGCCCGCACCCGCAGAGAGCCTGGCAGGCCTTTCTCGTCAACTTTCTTTTGTGGTCGGCGATGGCTCAGGGTGCGGTGCTTTTCGCAGCGCTCACTCACACGGTCAAGGCGCGCTGGACCGGCCCGCTCAGCGGGCTTGCGGAGGCGTTCGCAGGGTTTTTCCCGCTGTCCTTCGTCTGTTTCCTGGTTCTTCTGCTCGGAAAAGATCACCTGTTCCCCTGGCTGCACGAGGACCTGCACGGCAAGGAGATCTGGCTGAATATTCCATTCCTGTTCACCCGTGACGGGATCGGTTTTCTGATCCTCTACGGCCTCGGGTGGGCCTACCTGTCCCAGGATCTCAAACTGAAGCTCGGTGCATCCGGTCCCGGGGGCGGCCTGCGCCGCCTGCTCGCCGGCCGGATTCCTCAAAGCGACGCCGAAATCCAGCGCGTTCAGAGCCGCAAGAGCCTGTGGGGCGGCCTCTACTGTTTTGCGTATGCCCTGGTGCTCAGCCTGATCGGCTTCGACCTCGTCATGAGCATGGACCCGCACTGGGTCTCGACCCTCTTCGGCGCCTATCAATTCGTCAAGGCCTTCTATGTGGGGCTGGGGGCGCTGATCATCCTCGCGGCGATCATCCATCTGCGCCGGGGCAGCAGCGCGGGAATCGCCGCCGCTCATTTCCACGACGTCGGCAAATTATTCTTCGCCTTCTGCCTGCTGTGGGCGGATTTCTTCTATGTCCAGCTGACGGTCATCTGGTACGGGAACATCCCCGAGGAGACCAGCTACGTGATTCTGCGAACGCTGACCCCACCCTGGAATGCGCTGACCTGGGTCGTCTTCATCGTCTGCTTCGTCATCCCGTTCGTCGTTCTCATCAACCGGCGCGTCAAAACCATGCCCAGTGCCATGATCGCCCTGTGCGGCATGGTGATCCTGGGGATCTGGCTCGAGCATCTCCTGTTGCTCGGCCCGGCGCTGAACCACGCGGCGGCGGAACTGCCGTTGGGGGTCACCGACGGGCTGGTGTTCATCGGTTTTCTGGGCTTGATGGTTCTGGCCCTGGCCTGCACCCTGAAAACCTTCCCGGAGCTCCTGCCTCCGGGAAGCGAGGAAACGCGCTGAACCGTGCCTGTCGGGAAAGGTTGACATGTCGAGAGGAAACCGCGCCGCGATACTGATCACGCTGGGGAGCATCCTGTTCACCGTCGCTTTCCTTTATTCCTATTACCTCCAGCCGGAGGAGACCGGCCCGGAGCAGCCGGTTCCCTTCAGCCACAACGTCCACTCCGGAATCAAGGAAATCCAGTGCCAGTTCTGCCACCCTTACGTGGCTTACTCCAACTTCCCCGGAATCCCGCCGGTGGAAAAATGCCTTTACTGCCACAACTACATCATCGTGCAATTCCCTTGGATCCAGAAAGAGCACGATTATTTCAACACCCGGACACCCACCCCCTGGGTCAAGGTGAATTACGTTCCCGAACATGTCTTTTTCAACCACCAGCGGCACATCAACAGCAAGATCGCCTGCGAGCAGTGCCACGGCGAGGTCAAAAATCTCCAGCGGCTGCCGCAGAAAACATGGCAGATGGGGATGTGCATCGAGTGCCATCGCGAAAAGAAGGCGAGCGTCGATTGCTGGATGACATGCCACAACTGAGGATGCTTTCGCCGAAAGCCCAATCTCGGCGTTGCGCTGCATCTCGCTTTGGCGGCGGCGTACCGGAAGCACGCCTCGCAAAGCGAAACATGAAACCAC
>JACRCN010000030.1 GCA_016219005.1 Deltaproteobacteria bacterium
CCGGGATCCGGCATGCATCATGCACTACTGCCGCAGCGAAGCCGACGTGGACCGCAAGTCCACCGAGCTGTGCCGTTACTGCCGCGTCATGCTCAATGACGAACTCAAGCGCATCACCGAATGGTGAGAAACGCCGGGGGGCGTATGGCCAAAGCGTAAGGCCGCTTCAGACGAAAATACCCTCGCTGCGAGCGGAATTTCATATGAATGGAACGGCTGCGATTTTTCACGTGTGCAGGAAGGCCGCCGTCAGGGTCCGCCACCCCAGCCGCGGAAGGTGGCCGAAGATATCGCTTCCCAGGTGCCCGCCGTCCGTTGCCAGCGGTCCCGCCTTTTCTTCAATCACCTGGTAGAGACGTTCGATCTCCTGATCCAGGAAGCCGGAGGCCTGCTCCCCGATCATGAGCCGCCTCAGATCCTGGCGGAGATTTCCGGCATGAACCCGCAGCACCCATCCCTCGGTGTAGGGATCCGCGTTGGCGAGGCTCCCACGTTCACGGAGTCTGGGGTTGACGTCCGTCACCACCCCGCCGACCGGTGCGAGCGCCCGCGCCGAATAAACACCGCGGCTGAGGGCAATGGCGGCTGCACCCTGCGTGAACTCCTTTCCGATGAGAGGTGCTTCGATGCGATCGAGCGGCCCCAGAACCCGTAAAGCGAAGTCATCGAGGCCGATCCTCACCGTGGCGTCTTCTTCGATTTTCACCCAGCAGTGTCCTGCGTGCAGGTAGTAGCCCTGGGGGATCTTGACGCCCTTGACGTCGAGGACATCGACCGGCCGGACAACGGCAAACACGGTGAACTGATCGTTGAAATACTGATCGAAGTCGCAGTTGCCGCACTGATAGTCGTGGGAGCAGGCCCGAAAGGCGATGCGTCCTTTCATATGGTGCAGACAGGGACGCTGCCACGGTGCCAGCGCTTTCAGCTTGTCTTTCCAGGATACGATCGCTCCGCGCTTTCCGCCGAAAACTTTCCCCGCGTCCCGCAGCAGCCGGTTCTCACGAGCCGTCCGGCGCAGCGCGCGGTCGTAATGGCAGGCCGTGCATTCATAGGCGTTGGTGCAGATTCTCCTGGGCACAACACCGGCCTGCATCCAGATGCAAGGCGGTCTTTTGCCGCCGGTCCCGTTCATCGGATGAATTGTCATCATGGTGAATACCCCCCCATGGCTGTTGACGGCGCGGTACAGGCTATGCGCTCGGCACCGGCGATGGGGCCGCGCGCGGGATTCCTCCAACCTCCCGGCGGCTTCCGTCGACCGCCGTTAAGCCGCCGCCTCACGTGCGCAGGAACGCCCGCGTGAGCCGGTTCCATCCGAGGTCGGGGAGGTTGCCATAGATGTCATCGGTCAGATAGCCGCCGTCGGCCGCAAGCGGTCCGGCAACCTCCTCAATCATCTGCTCGAGGCGGCCGACTTCATGGGTCATCCAGCTCAGGCTCTGCTGGTCCGTCATGAGCTTGTTCATGGTGCCCTTTATGTCCGGTGACCGGACCATGAAGAGCCATCCGTCGCCATAGGGCTCGCGGTTGGCCGTGCCGGGGTTCTCCCGCACCTTGGAATTGACCTCCACGATGACCCCGCCCACCGGTGAAAGCATATCCGCCAGGTTCCCCTTTCGGTTGAGACCCCAGCCGACCTTGCCCTGGTCCAGCTCTTTGCCCATAAGCGGAAGGTCGAATGCATCGGCTGTTCCGAGAAGTTTCAGAGAGAAATCGTCCAACCCGATACGGATACAGCCTCCATTTTCGACCCGCGCCCAGGCATGCCCGTCATGAAAATAATAGTCCATGGGCACGTCGAAGCCTTTAATCTTTTGTACCTCGGTGGGCCGACTCTTGCACTTGGCGGTCCAGACATCTTCGAAGAACTGATCGAAATCGCAGGTCGCGCATACGTAGTCGTAGGCGCAGGTGCGTTGGGGGATCCTGCCCGTGAGGGAGTGCCGGCAGACCCGGTCCAATCCCGGCCGCAACCGCATGGCCGCCTGCCAGCTGATCTGCTTGCCGCTTCCGGATTTCTCCGCCATGGCGTGATCGTACGTGCAGGTGGCGCAGTCGTAGAAGTTGGTGCAGTTCTTGAATTTCACGGCGCCGGCCTGCATCCAGAGGCAGGGGTGGGATGCCTTGGCCTTCTGATCGGGCTTCACCAGCCACGCCTGGCCGCCGAGCACAGTGGTGATTTCCTTGCGGGAGGTTTCTCCGGCTTGTCCCTTGCGGTAGGTGGAACCGTAACCCAGGCCGGCTCTCCGGGTTTCCTTCAATTGATCGGTCATGGCACCCCTCCTTGGTTGGCGTTGACTCAAACCATGGTAGATAGTTACCCATGGTAATGAGCAAGGCCTGTACCAAGGCACAAACCATGCGGGGATAAAAAGCTAACGTATTGAACCTGCACCCTATTTTGCCGGATACATCTATCGCTTCTCGGAAAACCCTGGCGAGCACTGTCGGCGTTTGCAGCATCCCCTGCGCCAGGGCACACACCCGGGAAGCCTAAGCCAGGCTGAAAAGGTGTAATTTCAAGGTCATCCGCCAATGTAGATTTTTCCGACTGCCACGTCGCGATTTCCGGCATGATCGCTGAAGAGCGCCAGGAGAGAGGCGACAGCGGGAATCTCGGTGGCAGAATTTCGTATATGTGCCCGGCCGGGCCGTCTCAAAACCGGGAGGGATTGATCTTACGCTGAATTCTTGATATGGCCTTTGCAACTGTCTGCCGTTTGCATCCGATGGATGACTTTTTACACGGGCATAAGGTTTCAGAGCACCTGACACGTCGCTCCGTCATTGATCTGCGAAGTCCCACTCTTCGGGAAAGGAGAAACGTATGAAGTTCGACAGCCTGGAAGCCATTGTGAATTTCGCGATTGAAAAGGAAAAGGAAGCAATTGAGTTTTACTCAAGCCTGAGCAAGGAGGAGGCGTTTTCCGGCACCAAGGAGATGTTTGCGGATTTTGCCAAGGAAGAAGACAAGCACGAGAAGATGCTTCAGGAGTTCAGGACCAAGGGCCTGACCCAGAGCATGAAGGATTATAAGCTGAAATGGATCAAGGACATCAAGCGCAGCGACTACGTGGTGGATCTCGAATACCGAAAGGGCATGGCCTATAACGAAATCCTGATGCTCGCCATGAAACGCGAGGAAAAGGCCCTGAAGCTCTACAACGATTTTTTAAAACAAACCGAGACACCCGAAGGCCAGAAGGTTTTCAAGATGCTCTGCCAGGAGGAAGCCAAGCACAAGCTCGCCCTGGAGACCATGTACGACGACTACATGGCAAAGATGGGCGATTGATTATTTTTTTGCAGATTGCTATTCATCTGATGCAGCAGTTTGGTCAATATTTTCGAGCTGCTCGTCTATCCACGCGGTATACCGGGCCATGGCATGGCGGAGGGTCTCCTCTGACGGCTTGATGTAGTGCCGGTCCATTCCCCAGGCTGTGGCCCAGGATCAAATCCCGATTGATCCTGTCCGCCCCCGCCTCAAGCGTGTCAGTTTTCAGCGCACGCCGAACGTCCTGCATGGTGATCCCATCAGCCGTGACCGCCAGCAGGTGGGTCCTATATTAGAATCTGTATCCTCTTGCGGATCTGGTCATTGAAAAAAAGCAGGTCCGGAAGCCCAGCCGCAGGCAGACCGACTTACCGCGCAACAAAAGCAAGGGGTCGGTCGCCGGGCGGAATGAAAAGGTCAGGCTTCGACGCAGCAACCTTTCCCAGATCAGCCTCCGCTTCAAAATCTACGGCATCAGCCGGGACTGTGGCCATCGAGTGAGCTTATAAGAACAGTCATACCAGCCCTCAATTAAGTTCATCTATCCTGTATATATGCAGCACTTTTTCAGCTTGAGGTTTTTGCTGGCAGGCTGTCAGAGTTTAAGTTCTCTTTCTAATCGGTATTTGAAGCCCGCAAAGTTGAACCGATTGCACCGTTCCAGAAGGGTGTCCTTCGATTTGGACCTCTTAAGAGCGGTTCCCTTGAGAATTGCATCTTCGAGATGTGCACCGCAGAGGAAGGCGCTTCGGAGGTCGGCATCGGAAAGGTTGGTCCATCTGAGGTCGGCTTCCCTCAGGAAGGCGCCCGTGAGATTGGCTTGCCTCAAGTTGGCCTATGAAAGGGTCGCCCTCTTCAGATTGGCATTTTCGAGGTCGGCATAGCTCAAACCCGCGTTAGGCAGGCATGCTCTCGAAAGGTTGGCGGATCTCAATTTCGGCCTGCAAGCGGCCGCCTCTATTTGATGTTGACGTTCAGTGTTTTCATCTGGCCGCGGCGTTCGATCAGAATGGCAAAATCCCCGCCCAACGCCAGGGCCTGTAAAAGTTCCTCCGCTTTTTCGGGCCTCGTGATCTCCTCGTCGTTCAGGGACTTGACCACGTCTCCGGTCCTCAGGCCGATGCGGGCAAGCGGGTTCCCGGGGGCTACGGCGCCCAATCGCAAGCCGTCGGGCTCGCCGTCCTGGAGGTGTTGGGACATGAGTGTTTCCTCTATGAACCGTCGGGATTCCATCAGCGGTGCGACCGCTTCACGGGAGACATCGAAAGTGAGCGTGCCCTCCTGGTTCTCAGGCAGGTTTGCAGGGAGTGATGGTGTTTCGTAAGGGTTCAGAAGTGAAGCTGCCTGTACCGGGGGCACTTTGGCCGGCCCGTCCTCCACCGCCAGGCGCCGCCGCTGCCCCCGGTCGGTTTCTATGATGATGCTGTTGCGGAGGATCCTGCGGATGACTGCCTTCCCGACGTGTTCATTCTCTCGAAAAATTCCCTGCTCTCGGGTTGTGTTGACATCAATAACGGCGTAATTCTGCATGGGGTCGCTGGCTACCACCGTTCCAATGAGCTTCAGACCGACATTTTTTTCCGCAACGGGAATTGTAGCGACCGATACCTTTCCGCGCCCTGAGGCATCCACTGCTTTGGACACCCCGAATAAATTCCGCTCCCAGACCGCATGATAGCCATCGAGGCTCGAAGCTGCGGCCCGCGCATGGCCGATTTCGGCACCTGCCTCCGGCTGAACGGACGCGTTAGGGCCGTGGTCCGTCTCCGGCCTCTGAGTCTCGAGAAGCTTCGAGGCAATTGTCCACCCGTAGTAGATCAACAGACAGACGAGCGCGGCGTTGACGGCGCGGAATATCCATTTTTCCCTGCCTGGAGTCCTTTCGCCCGGTTTTTCGACCCATGGATGCAAGGAGGATGAGAGAAGTGACACGGCCGGCGGGGGAGCCTCAACTGCCACCGCCGGTTTGGTGTCAATCTTCTCTGCGGTGACCTCTGGCGGCTTCCTGGTCTGGAACGCCGCGATTGGCGACCGGCTCATGTTAGGAAAACCGGGGAGCTTTGTCTCGGCGTTGTAGCGGGCAAGCCAGGCAGCGAAATCTTTCTGCAGGTCTTTTATTCTCTGTATATCATCAGAGCGGAAGACCCCGGCCAGGTATTCCGTTCGCACCGTGCGCTCAAAGTTCTCTATAAAGCCGTTTTTTTGCGGCAGCGTACCCTGGGTTGGCGGGCAAGGCGCGATGCCTTGAGTTTCGAGAAACTTTTGAAACTCGGCTTCGCCGTCGGCGGCGAAGACCATCCCTGGACCGTTTAGGATCGACTGCACCACAATCCCGTGTTGCCGGTAGAAGGGGATGGCGTGATCGTCCAGCAGGATTTTCGCTCCGGCGGGGTCTGAGGCTTTTCGAATCAGGGCAAAAGTCAGGCAGCAGGATGGGTCGATTGCGGCGTGCAGAAATGTTGGCCCGGTCTTTGGAAAGTCCCCGAGGTTGACGATATCCAGGATGAGAAGCGCGCCAGGCCGGTGGGACTCCATCTGCCGCTCGCGCAGGCATGGATTGAATTTTTCGAGGGCACGCTTCTGCCGGTCGCTGAGATCAACGCCTTCTCTGAGATGGCGGTCTTCCAGAAAGCTAAGCCGGAGTTCGCGGGTGTGAAGATTATCCTTCAACAGCGTTGATCGAATCGAACTGTCTGAGGCCTCAATTCCTTGCCCCTTCAGCACGCGGGCCAGACGGAGTATGCCGAGATCCGCGTGCTCCAGCGCGGACGCAAGAACCCTATCCCTCGCCTCGTGGGTGAGGCTTACATTTTTTTTGCTTCTCCTGCGTGCACGCGCCATTGGTTCAACATGCTGCGGTAATGAGATATAGCATGAACGAAACTGTATCGTAGGTACTAAGATAACACAAAAAAACACACAAGAAAGCCGGGAGGTAAAATTAGCTTGCCTCTCGTATTCAGGTTGCCGATATGTCGCCGGTTATGCCACTGTCACCAGTTCATTCGCGTGGGCTTCTCTTTTATAGATGCTCCGGAGCCTTAAAAAACGAAACCCTCTGGAAGGCGCGCACAAACAAACTGCACGAAAAAATGGCAGAGCCATTGCTGACTCTGCCAATATTCCTTGACAACTTACTCCAAGCTATCCGGCCTGCACGCGCTATAATCTACCCACACCGGCATACGCGCTCATCAAACCAGGCCTTTTCGTCTCTTGACTGAAGCACTCTTTTTCACCCTGTGAATACATATGCAAGACACCATCACTTATACGGTGCTGGCGCCTTGGGGGTGTATGTGTCCGTCAACGTTTTCAGGTAGGCAACGATCGCAGCCTCTTCTTCAATGGTAAGATTCAGGTTCCCAAAGGTTGCGCCTCCTAGACGAGCGCCAAAAGTGGGGCTTCCGGGTTGAAGGGGGTTGACAAACGCTGGAGCCGGCCAGCAGTTGTTTGCCAAGGCATCCTTTTCCGTCACGACACTATCCGGACATCGCGTCACACCGAATGAGTTCGCCGTCGCTCCCCCTATTAAACCCGTGTTGTAGAAGTGCACGATGCTCTCCATGCTCTTGAACCAACCGTTATGAGCGTAAGCTTTTATGAAGTCTATGTCTTTGCGCTTGTCCACGTTGCGCATGGTCGGAGTCTTCTGGAACCCGCGGTGGTCACAGTTTCTTCTAAACCCAATGGCCGTGCATCCACCGTTCGAGTTATCCCCGTTCACGCCCGTATGGCCCGCAAGCCCCAGGTCGGGATCTATAAATGTTCCATCTTCTTTGAATGTCGGGGGGATCTCCGGGTTTCGGGGCACGCCGATGTTGTGGTAGCCGTCATCGGTGTAAAGCTGGCCCAATTCCTCCCCTGTATCAATACCGGGCCTGTCACTGTGACAACCTGCGCACCCTGCGGATTTGCCGGCGGGATTCAGCGAACTTGTCACTCCATAGAACAAATCATGCCCGAGATTTTCCTGAGCCGTCAGACCGGCTAGAGGGAACTTTTTGTCCGCCTCATTGCGCAGCGCGATATCGCGCTTGGAGCTGAACGAGTTGAGGTCGGTGGAGGCCTGCCAGGCGCAGACCGCCAGCATAATTCTTTTGAAACTGATGTCGAACGCCTTCTCCGGGGCGGCCACGTCCGGGGCGCTTATTGCCACCGGGGCCTCGCTGCAATCGATGGGGACTCCCCAGACGAGTTGGTAAAGGGGAGCATATTTTGCCGACTTGACCTGCTGACAAACGGCTTGCCTCTCAATGTTCTGCTCGACAAGGTTCGGCATAGGATTCAACGCCTGATCCGCCGTCGGCCCTATGAAGGGGCTGTAATTCGTTTTAAGATCAGCCGGGAGGGCGGTACCGTCGGTAGTAAAAAAGATCTCATCACCGATATGCTTTGTGGCCCCTGCAGGGAAAACTGCAGAAGCATTACCCTCGGCGCGACCGTTCCAGAAGTTTCCGCCACAGATACCGGGGACACCAAACGGGCAAGGTTTGAAGAGCGGGTCGATGAAGCTCGCATAGGCGTTGGTGGGTGGCTTGAGGTTGCCGACCGTGTGCGGGTTGGCACCGGTGATCGCCACTTGATGCAGGTTGACGCCGGAAACGCTTCCCGTCCCGCCGGTGTCTGGATCGTGGCAGGTGACACACGCCATGCGCGAAGGCGCGGATATTTTGTCAAAGAAGACGAATTTACCCAACTTTTCTATGTTTGTGAGGTTGGGGCCTGTGTTGCCCGCGGCCTTTGATTGGACGACGGCATACCCAATCACCGCGCACGCCAAAAAAATTGCGATGATAATTTTATTTACTCTCATTATTTCACCTCGCTTTCTCGGATTTTTGGACTATTATAGTTGCTGTTAGAAACGTATACGCCTCTTAAGCACCACCCCCTTTCTTCAGTCAAAGAAGGTGCGGTATTAATCGCACCCTGCCGAGAGGGTGCACTAATTCTCACCGCTGTGTTTGGTAAGAGTCTAAAAAAATTGCTTTATCTATGAGAAGCAAGAACGGTTGCAGATGAGTCGCTATCGTCGGGCTGAAAGAGAGAGAATTGGCGCTTGGTCCGGCAGTCCGATGATCGCTTCTCTATCATCGTCGAAGAGAGGCTTAAATACGGTGAATAATGTATTTTGGGAAAATAATCCCTGCGGTGGTGTCCTCGATGAAAGCCTTGAAAGAGTAAGGTCCAGAACTTTGACTTAACCCTGAACCGATAGGTTTGTTTTTATGTAGTTCATTATATAAAACGCATTATTTTACTGCCTGTTTTATATACTTTTATTACATAAAAATGCCTGTGGTTAATCTTCAACTGAGAATCTGCTAAGGCAGGATCAAAGAACTTCAATGTTTCAGGCTTCAATATCACTATCAGTTTTTCTCAAGAGCTCGGTGGGTGATAGGATTTTGTTTCATTTTTGGGTGGGGTATTAAAATGGTAGCAAGTCAATATCACAGGCTGGCTGCTTGGAGAATACGTCGGATGGTATCCCAGACAATGTCAATGGTGCAATAGTCAATAGAAATCAAACGAATCTTGCGGTTGCTCCGAGGGTTGGACTGCGTGCCGTGGTCGAATCCTGCCAGATCACCGAAAGTCATTGCATCTTTCGTCAGGTAATCTTAGTATCATATAAGAAGCTATCTCAAAAATGCGGCATTGGCGATAATGCTGCTGCAGAGGATTCAGGAGGAGCGATCAGCGCCGCCAAACCAGATTGGGACCCGCGGCAATATCTGCATTTTGCCGACGAGCGGCTCCGCCCTGCCATCGACCTTGCTGCCCGCATCGGACATCCAGGCCCGCGGCGTGTGATTGATCTGGGTTGCGGGACCGGCAACGCGCTACCCGTCCTTTCTGCGCGATTCCCCAACGCAGAGCTGGTTGGGGTGGACAGCTCCCCGGCCATGCTCGAAAAGGCGAATTCAGCAGGCTTTACGACCCAACTCGCCGATATTGCGACCTGGTCGCCACCGCAACCCGTGGACGTAATCTTCAGTAACGCCGCATTACAGTGGCTGCCCGACCATGCTGCATTGTTCCCCAGATTGCTTGCCTGCCTTGCACCCGGAGGGATTCTGGCGGTCCAAATGCCTGCCATGCACAACGAGCCCGTACGCGCTCTTCAGTCGGCGATCGCCTTGTCGGGTCCCTGGTCCAAACAGCTATCTGGAGTAACAAGCGCGCCGCCCGTTCTCGAACCCGCCGCCTATTACGATCTGCTGTCTGAGCGTGTCTGCGCAGTTGAAATATGGATAACGCAATATCTGCACGTATTGCGCGGCGAAGACCCGGTGGTCCAATGGGCAATGGGGACCAGCCTGCGACCCTACCTCGACGCGCTGCGACCGGGCGACCGGCCGGAATTTATAGCTGCGTACTCGAAGGCGTTGCGCCCCCATTACCCCCCAAGAGCCGATGGAACAGTGCTGCTGGCGTTTCGACGCCTGTTCATCCTCGCCAGAAAGCAATGAGAACCTGCATAAAGGGCGCCTGCTCTTGACTTGCATGATCCAGTGGCGGCTTATTCGCCAAGAAACTTTTTTGATTTCAGTTTCAGGCCTTTGCCGGGCATTATCATCAATGTGGAGGTGCCGTGGGCAATGATGTCATGATTCGCATTCAATACGCTGGACTCGGCATAGCAAATCGTATTCCCTGATCTAATCGCACGACCTTCAGCGGTTAGCAATCCATTTTCAACCGGTTTAAGGTAATTAAGCTTCAGATCGATATTCACCAACCCCGCATCTTCGGGAATTCTCATAAAAACAGACCAGAACGTTGCCGTATCGATCAAGGTGGCCAACACGCCGCCATGAACGATTCCATACGCCTGCAAATGGCAGTTGGCGGTTCTCAGCTCCATTACCGCCTTGTCCAATTCTATTGAATGCAATCGCATGGACATGTGCTCTGGAAAAGGACTGGTGTTGACGATCTCAACTAACTCACGAATGAATTCCGGGTTGAGTTGTGGCACGGGCTTACCTTTCTATCTCTTGGGTTTGGAAATTTAAGCGCTTGTCAAACCTTTCTTCTTTTGATGGCTCCATGGACTCAAACATGACGTTTCCTCCAACGGCTATTTCCCTTTGGCGAGCAAGGGGAGGCGCCGGAAACGCTTGCCAGTGGCGGCAAAAAGCGCATTGACCACTGCCGGCGCTATGGGAGGGACTCCAGGTTCGCCGACCCCTGTCGGTTTCTCAGTACTTGGAATAATATGCACTTCGACCGCGGGCATACGATCAAAGCGCAACAGTTGATAGTCGGAGAAGCTCGACTGCTGGACCTCCCCAGCGTCCAGCGTAACGGCCTCTGCGAGAGCCGCCGATAGACCGAATCCGATACCACCCTCCATCTGGGCCCGAACGATCTCCGGATTGATGGCGACGCCACAGTCGACGGCGCAGACCACGCGTTCCACTTCAAATGCCCCGTCACCGGCAACGGACACTTCGGCAACCTGTGCCACGAAGGTGTCAAAGGACTTGTGCACGGCTACACCGCGACTGCGCCCCGGCGGAAGCGGAAAACCCCAGCCGGCCTTTTCTGCGGCCAAATCCAGCACGCCCTGGTAACGCGGATGACCGGGGAGAAGGGATCGACGGAAATCGACAGGATCGCGGCCGGCGGCTCTTGCCAGCTCGTCCAGAAAAACCTCGACGGCAAAGGCGGTATGGGTATGGCCGACCGAACGCCACCAAAGCACCGGCACCCCTACCTGCTGCGTATGCAGCTCAACTGTCAGGTTGGGTATGGCATAGGGCATGTCCCGTACGCCCTCGACAGATGTTGCGTCGATGCCGTCCTCCACCAGCGCACCTTCGAATGGGGTATTCACCAAAACCGATTGCCCCACCAGACGATGATGCCAGGCAGTAAGATTCCCGCGCTCGTCGAGGCCGGCCCGCACGCGATGAACGAACATCGGCCGGTAGTAGCCTCCCCTGATATCATCTTCCCGGGTCCAGACGAGGTGGATCGGAGAGCGCCCACCGATGGCTTTGGCCACATGCACGCCTTCCGTGATGTAATCGGACGTGGGGTTGGCCCGCCGGCCAAAGCTGCCTCCCGCAAAGAGCGTATGGATTTGGACCTGCCGGGGATCCAGACCGGCGGCGGCCGCGGCGTTGGCCTGATCCACCGTCTGGAACTGGTCGCCCGCCCAAATCTCGCAACCGTTTTCGGAAAGCCGCACGACGCAATTGAGGGGCTCCAGCGGAGCATGTGCCAGGTACGGAAACTCGAAGGTCGCATCGAGGGTCTGGGCGGCTTTGGCCAAAGCCGCCTCCACGTCCCCGGTTTTCCGAGCTGCCCGCCCAGGGGTTTCAAGGAGCGCGCGGTATTCGTCCAGCAGTTCGACCGTGCCGCGCATTTCCGCCGCTCTGTCATCCCAGTCGATGCGCAGGGCATCGCGGCCGCGCCGGGCCGCCCAGGAGTCGGCGGCGACCACCGCCACGCCCTGCGGAATTTCCACCACGTCGGTGACACCGGGAATCAACCGCGCCTGGGCCGCGTCAAACGACTTTAGCTTGCCGCCGAAGCGCGGCGGCCGGGCGACCATGGCGGTCAACATGTCCGGCAGTCGCACATCCAAAGCATACCGGGCGGCTGCCTGTACCTTGACCTCGATGTCGGTCCGTGCCGCCTGCCGGCCGATCAGCTCGAAGGCCTGCGGATCCTTCAGACGCACTTCATTCGGCGGAGTCATGTCGGAGGCCTTCTGCGCGAGTTCCCCGAAAGTCGCCCGGCGACCGCTCCGGCCATGCGTGACCACGCTTTTTTGCACACCGATCTCCGCAGCCGGAACACCCCAGACAGCCGCTGCCGCCGCAATGAGCATTGCGCGAGCCGTCGCGCCGGCCTGCCGGTATTGTTCATAAGAGTTCGCAATGCTGGTGCTGCCGCCCGTTGCCTGGATGGGTCCAAAAAAAAGATTGCTGTACAATCTCTCGTCGGCCGGAGCGGATTCCACTCGCACCCAACTCCAGTCGGCATCGAGCTCTTCGGCCAGCAGGGTCGCCAGGCCGGTGTAAATCCCCTGACCCGTCTCAAAATGCTTGGCCAATACCGTCACCACGCCATCCGCGCCGATCCGGACGAAAGGATTGAGGGCGAAGGTTTCGTCCGGGCTGCTCTTCGAAGAGTTTGCGAAACTCTTTTTCGGGGAAGTTCCTGCTCCGCTCACGGACTGAAGGTGGTTTGCGGCGCGCTTGACCGCCGTCTCGATGCGGAAGTAGGTGCCGCATCGGCAGAGATTTTTTTGCATGGCCTTGGCGATGTCCGCGTCGCTGGGATCGGGCTTCTCGGAGAGGAGCGCTACCGCCTGTAGAATCTGACCGGGCTGGCAGTAGCCGCACTGGGGCACCTGCGCCTCGACCCAGGCCCGTTTGACCGGGTGATCCTCGGGAACGCCTTCGATCGTGGTTATCTCCTTACCCTCTATTGTCTTGGCCTTGATAGTGCAAGAAGGGCGGGCCTTGCCGGCCACCAGCACGGTGCAGCCCCAACACTGGCCCATGCCGCAGCCGAACTTTGTTCCGGTAAGCCCCAGGACATCCCGCAGGACCCAGAGAAGGGGCATTTCCGGATCCACGTCGATGGTGTAGGCTTGTCGGTTTACGGTCAAGGTCGTCATCATGACGTTCCTCCGCGTGTAAGGCATGCTGCCCGTTTTTCGACCGCACTCTTACGGTTTGCAGTTTCCATCGGCATCAACAACCCGGGTCTTTGCAGCAGTTCCACTGGAGATGATATCCGTTGTGGTCGCACCTCGGCCTCATTTACCGAAGATGCATGCGGCAGCGCAGCGATCATCGCGGTTTTGGTCAGGGCTGCATGAGCGCGGGGCGGGCCGTTGATCGCAGGTGCCGAATGCATCGACTTTCGGTTGAAGGCCGCTGTCGCATCCTTCACGTGGTTGCGTCCGGCGGCAGGATCTCGGATCGGCGGTGCGCTTCTTCGGTAGCTGCCGTTAACAGCCGACGCCGCGAGACTTTAGAATGAGGCTTAAGGATTAGGCAATGGGGTGAAACCTGTATTTTTCACAGACCGCAACATCCCGGCGCGGGTCTGAAGCGGCTGGGCAGCCGATACCACGTTTGCAGGGCCTTAGTCTTGCTTCTGCCTGAGGTGTTGCTCGAAGAACGCAATGACCTCGCGAATGCTGTCCGCCCACGCCTTGGGATCCCCGCCTGTCGTGGCACCGCGCCCAGTGGGGGAGTTCACGTTGACGCGCTCCCCGATATACCTGATGGGCTTGTCGCTGTCGAATGAATGAAAAGCCCCCGGATAGATCTTGATCGTCACCGGATACCCGGCTTGCCGGGCGGCTTCGGTCAGTTTCCGGCACGGTTCAGCGGGGGTCCAGTCGTCGTTTTCTCCGATGAGGATCAACAGAGGGGCGACGGATTGATACGCGCCGATGTAATCCGTGATCGCCCCGCGTGACACGGCATCGCGCCTGCTGCGCCAGCCGCCGTATCGCGCGTTACAGGCCGGGTACAGGGCAACCGCAGCAGCAAATCCCGCACGCTTCTCCCGCGCAAGAAAGGTGCTGTCGCTATCAGCCGCGACCATGGCGGCCAACGTCGTGGAGCCGCCATGCGAACCGCCCATGAGGCCTACCCGAAATTTATCGACGCAGGGCAAGGTGCGCAGATAGGCGAGCGCTGCATACGCGTCGCCGACGCGTCGATAAGGGCTGACCTCACTCCGGCTGGGCGCCGGGTTGGTGCACACGCCGCCCGCGTGGCCGCGCGTCGTGAAACTATCGGGTATCAGGACGACGTATCCCTGTCCCGTTAGTTCCCTTGCCCATCGTTCGGGGGCTCCGCTTGAGCGAGGCCCGAGGCCGCTGCAGTCGTGCATGATCACGACGGCCGGAAAAGGCCCCGGCCCATCCGGCTTGAAAAAAGCAGCCGGGATCGGTTCCAAGGCGCCGTTGCGCGCGTTCGTAGGGATGGACACGGAGGATGTGGCGCTACAACCTCCGAGTAATAAGAAGGAAAGCACCAGCAGCATGGGCCTTGCGAGCATAGTTTTTCCTGCGAGAGGGTTAGGGGGTTAAAATCATGGGCCCAACAGGGTTTCTGTCTTCACCGCAGTTTGAGGTCCTCAGTGAAGGATCTGGCTCAGGAACAGGCGGGTGCGTTCGTGCCGCGGGTTCCTGAAAAACTCATCGGGAGTGTTTCCTTCCACGATCATCCCGAAGTCCATGAAGAGGACGCGATGCGCCACACTGCGCGCAAAGCCCATCTCGTGGGTGACGACGATCATGGTCATGCCCTCCCGAGCCAAAACGATCATCACGTCCAGCACCTCCTTGATCATCTCCGGATCGAGGGCTGAGGTGGGCTCGTCAAAAAGCATCACCTTCGGGGCCATGCACAGGCTTCGTGCGATGGCCACTCGCTGCTGCTGACCCCCGGAAAGCTGCCCGGGGTACTTCCGGGCCTGGTCGGCGATGTGGACCTTTTCCAGAAAACTCATGGCGGTTTCCAGCGCATCCTTTTTGGGAAATCTCCGCGCCCAGATCGGGCCCAACGTGAGGTTTTCGAGAATGGTCAGATGGGGAAAAAGATTGAAGTGCTGAAACACCATTCCCACCTCAGCCCTGACCTTTTCGATCTTCTTGATGTTGTCCGTCAGCTCCATCCCGTCCACCACGATCCTGCCGCGCTGGTGGCTCTCCAACCGGTTGAGGCAGCGGATCAGGGTCGACTTGCCCGACCCTGAGGGGCCGCAGATGACAATTCGTTCCTGTTTCTTAACGGTCAGACTGATCCCCTTCAGGACGTGGTAGTCCCCATACCACTTGTGCACATCGACCATTTCGATCATCGGTTTTCCGGCTTGGGGATCTTTCTCGATTGTCGATGGGGCCGTGGTCATGTTCGCCTCTCATTGAGCCGTGCGGTTTTCGTCAGCCCTTTGTCGTTTTCCAACACATCTTAATCCTCAAAAAAATCGCCTGCAAGGTTCCCCGCAGCCATAGGAGCCGCCTGTAAAGTCACCATGGCGGTATTCTGAGCACAATGGTGCTTTATTAGAAAATTGGCTCACCGCAGGGCTGGTATCCGCTACATCAATCTGTGAAAAAAAGTATCCACTCACGCCAGGATTACGCTTGACAGAGTCAGCAGGTAATTTAGCCATATCAAGTATAACAGATTGATTTTAAAGTGTTTACTATCATGTAATCATAGTTGGCACGCTTACTGCTTAAGTGACTGAACAGTGAGCGCATATCGCGCATTACCTGCATGGTATAACAAACTTTCGAAAAGGAGAGAGAACATGAAAAAGCTGTCACTAAAATCATCTGCCGTTTTGTTACTGATCATGTTGTTGGGCGTTTCAGTTGCCTCTGCCACTCCCATTACGATTCTGAACGCATCGTTCGAACAGGTGTCGGGCACGTATGGGACGAATTTGGTCAACGGGCATTGGACGGTCGGGGAAGGGTCGACCGGGTTGGCCGGTTGGACCTACTCCGGCGACGGCATGTATGGAAATTGGGCCCCGGCCGGCGGCTTATACACTGCATCCGTTCCCGATGGCAGCTACATCGGCGCCCTGCACGCGGGGTCTCTTATCCAGATGCTGGATTGGGTTGTCAGCGCGAACAACCTGTTCACTTTGTCGATCGATATAGGCAACCGCACCGACATGGCGTTCCCGGAATATTCGGTGCAGCTCCTGGCAGGAAACGCTGTGCTGGCCTCAAGCGGCGCTGTCGCCCCGGCCGAGGGTCTTTTCTCGACCCTCACCCTGTCCTATACGGCATTGGACGGAGATGCCAACCTCGGCCAGTATCTGGGCATTCAGATCGTTTCGCAAGGTCCGCACCTGAATTTCGACAACGTCCGGTTGACCAATGACTCCATCGAACGCCCGGTAAATGCTGTGCCTGAGCCATCCACCCTGATTCTATTAGGTGCAGGCATGCTTTGCCTGGCAGGCTACGGTCGAAAACATTTTAAAAAACCATAGCAGATATCTTATTGCTATCCGCTTAAGAGGCTGGGTGACGTTTGCCCAGCCTCTTTCCTTTTCTTGCGTATGTTGCCGGAATATAATCCCCTGAAAAGCGGTGGGATTGACTGAGAAACACTATAGCTCGGTAGCCATCTTGTGGGTTCATGACACACAATACCTATTCTTATCGCGCCAAACCGTAATATCAGGCGAGGCCTTTGCGCCCGGGCGGGAATCCAAAAAGGATTTTGCAAGAGGCGCTCAAGACTTTGTTCGGTCGGAATTTAGGATGAAGGATATAGGCAGAGGGGCAAGAGATGCCAGACTGGGGTGGGCCTGCCCAGGAATTATTGGAATGCGGCCCGCCGTCAGAATCGCTGCCGGATCAACACCACCTTCTCATCACGACGGCGAGCGCCGCCGCCGATGCCAGCGCGATCCAGGAACCGGTTGCGAGCACCACCCGCCAGAAAGGCCGATACTGGAGGCGGACCGTGTGGACCCCAGCCGGCACGCTCACGCTCATAAACGTCTGCATCGCTGGCAATACCTCCAAGAAGCGGTTGACCCCGGATTCGTCCCTGTAACGGCACTGCCACTCGGGACGGAAATATTCGCTGACGAATAGCGTCCGGGGGCTTTCGGCCGGCTCGAATTTCAATTTGATCCCCTTCCAGTCCCGCTGGACGCGCACGGCGCCCTCCTGCCTCAGGGTCGCGAATTCCGAGAAATCCCAATGCAGGATCCCCTGATGAGCCATCCCCGCGCACGTCGTCCGGGCAGGGGAGTTCGCTGCCTCCACGAGGAATACGGCGTCGGGCCAGGCCTCTTGATTCTCAAACAAAAAAACCTCAGCGCCTTTTGCGAGGCTGAACTTTTCGATGCGGCGCAGCCCGTCGGGCAGTATCTCGCTTGCGGTCGCGAATAGATAACGAATGTTCAGCACGTCCAGCATCGGTTTGTTGTTCAGCAACTCAGGTGTGGCCAACACCTGCCCGGTCATAAGCCAGCGGTTCGGGAAGACCTTGTGGTAATCGATGCCTTTGAAATATCCGTTGACGATGCGGATGCCTTCCAGGCTGAGGGTGGCGTAATGCGTATTCGTCAGGTTCCGCAACATGAGTTTTTCCGCCTCCGGCGACAGAAAACAGCGGCCCGCCTGCTGAGCCGAGCGCAGTTTGACGGACTCGATAAACGGCTTGGTAGTGATGGCATTCCGGAGAACATGGGCGGGTTCCCCGCGGTAGAACCGGATGGCTCCTGAGACATTTTTCCAGAGATAGGGAGCTGCTCCGGCGGCCATTAGCGATGCCTGCAGCATGCCGATGGCGATCCAGAGCGGCCGCAACCGGGGCCGGTTCAGGTTCAATTCCGTCAACCCCATGCCGGCCAGCAGGATCCCGAACAGGATGAAACAATCGCGCGAGGAGTAGTTGGCCGAAATGAAGGGAAAGTACTCGATCGGCAGGAAATAAATTGCGAAGCAGCCGAGGAATCCTGCCGCAAGGAGCCGCTTGGCCGGATGGCGGACCTGCGGCCAGACCATTCCGAGGCCAGCGAGAAGCAGGAAGCATCCGCCGAAGGCCATCCCACGGTAGTAGGGCTGTTCGCCGGTGAATGGGTTGCTCAAAGGCCACATCAGCAGGGCCCACCAGTCCATGGGTAGGTATTGGGACACGCGGGGGTCCGTCGCCGGGAAACGCCACGACTCGACCGCCAGGTCGTACACCCGGGATGCGACGATCGGGACGATCACGCCCACGGCGGCGAGCAGCGGCTTGATTTTTTTCACCAGCAGCGCGGGGTTGCCGAGCAGGAAAAAAGCAATCCCGATCAGCGCATACCCGGCCACCGAAGCATGGGCGTTGAGGAAAAGCCAGCCGTAAAGCAGACCGAATACGACTGCCCAACGGTAGGACTGCGCCTTCTCCCGCGACCGTGCGAATTTCTCCGCGATCAGCACCAGCAGCGGCAGCATGCTCCAGACCGTCATGCACGTGATCCAAAAATCGACAAACAGGTAGCTCAGCGCCGTCGGCGAGAGACAGTAGGTCACCAGGCACAACCATCGGACCTCGCGCGTTATACCCAACGCGCGGCACAGGAGCCAAAGGGACAGGACGGCAGTCAGAATGTGCGCGAAATAAGTGATCCAAATGGCATGCGTGACCGGCAGCAGCATGGCAAGAATCAGAAACGGATGATAGATCAGGTTCTGGCAGAAGGGGTGGGGCATGCCGAACCCGCTGAAGAAGGTCCAGAAGGGGTAAGCGCCTTCCTGAAGCGCCCGTGCATGCAGGACCGTGGACAGCACGGCCACGAAATAATCTTCTTCGTCGGGCGACAGCGACAGCGCAAAGGGCAGGAACACGATGGCCGCCAGCAGGGAGACGGACAACACGTCGCGGATCGGCAGGCCGAGGAATGGGAAGGCGGTCCGCGTCGGCAACGCTGTTTCGGTGCCCGTATGGGCCATCGGTCCGTGCATCTCTTCCGGCATCGTCAGACTGCGAACCACGGCAACCGGGTCTTCGGGGCAATGGCGGTCGCGCGGCGGGCCTCAGCGGGCAAATATGGTGACATACTGTTTCCTGCGAACGAAGCGGTCAAAAGCCGGCTCAAGCGCAACGGGCATGAGGGTACTCCTCGATTCATCCAGCCAGTGCAGGCGATAGCCCCTGCGGCTCAACTGGAAAAGAACATCCGTGACTTTCGAGCCGGCGCCCTGCAGGCCGTGCGGCCAGCATTCCATTAGGATTATGGGCCGCGGGCTTTGAGACAGGATGCGCGGCATGCCCTTGAGAGCAAGACCTTCCGCACCTTGGATATCCATCTTGATAAGATCGATGCGCCGATTTGAGCTGAAGTAGTCGTCCAGCGCTACGAAATCAACCGGCACGGCTGGACGCGGGCCCTCGCGGGGCTGATATACGCGATGATCGCCGCTGTGCGCGGACGAGAGATATAAAAACTGCTGCCCGGTTTTTGCTCCCACGGCCGCCCTCACCGGTGTGATATTCCCGCGGCGGTTGGCTTTGATGTTTTTTAACAACATCGCAAAATTGTCCGGAGCGGGTTCGAAAGCCCATACATGACCACGTCCTGCCGCGAAGCTCGAGAGCAACAGCGAAAAATAACCGATGTTGGCGCCAATATCCAACGCGGCAGATCCAGGCTGGCAATACTGCCGTAAAAGTCGAATCTTGTAACTTTCCTTGAAATCGAACCGCCAAGACCACAGCGCCAAATAGCGGTCGAAGCTGTGGGCCGACATTCTGAATCCGGAAACCGTCATCGGAGGCGCGCTGCCGCGGAAAAAGGTCCTGTTTAAAAGGGACAGGACTTTTTCGGTATAGCGGTGATAGAAGCCCGGGTCGGTGATCCTGCTGTAAATGCTGCCGAGAAATTTGCCTTCGCTCACGCGATCACCCAGTTTTCCGAGCGATTATTTTCTGGTTGGAGGTGGTGGCCCCGCCCAGCAGGGCCAGCAGGTCGACGGCGCTGAACAGCCCCAGGCAGATGGGGTTCCGATCGGAGAAAAACCGGGCGCGGGCGGAAGGAGCGCGCGAGGGCGCAAAACGCGCATGCAGGCTGAAGGTCCATATAATGGGGGCCAGCAGGTTCTTTTTAAGAACAATTTCAAACCCGCATCCCTGCAACAGCCGTCCCAGACTCTCGGCGCTGAACAAGTTCAGGTGGCGGGGGAAGTAATACCCGCCCCAGATGCCCTGCGCGAAAAAGCGCCGATCGTAGCCCGCCAAATTGGGAGTTTCGATGCTAAGGCAACCGTCGGATTTCATCGCCACACGAAGCTTTTTCAGAACCCAGACGGGCTCCCACAGATGCTCCAGCAGCTGGTTCATGATGATCAGGTCATAACGGCCTGCTTCGAGCTCCGCCGCCTCGATGGACCCCTGCCTGAGCCGAATCCCTTTGGATCGGCACGCCTTGCGGGCTGTGGCCGACAGGTTCAAGTCTATGCCAGCGAAGGTCGACCTCGGAAAGCGCGCCTGCAGGCCCAGCAGGAGAGAGCAGTCCCCGCAACCAACCTCGAAAACGTCACATCCCTGATCGAGCCGGTCAGTGAAAAAAGCAAGGCGATTGGCGGTGATCCGTTGCTTGATCTCGGCGAGCCACCACCGGGTGTGCCGGCCTTCCAGTGTGTAATAATTCTGCGGGTAGATCCGCACGGCCTCCGAGGGCCTGGGCCTCGGCTTCAAAAAAAAGTGCCCGCACCGTCGGCATTCGACGAAACAAAAATGCTGGTCGCTGACTCCGTACTCGTAATCGTAGCCGGATGCCGCCGGGCGGGTTTCACCGGGGCCGCAAAACAAGCAAGCTGTCTCCTCCAGCTCAATCGGCGATCTATCGGTCTCGGTCATGCTCATCACCCGCCGGGAAGAGGTGCCGATAGGATACCGGGAATGCGGTGAAGCGCCCGTCGTGCAGCGGTTTAAGGGCCTGGCGATGAAACTCGCGGCTTTCACCGGCAATGCACAGGTCCTGGTACGCGGAGAAAAAGGGGACGTTCTGCATGCACGCAACGATGTCGACGAGCGCCGTGTCACGCACGTTTCCAAAGGCGATGTGAATGAAGGGGCAGGGGATCACATCGCCATAGGCGGTGATATAGATCTTTTCCATGCCGGCCGGACAGCCGATCCGGTTGCGTCCGGGTTCGTGGTCCGTGGAAGTCATGGGGTAGCGACTCATGAGCTGCCGGAGGTAGACCCGGTCGTCCCCGCGCAGCAGGTATTGTTCGCTGTCCTTCCAACGGCCGCTGGGAGTGGCGATGTTGAAAAGAAAAATCGCCCCCATGGCGTTCACCCGCTCGATCAGGGTCCGAAGGCTTTCCGTTCGAAGGTTCTGGTGGGTGACAACGCCGCCGACCAGGACCTGCATCCCAGCAGCCCTGGCATGCCGCAGGCCCTCGAGGGTTTTGGCGTAGGCACCCTTCATCCCGCGGAATCCGTCGTGCTCGCTTATGTCGCTGCTGTCGATGCTGGTGGTGATGCAGTTGACTCCCAGGCGGGCGAGGCGGCGAGCCCGCCTCGCCGTCAGCAGGACCGCGTTGGACTGCACGGAAATGAAATGGTCCCGCGGTCGCAGGACGGGGATCAACTCCTCGAGCATATCGCTGAGCAGCGGCTCTCCGCCGGTGATGTTCCACGAGAGAACGTCGAGGTGTTCATCGGCCTGTGCCACGATCGAGCGGTAATCGTCGAGGCCAAGGACTGCGGCCTGCTTGGCCAGCGGCGCGGCGGAGCAATGCTGGCAAAATTGGTTGCAGCGATAGGTAATGGCCAGGTCGATGATCCGGAAGCCCTTCCCGATGCCTAACAAGGACGCGAGCCGGCTCTTCATGTGCCGGGCAACCAGGCGCGGGCGGAAGGGGAAAAGTGTGTAACGCATGAAATGCGCTTTACGGATCAAATCGGATATGAGCGTGTCGCGTTTGGAAGTCATAACCGCATGTCTATCATTCGGAAACAAGGATGCCTATGCCGGACGCGTGGCGCGGATCAAAAGGGACCCCGCGAACTCGCGCAGAACCGGAGTTTTTTCCAACAAGTTCCCCAAGGTCAAGGCACCCGTTATTCCGCGCGTGGGAACCGAGGGATGCAGCCAGTCAAACGCCTGTGTGCGCACATCGGCAAACCCGATGGCCCCGAGCAGGCGCGCCAGCCGGTGGCGGTAAAAGGCACCTTCGTCGGGCGAGATATACCAGAACATGGGAAGGAAGCGTAGCTTGAGCTGCATATAGACCTGAGGATTGAGGAGGTTCGGTTCGGCAAAAGCCATCCTGCCGCCTGGTTTGAGCAAACGATATATTTTGCGTACGGCCGGTTCCACGTCCAGATGGTGCAAAACGGAGGAGCCGATGATCGCATCAAATCCCTCACCGGTGCTGCAGTCTTCAAAACGGGCGTTGACGAAGGTGACCTGCCCGGATGGCAACTCCCGTTCGCGGGCGATGGTCAGAAGATCCGGCGACAGATCGACCGCGGTGATCTCGGCCCCGCTGGCTGCAAACATTTCGGTGAACATCCCCGTGCCACAGCCGATTTCCAAGACCCGAACTCCGGGACTCAGAGCTGCCGCTGCAGCGATCAGGCCAGCCCTGCGCCTGGCGCGGCTTTTGCCAGCCGCCGTCCCCCAGCCCCACACGCGTTCGACTTCCTGGCTGCTCAGTTTCCTCCCGTGGGCGATTTCTCTTTCGGCGCGCGATGATAGCCGGTTCATTAGCGACAAGACCCTTATGCGTTTAGACAAATTTGATGCGTTTGGCGGCGAAGCACATCATCCTCAGCAGAAGCAACCCGTGCCGCCATCGGCTTATGCTGGTGGTGCCGTATTTGCGCTCACCGTAGCGGACGGGAATGTCGATTATTTTCAGACCGAGCCGGGCGGCGCCGAAGAGCAGGTCAAAATCACCGAAGGGATCAAAGTCGCCGAAGAACGCTCGGTTGTCGACAATTTTTTCATAGTCTTCTTTCCAAATCACCTTGGTGCCGCATAGGGTGTCCTTGACCGGTTGTCCGAGGAGCCACGTAAAGGTCAGGCTGAAGAATTTGTTGCCGATCAGATTTGCGAAACGCATGGCTTCTTTTTCCATCGGGTAGACGAAGCGCACCCCGTTCACTAATTCGGCTTTTCCCGATACCGCAGCTTCGTAAAACCGCACCAGCTGCTCCGGATCGACCGTCACGTCGGCGTCCAGGATCATCAGCAGATCCCCCTCAGCATGGGCGAAGCCGAGGCGCACGGCATCCGCCTTTCCGATCCCGCCCTGCCGGAACAGTCGACTCTTCCGATCGGGATGCGAGGTCATCTCCACCTGGATGGCGGCGTACGTGTCATCCGTGGAATGCCCCTCGACGAAGACGAGCTCCGTTTCCCGACCCATGGTCGGGGTACGTTCGAAAATCTCCCGAATGTTGCCGGCCTCGTTACGGGCCGGAACGACCACGGATACCCGCGGGGGTGCATAAACTCCCACCGGGATGGGACGGGCAATGATGAAGTTGGTGAGGGCCAGCCGATAAAACGGCCAGAGCTTGACCAGCACGCGATTGACAATGGTGTCGATCCCCGGGGTGCGGATTGGCCACAGGATTTCATTCCACCGGCGCATGACTTCGAATCCGGATAGGCACAACAAATCCGAAATATCTTCACCCGTCAGCCAGTTTTGCTCCAGCATGGGTTTGGAGAACTGCAGCCATGCGGCCGCTTGCAGCGGTAACTCCCAGAGCTTGCTGTACCAATTGATGTATAGGCGCGTTTTCGGATGAGAGACGCGTGCGGCTGCTTCAAAAGTGGTTTGGACATCCCAGAGGTCGTTCACGAGGTCCGACATGATGATTGCATCGAATGGGCCATCGAGATCCTTTAGATCGTGAGCATCCGCATCGACAAAACGTAAATGCGGGTGCCGCACCCGCGCCTGTCGCAGCATCTCGGCGCAGAAATCCACCCCTACGCCTTCTACCGGCGCCAGCGCGCTGAGCAAGTCTCCCGGCCCGCAGCCGACCTCCAGAATCCGCTGGTTGGGCGCAATATGGAATCGCAAGACTTCACACGTCCGATGATGATAGTATCGGCCCAGGCTGCGCCGGGATTCCAGTTCCTTCGCAAGACGTGTCCAGTGCTGAATGCGCTTGTTCTGGTAGGTTCTGCGTTGGCTGTCGTCTTTGGTTATCGAGGCATTCATCCTGGTGCGAAGTCCGTTTTCTTTGCCGGGGCGGGGTCTCGAGAATGGAATGGCGAAAAAAGAGATGACCGCATGAGGTTTTGGACAACCCAACGCTTCAACCTCTGTAAGTTGATAGGGAATTTTGGAATGAGTGTCAAGATATTTGCCATTTCCCGTTCTGAAACCTTTCCCAAGCCAGTGTTAGGGATGAGGGTCGGTGAGACCTGCCGCAGCTTGGGGGCGTAGGGCAACGTCATCATCGCAAGCGCGGTGAATAGCAAGAGCAAGATATGGAGTCAGGTCCGGTGGATCTATCATTCCGGCTTCATGGCCAAAATTGGCGATTAGAAGCTGTTTGAACACCCCGTCTAACGCCGGATCGCCGGTTTCATCTGCAGCGTGGAATGCTCATTTATACCAAACCGAAGGTGCATGGACGCACTGCGTTCGGGTATTTGGGCCTTTGGTGGTCTGGCCAAACGCGGCACACCCGAATACCCAAATACCCTTTCCGCTTTGAGCTTATTCGCTGCCCCCACCCGATCACGCGCAACGCGGCCAAAATGCGCCCGCCCTTCAGCCGCTCCACTTCGTGACCTCAGCATGCCTGAAGCAGTCGACGGTGTGGTCGTTCACCATGCCGACGGCCTGCATGAAGGCATAGCCAATGGTCGGACCGAAAAATGTGCATCCGCGCCGGATCAGGTCTTTGCTGAGGGCTTGGGATTCGGGCGTTTCTGCCGGCACCGCGCGGACGGTTTTCCAGCGGTTGATCCTGGGCCTCCCGGCCACGAAGCGCCAGAGATAGGCGTCGAGACTTTCGAACTCATCCTGGATTTCCAGGATCACCCGGGCGTTGCGCACCGCAGCCTCTATCTTGCGCCGGTTGCGGACGATATTAGGATTTCCAAGCAACTGCTCGATCCGGGCCGCATCGTACACGGCGACCCGCTGCGGGTCGAAGCCGTCGAACGCCTGACGGTAATTCTCGCGTTTCCTCAGGATGGTGATCCAGCTCAAGCCGGCCTGGGCGCTTTCCAGGACGAGAAACTCGAACAGCCGGCGATCGTCGTGCAGCGGAACACCCCACTCGGTATCATGGTAGCGGACAACCAGCGGGTCGGTTCCGGCCCAGGTGCAGCGGATGTGCATATGTCAGATCCTTGTGCGGTCTCGGCGGGTTTTTCGGTTTTCAGGATCGCAGGTAAAAGCCCAGGGCCTTGTCGAGGGTTTCAGTGGCGGCGAACTCGGTGCCAACAAAATTGTCGCCGATGTTGCGAACGACGACTTTCTTCTGAATCAGGCTGCGCTGGGCGTCATCGAGGCGAAACTCGATTTTCAGCAGGTCGCCGGGGGCGATGGTGCTGCTGGCGGCGAGCACGAGCTTCATCCCGTTGGTTGACAGGTCCTTCACCGTCATCGTGCCCTTGCCCCGGGGCTGGCCGTTCACATAATGGACATAGGTTCCGGGCAGATGGGCTCCTTTGCGATAGCGTTTGCGCACTTCGAGAACGGCGGAGGCGACATGGCCGCAGGGGCAGGTCAGCTTGAAGCGCAGCGGCGGCTTGAACTCCCCGAAGGTCGAGACATCCAGGGTCTTGGAGCGCTGGCATTGGGGACAACGGAAAACGGCCGTGTTGTTGCTGGTGATATAGACGGTTTCAGCCATGGCGGCGCCTCAAAGCTGTCAGCCTTGCCGGTGATTGCGGCGGATCGGAGCGCGGCTGCTTTTTTCTTTTAAGTTTAGCATGGATTTCAGCGTTTTGAAAGACATCCCCTGCTCGATCCGCGGCTTCGCCGAACACCACCCGCGGGCGGAGGCGATGGCCTTCGGGCCGGCCGCCCGTGGCTTTTCTGCCGGACGGGTCGTTGACATCCCGAGCCGGGCGATTATCATTGCAGCTGAACCACGGGCGAGCGATCTGAGAGCACGCCATTCTTTATTCGGCGAGAGTCGATTTGGGCCGAATCGGCGAGCGGGGAGGAATATGCGATGAGCGCGCGGGTTCCCGAGCGGCATGAGGAAGACCTGGCGGAAGTTCGGGATGAGACCACCGAACCCCCCATGTACCGGGTGATGATCCACAACGACGACTACACGACCAAGGAGTTCGTCGTGGAGATGCTGGTGGCTGTCTTCAGCAAGTCGGCGGAGGAGGCGACCGGCATCATGTGGGCCGCCCACAAAAACGGAGCAGCCCTGTGCGGCGTTTACCCCTACGAGGTGGCCGAAACCAAGGTCAAAGTGGCGACGGAGGCCGCCCAGGAAAACGGTTTCCCGTTGCGGCTGACCATTGAAGCAGAATAGAACTGGAGCGGCGCAAGTTTATGGAGCATCTGCAGGATAGCGACATCCTCACCCGCGTTACCCGCTACAATCTGATTCGGAACCAGCGCATGGTCTTCATCGACGTCCACGAAGCCCTGCACGGCAGGCTGGCGGGGCCATACGTGGCGGTCCCCAACCTCGTCAACATCATCGCCAAGCAGGATTACCAGGGTGTCGGGCAGACCGAAGATGAAGCGCTCGCAAACTGCCTCGCCAAGATCAAAGGGGCGAGCATCGAGGAGCTGTTCCCCCGCCAAGCCGACGAAAAAAAAGCTCAATCGTAAATTCGCCGATGTGTTGCCTGGGCTGAGGAAGGCTGCGCAGTCCGTGCGTGGACGAATGCGCGATCTCTCGAGACCGCGAACGGCCGAATCCCTTTCAGGCCTTGCCCAGAATCTTCACGATCCGGGGCCGGTATTCGTCTTTCTGAGCCAGACGGTTGGCGAGAACCCTCATGATGAGCAGTCCGGCCGCGAGACCGCCGAACCCGAGCAGGATGGGGGAGGCCGGAGAGCCGAGGCCGGCCGAGCGCGCGATCCATTCACCCGCCCCGGCGCCTAGGATCAGCATCAGAATGGGAAACATGTAGACCAGGAAAGTGGCTTTCAACAGGCGGGAGGAATCCATTTTCAGGACGATGCGGTCGCCGATTCCCGCGCCGATCGGGTTCAGCACTTGAACTTCCACCTCTTTGCCGCCGCCCAGCGTATGGCAGGCGCCCTTGGACGAACAGCTCTCGCATGTCTCGCTCTGCCCGGTTTTGACCCAGGTGCCGATGCTGTCGATACGGATGACGAGGCCCTGCTCGGTTGCCAAAATCGGACCCTCTTACTAGAAAATCGCCCCGAATTTGCACTTCTCGAAACAGGTCATGCACTTGATGCACTTTTCCCGGTCGATGCGGGCCACTTCCTTCTTCTTCCAGGCGATCGCCTCGACCGGGCAGGCGCGGGAACACAAGCCGCACTTGGTGCAGATTTCAGGGTCGACTTCGAACTTGAGCAGAGCGACACAGCGCTTCGCCGGACAGCGCTTCGCGTAGATGTGCGCCTCGTATTCGTCGCGGAAATAGCGCAGGGTGGATAGCACCGGGTTGGGGCCGGTCTGCCCCAGCCCGCAGAGGGATGCCTCCTTGATGATGGCGGACAGATCCTCCAAGGTCTCGAGGTCGGCGGGCTCCCCCCGACCCTCGCAGATCTTCTCCAGGATCTGCAGCAGCCGCCGCGTGCCCTCGCGGCAAGGGGTGCACTTGCCGCAGGACTCGTCCTGAACGAAGTCCATGAAAAAGCGGGCCATGTCCACCATGCAGGTGTCCTCGTCCATGACGATGGCGCCGCCGGAGCCCATGATGGCCCCGACCTTGGCAATGGCCTCGTAATCCACGGGGATGTCGAGATGCTGCTCCGGCACGCAGCCGCCGGAGGGGCCGCCGAGTTGAACGGCCTTGAACTTCTTCTTGCCGGGAACCCCGCCGCCGATGTCGAAAATCAGCTTGCGCAGGGGCGTGCCCATGGGGATTTCAACCAGGCCGATGTTGCTCACATCCCCGGAGAGCGCAAACACTTTCGTGCCCTTGCTGCCCTCGGTGCCTACGCTGGCGTACCAACGGCCGCCCTTCAGCATGATCTGAGAGACGTTGGCGAGGGTTTCGACGTTGTTCAGGATGGTCGGTTTTTCCCACAGACCCTTGAGGGCCGGAAAGGGCGGGCGGGGACGCGGCATGCCGCGCTTGCCTTCGATCGAGCGCATCAGGGCCGTCTCCTCGCCGCACACGAAGGCGCCGGCGCCCTGGTAGATGTCGACATCGAAATCGAACCCGGTCCCGAGGATGTTCTTGCCGAGCAGGCCGTACTCCCTGGCCTGGCGGATGGCGATGCCCAGGCGCTTGACGGCCAGCGGGTACTCGGTCCTGGCATAGATGTAGCCCTGGCGGGCGTCGATGGCCCTGGCGGCTATGATCATGCCCTCGAGCACGGAGTGTGGATCGGATTCGAGCACGCTGCGATCCATGAAGGCCCCGGGGTCTCCCTCGTCGGCATTGCAGAGCACGTATTTCACGTCGCCTGCGCTCTTGCGGGCAAACTCCCATTTCAGACCGGTGGGAAAACCGGCTCCGCCGCGGCCCCGCAGACCCGAAATTTTGACTTCCTCGACGATTTGCTCCGGGGTCATATCCCGCAAGGCCTTGGCCGCTCCGAAATACCCGTCCCGGGCGATGTACTCGTCGATCACCTCGGGATCGATCACTCCCTTGTTGCGCATGACCCAGAACATCTGGTTGGCAAAAAAGGGAATCTGATTCATTTTCGGGATGGTTACCTTGGAGGCCGGCTCCACGTACAATAGCTTCTTCACCGGACGGCCTTTGAGGAAATGCTCTTCCACGAGGTGCGGCACGACCTCCGGGGTTAGCTTCTGGTAAAAGATCCCCTCGGGCTGAACCAGCATCACCGGGCCGACGGCGCAAAACCCGTTGCAGCCGGTTTCGATGATTTTTATTTCTTCCAGCAGGCCCTGCCGCTCCATCTCCTTCTGGAGGGCATCCCGGAACGATATGCTGCGGGACGCCTGGCATCCAGTGCCGCTGCACAACATCAATTGGGTCCTGACGTTACTCATCTTTCTCTCCAGCAGGTCGTGACATCATCTATCCTCCACGCAAGAAACACGCCGCGGCCGGCAGCATCTCGATTCGGGACAGTCGCCGGCATCGCGCCGCGAGCAGCCGCGCCAGCCTCGGCGAGTATGCACAGGCGGCCCTACCACGACCCATCCAAACCACGCAATCCGTTCATATAGAGTCGACCGCTTGCCACAAACAGGGAATAGCGGGTCAGCAATACCGGCATCTTGTAGGAGCGAGCCAGTTCGATGACCGGTTCATCCGGCCGTTTGCCACGCACGAACACCACCACTGTAACGCCGGCCACCTTGGCCGTCCGCAAAACCTGCTCCGTCGTCAGGCCCGTCAGCAGGACAGCGCCCTTGGCGACCGCCGAGAGCACATCGGCCATCAGGTCGGCGCCGCCACCCGCCACCACGGTGCTCTCCATCTGGTCGTGACCGACCAGCACTTCTGCTTTCAGAGTGTCGCGTATCTCGGATATCTTCATGGGACATACCGCCTGTCTATGGGGGTTGCTGACAAACCCCGATGCACGCCCGAAGGCAAGGCATCCTGCCAACGGCGGGTTGTTCCCACCACGGGGCACCGCAGCAATCACGTCTTATATGAAGTATCGAAACAACAGCCTCTATTCATATTTATCGAGGATCTGGACGATCTTGTCCGCTTTGACATCCCCGTAAGTGTCGGTGTTCACCACCGTCACGGGCGCTAGACCGCAGGCACCCAGGCACCGCACGGCTTCGAGCGAAAAGCGCCGATCCGGCGAGGCGCCGCCCTGCTTCATCTTATAATGATTCTCGATCCGGTTGATGACCTCTTTGATGCCCTTGACGTAGCAAGCAGTCCCCATGCACACTTTCACCAGGTTCCGGCCCTTGGGTTGCAGGGAAAACAGGGCGTAGAAGGACGCCACTCCAAAAACTTCACTGCGCGAAAGGTTGAGCCCGACGGCGATGTAATCGATAAGCTCGGCGGGAAGATAACCCGCGACTTCCTGGCACTCGCGCAGAACGGCAATGACCGAACCGGGCACGCCGCTGCCGGCGGAGACGATGGCATCGATGCGCTTCCACATCTCCGGGTTGATATCGGGATGGCTCGGGTGCGATTCCTGTATCATGGGTGAATTTTTCTCCGTGATAAATCGAAATAAACCCAAATGGGTCATGAAACACCGCGGCTTGCAGGTGCTGAAACCAGACTCCGCCACCGGCGAGCCGGCGCCGTCCGATGCCTCAAGACGCGCCGTCCTGCGCTGCCGGTGAGCCCGCAGGCAGAAACGACTGAATCTTAAGTGCGCATTTATTTCATACCCATAAATAAAAGTCAACGACGGCTCGGTGTTGTCCCTATATGCGCATTGACACGAACCGCGCCAATTGGTTTTCCCGGGGGAACCCTGCGATTCTTAATGCCGGTCATGACCCGCGTCCGGCGAGCCAGATCGTGTGTCGGCCGCCCTTGTTGGAAGCTCGCGCCCGCACCCGGACCTCGTTCACGCTGAAGCCCGCCTGATGCAAGCGCCTGACGAAGGCCCAGTCCGGTCCGGCCGACCATACGGCCAACACACCGGCCGGCCGCAGCGCCGCAAAGGCGGCAGCCAGTCCGGCACGGGCATAGAGCCAGTCGTTGCCCTTCCGGGAGAATCCCTCGGGGCCGTTATCCACGTCCAGCAGGATGGCGTCGAATGCTCGCTGCTCCGCCTGCAGGACCTGGGCGACGTCGGCCTCGCAAACGCTGACCCGGGCATCTTGAAGGGGGTGGCCGGCCAGCGCCCCAAGGCATCCGCGGTTCCATTTCACCACCGCCGGAACCAGTTCGGCCACCAGCACCTGAGCCTCGGCTCCAAGCCGGTGCAGTGCCGCCGCCGTGGTGTAGCCCATGCCCAGCCCCCCGATCAGAACCCGCGGACAGGGACGGTCGGCAATCCCGGCACACGCGAGTTCAGCCAGCGCATCCTCTGAACCATGGGCGCGGCTGTTCATGAGTTCGCCCGCAGCCAAACGGATCGAGAACTCCCCTGCCCGCCGGTACAGGCGCAACTCTCCACCGTGACCGGGCACCTGCGCGCGGTCGATGAGTTCCCATGGAATCATGAACACCTCAAAGGATGGCTCGGCTTCTTCGATGATCATATCAGGTCCCGCCCGCCCGGGCAAAAATGTTCGTCGTTTGATGGAGACACAAGCACTGGCTGACACCGAAACCGTAAACAACACTTGATTCCCTAAGTCTCATCAGGTATCTATCGGGGCGACATGACGGTATTGCACGCTGGCAGATGCCGCCGATGGGCGCTCGGAACTCAGCGGTTGTCCGGATTGTCATGTGAGAGGACACTTCAAGCGCAGATGGCTGCCTTTTTTGACATGGCGCCGGCGAAATGGGCAGCCGTTTCGTCGGTGCTCACCCCCCCCATCCGGCGCAGCCTGGCGATGGCTGCGGTGTGGCTCATCATCGTCAACCTCTTCGCCCTTCTGGCGTTCAACCGTTTAAATCTCGCCCCCGACAGCGCCTTCGATTGGATGTCGCCGGCGACCGTCGCGCCGGTTCAGCAGAGCTGGAACATTATCGACCTGCACAACCGCTGGGATTCCTACTGGTATCTCGACATCGCCCGAGACGGCTACTACCTGCGCGGTGAGAAAGATATCTCCAACGTCGTTTTTTTCCCGCTCTACCCGTTGCTGGTGCGCCTGACGGGGCCGGTTGCGGGCGGAGATCTGGTGCTGGCCGGCTGGATGTTGAGCAGCCTGTTTTTCGTTCTGGCGGTCGTCATGCTGACCCGCCTGAGCCAGGAGTTTCATCCGGACATCGACCCCACTCTTCCGGCCGCGTTTCTCCTCGCCTACCCCGCGGCTTTTTTTCTCAATGCGGTCTATTCCGAATCGCTGTTTCTGTTTCTGTCGCTTACGACGGTGTTCTGGGCGCTGCGGCGCAATTTTATGATCGCGAGCCTCTGGGCGGCCCTGGCTTCGGCCACGCGTGTGGCCGGCGTTTTTCTTTTTGTGGTGCTGTTCATCGAGTTCGTGCAAGCCAACGGCTGGCGGGCGTTGTTGACGCGCCGCGTCTGGCCCCTGGCCTTGGCGCCTCTCGGCGCCCTCGCCTTCTGTCTGTATCACTGGATTGCGTTCGGCGATTTTTTCCTCTATTTCAAAGTGCAGAGCCACTTCGGCAGAGACTTTGAGATGGAGGCCGGCGATTTTCTTGTTCGCAACAACCCCGATCTGGCCAACACCGTGCTCGACCTGACCTATACCGCGGTGGCGATCCTCCTGGGGGTCATCGCGCTGAGGCGGTTCAGGCTTTCCTACGGCGTGTACATGCTGGTCTCGCTGGGCATCGCCTTGAGCAGTGGATCGGTCCTGGGGATTGCCCGATACAGCATGGTGCTGTTTCCGATTTATTTCATCGCCGCCGGCATCCGTTCGCCCGTCGGCCGGGGCGCCTGGTTTTTTGGCTCGACGTTGCTGCTGACGCTTGATATCATCCGTTTCGTGAACCACTATTGGACCAGCTGATGATGAACCCATCTTCCGAAGCAGCGACTCTGCCGCGGGGGACGGTCGCCGACACCCGCGGCGTCTTCCCCGTCCTCAGCGTGGTCGTTCCCGCTTTCAACGAGGCCGGGACCATCCCCCTGCTTTACCGGCGCGTCGCCGAGGTGTTGCAGAAATTGGTTTCCCAGCGCTGGGAATTGATCCTCGTCGATGACGGCAGCCGCGATGCTACGTGGTCGGTGATAGGCGGGTTGGCCGCGGAGGATACCAAGGTCAGGGGCGTGCGCCTGTCCCGTAATTTCGGCCACCAGTATGCCCTGCTGGCCGGCCTGGAGATGTCCGAGGGGGATGCGGTGATCACCATGGACTGCGATCTGCAGCACCCGGTGGAAATGCTCCCCCTCCTTTTCGACAAATGGCAGGCGGGCTACAAGGTGGTGAAGACCCTGCGCCAGGATGCGTGCGACATCGGATGGTTCAAAGGGTGGACCTCGCGCGTTTTCTACCGGGTGTTTTCCTATCTCAGCGGCGTGAGATTGCAATCCGGTGTGGCGGACTTCCGGCTGCTGGACCGCCAGGCCCTGCATGAACTGCTGCGCTTCAACGAGGAGGGCTTGTTTTTGCGCGGGCTGACCGAATGGATCGGCTTTTCGTCCTGCGCGATCCCCTACAACGCCGGTGAGCGCGCCTGCGGTCAGTCCCAATACAGTCTAAAGAAAATGATCAGCCTCGCCTGGAAAGGCGTGAGCTCCTTTTCGATCATGCCGCTGCGGATCGGCATCCTCATCGGCTTGATCGGCAGCATGCTGTCGGTGTTCGGCGTCCTCTATGCGTTTTTCGGCCACTTTTTCGGCAAGAGGACGGTTCCCGGCTGGGCATCGACCCTGATGGTGATCTCGCTCCTGTTTTCGCTGCTGTTTGTTTATCTGGGCATCCTCGGAGAATACGTCGGCCGCATCATCATCGAGGTGCGGCGACGGCCGCGCTTCATTGTCTGCGAAACCGCAGGGTTCGACAAACGCCGTCCTTCGCCCCATGAGTGACGCCCCTGCCTGCATCACACTTCCCGGGCCGCACCCGTTCATCCGGCTGATCGTCAATGCCGACGATTTCGGGATATCCGCGCGCATCAATGAAGGCATCCTCCTGGCCCACCGGGCGGGGATCGTCACGGCGACCTCCCTGATGGCGGTGGGCCGGGCCTTTGAGCAGGCCGTGCAGTGCTGCCGCGCGGTCCCCGCGCTGGATGTGGGCGTGCATCTGACCCTGGTCGCTGAACGCCCGTTGCTGCCGTGCAAATCTTCCTTGGTAGGCGACGACGGGCGATTTCCGGCCAGCGCCGGCGCATTCCTGCGACACTGGCTGACGGGAAGCATCCGGCGGGCGGATGTGCAGGCGGAATGGTCGGCGCAAATCGAGCGCGTCCTGGACCACGGGATCCGGCTGACGCACCTGGACAGCCACCAGCATGTGCACATCCTTCCGGGGTTGGCGGATCTGAGCCTGCATCTCGCCGAGCGCTACAGCATCCCGTTCGTGCGCGTGCCGGTTGAGGATCTGCGGAAGGACCGGTGGCCGAGCCTGCACGGAATCAACCGCATGATCGGCGCCACGGTTCTGCGGGCTTCTTGGACGCTGGCGCGCCTGACCGGGGCCAAGGCGGCGAAATACCGGCCGCTGCGCTTTTTGGGGTTTCAGGACGGCGGCCGGCTGGATGATCCCCGCCTGCGGCAACTGCTCCGTGCGCTTCGGCCGGGCCGGACGTATGAGCTCATGTGTCATCCCGGACTCACACCGGACGAGCCGGATGTGAAACGCTGGCAATACGGTCACGAAAAGGAACTGCAGGCCCTGACAAGCCCCTCGATCCGATCCGAGATCGCCGGTCGGGGCATTCAACTTTGCAATTTTAAAGATTTAACATAGAAGCCGTCTTAAAAATAGCAGATCACAGCCGAGGGCAAGGTGCACGCCGCGGCAGGTGGTGAGCATTTTTCAGAGGCGGGCAACGCCGCCCGTGACGGTCAGATGCATTTTTGAGATAGCGTCTCGTCAAATCTTTCGACCAACGAACAGGTAGTGGCTGATCCAGTTTGCGGATGCAAGCGGGCGTTCTTCGACGACGGTGAACCCCACACCGGCTATTGCTGCGCGGTAGGAGGCGGGTGACTCGAAGTGCGGCGGCTCGCCCTTGGTGATCCCGAAAAGCGTCACCGAAAGCGTCTCCTGGGCCATGATCGCCCAGTATTTCCACCGCGGCCGGTCGACCACTTCCTTGACGATCAACCTTCCTCCCGGCCGCAAGGCCCGGAAACAGCCGCCTAGAATTTCATCCCAGGCCTGCCGCTTGACGGTGTACAACACGTCGACGATGGAGACCGCATCAAACACCGGGGCAGAGAAGGAATTCAATGCCCGGGTGGAGAAATCGACCCCGGAAGGCGCGGGTCGGCGCGCCCTCTCGATCTTGGCCGCATCGTGGTCGATGCCGGCCAACTTCAGGCCGCTACGGGACGGGTCTCTGGCCAGGAGGTTGATAAGCAGGCCATGGCCGCAGCCGACATCCAGCACCGCCCCCCTCGTCGGAAACCGGTCGATGAACTGCCCAAACGGACAGGTCAGGGCGCGTGCAACGACATGTGCGCGCGTCGTCAGCGGCTCCCCTTCGTAGGCTTTCCAGGCCGTCCGCAGGCTATTCATCGTTTTCAAACATCACCCAGTATTGCGCACCGATGGGGAGCCTCGATAGCCTGACCTCAGTGGCCGACACCGCGTTCAGCCGAAGCCAGCGGGGAGGGAAGATGTTCACGTAGGCATGTTCACGGCAGCGAAATGAGTTCTTCTCAAACAGGGTTTTCGTTGCATTCAACGTCAGCAGGCGCGCATCTGCGTCAAAAGGGCACATTTTCACGAGCATGCGGGTAAACGGATTAAACGGGTTGTGTTCCCAGATGATCAACCTGGACGAGGGTTTCATCCGATTTCGCAAGATATTCACCGCGGTCGCCCTCTCTGCAAGGGGAATGTGATGGAACACATGGCAGCTGATCACGAGGTCGAAGCGGACGCCCCATGGCAAAGCGTTCAAGTCGCTCACGAGACAGACACGATCATCGCCCATAAGGCTTTTGGCCTCGTTGATGGACTGCACCGACGTGTCAAAGCCGAACAGCCTCAGCCGGCCTTGCTCCACCAGCGGCTTTACCGGGTCAGACTCAAGCAGGCATTTCAACATGCGGCCGTTGCCGCATCCGAAATCCAGATAGCAACACTCTTTACCGGAGGTTTCCTCGGAGACCCATCGGATGACGCAGGCAGCCCTCTGGCGGATAAAATCGGCGCTGTGAACGCCGGGCGGCAGGCTCTGGTTGTGAATTTTTTCGTAGTCGCGCGCGACCTGGTCAAACACGTTCTTAGCCATGCCGGTACAATACCTCGCCGTTCACGATCGTCATCTCCACGGGCACGGACGGCCACTCGCTCGGAGGCACGACGAACAAATCCTGCGCGAAAACCGTGAGATCCGCCCATTTGCCCACACGAATGCTTCCCGATTGCTCCTCCCGGCCGGCGACCCACGCGGGCGCTGCGGTGAAGCCCGAGATGCCTTCCTCCAAAGTGAGCCTCTGCCCGGGAAACCAGCCCCCCGGCGGCTTGCCCTCAGGGGTCTGGCGGGTCACCGCCGCCTGGAGGCCCAAAATGGGCGCCAAAGGTTCCACCGGGGCGTCGGAACCGAACAGAAGCGGAATCCCCGCATTCATGAGAGACCGCCACGCATATCCAGTCTGACACCGGGCGGCACCCCAGCGCTTCTCGGCCACACACCAATCCGTGGATACAAATCGGGGCTGCACCGAACCCACCACGCCCAGTTCCCGGAAAAGGGCCAGATCCTCCGGCCGGTAGAGCTGCACGTGCTCGATGCGGTCCCGCTTTACTCCTGGGTGCGATGTCCGCGCCCTGGAGATGGCCAGCAGGCAATGGGTCACGGCCTTGTCCCCGATCGCGTGGATGGCAACGTGGAAGCCTCTGCGGTAGGCGAGATCGATCTTCTCCTGCAGCAGAGGCAGATCCAGAACCACCAGCCCCGAGTTGCCAAGCTCATCCGTGTACGGCTCGTGGAGAAGGGCTGTACCCGCCCCCAGCGATCCATCCGCATAAAGCTTCACATGCCCGGCCCACAGGCGTTCGCTGCCATGCGCCGGTCGAACCCCGCAGGCCGCCGCCTCGTCCAAATCGTCCGGCGGCAGGAGGTGATACACCCGCACCTTGAGAGCCCCGGCTCTGTCCAGCGCCTCGAAGGCTTCCCATTGCTGGAATCTTTCGCAGGTGTGCACCCCGGTGATGCCCAATCGCAGCGCATCCTTCTGCGCCAGCAGGACGGCCTGCTTCCGGGCCTCCAGGCTGGGAGCCGGCATTACCCTCTCGACGAGGTATCGAAGCTCCCGAAGCATCCCGGTGGGCTCCCCGCTGCGAGGATCGCGATCGATCTGCCCGCCCGGAGGGTCCGGCATGTCCCGGGTGATTTTTACCGCGGAAAGCGCCTGAGAGTTGACCCATTGGCTGTGTCCACAGGCCCGGACCATCATCACAGGGTTCGCCGGCGCGATGTCGTCCAGATCTTGCCGACAGGGCTCCCGCTTCTCGTTCCAATTGTGATGGTTCCACCCCCTTCCCAAGATCCACTCGCCGGGATGGCTGCATCGCACCGCCTCCCGGATCCTTTCCCGGCATGCCGCCAGGGAGGGCAGATCCCGCAAGTCCACCCGTTGCAGATAAAGCCCATAACTCAGGAAATGGCAGTGGCCGTCCACCAGCCCAGGGATCACCAAGCGGCCCGGCCGCCTGAATTCCTCCACCTTGCCCCGGAGGGTCGACATCACGTCTTCGTTGCTGCCCACCGCCACGATCTTTCCGTTCTCGATCCCCACCGCTTCCGCGCGCGGACGAGCCGGATCGCCCGTGAAAACCGTTGCTGAAAGAATTGCCAGCGCCATCACAACCTCCAATGCATGCGTCCATTGACATCAAGCCGCTTCAACTCGCGCAATGAAAAATGCCATGACCGGGGCACAAGCGGACTGCGGACAACCGTCCTGAGGCAACCCAGATGCCGCATTCAATGCGACCCGTCAGCGCGGATCCGGACCGAGCAGACAGAGTGCTGCCGCCGCAAAAGTGGTCAACCCGGTGCGCAGCGTCGGCTCGGCATCCGGCGCGAAACGGGGAGTGTGGAGCAGCCCCAGGGCCTCTTCCCCCCGTTCAACCCGCGCCAGACGCTCGGATGCGGTACACCCGAGCTTGAACATGCACAAGGGCACCGCCGCTCCGTCCGGGCTGAAGTCCGCGAAATCCTCACTGCCGGTCGACGGGTCCAACCCCACGACCCGCTCCGCTCCCAGAAGATCGTTGAAGAGATCCTTCAGAACCCCCGTCACGTGCGCGTCGTTGACCACGGGGCGGAAAGGCGGCTCCGCCTGGTGGAAGATCGGCATCTCCGATTCGCTCAAGCCCGCCGCCAGGGCGAGTCCCCTGGCGTGCCGCCGGAGTGCGGCTTCGGCGGCCGCAACGACATCCTCCTTGTAGCCCCGCACGGTCAGCTTCAACTCCACGGTTTCCGGGATCACGTTGCGCTTGCTGCCCCCGTGGATGGATCCAATGGTTACCAGAACCATTTCGGCGGGATTGGTCTGCCGGCTGACAACGGTCTGGGCGGCCAGCACGAACTGGGCGGCCAGCACAATGGGGTCGATGGCCTTGTGCGGCACCGCGCCGTGTCCGCCCCGGCCGCGGATGGTCACGTCCAGGGAGCGGCAGCCGGATGATTGCACGCCCTGCCCCAACCCCACGGAGCCCGTGGGAAGCTCGGGCCGGACATGCAGCGCCACCCCCCAATCGGGACGGCCGAAACGCTCGTACAGGCCGTCGGCAATCATGAACTTGGCCCCGCCTACGGTCTCCTCGGCCGGCTGGCAGACCACGATCAGCTCGCCCGCCCATTCCGTCCGAAGCTCGGCCAGGATGGCGGCCGTGCCGAGCACGACCGACGTGTGAAGGTCGTGGCCGCAGGCGTGCATCACCGGAACCAGCTCGCCGGCAGGGCCCAGGCCGCTGACGGTGGATGTGTATTCCAGACCGGTCTCCTCGCGGACCGGCAACGCATCCATGTCTCCGCGGATGAGCAGCCTTCGGCCGCACCCGTTGCGAAGCAGCCCGGCGACACCGTGCCCTCCCAAGCCGGTTGCCACCTGCAATCCGGCCCGGCGAAGCTCCCGAGCCGCCCCGGAGGCGGTGTTCGCCTCCTGGCCGGAAAGCTCCGGATGGGAGTGGAGATGCCGATAGAGGTCCATCACGGCCGGCAGGTTTTTTTCCACCGCCCGGCTCAACCGCCCTTTCAAATGGTCATTGAGTGTCATTGATTTCCCGCCGCATCGTTATAAAATAGCCGAACCCGAAATCCCGGAAACGCGCCGGAAGCAGGACGCTCTGGGGGTTGTGGTGGGCACCCGCCAGGGCCTGCGCTACCGCCGCTGCCGGCTGGTATGGGGGTCTAAAAGATCTCTCAGGCCGTCGCCAAACAAGTTCAGGCTCAGCACGGTGATAAAGATCGCCAACCCGGGGAAAACGGAAATCCATGGCGCGGTGAATAGCTTCTCGCGGGCGGACGAGAGCATGCCGCCCCAACTCGGCGCCGGGGGCTGCACTCCCAGCCCGAGAAAGGACAACGCCGCCTCGACGAGGATGGCCCCGGCAACGCCCAGGGTGGCGACGACGAGAATCGGCCCCACGATATTGGGCAGGATCTGGGTGAACATGATACGCCATCGGCCGTAGCCCAATGCCCGGGCAGCCGCGACGTAATCCAGCGACTTGGCCGAAAGGGCCTGGGAGCGCGTGATCCGGCAGGAGTAGGCCCAGTTGGTAAAGCCAAGGGCGACGAACACATTGATCAGCCCGGGACCGAGAAGGGCCATGACCGCCAAAGCGAAAACGATGGACGGGATGGCAAGCATGATGTTGGTGAGCCCCATGACCACGTCGTCCCACCATCGCCCGAAGAATCCGGCGGTGAGCCCCAAGGCGATGCCGATGAGGCTGTTGAGACCCTGGCTGATCAGACCGACCGACAGGGAGATTCGCGACCCGTATATAATCCGCGACAGGATGTCCCTTCCTTGAGAATCCGTCCCGCAATAGAACTTAGCACTGGGGGGTTCATCCGCATAGAGCAGGTTGGCTTCGTCTGTGGGATGGTACGGGGCGAGCCAGGGGGCCAAGACCGCCGTAAGCAAAATCAACAGGGTGAAGGCCCCCCCCACGAGGAGATTGGTTCGTTGCAGGAGCTTGCGCAGTCCCGGCCTCATCGGTAATCGATCCTCGGATCGATGACCGCGTAAAGCAGATCCACGGCCAGGTTGACCAGCAGAAAGACCAGGATTAAAAAAAAGATGCATCCCTGGGTCACCGGGATGTCGCGTTGGAAGATGGAGTCCACCAGAAGCGAGCCCACACCGGGCCAGCTGAAGAGCTTCTCCACGATGACCGTATGGCCCATGAGTCCGCCGAACTGGAGACCGGCCGCGGTCAGTACCAGGATCAAGGCATTTCGCAGAACGTGCTTGCGGTTCACGGTAATCGCCGGCAGTCCCTTGGCCCTGGCCGTGCGGACGTAGTCGGTGGTGAGGATCTCCACCACGGCGGCCCGGGTGGTGCGGGCCAGCAATGCCATGTACCCGACCCCCAAGGTGAAACCGGGCAGGATGATGTTGCTCAGGGCGCCGTCGCCGTACCCCTGCGGAGGCAGCACGGGCAGTTTCACCGAGAAAAAAAACATCAGCAGCAGACCCAGCCAGAACTGGGGCAGGCTCACCCCGGATACCGCACCGACCATGGACACGGAGTCTTGCCACGACCCCTGGCGTAACGCCGAGTAAAACCCCAAGGGCACCCCCAGGCAGACGGCCACCCCCATGGCCACCACGGCCAGCTTGAGAGTCGGCCAGATGCGCGAGGCGAGAAGCCCGGATACCGATTCGCGCCGCAGGAAAGACTTACCGAGATCGCCCACCAGCAGTTTGCCCATGTAGTCCAGGTAGCGGACGTATAACGGTTGGTCCAGCCCCCATTCCTTCTTCATCAGCTCGATGTAAGTGGAATCGACATGGGTTTCCTGCGGTCCGCCGGCCATGAGGGCGGCATTGCCCGGCAGAACGTTCAGGAGCAGGAACAAAATCAGCGTGACGCCGACGATGGTCGGGATGAACTGGAGCAGTCGGCGCAAAGCATAGGCGGCCATCGCGAATTACCCGAAAGAAAAGCGCCCCGCCCAGGGGTCCACCACAAGAACCTCTGGGCAGGGCTATGTCTATAGTCAGGCGGGCGGCCCTCGCAGCTATTTCTGTTTGGCCCGCGGCGAACTATCGTCGACCCACACTTCGGCCATATCCTGGAACATCAATTCGATGGCCACGGGCTTCAGGCCCTTGACCCATGGGTGGCGGGCCAGAACCGCCTTGTTGTAGTTGAAGAACCAGGCGGGCGGGTCCTCGAACAGCAGATTATTGGCCTGCTTCATGAACTCGATCTGCTTGGCCGGCTCGCGCTCGGCGGCAGCCTGACCGAGCAGTTTGTCGAACTCCGGCTTCTTGTAGTTGCCGTAGTTGCCGCCGGCCCGGCTGGTCTCCGAGTGAAAGCGTTTCAGCACTCCCAGGATATCCGGCCCCGAGCCCATGGACCAGATGAAGGATTGGAATTCCCCTTGTTTGTTGCGCTCCACCATGGCGGCCCCTTCCATCTGCTGGATCTTGAGGGTGACGCCGATCTCCTTGAGATAGGGCAGCATGGCCTCGTACACCCCCACACCCCAACTCTCGTTGCCGGTGCCGATGGCCTGATCGATGGCGAACCCGTTGGGGTAGCCGGCCTTGGCCATGAGCTCCTTGGCCTTCTTGGGGTCATAGGGGTAGGGCATGACGTTCTTGTCGAAGGCCGGGGAACTGGTCGGCAAATAACCCGAGGCCAGGAACGCCTTGTCCTTGAGGAGTTTCTTGATGATCAGTTGCCGGTCGACGGCGTAGTTGATGGCCTGCCGGACCTCCTTCTTCTTGAAGGGCTCGTAGTCCATGTTGAACATGACGACCCGGGTGAACATCTCAGCCACCTCGATCAGGTTCTTCGAGATGACCGGGTCGTTCTTGTAGGCCTCGTACTGGGCCGATCCGACGATGGTGGCGTCCAGGTCCTTGGCCCGGAAGGCCATGTCCCTGGTCGAGGCCTCGTTTGAAATCATGTACACGACCTTGTCGAGCAGGGGACGTCCTTCCATGAAGAAGTCGGGGAACTTTTCCAGGATCACTTCGCTGCCCTTTGACCCAGCGCACGAACTTGAAGGGACCGCAGCCCACCGGAGCCGTGGTGTGGAAGGCGTCTTCCTTGCCTTCCACGGCCTCCCTGGGCACGACGGCCATACCGGGGTCGCGCAGGCTGAAACTGGGGTCCGCCGGATCGGCCAAGGTCACCTGGAGCGTGAAATCGTCGATCTTCTTGAGCCCGCTGATTGTCTGGGCCTTCCCATCAATCACATCACCGGCGCCCTTGATGATCCGGACGAAGCGCATCGAGGGGCTCTTCGTCTTGGGATCGGCGATACGGTTGTATGAGTAAATGATATCGTCGGCCTTCATCTGGCGGCCGTTGTGGAACTTGACGTTCTTCCGCAGGTGATAGGTGTAGGTCAGCCCGTCGGGGGACACCTCCACCCGGGTGGCCAGGTCCAGGACCGGCATGCCCTTGTCCGGATCCCAGCGGTAGAGGGATCGGTAGATGTTCATGAGGACCAAGAACTCCTGGATGCGAGTGCATTTGTGGGGATCCAGACCGTACAGATCCCCGTCGTAGGGGGCAACGAAGTTCAGCGTCCCGCCCGGCCTTGGGGTCTGGGTCTGGCCCACAGCCGGGACCACGAGCAATGCGACGGCGACAAATGCGATCAATAGCCTTTTCATGATCCTCATCTCCCTATGGTTACGAGTGGTGTTGGGGGTGCCGGGGAAACGAACGAGCACCGATTACTTCACACCATCTCGAACGGAAGTCAATAGAAAAAGCGGCCGAAAAGATAGCTGTTGACAAAAAAACGCCCTTCTAGCTAAAAAGACCAGATTTGTTGAAAGTGAGCGTCAGGCGCGTCTCTGCAGGAGAGAAGTATGTACGATCTGCTCATCCGCCAAGCGGTCATCATCGATGGCACCCCGGCCGCGGGATTCCCGGCAGACGTGGCCGTTGCCAAGGGCCGCTTCGTCGCCGTGGCCCGCCACCTGGACGGTGAGGCCGCCCGAGTCGTCGACGCCAGCGGCCTGGTTCTGGCCCCGGGTTTTATCGACATCCACTGTCATTCGGACCGCTATCACATCGAGCAGCCCGACGGCGAGATCAAACTCCGCCAGGGTGTGACCTTGGAAGTGGTGGGCAACTGCGGGGCGTCCTTGGCTCCCCTGGCCGCGGCGCGGGCCCGGGAAGCCGTGGACCACGCGGCGGGCGGGCCGGGACGATTCCAGGGACCCATCGACTGGCAGAGCTATGGCCAGTATGCGGCCAAAGTCGAAGCGGGAAAGCCGGTCGTTAACGTCACGGGGCTGGTGGGGCACGGCACGCTTCGAATCGCCGCCATGGGTTTTGCTGCGCAGCCGGCCGGCACCGACGCGCTGGGCCGCATGATGGGACTGCTGGACGAGGCCATGGCCGAAGGTGCGGCCGGCATGTCGAGCGGGCTGTATTATGCCCCGGGCCTTTTCGCCACGACCGATGAGGTGGTGGCCTTGGCGCGCGTGGTGGCCCGCCGGGGAGGCTACTATGCCACCCACCTGCGCAACGAGGCCGAAGGGCTTCTGGACTCTCTGGATGAGGCCATCCACATCGGCCGAACCGCGGGCGTTCCCGTGCACATCTCGCACCTCAAGGCGGCCGGATGGCGCAACTGGCACCTGGCCGATGCGGCGGTGGCCCGCATCGAGACCGCACGCGCCGAGGGGCTGGACGTCACGGTCGATGTGTATCCGTATCACTTCTCCAGCACCTCGCTGCTGGCCATCATCCCGCCCTGGGCCCTGGACGGAGGGGTCCCGGACCTCTTGTCCCGCCTCGCCGACCCCGCCACACGGGAAAGGATCATGGGCCAGATCAAGGACGGCCTGCCGGGCTGGGAGAATATCTACCACAATGCCGGCTGGGAAAAGATCATCATCTCCGCCGCGAGCACCGCCGATGGCCGCGCATGGGAAGGGCGATCGGTTGCCGACATTGCCCGCGCGCTTGGCCAGGATCCCTGCCTATGCGCCCTGGACATCATCGCCAGCGAACGGGGGGCGGTGAGCATTATCGCCGGGTCCATGAGCGAGGAGAACGTGGCGCGCTTCCTCGAACTGCCCTTTGCCATGATCGGCTCGGACGGTTCTCCCAACGCGGGCAAGCCTCACCCGCGGGTATACGGCACGTTTCCGCGGGTCGTCCGCCGCTTCGTGCGCGAACTCAAGACCCTGAGCCTGGCCGAGGCCGTGCACAAGATGACGGGGATGACGGCCCGCCGGCTGGGATTGAGCGCGTTCGGTCGGATTGCCGTGGGCAGCCGGGCGGATGCGGTGCTTTTCGACCCGGAGCGTTTCGCCGACACCGCAACCTTTGACGATCCCTGCCGCTATCCCGTGGGGTTGAATGCGGTGCTGGTAAACGGCCGGCTGGTCCTGGACGCAGGCGGGGCAACGGGCGAGCGGCCCGGCGTTTTCGTCCGGACTCACGCGGATGGTCGGGTTTAGCCGGGTGTTGAAAAACAAGCATCAGGCCGTCCGCCAAGACGTGCCGCGTTCTGGAAAGCGCAGCCCATTCGGAATATGTGAGCATTTGCAAAAGCCGCACCACGCCGGATCACGGCCTCCGGCGAGGTTTTTCAACGCCCTGTTAGACAAAGCCATGCGATTCTCAGAGCAGGTGCACGCACCCACAAGGCGCCCATGACCACCGCACCGTTACTGTCCGTTGAGAACCTTCAGACCCACTTCATCACCTTCGATGGGGTGGCCAAAGCAGTGGACGATGTTACCTTCCGGATGGACCGCGGCGAGACCCTCGGCATCGTGGGCGAAAGCGGGTGCGGCAAGAGCGTGACCGCCCTGACCATCATGCGTCTGATCAAGGAGCCGCCCGGCCGCATCGCCGGCGGCCACATACGCTTCAAGGAGCAGGATCTCCTCGCCCTGCCGCCCGCCGAGATGGAACATATCCGCGGCAACCGCATCTCCATGATTTTTCAGGAGCCCATGACCTCCCTCAATCCGGTATACACCGTGGGCGATCAGATCGCGGAGATGTTCGTGTTTCACCGGCACATGCGCCCGAGGCAGAGCTGGGAGCAAGCGGTGGGAATGCTCCGGAAGGTCCAGATGCCCAACCCGGAGAAGCGCGCCCACGAGTATCCGCACCAGCTTTCGGGCGGCATGCGCCAACGGGCCATGATCGCCATGGCCTTGGCCTGCGCCCCGGAGATCCTCATTGCCGACGAGCCGACCACCGCCCTGGACGTAACCATCCAGGCCCAGATCCTCGAGCTCATGATCCAGCTCAAGCAGGACACCGGGGCGGCGATCATCATGATCACTCACGACCTGGGGGTCATCGCCGAGACGGCCCAGCGGGTGGTGGTTATGTACGCCGGCAGGGTGGTGGAAGAGGCGTCCACACAGGCTCTCTTTGAAGAACCGCTGCACCCTTATACCCAGGGGCTGTTGCGCTCCGTGCCGCGGATGGGTCAACGGGCCCGGCACGGGCGGGAACGGTTGGCGGAGATCAGTGGCGTGGTGCCGAGCCTGTACGAGTTGCCCGAGGGGTGCACGTTTCACCCCAGATGCCGCGAGGCTGAGAAAATCTGCCGCCGCCAGGTGCCCGAGATCAAGGAGTTGGGCGGCGGACGGCGTATCCGGTGCTGGCGCAGAGAGTGATCGGTTCCATGGGACACCTCCTCGAAGTGGAGAACCTCAAAGTGCATTTTCCCGTCAGGCGGGGGGTGTTATCCCGCACGGTGGGATACGTGCACGCGGTGGACGGGGTCAGCCTTCACGTCGGAAAGGGGGAGACCTTGGGCATTGTCGGCGAAAGCGGCTGCGGCAAGACGACCATGGGAATGGCGGTACTGCGCCTCATCGAGCCCACCGCCGGGTGGGTGGCCTTCGAGGGCGTCGACCTCACCACCCTGGGCGGCCGCCAGCTGACCGAGCTGCGCAAGCGCATGCAGGTCATATTCCAGGATCCTTACGCCTCGCTCAACCCGCGCATGACCGTCAGACACATCCTGGGCGACCCCATGCGGATTCACGGCCTGTATCCCGGCCGGCAGTGCGAAGAACGGGTCGCCTACCTGATGGAGAAAGTCGGGCTGACCCCCGAGCAGGGCAACCGCTACCCCCATCAGTTTTCAGGCGGACAGCGCCAGCGCATCGGCATCGCCCGAGCCCTGGCGCTCGCGCCGCAGCTCATCATCGGGGACGAACCCGTCTCGGCCCTGGACGTGAGTATCCGGGCCCAGATCATCAACCTGCTCATCGACCTGCAAGCGGAATTCTCCCTCTCCTACATCATCATCTCCCACGACCTGGCGGTCGTGGAGCATATCTGCGACCGCATCGCCGTGATGTATCTGGGAAAGATCGTGGAGCTGGCTTCCTTCAAGGACCTCTACGCGACCCCGCGCCACCCTTACACCCAAGCCCTGATGTCTGCCGTGCCCACGACGGATCCCCGGGCACGCCAACAACGCGTCATCCTCTCCGGCGACGTACCCAACCCCATCCAGCCGCCCCAGGGCTGCCGCTTTCATCCCCGCTGCCCCCGCAAGTTCGGGCCCTGCGCCGAAAGCGAGCCGCCACTGATACCCATCGCGCCCGGACACTCGGTAGCCTGCTTCCTGCCGCAATAGCCTTGCGTACGTCGGCATCCAACGGCGGCTTGCAGCGGGTAATGGCTTCATGACATACCTCCTGTTGTGTTGCGGGTTGCCCTGGTGGTAAGAAATGTCCTGCCACGCGCCAAGCTGATTATCGGAGACCGGCATTGCTGAACTCACAGGAAGCGACACCCCTTTACCAGAAACTGCGGGATATCCTGCGCAAGCAGGTCGAGGACGGGCGTTACCTGCCCGATCACGCCATTCCCTCGGAGCGCGACCTCTGCCAGCAATACCAGATCAGCCGCATCACGGTGCGCCAGGCCATTGCCGAGATGATCAACGAAGGCATCCTCTATCGCAAACAGGGCAAAGGGACTTTCGTTGCGCGGCGTAAAGTCAACCAGGGGCTATCCCGGATCGTCACCTTCAGCCGCACGGTGATGGATATCGGCATGAAGCCCTCGACTCGCATCCTCTTCCACGGCCTCCTGCCGGCCGGTCTGGAGGTGGCGAGCATCCTGAAGCTGCCGGATGCCGGCCAGGTGTTGAAAATGGTCCTTCTGGGCCAGGGCGACGACCATCCCCTGGTCGTCTACGAGTCCTATTTCCCGCCACGCGTCGGAAAGAAAATGCTCAAGGAGGCAACGACCAGGGAGAAGCAGGGCCTGCCCTTCTCATCCTACGATCTCTACGGCCGGAACACGGGTCTCTACCCGGCCAGGGTCAGCCAGACCCTGGAGGCGGTGGCGGCCGACAACCTGCAGGCGCGAATGCTCGAGGTCCCCAAGGCAACCGCCCTGCTTCGGGTCACCTCCATCTTCACGACCCGCGACCACTCACCGCTCGAACTCCGGCGCGCTCTCTACCGCGGGGACTATTACAAGTTCAACGTCGTCCGGGATCTGGCCTAACCTCAAGTCGGCCACGACGCATCGCACGTCTGCCCTCGTTTTTTTATGGTTGACAGCGGGCCAAGCGAACTGGTAATGACCAGTTATCACCAGTTTCCTTGCTCCCGTGTGACCGCCGTGAAGGGCGGGTTGAAAACACCTCACCAGAAAGACCGAAAGGAGGACCTCATGCTTTCCCTGACTTTCCGGATCTTCGGAGCGGCGGTTTTCGCCGCCATGGCAATTTCCCTGGCGGCCGCCCCGCCGGCCGATGCGCAGGCCAAACCCAAGATAACCAACCTCAACATGGGCAGCACCTCCTCGACATCGGCGGTGTACGCCTGGTGCGTGGCCACGGCCAATGTCATCAACAAGGCCGATGGCGGGCTGAACGTGACCGTTGTCGAAAGCGGCGCCGCCCTGGATAACCTGAGGAAACTCAAAACCGGCGCGTTCGACTTCGCGCTTTCGATCGACATCCCCTCGGCCATGCAGATGCACCAAGGTATCGACGCCTTCAAAGGCCAGCCCTGGCCGGATGTCCGTGTGTTGTTCATCCGGAATGTCACCACCGATCGCATCTATGTTCGCAGGGATTCGGGGGTCAAAACCTTCACCGAACTGTCAGGCAAGCGGTTTTCTCCCGGAATCCCCGGAGCCTCCTCGACGTTGTACATGATGAAGTTCGATGAAGTGCTCAAGGCCAAGATCAACTTCATGCCCGGCGCTCTCGGTGATTCCATCAACGCCTTTCAGTCCAACAAGATCGTGGGCCTGCAGAAAACCAGCCCCGTCAACGCGATCGACGCCTCGCTGATCGAGGTGAACATGACGACCCCCATCACCGTCATCGGGTTCACCAGGGAGGACACTGAAAAGATCCGAAAAGTGTACCCCTACATCCCCTTCATCGAAACACCCAAAAGCGCGATCGCCCAACTGCCTGAAGCCGGCCCGATGTATGAATTGGCCCCCATCGTCGGCGCCATGGCCTCGAAAAGCCTTCCCGAAGATGTCGTTTATAAGATCGTCAAGGCCTATTATGAAGGATTGGATGAAGTGGCCGCCTCCTACCCGTCCGTGAAGGGCTGGAATCCCATTTCCGACCTTTTCAAGTATGTGCCCGATGGGGCCGAGGTCCCCGTCCATGCCGGCATGGTGCGCTATGCCAAAGAGAAAGGGATCAGCGTGCCGAAGCGCTTCCTCCCCCCGGAGTACAAGGACAACTGAGCAAGGGAAGCGCACGAAAAGGAGCGCGCACGAAGAACGTACCACCGGACGGCCATTGCCAGGGAGCGAATGCCATGACCACCTACTCGGTGTTTCAGGAAGAACAGGAAGATGGTTCGGTGTCAGCAGGAGGCATGCAGGGCACGGTAAAAGAAAGGCTTCTGTTCTGGGGCGGTCTTATCTTCGCATTGGTGCAATTCATATTGCCCGTTTATGTTTATCTCATCGACCTGCAGCTGAGGGCGATCCATGTCGGCTTGGGTATCTCCCTTGCCTTTCTGGTCTATCCTTTTCGGAAAGCACTTAAAGGCGAGAAGCTCTCCTGGCGGGATCTCGTCATTCTTCTGGGCGTTCTGATCAGCAACATCAATATTTTTTTGAAAACAATGGACATTTACAACGAACCGGGAAGTGCATCGAATCTGGACCTTGCGCTGGGAATCTTCCTGTTTGTCATGGTTCTGGAAGCGGCGCGAAGGACGATGGGGTGGATCATCCCCGGCCTGCTCGTGTGTCTGTTCGGTTACATTTTTCTTTCCCCCTATTTGTCCGGGATATGGCAGATGAAGGGCCTCAAGTGGCAGCTGGTGATCAACTCCCTGTACTATTCCCCCCTGGGCATCTACGGCGCTGTAACCGGGATGTCCGCCACCTTCATCTCCATGTTCATCATTTTCGGCTCATTGCTTTCAGTGACCGGGGCCGGCAAAACGTTTATCGATCTGGCGCTGGCACTGGCGGGAAAATACACGGGCGGCCCGGCAAAGACAAGCGTCGTGGCAAGTGCCCTGTTCGGGAGCATATCGGGCAGCGCCGTGGCCAATGTGATGGTGACCGGCACCTACACGATCCCGCTGATGATCAAGTCCGGCTGCAAACCCAATTTTGCGGGAGCGGTTGAAGCGATTTCCTCAACGGGCGGCGGGATCACCCCTCCGATCATGAGCATCACGGCCTTCATGATGGCTGAATTTCTCAACATGTCCTATCTGAAAATCATCGTCTATGCGATTATTCCCTGCGTTCTGTATTACACGGGCGTCATCGCCGGAATCCATTTCCTCACAAAACGCCAAGGGCTTAAAGGGTTGCCCCAAGATCAGATTCCCCGCTGGCGCGACATCCTGACGTTCCACAAAATGGCCGGGTTTCTGGTTCCCCTTAGCATCCTGCTGATCATGATCTACCTTGGCCGGCCATTGATAGAAGCCGGTTTTCACGCCTCTGTGGCGGCCGTCGTAATTTATTTCGTGATGAACTACCGCACCCACGGCTTGAAGAAACTCTTTGCCGACCTGGTCAAGGCTCTGAGCGGAGGGGGCCTTGATATCGTGCGGTTGGTCCCCATCCTGGTTTCGATGAGCGTTCTCGTGAATCTGATCGGTCTGGCCGGTCTCGCCCCCAAAATCAGCGGCGTCATCTTCGATGTGGGTGTTCACAACATTTACGTATCCCTGCTGATCGCTTCAATCTTGCCATTGGTGCTGGGGTTGGCGCTGCCCGTGGTACCCACCTATCTGCTCTCCGTTTCCATCCTGTCACCGGTAATGTTGAAACTTGGGGTCGATGTAGTCGCGGCACACCTGTTCTTCATCTACTGGGGCGTTCTAGGCGCCGTGACTCCGCCTACCTGTGAGGCGGCTGTGATCGCCGCCGGCATTGCCAAGGGGGATTGGATGAAGACAGGCTGGTATGCCATGGGGCTGGGGGCCGTGGCATTTTGTCTGCCTTACTTCATGGTGCTCGATCCCGCGCTGGTGGGAAGAGGCCCTGCAGGCCATGTCGCTCTTGCCGCGGCCACAGG
>JACRCN010000031.1 GCA_016219005.1 Deltaproteobacteria bacterium
CGTCTTCCGTGAGCGGCAGCGCGGGCTTCCAGGCAAGTTCCAGGTCGGCCGCAAACCCCGCCCCGCTGGGGCTGTCGGCGTTCTCGCCGTTCAGCTCGTTCACCTGGGAGCCTTGGTAGTAGACCACCGCACCGCCGTGGACCTCCAGGGTGCCGAAGCGCTCCTCCAGCTCCTCGCCGATTTTTTCCTCCATCTTGGATGCCTGTTGATCTTCGCCGGCCTCGAGCCCCGCTAATTGCTGCTCGAGTTCCTCTATCCGGTTTTTCATGTCACTGAGTTCCTTCAATAGATCGCTGTCGGCGGCAAAAGCAGGCGACTGGGCCATCGAGATCCAAATGAATGCGGTCAAAAGACAAATGGTTTTTTGCACGTGCTGCTCCTTATCAGTTAGTGGAATTGGTTTCCTCAAAAAAAGGCGCAACCGACAGGATGTTTGGATCCTCCAGTCACGCCTTCACTTTTTTCGCACCGCGCGGGCGGCCGAAAACCGTAAGGTGTTCCAACCTTAAATTTAGGATAAACTAATTTTGATTGTGTCTGCTAATTCTTCAAGCTGCTGGAATTCATTTATCTTAGCCTCTTGCCGGTCGAGTCTATGCTTCAGCCGCACTTCTTGCTCAAGACTCATGAATGTCGCCGGTTGGAATGCCAAGCGCAGGGGCCGTGGTCTATCGCTGGACAATACTGTCATGCCGTCCCAACCGTCGGGCGACGCCAGCCGGACAAGTCCCGCTGAGCTAAGCAGCATCAATTAATACCTGTGTCAGCCGTTTCCGCAGTGCTTCGATCTGCTTCGACTTGAATGCTTTTCTGCTTTCTTCAAGGATGGCTATGGCTTCGGCGATGGCTCGCCTCAATGCGTCTTCACGACCCAATTGCGGTTTTTCAGTGTCTCGATTGCTCATGGTGTCCGTTGCCTGCTCTCTTTGCGTGTTATGAAATCACTAAATCGCAAAAGACCGGTCAAACCTCCGGCGGCTTCCGTCCTTCAGGCGCCGCACGGTCGCATGACCCTGGACATCCACCGCCCGAGCACCCGCAACCACCTCCTTCGGACTGGCTGTTTTTGAGTTTGCGATAAAAACTGCGCCCAATATAGGCGACAGCTGCTGTTACAATCACGAGGATCAACACATTTTCCATAGTCACACCTCTCATCAGAAACCGAGTGCCGAGCCGAGCTGAAATACGAAGACCGCCAGCGAAAATGCAAGCAGGGTGTTGAACATCATGGAAAAAGCACCCCACTTCCAGGAACCGGATTCGCGGCAGATGCAGACCACCGATGCGAAGCACGGCGCGTAGAACATAGTGAAGACGATAAGGCTCAGGGCCGCAAGGGGCCGCCAACCGGGAGTTTCGGCGAGTTTTTCCGAAAGCGGCCCGCTTTCCTCGGGGTCGACTTCTCCGAGGGAATAGGCGGTCCCCAAGGTGGACACCACCACTTCCTTGGCTGCGAAGCCTGCGACCAACGCGATGTTGGTCCGCCAGTCGAACCCGGCAAAAGCGCTGATGGGCTCAAGCGCGGCGCCGATGCGCCCGGCGATGGAATGGCGCAAAGCTTCCTCAGCCTGCTCCGCATCAAGGGTGGCGATCTGATCTTTAAGCTCACTGGCTTCTGAAGAAATGCCGGTGGGCTCTTCGGAATTCTCAAGCTCCAGAGCAACATGCGCCGGTGCGGCAGCAAGGAGTGCGGCTTTCTTTTGCGCGAACGTCTCTTTTTCCGCAGCCGGCATCTGCGGGAAGGTCATCATGGCCCACAGCAGGATCGAAATCGACAGGATGATGGTGCCGGCTTTTTTGATGTACTGAACGGTGCGCTCCCACGTGTGAAGAAATAGGCCCTTGAAGGTGGGCACCCGATATGGCGGCAGTTCCATGACGAAGGGCATGCCGGCGCCTTTGATCAAGGTGACGCGCAGGAATTTGGCTGCCGATAAGGCGCCGATCCAGGCGAGGACCGTGATCAGGGCCATCATCAATGCCTCGTGTTGGGAGAAGAAGGCGCCCACCAGCAGCGCATACACCGGCAATTTGGCTCCGCAATTCATAAACGGGACCGTCAACAGGGTTGCCAGACGTTCACGCGGGGATTTGAGAGTCCGCGTGGCCATGACCCCCGGCACGGCGCAACCCCCGGCGATCCCGCCCGACACGATGAAGGCCATCAACGACCCGCCGTGCAGACCGAAAGCACGAAACACGCGGTCGAGCATGAAGGCCATGCGGGCCAGGTACCCCGAGTCATCTAGTAGCGCGATACCGAAGAACATGAACATGACCAAAGGCACAAACCCCAGCACACTCCCCACGCCGTCGATGATGCCCGAGACAATGAGGGATTTGAGAAAGCCCTCGGAAAGGTGGCTGGCTGTCAAGACGCCGAGCCACTTGAAAAAGCCTTCCAGCCACTCGACGGGGGTTTTGCTGACGGTAAAGGTCAGGTAATAAAGCCCGTAGATCACAGCGGCCATGATGATCGGGCCGATAAACCGCTGAGTGACGATTTTGTCGATCTTGTCGGACAAAAAAAGCCGGTCAGGGTCTCCCTGAAAAGACACGACACCCTGTTTCAAGAGAGACTTGATGAAGCCGTAGCGGTAATCGGCGATGACCAGTTCCGGGTATGTATTGAGGGTTTCCTGCAGGTGTACGCTCAACCGGTCCACCTGCTTTTCGATTTCGGCGGACAGCGTCGGGTCGGCCTGGCGAGCCTGCTTGAGGACCTGCTCGTCTCGCTCCAGGAATTTCAATGCGGTCCAGCGCGGAGGATAGGAAGCCGTCATCAATCCGGCGGCCTGGATTTTGGCGGTTAGGGCCTCAAGCACCGGATCGACATCGTTTCCGTACGAGATGATAAAGGGAGGCCGAGGAGGTTGGCGTCGGATCAGGTCGCGGGCAGACTCCATGAGGGCTTCCTTGCCCTGGCCGTTTCGAGCGACGGTAGCGGTCACCGGGACCCCGAGGAGCTCGGAAAGTTTTCGGACATCGACTCGGATGCCGCGTTTTTCGGCGACATCCATCATGTTCAAAGCGATGCACACCGGAATGCCGATTTCCATGAACTGGATAGCCAGGTAGAGGTTGCGTTCCAGGTTGGCGGCGTCCACCACGTCGATGACCAGGCTCGGGCCCGCGTTTATCAGGAAATCCCGCGCAACCAGCTCCTCCAATGAGTAGGCCGTCAAGGAATACGTGCCGGGCAGGTCCACGATATTGAACCGGCACTCTTTAAAAGTGTGCTGACCGGATTTTTTCTCTACGGTGACACCCGGATAGTTGCCCACATGCTGGCGCGCTCCGGTCAGGGTGTTGAAAAGAGAGCTTTTGCCGGAATTCGGGTTTCCGGCGATGGCGATGGTTGCCTCCATGAGCTATTCCTCCACGTCCACGTTTATAAAGTCAGCCTCGTTGTTTCGCAGCGTCAGGGTGCAGCCCATCACCCGCAAAGCGACCGGGTCTATGAGCGGCGCGCGGCCTCTGATCGTGATTTTTGCACCCGGGATCAGCCCCATGTCCCGGATGCGGCGGGCCAATTCACCCTGGGCGGTGATGGTCGCAATAGTGCCGGTTTGGTTTTCGTGCATCTTTCGCAGACTTAGTTTGGACATCGGATTAGATCTCCCCTTAAAGTTAATTTGGCTGTAAACGTAAAGTTTGTTTAACCTAACTTAGAATGTCTGTCAAGTTATTTTTATGATTGACTCATTATGTTGGAATTGTGTATAAATTGATTGAAACGATTGGCGGAAGGAAGAATTCCCGATGGAAATCGATGAGCTTTCCGAGAGCCTGCAGAGCTATCTTGATGTCATTTTAGAACTCGAGGGGCTGCAAAAAGTGGCCAGAGCCAAGGATATAGCCGACCGCCTCAAGATTCAAAGAGGATCGGTGACAGCGGCTTTGAAAAGCCTGGAGGAAAAGGGGCTGATCCACTACCAGCCTTATAGTTTCATTACACTGACGGACTCGGGGAAGAAGGTCGCTGAAGAGATCGCCCACCGGCATCGGGTGCTCAAGGCTTTTCTCCTCAACGTACTGCAGATCGACGAGCCGACGGCGGAGACCACCGCCTGCCGAATGGAGCACGTCATCGACCGAACTACGGTGGACCGCTTGGTGTGTTTTATCGAATACATCCATACCTGCCCCCGGGCGGGAGAAGACTGGCTTGAATCCTTTATCCGTTTCTGCAAGTCGGACCAGAAGCATCGCGGGGAATGCACTGCGTGTATCCGCGGACTTAAGCCCCTCGGCAAGGGACAGAAAACAGGCAAACCTCGATAATGGAGAAATTTGCGTTACAGAATGGACGCTCAGTGTAACGCGGGATGATGAATAGCAGAAGGAGCCGTAGTCCGCAGGCGTTGGTTTTATCGCCGATACACCCGATTGACACCAATTCCGAAGCGCGAATCCGTTTCGTCCTGCGCTTCAAGGTCTCGGCACCATACCACTCTGGTGGTCATTACTTTCGAAATCGAAGAGTGCAGCGGCTTGTCGAATCGGATTTCGATCAATTCACCCGGACTGATGGCAAAATCGAAACGCAGCATCAGTCCCTCAGCGCTGAAGTTGCTTAACTGCGCGTAGCCAAGTATTTCCTCCCCAGGCTTTCCGATCATCACCGTTTCCGAGCGTTGATAGCGCATGGTCTTTCTCAAATCAGATCCCACGTATGGGGCGGCAATCCCATCCGGCAAGGCTGTGAAGCCGGTATGACGTGACGATGCTGGCCGATCGCCCGCTTTTTGCAGGGTGGAACTTATTTCATGACTGCTGACGCATGGAGTCCGCGGCATCATGTCGCTGCAAAATGGGCAGAGTTTCCCTTTGATTCTGGATCGAATGGAAGCTTCCCACTCATGCCCATGCGAACAGATCCACCACACCTTCTCTCTGTGGTGAGCCAGAACATCGACACCCCTTATGTCCCTGTTGCGGGATGGATGCCATTCCTTCAAGAGTTCAGGCTTTAAATCCACCATCCGCTGATCACCGTGTTTTTGCACACTCAGACAATAGGAGCACCGCATGCCGCGGGTTCTACAGCGCACTGAAGCCTGCCACCAATGGCCCTTTTCACAAAGCCACCAGACTTTCATGGATGAGCCAGGTGTCACATCCTTAGGACCCAGGTTGCCATTTTTTGTAGGATGCCACTCCTTGGCAAGGTCCGGTCTTAGCACATATAGATTGTAGGATTCCGTAAGCTTTGGCACGGGGGTTAAGCTCCTCGAATTGAGAACCCACGTCTTATGAAAAAGTAATCTGTGACAGGCGGTTAACTCTGCATCGATATGCCCGGATAAATACAAGCGCGCGCTTGTTCATCCGAGCGTAACATCCAGGTATAGCATTACCAGCGATCCCGACATCAGGCCCATGGTAGCCGCCCTTTCATGACCTTTTCTGTGGGTTTCGGGGATTATTTCGTCGCTGATGACATAGAGCATCGCTCCCGCGGCGAATCCCATCGCATAAGGCAGAATCGCTTGCATGCTGGTGACCGCCCACGCCCCTAATACAGCCAGTGGGATTTCAACCAGGCCGGCTCGGATTCCGACCAAGCTCGCGTAAAACCTCTTTCCAAGCCCGGCATTCATCGAGCATATGGAAACGGCAAGCCCCTCCGGTATATTTTGCAGGCCTATCGCGATCATCAAGGTAAACGCATCGTTGAGATCTCCGGAGCCAAATCCTACTCCAACTGCCAGTCCTTCGGGCATGTTGTGCAACGTTATGGCGATGATGAACAGCCATACCGCCTTAACGCGGTCTGTTGCCTTGCCTTCTTTTCCTGAAATGAAATGTGCATGCGGCAGGTATTGGTCAGCCACGTCCAGGAAAACGAAACCGATAACGATGCCGATCATCACCGGCCAAATTCCGCCATACTTGATGCCCGGCAGGATCAGGCTTGTAAAACTCGCCACCAGCATCACTCCAGCGGAAAAACCGAGCGAGGCATCTAAAAACCTATCGGATACACGTTTTACGAACATTACAGCCAATGCGCCGAAGGTGTTGAGCAGGGTTATGACGATCCCTCCGATCAGGCCGTGAATCACTGGATTGCTTCCGATATGCCCGATAAACCACTCCTTGAAGATTTCCATGGGGTTGCTCCGATCGCGATCGCGCTTGTTGGTTATAACCACATATAATTTATGACAGCCACTTTTCCCTTAGCACACGCGTTGAATTCACAACAGCAGCGAGAGACACCCCCATGTCTGCAAAGACCGCTTCCCACATGGATGCCATCCCCATCGTTCCCAGTGCCACAAAAATGAGCTTAATCGAAAGCGCCATAAAAATGTTCTGCCAGACGATTCTCCTGGTTTGGCGTGCGATTTTAACGGCCTCGACCATTTTTAACGGAGAATCGGTCATGAGCACCACATCGGCTGTCTCGATCGCCGCATCCGAGCCGAGGGCACCCATGGCGACCCCGACATCGGCCAGGGCGATGACCGGGGCATCGTTGATCCCGTCGCCGACGAAAGCGAGTTTCCCGCCGTGGTTTGATGCAAGCTTGATTTCTTCCAATAAACGCACCTTGTCTTCAGGCAGGAGCTCAGCATGAAACGCGTCCACCCCAAGAGCTCCTGCAACGAATTTCGCAGCACACCGGTTGTCGCCCGTGAGCATCTCAATGCGCTCGATTCCGATTTTCCGTAATTGTGAAACGGCTTCCTTCGCGTCGGCCTTAAGCGTATCTCCAATCAGGATATGTCCGGCATAGACCCCATCGATGACAATGTGAGCGGCGGTGCCTTCGAGTTCGCAGACATCGTGAGCAATCCGATTGTGATGCAACAGTCCATCGCTTCCTACGAGGACCTCGTGTCCGCCGACAACGGCCCGCACCCCTCTTCCGGGCAGGTCGATATGTTCCGACACTGTCGTGCTATCCGGTTTCAGCCCCATTTCGGCCAGTTTGCCGACAATCGATTTGGCAATCGGATGACCGGAGTGCATCTCTGCCAATGCGGCCAATTCCAGGAGCCTCTGCTCCCCGTAGCCGTTCCTGGCGACTACCTTTTGAACCTCGAAGTTGCCCCGGGTCAGGGTACCCGTTTTGTCAAACACAACAGTCTTGACCGCCGAGAGCGCGTCCAGGAAGTTCGATCCCTTGACCAGTATGCCTCGGCGGGAGGCCAGTCCGATGCCGCCGAAGTACCCCAGCGGTATGCTGACCACAAGCGCACAGGGGCAAGAGACCACCAGCACCACCAGGGCGCGGTAGATCCAGGTCTTGAAATCGGCTTCGGTCATGAGCAGGGGGGGCAGCACCGCGACACCGGTCGCGGCAGCCACGACGACCGGGGTGTACCACCGCGCAAAGCTGGTGATAAAGTTTTCCGTCGGAGCCTTTCGTGCAGAGGCGTTTTCAACGAGCTCCAGCACCTTGGAAATGGAGGACTCGTTGAAAGGCTTGGTCACGCGCAGCTTCAAGGAGGCGGTTAAGTTGATCATGCCAGCCATCAGGGAATCGCCCATCCGTGCGCTCAGGGGAACCGACTCGCCGGTCAGGGCCGAGGAATCCAGGCTGGACTGGCCCGATAGGACCTCCCCGTCGAGCGGTACTTTCTCTCCGGGCCTGACCAGAATGACCTCACCGACCTTGACCTGCTCGGGTGGCACTTGTTGAATACCTGTGCCGGTTTGCAGATTTGCCTTATCGGGTCTGGATGCAAGGAGGGAACGAATTGACCTGCGCGATCGAGTCACTGCCAAATTTTGCAAAAACTCACCCGCCTTGAAAAATATCATCACCCCGACGGCTTCGGATAGAGCGTGAATTGCGATCGCTCCGGCGGTGGCGATCACCATCAACACGTTTTCATCGAAAAAATCGCCTTTTCGAATCGTTCTGAAAGCGCTGATATAAACATTGATGCCTGCAAGAAAGTAGGCCGCAAGGGCAATTCCATAATCCAGAATCGGCTCCCCGGATTCATGAAACCGGTCCTCAAAAACAGCATGCACTCCAAACAAAACCAATGCGGCCGCCAAAATAACAAGCTCGCGTTTCGGTTGAAAAACTTGTTCGTCGCTCGCGGTTCTTTCGGAACCCTGCCTAAGCGGCAGGATCTCAACCGTGGGTTCGATTCGCTTGATTTCATCGAATACACCCTCCGGGTCGGCGGCCTCCAGATGGAGGCGCAGGGTTGCGAAATTCACTGCAGCGTAGGTCACTCCAGGCAGCTTCTTGATAGCATGCTCGATTTTAAGGCCGCAGGACGCGCAATCGAGCCCTTTTATGCTGTATAATGTTGTCATGGCAATACCGGCCGTCCTTCATCACAACTCTTGGATGTGTCGTAGACCGATGTTGAGCACCGTGCGGATGTGCTCGTCATCGAGAGCGTAATAGATCACTTTGCCGTCCCGCCGGGTTTGGACGATCCGCATTTGACGCAGGCTTTTCAGATGCTGGGATATGGCGGGCTGCTTCATTTTCAGCAGCATGCTCAGGTCGCAGACGCACATTTCGGAAAGGCTCAACGCCCAAAGGATGCCGACTCGCGTCTTATCGGAAAACAGCTTGAAGAACTCCGAAAGACCGTTCATGGCCGCCTCGGGTGGCATCTGTTTTATAACCTTCCGCACTGTGATGGGGTGCAGGATATTGCACAGGCGGGATTCATTGGTGGTTTGGGGTTGTGCAGCCGGCCGCATCGATATCGTCCCCTCTATAAACTCATCATATGCGCAAACAATAATATGTTTGCGCCTTGTGTCAAGCAGATGAAATATGCAGGGTTGGAAAGCTGCAAATACCCTCGGGTTGGGTCAGTCATACGGCTGATGACATTTTGGTCATCCTGGGATCATCCTGCGGTGAACTGGCTGGATTATCGTTTATCAAGGTTTTCATCACGGCAGGATGCCGCCCCACAAATTATATCAATGAAAGTGGAAAGGAGTTTGCGATGAACATGCAAAAAATGGCCGCCGGGGTAACGCTGGCCGCATTGCTTGCGCTGTCCGCGCTTTCCGCGGGTGCGAGCGCACCCTCTGTTCCGCCCCGCCTGGTTCCCCTGACGGATTTTTTCAGAAATCCCGAAACCGCCGGTTATTCACTCTCCCCCGACGGCGAGCACATCGCCTATATGAAACCGTGGGAGAAGCGACTCAATGTCTATGTCCGGAAAGTCGGCGAGCAGGCCGAGACCCGTTTGACCGACGCCCGTGAGCGCGACATCGCCGGCAGCGCCTGGGCCAGCAACAACCGCATCGTGTACATCCAGGACACCGGCGGAGACGAGAACTACCGGCTGCACGCGGTCAATATCGACGGGTCCGGGTTCAAGGAACTGACTCCCTTCGAGGGCGTGCGGGCCGGCATCGTGGACCCGCTCGAGGACAATGACGATGAAATGCTGATCAGCCTGAACCGGCGGGACCCCAGGGTGTTCGACGTCTACCGCATCAACGTCAACACGGGAGCGATGGAGTTATCGGCCGAAAACCCGGGCAACGTTGCCGAGTGGCTGACCGACAACGACGGCCGATTGCGGGCGGCCGTCACCACCGACGGCGTGCGGTCGAGCCTGCTCTACCGCGAGACCGAAAAAGACGCCTTCCACACCGTGGTGACCACGGATTTCAAGAACACCCTCGACCCGCTGTTCTTCAGCTTCGACAACCAGCGGCTGTACGTGGCCTCCAACATAGGCCGTGACAAGACGGCCGTCTATTTATACGACGTCAAGGGTGCCAAGTTTCTGGATCTCATCTACCAGCACCCCGAGGTGGATGTCTCCGGGCTTTTGCGGTCCAAGGCGCGCAAGGTCATCACGGGGGTGGCCTTCACCACGGACAAGCCTCAGCACGACTTCTTCGACCCCGCCCGGCGGCAGCTGCAGGAGGTGCTGGAAGCGCGTCTGCCCGGCCGCCGGGTAGCGGTCACCGGCATGAGCCGCGATGAAAAGCGGGTGATCGTGCGCACGTTCAGCGACAAATCCCGGGGCGCCTGCTACCTGTACGACCATGCCGCCGGACGTCTCGAGAAACTGGCGGAACTCAGCCCCTGGCTGAACGAGTCTGATATGGCCGACGTGCAGCCGATTCACTTCACGGCCCGCGACGGATTGACCATCCATGGCTATTTAACCCTGCCGAAGGGCGAGATATCCGGCCGCCTGCCCATCGTGGTCAATCCCCACGGCGGCCCCTGGGCCCGGGACGTCTGGGGCTTCGACCCCGAGACGCAGTTCCTGGCGAACCGGGGGGTGGGAGTCCTGCAGATCAACTTCCGCGGCTCCACCGGTTACGGCAAGGCATTCTGGGAGGCCGGGTTCAAGCAATGGGGCGGCAAGATGCAGGACGACATCACCGACGGGGTGCAATGGCTCATCCGGGAGGGGATTGCCGACCCGAAGCGCATCGCCATTTACGGTGCTTCCTACGGCGGGTATGCCGCCCTGGCCGGCCTGACCTTCACTCCGGATCTGTATGCCTGCGGCATCGACTACGTCGGTGTGTCGAACATCTTTACTCTTTTGGAAACGCTGCCGCCCTACTGGGAGCTGGGACGCCAGATGATGTACGAGATGGTCGGGGACCCGGTGAAAGACCAGGAACTTCTGAAGCAGGTGTCGCCGGTCTTTCATGCCGGCCGGATCAAGGCCCCGCTCCTGGTGGCCCAGGGCGCCAACGATCCCCGGGTCAAGAAAGCCGAGTCAGACCAGATCGTGCAGGCGCTGCGGCAAAGGGGGGTAGATGTCGAGTACATCGTAAAGGACAACGAGGGGCACGGGTTTCACAACGAGGAGAACCGCTTCGACTTCTACCGCCGGATGGAGGTTTTCCTGGCGCGGCACCTGGGCAGCCGCGTGGAGAACCCGCCGCCGGCGTGAGCCCTGATCGAGGGTCTCGATGGAGTGCATGCAGGATAACCGGCAGCTTTAGCAAGGGTGATGAAAAACAAGCATCGGGCCGTCGCCCGAGGCGACATTGGCTCAAAGCTCAAATAAAAAACCCCATCCGCTCAGCTTTCAGCTTCGAGCTTCCAAAAGCTGCCGCTGCCCTATCTCAAAGCGGATTGTCCAGGATATGGACACTGTCGGATCCGTCGTCGGCGGCCGCGAGATCCAAGCTTCCATTTCCGTCCCAATCCCCTGCCGCCAAGGCTCTGACTCCGAGCTGGGCGCCAATGGCGCTCAACGACGAAAAACTGCCCACGCTGTTATTTCTAAGGATGGCTACGGTGTTACTGCTAAAATTGGCCACCGCCACGTCCAGGTTGCCGTCGCTATCCCAGTCCCCTGAAGCCAGCGCCGTGACCCCCGTCTGACCGTCGATGGTGCTCGACAGCGTGAAGGCGCCCAAACCGTCGTTTTTCAAAATCACTACCGTGCTGGCGCCGAAGTTCCCGACCGCGAGGTCCAGGTCGCCGTCATTGTCTAAATCGCCTGCGATCAAGGCCCTGGCGCCTACCAGGCCCGACACCGTGCTTTCTGTCAGGAAAATTCCTGTGCCGTCATTTTCGAGAATGGCCAGCGTGTTGGCCCCAAAATTCGCCGCCGCAAGGTCCAGGTCCCCGTCATTGTCCCAATCCCCGGAAACCACGGCGCTCACCCCTTCGAGGCCGGACAGGGTTCCGAAAAACGTGAAAACGCCCGCCCCGTCGTTTTTCAGAATAGTGACGCTGTTGGAGCCGAAATTCGCAACGGCCAGATCCAGGTCGCCGTCGCCGTCCCAGTCTCCTGCAGCCAGTGCCCTTGGACCTGTCTGACCGGTTATCGTGCTCACAACCGTGAAAACGCCGCTGCCGTCGTTTTCCAGGATCGCGAGGCTGTTGGAGCCGAAATTGGCCACCGCCAGATCCAGATCGCCGTCGCCATCCCAATCGCCGGCTGCCAGCGCTGTGGCGCCCACCTGGAGGTCAATCGTGCTGGACACGGAAAAGCTGCCGGCACCGTCATTCATCAGAATATTGACCTGATCGGCGCCGAAATTGGCCACCGCCAGGTCCACATTCCCGTCGCCATCCCAATCACCGGCCGCCAAGGCAATGGCATCCGTCTGACTGGGGACTGTCTGCACGTCAAGAAATACCCCTGTGCCGCCTCCCGTCTCGACTAAAAACCGAAAGACGTAGGGCGGATCCAAGCTCGCTCCGCCGGTTGAGGTGAGCGATGGGGTCAAGGTCACCTCGATCTCTTCGCCCGGTTTAAAATTTCCGTCCGGTTCAAAACTCAGGGACGTGGTACCGCCCCCGGCGTAGGTGCCGGAAAGCTTGCCTGTCTGCGACCCGAACACTGTGAAACTTCCGTCCGAAGCCGAGTTCATGTTCATGTCGAAGGTGGCGGAAACCACGCTGACGGCGCTGGCCGAGCTTTCGTTGGCCAAAGGAGCGACGCTGACCACCCCGGGCTGGTCCTGGGCCTGTTGATCCGAGCTTGACGTAGACGAGAATCCTCCGCACGCCCAAACCCCAAACACGCAACAGATAGCCGCCATGCGCATCCACCGGAGCTGCTTCAATCGGCACCACCTTTCCTGGTTGTCGGTTGCACGAAGGTCTTCGGAATCGTACGGAAACTATACCACGCACCGTCTCGAATAGTCAGCCTAATTTTATAGATGGGCGGATCCATCGTGGGGCTGTATTAACCATTAATTCTCGAAAGGCATGCGTTCAGCCCTGCCCCTTATCTCCCCCGTGGGCGAGGTTGCATGATTCCGCCCTCTCTGATTGGTACATTATCGTCGAGCCGCTCGCCTCTCCTTTCATACCTTCTTAGCGTCTGCCTGTAAGGGCCGCCGGTGTAATCATACACAATATTATCGTCCGCGTCCCCGGATGCGATGCCGGCGCCGGGGCTACTCCCGGCCTGTCCGCCCCCTTGATCCTGGTTTCCCTGCTGCGGATTCAAGCTTTCACTTGCAGGCTGTCGAGGGATGGTCGGTTCCGGTTGTGCCGAATAATCCATGATATCGATCGATTTGGCCGTTTGCGGGGGTGGTTCCTGGGTTATATGCGTCACCCCTTTGGAATCCTTCCAAGTGTAAATACGATCTGCGTATCCCCCTGTTGCGCAACAAACCAGGAGCCCAAAGGTTATCAGTGCCGTTTTGAATAGTTTCATGTTGCTGCTCCTAATCCGGGATCCAAGGGCCATTCAGCGAAATTATAGACATCGCTCAGAGATCTGTCATCAGCGGACCACTCTCCGGCAAACGACCGCCACTGCCGGACCAGGGTCTCGACGATCCACTCTTTGCCCGTGTAGTCGGCAGCCGCACCCTGCGTCCCGACCGGAAACTGGTCCCGATAATCGGCATCAAAGTAGATTTTCACCGCGAACCGGTCCTGGGGCGCCTTGAGCGGCGGGTTGAACGAAAGCCGCTCGCCGCTCGGCAGCGGCTGTCTCTGCCGCTTACACGATCATCATTGCTCGAAAGCGAAGATGCGCTTCCAATCGTTCTTCATGCTGATGACCGCCCAGCCCTGGTTCTTGGCCAGGTCGTACAGCGCCTGGGGGAAAGCGCCGACCTTGGTTTCGGGCAGCCCCTGGGCCGGTCCGTAGGCATACTCGCGCTTCGCGTCGTCGTGCAGCACGAGCATCGCAAGCCGCGCACCGTCGCCGGCCTTGGTGTATTCCAGCATCTGCCGGTCGCCGGTCGAGTTGCCGAAGGCTGCGTACGGCCGGCGGCCGATCATGAGGTGGATGCCCTCGGGCTTGCCGGCGTTGTTGTCGTTCAGCAGCAGCCTCGGTTCCTTGGTCAGGAACGGCTTGCCGCTTTTGTCGTAGCCGTACTTCGTGCCGCCGGCGGTGCCGACCACCTGTTCGGGCGGGATGCCGTAGGTCTGCTCCGAGTACACCCGCACGAAATCCTGGCCGCCGCCGGTGACGATATAGGTCTTGTAGCCGTTTGTGCGCAGGTATTTCAGCACTTCCTGCATCGGCAGGTAGGTCAACTCGGTGTAGGGCCTTTTCCAGCGGGGGTCCTTGGCCGTTTCGAACCACTTCTTCACTTCGGCGTTGAACGTCTCGACCGACATTCCGGTGAGGGTGGCCGCGAGGATCTTCTCGAGGTCCTTCATCGGGAGCTTCGCCATCGCCTCGCGGTTGCCGGACAGCACCGTCTTGAAAGGCTCAACGTTCTTGAGCTCCGGTTTCTCCTTGACCACCGCCGGAACCCGCTCCAGGCAGTACATCACCTGTGAGTACATCGGGTGCGAGACCCACAGCGTGCCGTCCTGGTCGAAGGTGGCGATGCGTGCCTCGGGCGGCACAAACTTGGGGTTGCCTTGCGTGGTGGTCGCCTGCACGAACTCGACAATCGCCTGCTTGGAGGGGCCGTCGTTCCACGAGGGCAAGGGATCGGTCTGGGCATGGGCGCGCGCGCCCACGGCGAGGAGGGCGCCTATAGCAAAGATGCGGGCAACGCTGATAAAGAAGGGAATTGGCTTCATGGGTGGTTTCCTCCTGAAATGGTTATAGCGGGTGGCCCCTTCGGCCCGCCCGCATAATCATATTACACGCTTCTCGCCGAAATAGTCGCCCTTAGCACTTTTTTTAACATCTCCAGGATCGTGCAGAGGTTGTATGACGCTGGCACTTGCAGCGGCGGGGGCTTTTTGTGCGACTCGAGCCCTTTCAGCCACAACTGCCGGCAGAGAGAAATCAATTACCAGCCGTATTGTGCAACATGGCTGCCCGACAGGATCCGTCGCAGTGAGCGGACAGGGTTGAATGGACGGGCGGCGATAGTAAGCCGCCCGCCGTGTTGAATGTTCGATTAGTTGCCTGGCTTGTTCTTGATCGCCGCCTCAATCTGCTTCTTTACCGCATCCAGGTTGAAGGAGGCCGGGTCCTGCATCGGCGGGTAGTCAATCGCCGTCATGGCGAGCTTCGCGACCTGATGCTGGACAAAGACAAACCGCCAGAACTCGCGGGCATAGAAATCGTTCATGTAACCTCCGCCCAGATTGTTGAGGGTCTGCCCGCCGATCGACGGCGTCCGCTCGAACGGATCTTGACGGATGTTGATCATGGTGGGCATGTCGGTCGTCACCTTCGCGCCGGGCCAGCCCTCCGGCTGCTGGTAGAACTGGTACTTGAAGTTATCAATGCGAATAGCGCCCAGGTGTGGCCCGCCGAAGTAAAAGAATTCATGACGCGCGGATGGCGCCTTGCCCTGCAACAGGTCCAGCTGGTTGTAGCCGTCAAGGTGATTCTTGTAAGTCCGGTCACCGAGCTTTACCCCTTTCAGAAGTTGGTCGGTGATGTTGGGGTTGCCGGCGGCAGCCACCAGGGTGGGGAACCAATCGAGTGCGGAGAAGATACCGTTCTCAACCGTGCCCGGCTTGATTTTGCCCGGCCAACGGGCGATGCACGGCGCGCGGAAACCTCCTTCCATTACTGTGCCCTTGGTGCCCTTAAACGGCGTCATGCCACCGTCCGGCCAGGTGAACACTTCGGCCCCATTGTCGGTGGTGAAGACGACGATGGTGTTATCGGCCTCGCCAATGTCCTCCAGGTGCTTCATCAGGGCGCCGATGCAGTCGTCCATCTGCGCCATGCCGGCTTCCTCGAGACCGTAGTTGGTCTCACTGTTCATCATCGCCTGGTATTTTGGCGCTAGGAATGTCCACACGTGCATGCGCGTCGTGTTGTGCCAGACGAAGAAAGGCTTGCCGTCCTTCTTGGCCTTGTCCATGAAGTCGGTGGAAGCCTTGACGAGCACCTCATCGAACGTTCCCATGTCGTATTTGGCTTTCGGTGAGATGTCATGCATGTTCGGCACGTTGGTCATATTTGCGTAGGGCGCCAACGGGCCTTCGTCCACGATCTTCTGTTTACCGACCCTGCCCCAGCGCGGCTGCTCGGTGGGGTCGTCCGTGCCCGTAGCCCAGGTATGCAGCAAGTTGCGGGGGCCGTACTTGTCGCGGTAGGCCTGATCATTCGGGAACGAGTACCAGTAGGGGTCCGACATCGCGTCGAGGTGGTAGAGGTACCCGAAGAACTCATCGAAGCCATGCAATGTCGGCAGGTACTTGTTCAGATCGCCGAGGTGGTTTTTGCCGAACTGGCCCGTGGCATAGCCCTGCGCTTTCAGCGCCGCGGCGGTCGTTGCGGCCTTATCCGGCATGCCCACGTCTGCGCCGGCCTGGCCAACGGTCGTCAAACCCGTGCGGAGCGGAATCTCGCCGGTGATGAAACTCGCCCGACCGGCCGTGCAGCTCGCCTCGGCGTAATAGTCGGTGAAAAGCATGCCCTGCGCGGCAAGCTTGTCGAGATTCGGCGTCTTGCCGGACATGATGCCCCGGTGATAGGCGCCGATGTTGAACCAGCCGACGTCATCGCCCATTATGACAAGGATGTTGGGTTTCTTCCCTGTTGCCTGTGCATCGGCAGGCCCTGCGGCCATTGCCAGCACAGCTGCCACGGCAAACAGTACAGTCGATGTTTTCAGGACAGATTTCATTTTCTTTCTCCTTTCGTTATTTTCGCCGCATTCAACTTCTCGCGGCCTTTGATTGACCTCAGCTCTTGAGACATTGCCAAAACCTGCTGAGTTGCTCCTCAATTAAGCTCTTTGTCCATATAGTACTTGGCGGCCGTGAGGCTGACGCCGACTCTAAGACCCTCTTCATCACCATTGCCGATGCGATCATCAATCAAATTGCCTTATTTGCATTCATGGTAAACTGCTTCCCTATTGTTGAGGCGCTATAGGGTTCCGGTTTTCATTTTTATGCTTGAGCGCAATAGCGGGCGAGATGTAAGTCCCACCTCTCAGAACCGCCTCCACTGCGGCAAGGAGGTTGGTGGATGCCGTTCGCTTGAGCACGAAACCTTTCGCCCCTGCCGCAAAGCACTCATCCACCACCGACGGATCGTCATGCACGCTCAGCATGATGGCCTTGAGTTCAGGGTTCAATCTCTGAAGCAGCCTGGCAATGTTCTCCCCCGAAGATACCGGGAATGACAGATCTGCAAGGACGAGATCAAGCCGGGTGCCGGAAACGGCTTCGGTAAGAGAGGGTTCGTCGGCCACCATGAGCAACGCAGCCGCCATTTCCCTGAGGAGAAGACGAACGACTCCCACAAAGGCTGGGTGGGTCTCGGCAAGAAGTATTCGTTTGGTTGGCAAGGGTCGCCTCGGCCGTTCAGGTGGAGAACCGTTTGAGGAGTTGGTGTCTGCCGGAGGATGATGGGAGGGTACAGCAACGCGGTGAAAGGTCAACTAGGAGAAATCCTAGTTTTACGGACTATTTTTTCTAGCAAAAAATCAGGGTTCTGTAATGCCTTGTTTCACGGCGTACCGGATCAGTTCCGCCGCTGATTTGATGCCGAGGTCTTCCATCATCCGGTACTTGTGGTATTCTACTGTCTTTGTGGAGATATTTAGAATGGCGGCAATTTCTTTTACGGAATGACTCTCTGCCAGCAACTGCAGCACCTCACGCTGCCGTGAGGAAAGGCAGATGACCGTATCGGCCCCCGATTGGCAGCCGGATTGATAGGAATTCAGGAGTTTTCCAGCAATCAGAGGCGTTACATAAGTCCTTCCCTTTAGCCCCTCCCGGATGGCTGTGATAAGCTCGTCAGGGGCGGAGTTCTTTAAAACATAGCCCGCGGCGCCTTCCTTGAAGGCGCTCACCGCATAGGCCACATCAGGGTGCATTGTGAGAAATACAACCTTGGTCTCGGGATGCACTTTTTTAATCTGCCGCACGGCTTCTATTCCGTTAAGCATCGGCATGGAAATGTCGGCTACAATGAGATCGGGGCGGAGCTTTTCGGCAGCGGCTACAAGTTCACGACCGTCCTCGACGACTCCGGCAATGTCAAAGTCCGCGTTGAGCAGCCGCTTCAGCCCTTCGGTGAAAATTTTATGGTCGTCGGCTATCAGCAGCCTTGGCTTGGTCATGGCCTCCCCCCAACGGGATAAAGACCTGAATTTCGGTGCCTTGTCCCGGCTGTGATTTAAAGGATATGGTGCCGTTAAGGAGTCGTATCCGTTCTCGCATACTGGACAGACCGATGCCTGCCTTCTTTTTAACCGCTTTGGGGTCGAACCCGATCCCCTTGTCCTGGATCAAGAGGCGGATGCCGTCGGAGAGACCCTGGAGCTTGATCGAGGCTGCCGTTGCCTGCGAGTGCTTTGCAATGTTCTGAAGGCCTTCCCGGATGACCCGATAGAGGCAAAGGGCCAATTGCTGGGGAAGTGAGTCCGGAATGGCATCGGGTGTGAAGGATAAAGCAATTCCGGTTTTTTTGGAGAAGGCGGCGCGTTCCGCCTGGACCGCTTGAACCAAACCCAGGTCATCGAGGATGGATGGATGCAGCTGGCGTGAGAGGTCATGGACTTCGTCGGCCACCTCGGCCAGATTGGTCCTCAGGTCTTTGAGGTCCTTGACCACCTGCGGCTGAACGGGGTTTATTTGCTGTTCAATCACCGCCGCATCCAGGGCCAGAGCCGCAAGCCTTTGCGTCAGATCGTCATGGAGCTCGCGGGAAAGCCGCCTGAGTTCTTCTTCCTGGGCGTAGATAATCCTTCCGGTGAGTTTGCTGAGATCCTTCTCCTGGCGCCGCAAGGTTTCCTCCGTCGTTTTGCGATCGCTTATGTCTGCGGACACGCCCATCATGCTGCTTGGTTTCCCGGCAGTGGTTTTCTGCAGGCGGCAGCGCGAGGCGATCCAGCGGACAGTCCCGCCGGCACCCAGGACCCGAAAATCAATGGCAATATACTCACCCGATTGCGAGGCCTGCTCCAGCGTCCGGTGAACCCGTTCGCGGTCCTCGGGATGGATCCGCCCGAGGAAACTCTCGAAATGCAATTCTTCGTGTGGGGGAAAATCGAACAACTCGCGGATTTTGTCGGTGACCCAGACTTGCCCGCTATCCACAGAAATACTCCACATGCCTAAGTTTGCGGATGCCGCTGCCAGGCTCAGGCGCGCTTCGCTCTCGCCCAGAGATTGTTCGGCCAGCCGGCGCCTGCGAAGATTTATCACAAGTCCGAGAATGAGGAAGCCTTCAAACATGATCAGGGCGATCGCGCCGATGATGGCTTTCCGGTGTTCCTCCCAAACTGAGGGTGCCCGGTAGCGGATTTCACTGCCGGGGGGGAGAGTGGATTCGGGGATGTCCCAGCGCTTGAGCTCCCGCCAGTCGAAGGCATCTACGTATGCCTGCTCTCCGCCGAAGGGGATGGATGCCGGTGGCTCCCCGCCCATGATACGAAGAGCTATTGCGGCTGCTTCTCTGCCTATCTGCTCCCAGCTCACCAGCCGCCCGCCTACAATGCCATAGCCCAGAAACGACTCATACAGGCCGAACACCGGCGCATTGGCGGCCCGGGAAATATCAGAGAGTGCATCTCGGGGAACGAAATTTCGGCCTGTTCCATCACTGAATAAACCCGCGTAGAGGATGATGGCGTCCGGGGGAAGAGATCCCACCCGGCTCAGGATCTCCTCCATCGGCATTTGGGTCAGGTCGATCAACTCGAGCTTTTCCAGGTAGGGTTCAAGGCCTTTGCGGACCACCTGCTCTGCATGAATATTATCGGGGGCCGTTCCACCCACAAGGGCGACGTGCTTGGTACCGGGCCGCATTTGAAAGGCGGCATCCAGCACGGCGGCGGCGTTGTCTCCCGTGATGGTACCGGTGATAGGGCGAGGCGGTGGGTATTGATTCAGATTCGCGGCATAGGCTCTGCTCACCTGATTGGCCACGATGGGCGTGCCGGGGAAAACATTGATCTCCTCCCTCAGAAGAAATTCCGCGGCTGGCGGATAGACCGTAATGATAATGTCGATCTTTATGCCGGCGTATTTCCGGCGCAGGTATTCGGCAAATGCATGGGCATTGGCGTGGCCGCTGAATCGGGATACATCCAGGTACTCATCGTATAACTGGACGTCGAACAGCGCGTTCGAACGGAGCGCCGAGCGGATCCCCCGGTCGGTCAACTCGTGTGCCGGGTGCGCTTTGTCCTGACTGTACAGGACCAGGATCCGGCTCGTCTCCATTACTTGCCTGGCTGACAGCGGCTGTAATAGCGGGAGCGACATCAGCAGGCCGGCAGCCATGAGCCTAAAGATGAGTGTCATGATGCAGTTCATCCCGATTATGCTTTTTGACGGCAACCTATGCAGCAGATCGCCAATCTTGATGGCGGCCCATAAATACGTGATTATAGACTTTTGTGCAAGATATCAGTTGGATAGTGTTTCAACAGGTTGTTGAAAAACCGCGCCGGAGGCCGGGAACCGGCGTTGTGCGGCTTTTGCAAATGCTTGCATATTATGAATGTGCTGCGCTTTCCAAAACGCCGCTCGTCCTGGTTGACGGCCGGATGGTTGCTTTTCAACCCCCCGTTAAGTGTTATTTTTGCCATTGATCAGTCGAGATTATATGCTAAACTCCGCGTGCAAACTTGAATGGAAGCGAGCATGCGCATGCAGACTTTAAAATTGACTGCGTTCTTCCTCGCGATAGAGCTGGCGTGCGTGTTCCTCCTGGGCCCCCTGGCTTTTGCCCAAGCCCCGCCCGACTTTACAGCCTTGAAAGGCCGATGGGTCAGAACCGATGGCGGGTACGTCATCGAAATCAAGAACGTCGATGCCGGCGGCCAAATGCAGGCAGCGTATTACAACCCGAACCCGATCAATGTATCCCGCGCGCAAGCCGCACGGGCAGGCGCCGCGGTCACTGTTTTCATTGAGCTGCGCGGTCCCGGCTACCCTGGATCCACCTACACGCTGATCCGCGACCCGAAGAGCGATGAACTCAAGGGGATCTACCACCATGCCGGTCTGCAGAAAAACTTCGAAGTCGTCTTTGTCAGGGGCAAATGAGGGCAATGACTCCCGCGACGGACCCGCCCCAGCGTCGTTTAAACCCCTTAGGCACGCTGGTTTTACATTTTAGGCCCCGCAGGGTTGCCGAAAAAACGCTGCGTTTCACCCTGACCTGGGGACTGGGCGGCATGGCGGCCGTTCTTGTGACTTTCCAGTTGTTCACCGGCATCCTGCTGAAGTTCGCCTACGGGCCGGTTCCGACCCAGGCCTACGATTCGCTGGTGCGCCTTCAGGAAGGCTTCCTGTTCGGACAACTGGTCCGCAACATCCATTTCTGGAGTGCCAACCTTCTCGTCGTCGTAGTCTGCCTGCATGGCCTGCGGGTCTTTTTTTCCGGCGGCTTTCACCCCCCGCGCCGGCTGAACTGGGTCGTCGGCCTCAGTCTGTTCATCCTCGTGCTGGCATCCAACCTTACCGGATATCTGCTCCCCTGGGACCAGCTGGCTTATTGGGCCACCACCATCTGCGTCGGCATGCTGGAATACATCCCCCTCATCGGCAGCCGGCTGCAGCGGATCGTCCTGGGGGGCCCCCAGATCGGGCCGGCCACCCTGCGCAACTTTTTCGCGATGCACACCGCGGTCTTCCCCGCCCTGATCGTCATGCTGATGGCGTTTCATTTCTGGCGGGTGCGCAAGGCCGGCGGACTGGTGATCCCGCGCTCCCCGGCCGAGGAGCCGGATGATAAGCCGCCGGCCTTGGTCCCGACCCACCCGGACCTCCTTCTGCGGGAGGCTGCCGTGGCATTGGCGACCATCGCAGGCGTGCTGCTCCTGTCGCTGCTTTACGATGCACCCATGGGGCAGCCGGCCAACCCGGGCCTCAGCCCCAACCCGACCAAGGCCCCCTGGTACTTTGCAGGCATTCAGGAATTGCTCATGCATTTCCACCCGAGTTTTGCCTGGCTGATCGCCGCTGCCTTGACGTTCGGCACTTTTTATCTGCCTTATCTTGACTACCGCGAGGCTCCCGCCGGCGTTTGGTTCGCATCGACCACCGGCCGGCGCACCGCACTCGTTGCCGCGCTCGCCGCCGCCGCGGTCACACCGCTGGCCGTCGTCCTCGATGAATACGCGGTCGATTTTTCGGCCATGATGCCCGGTTGGCCCCAGGCCTTCAGCCTTGGGGTGGTCCCGATGGCCCTCTTTATTGCGGTCGTCGTCGGGTTGTACATTCTGATGGCGAGGAAGTTCCGGGCGTCGCGCCTGGAGTCGGTGCAGGCCACTTTTGTTTTTCTGGCCGCGGGGTGGGTGATATTGACCATCACCTGCGTGTTATTCAGGGGACAGGACATGAAACTGCGGTGGCCGTTTTGACGACCGCTTTGTAAGAAAATAGTCACGGCGCGTCGTGCCATCCTATGTGTAAATCCCCCCGGCCCCTTTTTCGAGGGAGGACTGGCGCCGGTATCCTCTTATTCCCCCTTTAGCAAAGGGGATGGGGGATTTGCGAATCGACTCCCCCGGAAGTTTAGATGGAACCATCCAAGACAATGAAACCGAAAGGCAAAGAGCCCCACCAGACACCGGCGCAGGTTTCCCGCCGCTGTTTTCTGAACATCCTGTGGACGGCACTCGGCCTGGGGGCGCTGGCGGAATTCCTGTGGCTGGCCTTTTCCTTTCTGCGGCCGGCCGAACCAGGCGGAGAGAGCCAGGCCAATGCCATCGTCCCCGTGGGCCCGCTAGCGTCTTTCGAGCCCGGGACGGTGACCGCGTTTCAAAAAGGGGAGTTCTACCTCGTGCGGCTGGATGACGGGGGACTCATCGCGCTTTCGTGCAGGTGCACCCATCTGGGGTGCACCGTCCCGTGGGTTGAAAAGGAGAAGAAGTTCCTTTGCCCCTGCCACGCCTCGGCCTTCGACATCACCGGCAACGTGATCAACTCGCCGGCCGCCCGCGCGCTGGACACGTTTCCGTTGAGTATCGAGAACAACATCGTCAAGGTGGACACGGGGAGAAGAATCAAGCGCAGCGGGTTTAATCCCGAGCAGCTGGTATATCCACCCAAAATATAAATTCGTTTTCGGATTAGACTTTTTATGTTTCGCTGGAAACTCATAGGGTTCCTCGCCACGGCGCTGATCGTGATCGCGATACCGCTTTCCATCGTGAAGTATCATTACCGCATGGCAGTCCCGCTGGCTCGCAATGCCTCCGTGTTTGTCGGCAGCGAGAAATGCCGCGCCTGCCACCAGCCCGAATACGAACTGTGGAAAGGGTCCAATCACTACCATGCCATGGAGGTCGCCACCGAGGCGAGCGTGCGCGGCGATTTCAACAACGCGACCTTTGAACACGCCGGGCTCGTCTCCCGGTTCTTTCGCAAGGACGGCAAATTTTTTGTCCACACCCAGGGACCGGAAGGCCGGATGGGGGATTTTGAGGTCACTCACACCTTCGGCTGGAACCCCCTCCAGCAGTACCTGATTCCCTTTCCCGGCGGCCGGATGCAGTGCCTGCCCATCGCCTGGGATGTGAAAGCCAGGCGCTGGTATCATCTCTACCCGGACCAGGCGATCGACCCGAAGGACTGGCTGTATTGGACCAACGCGGCGCAGAACTGGAACGGGATGTGCGCCACGTGCCACTCCACCAACCTCAAGAAGAACTTCAACGTCCAGACCGACACGTATCAGACCACCTGGTCGGACATCAACGTCGGCTGCGAGGCCTGCCACGGCCCCGGATCGAGGCATGTGAAGTGGGCCGAGCTTCCCGACATGGCCCGGCCGACGGTGCAAAACTTCGAGCTTCCGGTACGCACCTCCAAGCTGAGGTCCCGCGAGGCCGTGGAACTGTGCGCACCGTGCCATTCCCGCAGGGCGATCCTGGGGGATTACACCCACATCGAGCCCGACCTGCTGGACACCATGCTGCCGAGCCTGCTCACCCGGGATCTGTATTTCCCCGACGGCCAGATCCTGGAAGAAGTGTATGCGTACGCCTCGTTCACTCAAAGCAAGATGTACGCGCGCGATGTGCGCTGCAGCGATTGCCACAACGTGCACAGCATCAAGCGCGTGAAGGAAGGCAACAGCCTCTGCCGGCAGTGTCACCGGGGAAGCGACTACGACACCCGCCAGCATCATTTCCACAAGATGAAGGATGAAAAGGGCGAGCCCATCAAGTCCGCCGACGGCCGGGTGCTGTTCGAAGTCGGGACCGGGGCCGAGTGCATCCACTGTCACATGCCCGGCCGCCATTACATGGGGGTTCATTACCGGCTGGATCACAGCATCCGGATCCCCCGGCCCGACCTCAGCATCAAGCTCGGCGTGCCCGATGCCTGCACCCGGTGCCACTTCGACAAAACCAACCGGTGGTCCGACGAAACCATCACCAAGTGGTATGGGCCCGGACGCCGCCCCCATTACGGCGAGATCATCCACGCAGGCCGCAACCGGCAGCCGGCTGCCGCCGAGAGCTTGATGCGCCTGGCCGAAGACCCGCTCTACCCGGTGGTCGTGCGCGCAACGGCAGTGGAATTGCTGGCTGGCTATCCCGACGAGGCCGTCGCCGCGGCCCTTGAACGGGCGCTGATGGACGGCGAAGCCCTGATCCGCCGCACGGCCGTAAACCATTTGCCGGCCGCCAACCCCCAACGCCACGTCCGCCTGATCGCGCCCCTGCTTTATGACCCGGTCAAGGCGGTGCGCACCGAGGCCGCCGCCCGATTGGCAGGTCCGCCGAGCCGCTTGCTTACGGACGACCAGCGCCGCGTGTTCGCGCAGACGCTCAAAGAGTATGTCGCCTCCATGGAGTATTCCGGGGATTTCGCCTTCGGCCGTTTCAACCTGGGAAACCTATACGTCGCCCTTGGCCAGCCGCAACAGGCCATAGACAACTTCAAGGCGGCCATCAAAATCGACGACCTGTCTTACCCGGCCAAGGTGAACCTGGCGATGCTCTACAACCAAATGGGCCGGAACGCCGAAGCTGAAACGCTGCTGCGCGAGGTCGTCAGGGCCTATCCCGAGCTCCATGACGTTCAGTATTCGCTGGGGCTGCTGCTGGCAGAGGAAAAGAAGTATATCGAGGCCGAACGGCACCTGGCGCTCGCAGCCCGCGGCATCCCCGATGGATCCCGGGTGCACTACAACCTCGGGGTTCTCTACGACTACCTGCGCAAAGACCGGCAGGCCGAAGTGGCTTTGAGCCGGGCCGTCGAGATAGACCCGGACAACATGGACTATCTTCAGGCACTGGCCCAGCACTACCTGAGACGGGATAATTTCGCAGCTGCCGGAAGGATCGCCGACCAGATGATCGCGCGGCATCCCGCCGACCGCAAGGGGCCGGAGCTGAAGGAATTCGTCAGGCGAAGGGTGCCGGGGGCAAATTAACAGGGTGGTGAATATCGGCGCCTCAAGCCGGGAACCGGCGTTGGGTGGCTCCTGTAAATGCTCACATCCGGAAGGGAATTATGCCGCAACGGCGAGGCCGAACTGTAACTGATTCATAAAACTTTTAATGCCTGGATGCGGGAAGGCGCATCCGAGTCTTCCTCAGGGCAGCAGGCCGGCGTTTGCGAGAGCGGTTCGGGCGGCTTCTGCGCCCATTCGTTCGACGTGAGGCCTGAGCATCTGGAACACCGTCGGACTGAGAAACCGGATGTCGCCCGCCCAGGGGAAGTCCGGCAGGGGTGTGTTGCTGCAGGGTGCCCACCCGTAGGTCGCCAGAGCCACCGGCTGGGTCTGGAAAATTGCCACGATGATGTTGGCGTAGGGGGTCGCCTTGTCTTGGCCGACCGGGAGCAGGTTGGCAAACCCCGACAGCACGCTCGTCCTGGTGTAGAGCCCATAGCCTTTCGTGACCACTGCATTTTTGCCTATCTCAACGCAGGCGTCCTGCTGCCACGTGCGGGTGTCGTAGCTGCTTAGGAGATGAGCGCATCCAGCCGGTTTTCTTCGGCGGCTTGTCTCAGAAAGGCCTTGAGATCACCCGGCATCCACGCGTTGACGGCGCTAAGAATGCCGGTTGCCATCGATTGCTTCCAGTCCGCAGGGGCATTGACCGCTAGGGGGATGAACGTAAAGTTGCCGCGGGCTTTCAAGTCATTTTCTATAGTCCGGGCGATGTAATCCGGAATGTTCCAATCGACAGTGTAAACCTTGGTGAAGCTGTCAAAGCGCAACGACCCCACATCGATGTGGGTCATCTGCGGCTCCAACACATTCAGAATCCCGATGCGGGCGCCCGGCGGAAGCTGCATGCGAACCGGTTGAGAACCCGCACAACCCAGTGCACTCACCACCATCAGAATCAGCGCCAGGCGATACACACGCATGTTCTTCCTCCCAACCCGGACGGGCCTGGACCGAATTTGAAATTCGAAGCACGAAATCCGAAACAAATTCAAACTGCCATTTAATATCGGAACTTTAAATTCTTGCCATGCAATGCCGGGGCATTCACTTCGATTTCTTGGACACGTGCATTCCCACCAGCCAGGAGACCAGGATCACCAGGTAAAGTTGTCCGACCACGGCTTCCAGGTTCGCAAACGCCCGGGCAACGGGCGTGCTCGGCGTAATGTCGCCATACCCTACCGTGGTGATGGTCACGAGGCTGAAGTACCTCAACAGCTCCGGCGTGGTTTGGAGCGTGCCGGTCGGCAAGTTGAATGAGCCGGGCTGAGCGTTCTCCAACACGCCATAAAGCAGGGACCACATCAAGGCCATGAGAAGATAGGCCACGATGGCGCCGGCAATGAGATCGGTGCTTACGTCTTGCTGCGAGAAGATGTGGTGCAGGATGGCGGCGATGATGACGGCCATGAACGCCGTGCCGCAAAGCGCGCCGGAAATTTCCACCCACTGGGCGGTAAAGAAGGGTTTAATCCAGAACAATACAATCGCAGGCACGGCCAGGCTGACGGCGGCCGCCGCCAACGCCCTGCTGCGGCTGAAGGAGTAAGCGGAATAAATAAAAATCGCCGTAAAAAACAGAGTCTCCATAACGCGGAGCTTGGAAAATTCCGCAAAGAGAGGGGAAAGCGTCAACAGGCCGAGCAGCAGAACCAAGAGCCGCATGAACCTGCCTTTCGGCATGGTTCCAGGCAGCCTCAGATGTGATTTTCGGGTCATGATCGCCGGCTTTCAATGCTGTGCGGTGTAACGATCCGCTCCGGGATACCGCTTGGGCTTCTTTACTGCCGATGCCCCCGTTTTGGGATCCAATCTTATTCGCCCGATGTCACATTCATGACGCCGTTGTCGATGACAACCGAGTCCTTCGGGTTGACCCTCACCGTCTGGCCGGTGCTGAGCAAGGTCATCTCGCACCCATTAAAACAGATCTCGACCTTAGCATTTTCGATGACCCTGTATTGGCTGCCGTATGGCCGCCCGGATTCCTTTATTTGCAATTCATACGCCTGCGAGTCCGTATTCTGCAGCGTGGCTGCAGAGATAGCTAAAGGACCGGCAAGAGTCAGTATCATCAGAATGATGATTGATTGCTTCATAACCCTTTCCTCCAAATCGATGCATTTCAATGGCTTCAGGAGCGTCGGCTCAGAAGCTGGATTTCTCGCCCGGGTCTCCAATGGTGGCTGCTTCGCCGGGGTCGCCGATTCCTGCCGCTTCGTCGGGGTCTCCGACGCCGGCCTGCTCCCCGGGATCCCCGACGGTCGCCTGTTCTCCGGGATCCCCGATCGTGACCCGTTCAGCGGGATCCCCGATGGTGGCCTTCTCGCCGGGATCTCCAATCCGCGCACGCTCGCCGGGATCCCCGATTCCCGCCTTCTCCCCGGGATCCCCAATGGTGGCCTGCTCGCCGGGATCCCCGACGGTCGCCTGTTCTCCAGGGTCCCCGATCGTGGCCTGCTCGCCGGGATCTCCGATCGTGGCCTGCTCTCCGGGGTCTCCGATGGTGGCTTTCTCATCCTTATCCGTATATCCGGCAGCCAGGCAAACCCTGTCAACCGCCAGCGCTGGAAACCCAGGGTATTCAGGGGCCGTCGGGGGATAAGCACGGAGTCCGGGTGCGATCAAAACGGTCAAACAAAGCAGCACGATGGAGATGAGTATCGAACGGGACGTTGGCATGGTTTTCACCCTTTCAGTCCGTCATGGCGGGGGTGCTTCGGCCCCCTGATTTCTCACACGCAATCAGTTGGAAGAGAAGCGGTTGTAGACTGCCTGGGCGGCCTGGCGAACTCCCGGGTCCGTTTCGTTTTGCGCGGCGCTCTGCAGCGCCTGAAGGGCCGGCGCCGAGTCGACTCCGACGACGTTCAACCCCTGCACCGCCGCCCGGCGGACCTCAGGGCTGCTGTCGGAGTTCAGTGCCTGGATCAAGGCCTGAATGGGGGATGCGGAAGGGAAGGCGGCAGAGCCCAGCGCCAGTGCGGCCGCGCTGCGCACGGCGGGGTTCGGGTCGCTCGACAGGACGCCGATCAAGCCTTGGACCGCCGAATCGGAGTCCTGCCCGAACACAGCCAGGTCCCGGGCGGCGTTGATCCGGTCCTGCGGGCTGTTGGAAGGGTTGGCCAGGATGCCAAGGGCTTTTTGCACATCGCCGGCGGATTGCGGCCGCGCCCCGGTCGCAGATGCCAGTATAACTGCCCCCATGAACAGCGCCGAAACAGCCCACTTGCGGAAACCGTTTGTTTTCATGTCTGCAACTCCTTAAACCGATCTCCTCCAGTTCCGAAATGCAGCTTTACGGGCATTGAGATTTCTGCAATTATTAAACCCGATCGGAGGGGTGCTGCTTCTCCAGAGGGTCTATGTCACGGCACGGAAATTACCCTGCCGTTCGAGCAGTCTACATCATCCCGGCCAAAGGCTTTGTCGGAGGAGGCCTGGCGGTAGTTGACATCGATTTTGCCGCTTCTGCTGTAGACGGGCACCTGCTGACCCTGGTTTATCCAGCCGCTATAAATTTGTTCCTTTGGATTGCCGTCCATGTCCAGCTCACGAACGAGAACGTGAGTATTTTCCATGCCCGCATAAAGATAGCAGGGCGCGCTCTGACCCTGAGCGGGGGCGTCGCCCATCAGACCCATCGCCGCCAAAAAGATTAAATTTGGCAGTACCCATGAAGTCTTCATTTGTATTTTTTCTCCTTCCCGTCGGGCAGTTGCATACGTACGCAACCATGATAACCACTTCGTCGCGGGGATCAACTGTGCGATCTGCCTCGGCCGCCACAAATCCGGACGACCCATTTGCCGGCTTCACGGTCGGTATCGAGGTCCTGCAAGCTCAGAATTTATCGATTGCCCCATAAAAACAGGGCCGCCACGTAGGCGGCCGACACGGCCAACTGGCATACCGTCAACGGGATGCCGTAGCGCATGAACCTTGTAAATGTAACCGATTTTCCATTGGCCGCGCAAATCCCAACGCTGACGATGTTGGCCGACGCACCGATGAGCGTCGCGTTGCCTCCCAGGGTCCCGGCGAACATCATGGCCACAAACACCGGGAGCGATGACGCCGGCCAGGCAGTGAAGGCCGGGCCCAGCGCCTCTTCGGGCACCAGTTGGGCCACCACGAAATAGCCCTTGAGCATGAGGATCATCGCGGCAACCAGCGGAATGTTGGCCAGCAGACTCGAGCCGAAGCCCACCACCATCAGCACCATGAGGGCGACCAGCAGCAGGTTGATGCCGAACCATTTATTGAAGCCGAGGGACAGACTCTGGATCACGCCGGTCTTGTTGAACGCCTCCACCAGGCAGAACATGCTCAGAAGGAAGATCAGCGTCTTCCAGTCGATGTCCTTCAGCACCTTTTCGATCGGTTCGATTTTGGCGCCGTAGACCACGAGCAGCGCCAGGCTGGCGCCGATGATGGCCACGGCGGGCGGGACGATATGCGTCGGCAGATCCTCGCCGAAAATGAACAAAATGATCATGGCGGCCAGCACCAGCAGGGAAAGGGCGGCCATGAAAGGTCGCACCAGGGGCTTCGGTTTCAGGTTCGCGGGAAGGGTGCGCTGCACATGCCACACGTCCTTCATGACCACCGGCAGGAGGGGTACCAGCACCAGGATGTTGAGCAGCCCGCCCAGGCTCACCTTCTGCAGGTACTGGCCGAACGTCATGCCGATGGAGCTTCCGACCAGAAACGTCGCCGGGTCCCCGATCAGTGTGAGCAATCCGGCCGAGTTGCTGATGATGGCGGTCACCACCATCGGGCCCACAAAGTCCACATCGAGTTCCTTCGTGATGCGGATGATGATGGGAGCGAGCAGGATCACCGTGGTGGCATTCGGAAGAAACGCGCAGAGCACGGACACCAGCGCAACCACCCCCAGCAGGAAGCGCTTGCCGCTGCCATTCGTCGCGGACAGAAACCGGATGCCGATCTGCTCGAAAATGCCCGTCGGCTCCAGGGTGCGGGCAACCACCATCCCCCCGAAGAGAAGCGAGAGCGGGCCGCCGGCCGCCTTGACGGCGCTCAGGATGTCATGCTGGGTGAATATCCCGAAGATGATCAACGTGCTCACCCCCAGCATGGCGGCCACCGTCATATCGATCACGTTGATGGCGATCGCGAGAATGACTCCGGCGAAAACAGCGAGAATGACAATGTGCTGCAGGTCCATAAAAAATTCTTCCCGGGTTTAACAGGGTGTTGAAGAACAAGCATCAGGCCGTCAGCCAAGGCGTGCGGCGTTTTGGAAAGCGCAGCATATTCATTGTGAGCATTTACAAAAGCCGCACAACGCCGGTTCACGGCCTCAGGCGCAGTTTTTCAACGCCCTGTTGAAGATCAGCGGAAGGGCGGCGAATACATCAAGCCCCCCTGGTTCCAGAGGCGGTTGAGACCGCGCTCGATTTTCAGCGGGCTCCCGCTGCCGAGGTTGCGCTCGAACATTTCACCGTAGTTGCCGGCGGTTTCCACGACCCGCACCACCCAGCCGGGGCTGATGCCCAGGGCCTTGGCGTACTCCCCGCCCAGGAAGGCCTGCACCGCGGGGTCGGCCGTTGTCTCCAGGACCTTGCGCACGTTTTCGCGGGTGATGCCGCGCTCCTCCGCCTCGATGAGCGCCAGCAGGACCCATTTCACGAGGGTGGCCCATTGTTCGTCCCCGCGGTTCACCACCGGGCCCAGGGGCTCCTTGGAGACGCAGCCCGGCAGGATGCGAAACCCATCCGGCCCTCCCGGCGCCGCAACCCGGATGGATGCCAGCGTCGAGGCGTCGGATGTGTAGGCCTGGCAGCGGCCTGCGAAAAATTCGTCCCTGGCCTGGTGTACGGACTCTACGATCATGGGCCGGCAATTAAATCCGTGCGCCTTGAAATAGTCGGTAAGGTGCGCCACGTGCGTGGATTCCTTCAGGACGCATACCGAGGCGCCGTCCAGGTCCCGGGCCTGTTGCACCCGGCTGTCGGCCGGGACAAGGAAAGACTGCCCGTCATAGTACAGGATCCCGGCAAAGTGCGTCCCGATGTTGGCCTCGCGGCCCAGCGTCTGGGTGGTGTTGCGGGCGAGAAGATCGATCTGGTTCGCTTTCAGGGCGGGGAACCGGGCGGAGGCAAAGAGAGGGACGAACGCCACCTTCTCACCATCGCCTAAAGCGGCTGCCGCCACCGCCCGGCAGAAGTCCGCGTCCAGGCCTGTCCAGCGCCCGCCGCCGTCCTTGATGGAGAAGCCCGCAATCCCCTCGCTGACCCCGCAACGGAGAACACCGGTTGACTGCACGCGTGCCATAATATCGCCCCCCCATGCCTGGCCCGGTAGAAGCGCGACGGCACAAGCGATGAAGCCGGCGATAGAAAAACTTCCAATTCGGATGGTTCTTGAACTCACGGGGTTACCTCTATAGTTCTCCTTATACCCCCCAACTATTTTGAACCGTCTTTATGGTTCAAAATCGGTAGACAAAGTTCACGTTGACGGCGTGGATAAAGTTGGTGTCGTACTCGCCTTCGAGGTCGCCCTTGAGCGGCCCTCCGGATCTGTTGACCTTGGCGGAGCCGGCGTCGATCAGGGCGTAGGCCGCGCCCACCGAGAGATCCTTGTTCCAGTCGTACTGAACGCCGGCCGAATAGGTGAAGGTTGCGCCCAAGGGCAGCAGCGGCGAGCGCTCGCTGCTGCTGGAGGTCGGCGAGGTGTCGTAGCCGAACCCCACCATCAGCAGCCAGGGCTCCGCCACGCGGTAATAGGTCCCTATTCCGGCATGATAGGTGTCCTGGTAGTCCAAGTCGGCCGTGACCGTGTTGCTGTCGGCGACCGCAATCTCGGGCTCGCCGAATTTGCTCCAGTTCTGCCAGTTGACCGTCCCGACCAGGGCCAGCTTGTCGGTCAGGGCGTGATACGCCCCGACGGACAGCTGGGCCGGGATGTTCAGGTTGATCTTCAGCTGGGCATCCAGCAGCCCGGAGGCGTTCAGGGCGGCCCCCAATATCGTGCCCTCGAGGTTCTTGAACCGCAATTCGTCCTTGAAATCCATGTTGACCTGGGAGACGTAGGTGACGCCCACGCGGGTCTGCGGGCTCAACTCGAACATCACCCCGAGGTTGTAGCCGTAGCCCACGTCCGAGGCATCGTACTTGAGCCGGCCGTCCCCGGGCTCCAGAAGCGTGTTGACCGCCACCCGCTCGCTCAGATTGCCCTGGACCACGCTGACGCCGCCGCCGACCGACAGCCACGGCGCGATCCGGTAGCCGATGGTCGGGTTAATTGCCAGGGTCGTGATGCTGGCGTTCTGGACATAGTATTTCCCGGCCCACTCGTTGGAGTAGTTGAGCCCTAATCCGAAATAAGACCCCACCCCCAGCCCCAGCTTTAAATCCGGGCTCAGGCTGTGCACGTAATTCAGCGTCGGGACCGCGCTGAGATAGCCGGCGTTACCCCCGCCGTTGTCGCCGAACGAAGAGTTTTTGACATTGAACTGGCTGTCGGGATAGATGCCCATGATGCCAACTTCCATCTGGGGGCGGTCCAGCCGCGTCATCGCGGCCGGGTTGGCGGTGGCAGTGGAGGCATCGAACCCCGCCGCCTGGCTCCCGGCGCTGCCCACCCCCATGTCCGGGGTCGGCTGCAGGCTCAACCAAATCCCACCAGCGTGGACTGATGCGACTGTCAAAACCAGGATCACGGCTGATAACAACACGCTGCGGCTGAACCTTTTCATAAAGGCCCCCTTTGCATTTATGTCTGCTATCTTCGCTGGTCATTTAAAACCAGTGCTATCTATCCTTGTACCATGAGGGTGTAACCGCTCGCCGGCATGTGCCGGGAGGCAGCGAGCGCTTGTCCGTGCTTCAGCCCGGCATATGGGGAATGGGTGTTACCACCGGCGGCTTCCAGGTGCCGTCGAGGATGGCGTCCTTGGGCCAGTAGAACCTCAGCATCAGAATGAATCTGCCGGCCGGCGCCGGCAGCCAGTTCGATTCCTTGCCCTTGCCCGGCGGGGTGTTGTGGATGAAAAGGTCCACGGAACCGTCCGGGTTGGTCCTGAACTTGTTGCGTGAACTCAGGGTGTACCGGTTCAGCGGGTTTTGTACAAAGAAATAATCCGCATCGTACATCGTCAGGGACCAGAAGCCGTTGACCGGAGGCATCTGACCTTTCGGAAAGTGAATTACGTAGCGGTTGGATCCGTCATAGGGTTTGCCGGTCACCGCCATCTCGGATGTGGGATAGAGCGCATCCTGCGGCCGGTTGGCGCCAAGACCGATGGCCGCGATCAGGGCCCGCTGCAGGTAATCGGTGCCGTAAAGGCCGGTCCTGGTCGAGAATATCCAGCCGTTGACGTCACTGCCGGCATTCTTGAAGTGGGCCATGATCCTTTCGAACCCCGCTTTGGGTACGGTCTGCAGCCCCTGGGCCACGGCCGGGTCGAGCTTGGCGATGTCGAAGTCCTGCCCGGGCACGATCCCGATCTGCGCCATTTTGGCCAACATCGGCGCATCGTCCTTGGCGGGTGGGTTGTCCTTCATGAGCTGGGCCAGCAGCTTGAAGTACGCACCGGCTTCCAGGCGGTTCACCTGCTCGCGGACGGGCGTCTTCATGTCGACGGCTGCGTCCACCTTGCCCGGGGACGGCGTGTAGGGTTTCTTGTAGGCACTCAGCGGGACCAGTGAAAACCTGTCCTGCAACACGTGCACGGCCTTGTAGTCATCGGGGGTGCCGGTGCAGTAGATCCGGCCGAGGACCCAAACCAGCCCGGTCGGCGACTTGTACTCCCTTACGCCGGAGGGCAGTTTGCCCTGCCAGTTCGGGCCGGTGATGGCGTAGGTTTTGGCCTTGGTGCCGCTTGTGCGCTTGCCCGGCACCTGGAACACATCGGTCCAGCCGTCTAGCATCGGCATCAGGAAATAGCGCTCTTTCATGTCCGGAACGCTGAACACCCAAGGCTCCTTGCTCACGTCGAGCCAGGCGACGGTGTAGAGCGTGTCGGCGTTGGGCGCGGTGACGTCCCGGTACGCGGCGGTCGGGTATTCCCGCATGCGGACAAACTGCCCCATCGGCGCGCGGGTGCCTTCGGGCTTCTCGACGTTGGTCATCACCCGCCGCGTCATTTCCATGGTGACCAGCGGGTAGCCGTAGATGTAGGCATCGACCCCGATGGCCATGGCCTCTTCCGGGCTGGCCGCCGCTGCCGGGCCGGCCGACAGCATGCCGACCAGCAACATTGCCGCCAAGCCGGCCGTGATTGATTTGAAGCCATGCCGGCTCCTAAAGGTTTTCGTTACCATTTGCATGCATCTCCTCGTTTGTTTGATTGCTTGGGCTGAGGAACGCTCTACTTCATTTGCGGCACCCAGGTCGGCTTGTCGAACCACTTCGCCGCCAGGTCCTTCATGTACCCGGCCTTCTCCACACTTTTGACAAAATTATCCAGCCAGTTGACGAGCTGGGGATCGCCCTTGGGCACCGCGATCCCGATGGGCTCGTAGGTGAGGGGGGCCGCCACCGGGACCAGGCCTGAACCCTGGTTGCGGTAGGCCGCCACGACACAGATGGGGAAGTCGGCCAGCATGGCGTCGGCTTTCCCCTCGATCACCATCTGCACACCCTCGTTTTCCGTGCCGACGGTCAGCAATCTGGCCTGGGCCGCGCCGGCCCGGGTGACGGCTTCGCTGGTCGAGCCCTTCAGGGCCACAAAGGTGAATCTGGGGTTGTTGATATCCGCAAACTTCTTGGCTTGGGTGAGGGTGCTGTTTTTCGTGAGGAGTCCCTTCCCGGAGGTGAAATAGGGCCCCACGAAGGCCACTTTCAGGTTGCGGTCCGGGGTCATGGTCATGTTCGATATGATCAGGTCGATGCTCCCGGATTCCAGGGCCGGCAGGAGTCCGGCAAACGCGATCTTCTGCACGCTGAGCTTGACGCCCATGGCTTCCGCCACCATCGCCGCGAGGTCGGCATCCAGGCCGATGATCTTGTCCTCCTTGTTGAGCATATTCAGCGGCGGCATGTCTCCGGACATGCCGACCTTCAGTTCACCTCGCGACAAGATGCGGTCCATGACCGGCGAGGCACTGGGGGCGGGGGAAGGCGCACGGTTCATCTCGGCGCATCCTGACAGCAAGCTGACGATCACGGCAACGGCGCAAAGCAAGTGCAGTTTCTTCATCTCTGGTTTTCCTTTCCGAAGAATTGGTTGTTTGATCGAGTCGATTGTTTATGATAAAGCGGTTACGGTTGGGCCGCGGCGCGGCAGGCGTTATCTCCTGTTTCCCGTTTCTTTTTTACTCGCTCGCCTTGTTGTTGCGCTGCGCTTCCATGAGCCGCTTTTCATCGGCAGGTGTAAGCTTCGGCCGGTCGATCGTCAGCGTGATCTTGTTGAGCTTGCCGGTGAAGGCGAAAGGCGGCTGGTAGTCCTTGTCGTCAACTCCCGTCAGCGTGTCCGAACCGATGTCGAGGCTCTCGTCCCACTGCAGGATCAGCGGCAGCGTGCGTTCCATCTTCTGGGCGGCCACGACCTGGCCGTCCACCTTGAGCGCGCCGGTGCCGCTGCGGCCGATGCCGGAGATATTATTGAACGCCAGCGTGCCTATGCCGAGGCCGTCGTACTTGAAGTCGAATTCCAGCGTATGCTTTCCGGGTGCGAGCGCCGCGGGGCCCTCCCAACGCACGCGCTTCAGGTCGACCAGGTTCCATGTGAACACGGGCCTGCCCTTCAGCACGTAGAAGCCGTACCCGCCGAAGCGCCCGCCCTGGGTGATCAGCATGCCCTCGGCGCCGTCCTGCGGGATCTCCACCTCGGCCTTGAAGTTGTACGAGGCGTTGAGAATGCTCGGAGCGTCACCGTTGGGTGTGCCCGTAAGCGGAAGGGTCCACGTGAACACGTTGCGGCCGGCGGTGATGCTGGGCCGCGGCGTGATGAGCCGTGTCGCTACCGACGAGTCAAGCGGCATGACCTGGTATTTCTTTGCCTCGGCCCAGAAGATCTTCTCCATCTCCTTGACCTTTTGCGGGTACTTGGCCGCGACGTTCTCGGACTGGGTCCAGTCCTTCGTGAGGTCATAGAGCTCCCACGGATAGCCGGCCGGGTTCTGACTCGTCGGCGCAAAGGTGACCCAGGGCGGACGCATCACCTTCGTGCTCGCGATCCAGCCTTCATGGTAGATGGCGTGGTCGCCCATCATCTCGAAGTACTGGGTCTTGTGCGTCGAGGGCGCGTTCGCGCCCTTCTTGTCGAACGTGTACATCATGCTGACGCCTTCGATCGGGCTCTGCTTGATGCCGTCGACCACCTTGGGCTGCTTGACCTGGGCCGCTTCGAGGATCGTCGGCACGATGTCGATGACGTGGTGGAACTGGTGACGGACGCCGCCCTTGTCATTGATCACCTTCGGCCACATGATCGCCATGCCCTGCTTGATGCCGCCGAAGTGCGAGGCGACCTGCTTGGTCCACGAGAACGGCGTGTCGAACGCCCACGACCAAGGCACGGCCATGTGGTTGTAGGTGCGGTCGGAGCCCCAGGCGTCGTAGAAATACTTCAACTGGTCCTCTACCGGCACCTCGACGCCGTTAAACATGGCGACCTCGTTCGGCGTTCCCACCAGCGTGCCCTCGGCGCTGCCGCCGTTGTCGCCGCTGATGTAGATGACGAGCGTGTTGTCGAGCCTGCCCATGTCCTCGACCGCCTGGATCACGCGGCCGATTTCGTGGTCGGTATAGGCAACGTAGGCGGCGAAGACGTCCACCTGGCGGATGAACATCTTCTTCTCGTCGGCCGTGAGCGCGTCCCACTCCTTCAGCAGGTCCTTGGGCCACGGGGTCAGCTTCGCGTCGGCCGGGATCACGCCGAGCTTCTTCTGATTTTCGAAGATCTGCTCGCGGAGCTGATTCCAGCCCTTGTCGAACAGGTGCATGTCGCTGATCTTTTTAATCCACTCCGGCGTCGCGTGGTGCGGGGCGTGAACGCCGCCGGGCGCGTACTTGACGAAGAACGGCTGGTCCGGAGACAGCGCGTGGATGCGGTTCATGTAGGCGATGGCATCGTCGGCCATGGCGGTGGTCAGGTTCCAGCCGGGCTTGTCGACGAACGGGTAGATCTGGGTGGTGTTGCGGAACAGGTTCGGCTGCCACTGGTTGGCATCGCCGCCGATGAACCCGTAGAAGTACTCGAAGCCCATGCCGATCGGCCACTGGTCGAAGGGGCCGTCCTGGCTCGCCTGGAAGGCGGGAACGTTGTGGTCCTTGCCGAACCAGGACGTGCGATAGCCGTTGTCCTTGAGGATCCGGCCGATCGTAGCCTTGTCGCGCTCGATGATGCTGTTGTAGCCCGGGTAGCCCGTCGACTGCTCGGAGATCACGCCGAAGCCGGCCGAGTGGTGGTTGCGCCCGGTGATCAGCGCCGCGCGCGTAGGCGAGCAAAGTGCCGTCGAGTGAAAGTTCGTGTAGCGCAGGCCGTTGGCGGCGACCCGGTCGAGCGCCGGCGTCGGGATCACGCCGCCGAAGGTGCTGGGAGTGCCGTAGCCGGTATCGTCGGTGATGATGAGCAGTACGTTCGGCACGCCCTTGCGCGGCTCGACGCGAGGGGGCCAATACGGCTTGGACTGGGCGGCGTTGCGCTCGATCTTGCCGCCGAATTTCGTCGGCGGGGCCGGAATCCGGTCGCCGCTAATCGTAGTGACGGCGCTGGGCGATCCCGGTACCCCGGTGATCTGCTGGGCCATGCCCGGTACGGTTGCCAGCAGGGCAGCAACCATGAACGCTAAGGTGGTTCCAAGACAGCGTTTTGTCTTCATGTCGATTCTCCTCGTCACTTTTTCCTGGCATTCCAGGTGCCGTGATCGAAGGGCCAGTCGGTGAAATTGTAGACCCCGGTCACCAGTCCGCCGTCGCTGGACAATTCCCCGGAAATATTGCCGTTGACCACGGTGAACTGCCCCTCGAACCGGGAGCCCTTCAGGGCGCCCTGGAAATTCAGATATGACCCCGGTTCCGCCTCCTGCTCGATCCAGCCGGACACCTGCCTGAGGAGGCTGCCGGGAGTTTCGTACACTTTGACCTGGATGGTTCCCCAGAAGAATTTTCCCGTGAAGGAGCCTTCGTAAACTCCCACCAATACCGATCCCTCAGGAACACCCGAAAGGGCGGCACAACCGGACAACGCAATCGCCGTTCCCAGGATAATCACCAATAACCGGAAGCACTGGTTCATGTGAGGGGACCTCCGCTTTTATGAAGGGGGTTCAAGGGTTCAGGATTGGTCGCCGTAAAATCTTCATCCTTTTTTTTCTGTCAATCTTTAAGTGTTTAGAAGATGGAAACCGGCATCTAAATATACGGGGGCGGCAAGGGAAAAGAAACTGGGAAAACTCCTAGGTTTTACATGGAAACTTTCTAGGTAGGCTTTGCACGGATGCTATGCCGTGCTTCGCGGCGTATTGCACCGGTCCGGCGCAAATTCCGATGTTGAACTGCTCCATCAGCCGGTCCTTGTGGAATTCGGCGCTCTGGGGCGAAATGCCCAAATAGGTAAGGTCTGACACCCCCTCTGCGGCGGCATCGCGAAGAACACCCGGCCTATTCCTTTTTCGGCTTTGCCGCCAGGGCGGCTTTCTTCTTTTCCTCTTCCTGGATTATGGCAAGTGCTGCGGCCGCGCCGGCCTGGAAGACCGGGTCAGCGGCCTCACGGGGCTCTCCTGTTGCGGAGGCCCTGGGCCGAAACTCCGGCGTCATGGACACCGTGACGTTGCGGCTGGCGAACTCGATGCCGGCCGCATGGAACTCCTCCCGGATCATCCGGTAGACTTCTTTTTTAAGGAGGAACTGTTCGCCGGGCAAGGTCTTGAATTTAACCCGCACGATCATGGCCGAATCGTCGAATTCCTTGATGCCCATGGACTTGAGATCGTCCAGCATGACGCGGTTGATTTCTTCATCCTTGCGCAGGGTCTTGTTGAGCTTCTTGATGATCTTGCGCACCTTTTCAAGGTCGGTGTCGAAGCCCACTCGGATTTCCAGCTTGGTGATGGTGTAGTCCCGGCTGAAGTTGGTGATCGATTTCAAGTTACCGAAGGGGACGGTGTAAACCATGCCCCGGGGGTGGCGCAGCTTGATCGACCGCAGCGAGATCTGCTCGACGGTACCCTTGACGCCGGTGGACTCCACGTAGTCCCCGAGTCGGAAGGAGTCGTCGATCAGGAAGAAGACCCCGGCGATGATGTCCCGCACCAGGGTCTGGGCGCCGAAACCGATGGCGAGACCGACCACCCCGGCCCCGGCGATCAGCGGGCCGATGTTCACCCCGATCGAGGAGAGCACAATCAGGGAGACGAGGACGAACAACACCGTCAGGATGAATTTACGCAGGAGCAGCAAGAGGGTCCCGGTGCGGGAGCCGCCCGGGCCGCCCCCTTCCCCATTCGTGTCCGTAACCGGCATTTCCTGCCGCAGCCGGCTGTCGATGCGGGCCTTGGTAAACTCCCACACGATGAACCCCAGCAGCAGGGTCACGACGATGCTGAGCACGTGCGAGGTGAAGATCCGCCCGACCGCTAGATCCACGCCCCACAGCCCCAACACGATGAAGAACATGAACGCGACCAGCACCAGTCGCAGCAGCCGCCGGATCAGAGGTACGTAGTGCTTGATGCGGGACTCCCCGCCCGGCGGCGGCACCTCCCGCACGGTCTCGCCGCTCAGATCGACGATTTCCGTAAACTCCCCCGAGGCCTGCTTGAGCAGACGCTGCCCCCATTTGTCGATGCCGATGAAGACCGGGATCACGAACAGGCTGAGGATCAGATTTAATACCCTGGCTTTCCCCCCCAGCAGGACGTCCGCGACCCAGAACAGGCCCATGATCAGCACGTAAGCGCTCGCCAGGTAGTGCCAGTAGCGGGCGAGGGCGGCGCGCGGCCCGCCGGTCGCAGCCGTTGCGTTTGCCGGCAGGATGACTTCGGCGACCCGCTGCCGGCTCTGCCAGATCATGACCATGAGGGCGATTACGATGTAAGCTCCGCCCAGGCTGTAGAACAGCAGGTAGAGCGGTTTACCGGCCTCCATTTCGCCGAGAACGGTACTTGCCCCGGTGATCACGGACGCACCCGATGTGATATAAAGGATCCACCGGTAAAAAAAGCCGGCGTCGGCATCCTGCATGGGGAACAGGCGCAGAGCGGGTGCATCCGGTGCGAAGAGGACCTCGGCCGCAAGGACGAAAAGCAGCAGGTAGTAGCTCACGATCAGGTAGATCGAGACAAACTCATACCCCGGGTCACCTTTCTGGAAGAAAAGGACAAACAGGATGAAGGTGGTGACGGCGAACACGGCGACCCCCAGGGCCTCCAGGACCAGATGCGACACGATCCGCCCGAAAAACTCCAGCCGCCCCAATCTCACGGAGGTCAACAGCCGTTCGCGGAGGTCCCGGGTCGCCCGGAAAAAAAACCATCTCTGAAGCAACCCCGCCGCCATGATCGAAAGAAGCGCCAGCAGTGTCAGCAGGAAGCGGCCGATGCCTTTGCCGCCGGTCAGCTTGCGCCAGGCATCGCCCAGGTGGTCGGACTCGTCCTCCGCGGCGGTGAAGGTCCCGGTGAGCTTTTTCATCAGCGCCGAGGCGTTGTCCGCCAGCCGGAAGAAAATGGGCCCCAGCCCGCTTTCGCTGCCCTTGATGACCACCCCGTCCTCGTCCGGGGCGGCCTTGGCCGCCGTCTGACGCTTGAGCACCTGGGCCAGCACCTGCCGCGCCTTCTCGTCGCTCAAAGGGGCGATAAAGGCATCCACCTGCTCCGGAGTCTGCGGCAGGGCAGGAACGGCCGCCACCTCCGACTTTTGCTCGGCCTTCGGGGGCTTTGCTTTCGGCATCTTTTGGGCCCAGACAGAGGTTGCAGACAGGCCAAAGGCCAGCAGCAGAATGACAATCCATCCCAAACGGTTGCGTTCGGTGTTCATGGAGGCCTCCTTCACTACTGCGGGCAAGCCGCTTTCCATTCAAATAACGGACGCTGCTTCTACTGCCGCTGCTCGTATTCCAGGCTGACCGTCACCGTGCGGTTGAAGGCGCGGCCCTCCGGCAGGCCGTTGTCGAACAGCGGGTCCGCCGGTCCCCGGCCGTCGTGGCTGATGCCGTCCCGCGCCCGGAGGCCGCTGCCCAGGATCAGGTCGTAGGCCGCCTGGGCGCGCTTCTTGGAGAGGGCCACGTTGTAGTCGACCTTGCCGATCGAGTCGGTGTGGCCGACGATAGTGACCACCGCCGCGGGCACCTCGCGCATGCGGGCGCTGATGCGGTCCAGCACGGCGCGGTTGCGGTCCTTGATCTCGGCCCGGTCGAAGTCGAACAGGATCAGGGCGTACTTCTCGACGACCTTGTAGCCCTCTTTTTGGGCGAGGCGCTCCTCGCGCCGGATGAGCCGCACGCGGGTGCTGTCCTCGGCCCGGAAGTTCTGGCCCTTCGGGTCCGTGACCTCCACGGCCGCCGTGATCGTATGATAACTGCCGATGTTCAAAAGCCCCAGATCCTTCAGCGCCAGCACGTAGTTCGCATCCAGCGCGCCCGTGCCGGTCAGGGCTTCCAGGGGCTTGCCGTCGCCTGTCATCTCGATGCGCCAGTCTTTCAGGCCGAGGCCGGTTTCGATCTGCGGCGTGATCCGGAACTGGTCGGTGTCGCTCACGGCTTCGATGAAGGTACTCTGGACGGTGTCGAGAATCGCCGGATCGTCGGAGGTGATTTCGACGCGCTGGTTTTCGGCCCGGCCCTCGGGGATGTTGCCGGCGCTGGCGACCGCGGGCAGGTCGCGCGCGTCCACGGCCATACGGGCGGACTCGATCCCCCACGCCGCCTGCAGGTAGGTCCGCACGGCCTCGGCACGGCGGCGCGAAAGCTCGCTCTTGCCCTTTTCCTCGCCCCAGTTGGAGTTGCAGCCGGTGATGCGCAGGCGCGCCCGGGGGCGGTCCGCGGTGCGCCGGCCGATGATGTTGAGCACCTGGTGGTACTTTTCCAAGGTGCCCTTCAGGGTCCGCTCCTCGAACGTCAGGGTATCCGCCGGGCTGTTGAAGCGGACGTAACGGCTCGGGATGTCGGCGCGGCCGGTGTCGAAGTAGACATAGTTGAGCAGCGGCGCGCTGTCCACGATGGTGATCTCTTCGACGCTGACGGTGTCCGGCTTAAGGTCGACCGCCCCGGAGGGCGGAAACGCGATGTCCTTCATCAGTTCCTTGTCGGAGGTCCGGATGTGACAGAGGTCCGATGCAGCTTCGTGGACCTGGCCCGTGGCGTCAGTCACCCGGATGACGGCTTCGATGGCGCTCAGCCGCGCCAGTTGGTCGCGACCCAGCTCATCGAGCGGGATCTGGAAGGCGGGAGGAACGTCGCCGGTGCCGTTTACGGTTTTAAGCGGCCGGTCCTCACCCTGGATGACGAGCTCCCAGGCCGAGATGTCCGGCAAGGGGAAGAGGTCGAGATTGACGGAGACCTCGTTGCGGTGACGGGTTTCCGCGATCAGGCTCCCGACGATCCGGGACCGGGCGGCTGCGGGCTCGACAAGAATCTCCACACGCTGGTTTTCAAGCCGGCCGGCCGGGCTCTCCGGATCCGACGGCGCACCCGGCAGGTGGCGCGCCTCGATCAGCATGCGGTCGGCCGCGACGCCCCAGATCTTCTGGAGGTAGGCTTTGACGGCCTCGGCCCGGTGCTGGGAAAGCGCGAGCTGATCCTGCTCGACGCCGGTGCCGGAGTTGCAGCCCACGAGATCGACCTGGGCGGCCGGGTCATGACGCAGGCCGTGGCCGACCATGTTGAGGATGTTGAGATAGCGGTTCAGGGTGCCGGACAGGCCGGCAGGCTCGAAGGCATCGGCCTGGGCGCTGTCCTTGAAGAGCGCATACCGGTCCGGGATCTCGCTGCGGCCGGTGGAGAAGAACACCATGTGCGCGGCCGCCGCACCCGCGGTGGTGGCCAGGACCTCGAAATTCAGGGTGTTGGGATCGAGGGCTGCCGGGTTCAGAAGCTCGTAGGTCAGCACGTAGCGGCGCAGGATGGTGCTCTTGAAGGACTGGAAGATGGGCACGAGCTCGACGGCGGACCGGGCCTTCCAGATCCGGCCGCCGTGTTTGCCGGCCAGACCGGCGAGAAATTCGTCGGTCTGCTCGCGGGGCATGTAATCGATGCAATAGATACCCAGCTTGGCTATGCGGCCGGCCTCGGCCGTCACCTCGGGTATGCGGTACTTGCTGTTCAAGTCCTCGCCGTCCGAGAACACCACCATCAGCTTCTGCTCGTTGGCCGGCATCGCTTTCACGATGTCGAGGCCGGCCAGGATCGCTTCGTTCAGATAGGTCTTGGTGGTGATGCCGCGGTCGAAAGCGCCGGAGAAGAAGGCCTTCAGCTCGGAAAACGTGTTGGACCTGAGGGTCCGGACATTGAGCGTGCGGCCTCCGGCGGCCCGGGTTTCGCTGTCGCTGAACACTACGGCGTGGATGTTGTCGATCGGCCGTACGTCCTTCAACAGTTCGTCGAGGGCGGCGAGCAGGGGCTGGATGGCTTGGCGCTCGTACATGGAGAAGGAATTGTCGATCACCAGCACCAGGTTCACCGGCAGGGCCTGGGTGCTCGCCATGGGTTCGGCCGACAGGATGCGGGCCTTGCGGATGCCCTGGCCCAGGACAAAGTCCTGCGGCTGGAGGCCCAGGATGGGGTTGCCCGCCGGGTCGAGCACCGAAACGACGGCCTGATTCGGGTTCACGCCGGGTTCGACGGCGATCTGGGATTTGAAACCCGGCGTTCCCACCCGGACGTCCTCGGCGGCGTTGCCCTGCAAGGGGGCCGCCAGGACGATCAGAGATAAAAACAAAATCCAACCGTTTTTCCGCATAAACACTCCTTGGCGTTAGGATGGAAAATGTTACCCGTTAGCATCCGTTCTGTCAATTTCCTGAAGGGTTGGCAGAGCAAATACATCATGAAGACGGACAAGGAGTACGGGCCGTTTTTCGCCGGCAAGGGTGTGAAATAAACAGTTCGAAGCTGAAAGCTCGAAGCAACAAAGATATTTTTTGACTGCAAGCTATCGACTGTCTGTTTGCTGCGCGTCAGCGAACCAGCGCCAGGCTCAGCCAGGGCCAATAGGTGATCAGGGCGAGGGCGGCGAGCAGAAGGCCGACGAAGGGAAGGCAGGCCGCGTAGAGCTTGAGCACCGGACGCTCGAAACGCAGGCCGGCGATGAAAAGATTGATGCCCAGCGGCGGGAGTGAGGCCCCGATTTCCAGGTTGGTGAGGAAGATGATTCCGAGGTGGATGGGGTCGATCGCGTAGGCCTGGGCGATCGGCGCGATAAGGGGGACCACCACCACCAGGGCCGAGAAGATGCCCATGGTGCAGCCGACACCCAGCAGGAACAAATTGAGCACCAACAGGAAGACCAGGCGGCTGGCGATGTGCGCCTGGAAGAAATCCAGCATCTGCATGGGAATTTCGGCGTCGATGAGGTAGTTGGTGAGGCCCATGGCCGCACCCAGAATGATCAGCACCCCTCCCACCAGCACCATGCTCTGCTGGATGAGCTCCGGGAGCGCCCTCCAGCGGATGTCGCGCAGGATCAGCACTTCCACCACGAACACGTACATCGCCGTGATGGCGGCTGCCTCGCTCACGGCGAAGTAGCCGGTGTAGATCCCCCCCAGCACCACCAGCGGCAGCGGCAGCTCCCAGATGCACTCCCGCGCGGCTGCAAACAGCTCGCCGGCCCGGAATGTTTTACGGGGCACTCGAAGCCGGGCGGCGACGAAGATGCTGTAGGCCGACAGCAGCGCCACCAGCAGCGCACCCGGAAGGAGAGCTGCCACGAAGAGCTCTCCGATGCCCACCTTGGCGACGATGGCGTAGACGATCAGCGGCAGGCTGGGTGGGAAGAGTAACCCCAGGGTCCCCGAGGTGGTGAGCAGTCCCAGGGAAAAGCTCTCCGGGTATTTCCCCCGGCTCATGGCCGGCAGCAAAATTCCGCCCAGGGCAATGATGGTGAGCCCAGTCGCACCGGTGAGCGCCGTGAAAATGGCGCAGGTCCCCAGGGCGATCACGGACAGCCCGCCGGGCAGCCAGCCGAGCATGGCGTCGGCCAGCCGAATCAGGCGGCGCGGGGTGCCGCTTTCCGACAGCAAATAGCCGGCAAAGGTGAACAGGGGGATTGCCACGAGCACCGGCGTGGTCGCCAGGCGGTGTATTTCGATGATGACGGCGGAAAGATCGATCCCGCTCGCGGAAAACAGATACAGCGCCAACCCGCAGATGACGACGAACACGGGGGTCCCGATGAGCAACAGCAGGAGGGCGGCGGCCGTGATCAGCAGGGTGGTCATAGCGGCGCCGCTGTCTCCTGCCGTGCAGCGTCCCGGCGCAGCGCCAGGAGCGCGCGCAGCAGAAAACGCAGGCTCATGATCGCAAAGGTTGCGGGGATGATCGTCTCCAGAACCCAGGTGGGCAGGTCCAGAAACGTGCGGTTGCCGATCTGGGCGTCGTCGCGGACAAACTTCACTGCGGCCCAGGTCATCACGGCGCAGACGCCAACGGCGCACAGCTGGGAAAGGGCTGCCAGATAGCATCTGCCGCTGGCCGGGGGCCGCAGTCTGATGACCTCGATGGTGATGTGCCGGCCTTCCCGGGTGGCCAGGGAGGCCCCGATGAACCCGATCCACAGCACCAGGTAGCGCACCAGTGATTCGGACCAGGGCAGGCCGACCCCCATAAGGTTGCGCAACGCGATCTGGGCAAAGGCCACCACGATCATCAACCCCAGGAAAAACACCATGAAGGCCTTTTCCAGCCTGCCGAGGGTTTCGTCCAACCGTTCCCAGAATCTCACTTCCTGCCCTCCGCGAAGGCTTTCAGCCAGGAAGACGCCTCCTCCTTGCTTTTAAGCGAATACTTGTGGCCGGTCTGCTTCTGCATGGCCTTTTCCGAAATGGCCTTGTAGTCGGCAATCTGCGCCTCTCCCGGGGTGAGGAGCTTGACGCCCTGCTTCTGCATGACAGTGATGGCTTCCTGGTTCTCGGCGCGGATGACCTCCTTCAGCCGGGTCATGTGGCGCTGAAAGACCTCTTTGACCACGGCCTGGTGCTGAGGGGCAATTTTGTCGAAGGCCTCTTTTTTCGCGACCAGCCCGCCCAGCATGTAATTCAGGGGCGCGTCTGTAATGTACTTTATTCGCGTGAACCACTGCAGGGCGATGGCGACCGAAGGCGGGGCATAGACCACCTCCACCAGCCCGGTCTGGAGGCCGACTAAAACGTCTGTGATGGACAGCGGCACCCCGATGACGCCGGCTTCCTCGAAGATGGCTCTGGCCATGGGGGAGTCGTTCCAAATCCAGACCTTGGCCTTCCTGAGCAGCTCGAGGGTGTCCACCGGGACGGTCGACATCAGGTAGGTGAACCCGGCCTCCGACCAGCCCAGCGCCACGTAACCGTTTTTCTCGAGGCCGCTCTTGAAGCCGTCTTCCATCCTGCTGACAACGAAGTCCGTCTCGGGGTAGCTCTTGAAAAGAAAGGGGATCTGGAGCACGTCGATCTCGGAGAACATGGAAGCCAGCGAGGCCGAGCTCAGCATGGCGGCATGGAGCTGTCCGATGTGCATCTTGCGGACCATGTCGCGCTCATCGCCCATGACCCCGCCCGGGTAAATCTTGAACTGGACGGCGTTGCCGGTTTTTTGCTGGGCTTCGTCGGCGGCGGCCTTGAGCACCTGAACCCACGCACTGCCTTCAGGCGCGAGAGTGGCCAACTTGACGATGACGGGGGACTGGCCCTCTGCGGATCGGGCGGGCAGCAGGGTGCCGAACAGGAAAAGAACAACCAAAACGGTAGACAGGCATGCCGGGCGGCGCATGGGGGAGTCTCCTTTAAAAATACTCGTCCGTCTTGCCGAGCAGTGCTTCGGCCTTGTGCCGGGCGACGGTGTTGAGCAGTGTCAGTTCCGGGACGGTGTCCGCAGGGGTTTCAAGGACCTTGTTCAGGACGGAAACGTACAGCTCCTGGTAGAACGCCTTGCGGGCGTAATAGTCCGCGTAGTACACATAGGCCATCAGGAACTTTCCTTGGCCGATTTCAATCGCTTTCAGGAAATGCTGTTTGGAAAGTTCGAGGCTGCCGCCGGCCACCTGGGGTCGGGAGGCGTAAAGAACCCCCATGAAGATGTGCGGCCCACCGTAATAGTAGGTCTCATCCAGGGTCAGCGACCGGCGTATGAGGGCTTCCACGCGCGGCAGCTCCGCTACGGCGGCGATGGAATTGGCGTGAGCGGCGATCCAGTTGCCCCAGCAAGAGGCGGACCAGAACACATAAGGCACGTCGGATCGGGTTGTTTGACCGACCCGCCGCTCGAATTCGGCAAAGGGTGCCGTGAGGGGTGCTGAAATTCCGCGTTGCACGAGGGCTTGCAGGGCATAGGTCTTGGCCCGCAGCAGCAGCACGTCGCGAAATGCCGTGTCATCGGCGCCGACGAAGGCCGTGGCATAGGAAGCGTAGGCCTGGGCGGCGGCCAGCAGCAGCCGTTCGTTGTCGGGCCAGCCTTCCACCATGCCGTCCATGAGCATCAGGTAGGCCGGCATGCCCTCGCGGACCAGCCGCAGGTCGGATTGCTTGTAGGACGCCTTGGCGACGTCCTCCATCAGCGCGGCGGCGCCAACGACGGTCATTTTCTTGTGCACGCCGCATCCAGCCGGCAGCAACAGCATGACGGTCAGAACACATGCCCGCGCCCAGAAGCCGACCAGGTTGAGCTTGAGAAATTTCTGCCCGCAACCGGTGCCATGATAGGGTGGGAGAGAAAGTAGTAATTGCTTCATCGAAGGGGCGCTGCCTCGGTCGGTTGGTGTCTTCAAGCCCGGGGTCGTCTTGCCGGCACCGGGATAGGATGTCCCTGCGCTCAAATTATCAAAGTATAGAAGAGCAACGCCCGCGGGTCAAGCGGAAAGGGCATTCGGGTCGGCGTAAACCGAGTTCTAACTTTACAGCCGCAAGGCCGTGGAGCCGCTCGCGAAAAAAAATGGCAGGATGGATTCCATCCTGCCGTTTTGCAGCTATCCGGGTTGAACTGAGAGTGACGCGTGGCCGAGCTTATTTAGCCGGGATGTAAGGAATCTCCTTGCCCCACCAGCCCTGCTCGGCGGACTTCTTGGCATCCGTAGGCGAGGTCTTGTCGTAGCCCCACCAGCTGTAAGCCACATGGTCGTTAGTTTTGAACACAGAATCGTGTTTGTAGAACTCAGAGGTGCAACCAGCAATCAGCATGGCCGCGGCAAGCAGCAGTAATAGTTTTTTCATTTTTCAATTCCTCCTTTTGGGGTGTTAAATAGTGCGGATCCTCAATGTCCGGCCGGTCTATTATAATCACCGTTTTGCATTTGTCCATAAAAAAAAGAAGAAAAGTAATGAATCGGCGATAGCGGACCCACCTACCGGGCGGCGGCAGTCTGCCGCTTGTTCCTGTCTCAATCCAACCCGCTGAAAAATAACATTTTTATTTGCCACCAGCGCCTCCAGGATCCCTCGTCGACAGAAGAACACTTCTTCGAACCTATATCTCCATATGTGGCCTCACCTGGCGGTGTTCTCTATTCGGGAGGGGCCTCACGCTAGAAACTCAAGTTCCCGGACGATTCGTCCGATACCATAAACCATAGACCCATCTTTAACTTCCACACAGGAACTCCATGGCGGGCCCCAACTGCGCCAAAACGATCAAGCGTCCAAAGGCCGTATTCGCGGTTGTGATCGTGCTATGCCTGTGCTGGGGCTGCAGCAGCCCGGGGGCCACAGTGTCCTCCTCAGGGACGCGTGGTGAACGCATGACGCAGTTGCTGATTTTTGAGACACACCGGGAACAGTCCGCCATCGCCCGGCGCAGCACAGTTTATCGGGAGCCGCACCTGGAGCAGCATCTTGAGCGGATGCTTGTCCGGCTGATGCCCACCAAGGCGCCGGAAGGGACAATCCCGCGAGTGGTCTTGATCAGCGATCACGGTCTCAATGCCTATTCTTTCCCGGACGGGGCAATCTACATTCACACGGGGCTTCTATCTCACCTTGAAAATGAAGCGGAGCTGGCATTGCTGCTGGCCCACGAATTGGCCCACGTAACCGGCCGGCATGCCTTGCGCGTGCTGGCGGCGATCCCGGCGGATACCGATGTGACCGTTTTTGATCGGGCGCTGTCGGACTCCATGTCCTGGTTTCATGACATGGTAGCGCCGAAGGAACTTGCCTATCCGTCGGAACGACTGTCGAGTCTTAGGAGGAGCCTGGAACAGGAGGCCGACCGGGTTGGCCTTGACATGGTGATCAAGGCCATCTATGATCCCTATGAAGCGCTTGAAATCTTTGGGCATTTAAGGGAAGGCGACGGTAAGGGCACCGGGGCGGATCGGGCGGCTGCCCTCCTTGAGGCGTTGACCCCGATCGATTCGGCGCCGGGCCGTTTGACGGACCGCCGCAGTTTCGGAAAACATCTCCAGCAGTTGCTGTTAGACCAAGCCAGACTCGAGCTGCGACAGGGCCGATGGCACGAAGCCTTACGCTGCGCCCGTCGTCTGGTTCGGGACGCGCCGTCCCATGCCAGCGGCTATTTCCTGCTGGGGGAAATATTAAGGCAACGCAACGAAGCGGGGGATACTCCGCAGGCCCTCTCCCATTATTTTCAAGCCGTCGTCTTTGACCCATCCTTGCCGGGACCCCACAAGGCGATCGGTCTCATTTATCTCGAACAGGGTCAGGCCCGTCTGGCCAAAAGCTTTTTCGAAAACGCCCTGGCCCTGGCTCCACATTCACACGACAACGAATACATCCGCAGCTATTTAACCCAGTGCATCATCAAGATCGAAGGAGAAGACTTATGAAACCTCGTTTTTGGATCTGCGTCATCCTCTTGGCCCTGCTCGCGTCCTGTGCCCACGGCGGCGGTAAACCCCCGTTGACGTTCAACGCGGCGGTACCGGAGGGTTGGAAACAAATCGCTACCGATGACACCATGATGTTCATGACCAAGGACGGGGGCTACAAGCAGTTTGTGCTCATCCGGGAGCGCCCTCTGGCCGAGCCGTTTCAGTTCACCAATAAGAGGTTGCAGCCAGGCATGCTGCCGGAGGCGGCAGCGCAAATCATCGCCAATGAGATCCTGGCCGACAGCAACATCCACAATTTCAGCGTGACGGAAAACATACCCGCCCGGATCGCCGGCAACAGCGGCTTCAAGCTGGCCTTCGTTTACACGGATGCCGACGGGTACATCTTCAAAACACTCTATTACGGGTTCATCAAAGGCGACACCTTCTACAACATACGCTACGGCGCCTCCGAGGAAGAGTATTTTCAAAAGGACCTGAAGACCTTCGAGGAGGTGTTCAAAAGCTTCAATCTCGTCGCGGCGAAGTAGCAGGCCGGGCAAGATCCCCGGCGCGTCATCCTTCGCCCCCCTTTGTGCAAAGAGGATGGGGGGAACCTGATTTAATTGATGAAGAGCTCAGGCTCCTCATTTCTTGGTCGGTTCGAAGAAGTGCGCGATGTGGTTGCGGTACTGCGCGGCGACGTCGCGGTTGTGGACCACGAACATGTCGCCGTCGAGGGTGGTGACGGGGCGCTCGGTGGCGGTGAACACCTCGAAGGTGCGGTTAATCACCTCGTCGGCCGACATGATCTGGTGATGGTAGCCCAACACGTAGTGCAGGTCGACCCGCTGCTTCTGGCGTCCCCACGCCAGGTGCCTCAGGTGGTCCCGGATATCGTCGATTTTCTCGCGCATGATGCGTAGGGGCAGGCGGTTGAAGCTCTCGTCGAAAGCTGAAAAATAGATGTTGGCCGGAAACACCGGCTGCAGCCCCAGCACCTGCTCGAAGGTCTCCTTGGCATAAGTGTGCGCGGCGAACTTGATTTTTGTCCCGAGCACATCTCCCTTCAAGGGCCTGGTGTCTATTTTGCGGGGCTCCCCGAACTTGATGGAGAGGCTGACCTTGCGCTTGTCGGCCAGAAACCGGTGGACGACGTAGCCTATGTCTTTGAGATAGATCTCCTGCGGGTTCACGCCGGCCTCGTGCATCCGGGTCAGTTCCTGGAAATTTTCGTCTTCCATCACACGCTCGTAAGCGATGTTCACATCCACGATGTAAACGTCGACACCCGTGTCCAGCGAGGCCTCGATGTCCATTTGAAAGGGCAGGTGGTGGAAGCCGTCGATTTTCCCGGTGTAGGTCCGGCCGGTCTTGACCTCGTCCAACTTCAGCAGGTCCAGCAGGCTGGACCGGACGGTGGAAAACCCGGGAAACGTGAGGTACATTTCCTTTTCCATGACGAGATGCTGGCGGTAGGCCCGGGTGAGAGAGAGAGTCTCTTTACGGCCGAGTTTGATCTCCTCCCCGTTGGGCTGGGTTAAGGCCACCGGCTTGCGGAACACCTTGAAGGCCCCGCGTCGGGTGAGGTAGTGCGCAACGCTCAGGGGGCTGGCCGCCTGCGGGTTTTGGTGGAAAGAAGATCCCAGGAGTTTGGGCAACAGATCCCGGAAGATATCGATGTCGTCCAGAAAAAGGTTGCTGCCGCCCTCGATCAGAACCCGCAGGCCGTGCTCCCGGAAGAGCACGGCCAGCAGGATGAAATCGGCTTCACTGAGGTGGTTCGGCTTGAAGGTGACGGCACAGCCGGGGTTTTCCCGGCGGAAGCGCTTGATCGCCTCCAGCCCCACCACCCGCATGTTGAACGAGTTGCCCCGGGCCAGATTATAGATCAGGGTTTCGAGCGGGCCGATTTCCCGATAGTCGTGCGCCATCAGGTGGAACATCGACTGCATCTTGTCGTAGAGATTTTTTTTCATGCCTGCCGCCGGGGTCTATGTTCGGGGGGCGCCGCCGGTATCGAAGCGGCAAATCGACGCGAATATAACACCCCTGTGGATTGAAATCAAATCAGAGGGTTCAGCGATAGCACGGGCAGCCCGGGGTGCGATGGATGGGGACCGCTGGCGGTCGCCTTCCCAGAGGCGATGAAGATGAGATCGGGAACGACATTTTGGCCTCCGGTGAGCCGCCTGATCGCTTCCGTAGCCCGGGTGGCCGCGACGGCGACAGGGACTGCGGGGAAAACGGGCGAAGAGCCGCTGGCAGAATCGGTCGTATCGGGAGGTCCGGGAAGAGACAGTGACGGTTAGAAATTCACCTGATCAAGCCCTTTTAAACCCAGGATTCCCCTAGCTTCATCAGGGGTTGCCGGCTCGATCCCCAATTCTCGGGCGATCTTTACTATCTTGGCCACCTGCTCGGCGCTGCTCTTGGCTAGAACCCCCTTGGCAACGTAAAGACTGTCCTCAAGGCCGACGCGGGCGTGCCCTCCCATGATGAGCGATCCCGTGCACATGGGCATCTGGTGGCGCCCGGCGGCGCAGACGGAAAACTGGAATTCGCCGATCTGCCTTCGGGCCGTATCGACGAGGAACACGAGGTTTTCAAGGCTGGCTGGAATCCCGCCAAGGATGCCCATGACGAACTGCAGATAGACCGGCCGTTTGGCGATGCCTTTCTGGAGCAGAAAGGCCAGGTTGTTGATCATTCCCGCGTCGTAGATTTCGAATTCCGGCTTCGCGCCGTTGCCGTAGATAATATCCAGGTACTGGCGCATCGTCCTGAAGGTGTTGGGGAAGATGAAGTCCTCCGTCCCTTCGAGGTACGGTTTTTCCCAGTCGTATTTCCATTGCGAAACCTGACCCGCGATATGAAACAGGGCAAAATTGAGTGATCCGGCGTTCAGGGACGTCAACTCGGGCTTCAGGTTCGAGGCGACCCGGACCCGGTTTTCCACCGGTTCGCCGAGCTTTCCCCCGGTTGTGAAGCACAGGATGATATTGCAGCGCCGTCTCACCTCCTCGGCGATTTCCCGGTAGATGGCCTGGTCCGCGTTGGGTAACCCCGTCTTGGGGTCTCTGACGTGGACATGCGCCACGGCACCGCCGGCTTCATGCACCCGGACCGCTTCCTCAATCAATTGCTGCGGGGTGACCGGCAGGTAGGGTGACATGCTGGGGGTGTGAATGGCGCCGGTTAATGCAGCGGTGAAGATTCGTTTGTTCATGATTGTTTCCCGTTTTTTATTGGTAGACGTTTCTGTATTTTTCGAATTCGCCGATGAAATCCTCGACCATCTCTTTCAGCGGGTATGCAATCTGCAACCCCCACTCGGTCCTGGCGCAATCGTCATTGATCTTAAGCGCTCCCAACTCTCGCAGGAGTTCCACGACTACGGGGTCGGGCTCGAAGGTGAGCCGGGCTCCAGAAACTCGATTCCGGATGATTTCAACAAGCTCTCGCGCTGAATAAGCCGGTGTGACTCCGGCGATGTTGTAAATTCTCGTCCGGATCCTGAGCGGATCGGCTGCCGCAAGGTCAACGAGAGCCCGGGCGGCGTCTTTAAAGTAAAGCACGGGGCAGCGGGTTGCAGGGTCGCATTTTAGAACGTAAGGCTGCCCCTTGATGGCATATTCAATGGCCCACGCGTTGTAGATCGACATGTGCGCAGTCTTTGCTCCGGGTCCGACGATCGACGGCAGCCGAAGCCCTCGAAAATCGAGGCCGAATTTGCGGTGATAAAAGCGTCCCAGAAGCTCTCCAAAGGTCTTCGAGACACCGTAAAAGCTCGATGGCCGCTGGATGGTGCGGTCGTCGATTTCGTCACCAGGAATATCCTTGCTGTAGGTGGCGATGGTGCTCCCGTAAATGACTTGAGACATCCTCTTGATCCGCGCCGCCTCGAGCACATTATAGGTACCGATGATGTTGGCATCGAAGGCGGCCCGGTGGTTGCTCTCCGAGGGCAAGGAGAGCATCCCACCGAGATGGAAGACCCGATCGATAGCGTGCTTCTCAACGCAGTCCATGAGGACGGGCAGTTGCGCCAGAGAACCCCGCTCGAAATCAAAACGTTCGCCGAGTTCCAGCAAGGGGCCTTGGACAGGGGCGATGTCGAAGATGACCGGTCGCTCGCCCGCTTCGATTACTAGCCGTGCAACATAGGACCCGATGAAGCCGGCGCCGCCCGTGATGAGAGTGGTCATATGGTGATTTTCCCCGGACTGTCTCCGGTTGAGCCCCGGTGAAACCGATGGTCAGCCGGAACGCGTCTTCCGATACTGGGCCTGGCGAAAGCCTGCCGGATTACATGGCACCCCGGCAGGCTTACGCCATGGCCCATGGAGGTGGAATTACTTGCCCATCTTGCAGCCTGTTTCGGCGCAGGGCACCTCGACGTCTTTCGCAGGGATCTCCGTCACCGGGCCCTCGAAAGCGTGCTTGAAGAATTTGTTTTCCTTCACGATCTCGACCGCCCAGTAGGGAACCTGTGCCTGGTGGTCGCAGGCCCGCATCGTCCAGAGTCCGGCGGGGCCATCGTATGAGAGGCCCTCCCAGGCCCTGATGACAGCAGCAACATCCGTTGTCCCCGCCTTCTTGACGGCAGCGGCCCAGAACATGGTGGCGATGTAAGATTTGCCGCGCAGCCAGGTCGGATAGTACCCTTTGTCCTTGTGGAATTTTTCGATGAATTCCTTGTTTTTCGCCGTGGGAATGTTCAGCATGTAGATCTCGGCGCCCATATCCCCCACTATCAGGCTGTCATCCCCGAGGGAGGAAATCATGACCTCGTCGTTGATGTAGTAGGAAAACACCTTTTGTTTCATTCCCAGGGGCCGGCCCTGCTTCAGCAGGAGGGTCAGGTCATTGCCCCAGTTGGGCGTGAAGATGACATCGGGCTTGGCAGCGATCAGCTGGCTTGCGTAAGGAGCGTAGTCTTTGGTCCCCGCCGGATGGAAGATCTCGGCAACGATCTTAGTGGAGGGACTAATCTGGGCGATCTTCTTCTTGAAGGCCGCTACGGCCTCATGCCCGAAGGAGTAATCCTGGCCGATGATGCCGACGGCCTTGTACCCTTTCTTGGCGATCATTTGAGCCAGCGCAAACGAACGCCCGTCGGTGCTGCCGCCCGGCCGGAAGAAGTTCTTGTTGCACTTCTCGCCGGTCATGCTGGCCGCGTCCATGCCGTAGGTGAACATGATCACGTTCTCTTTTTCCGCGAGCTGGGCCATGGCCGCCCCGACGGAACTCCCCGTGCCGCCGCAGAAAAACTTAACCTCATCCTTCAGGATCAGCGCCTGGGCCTTGCGGGTGGCCACGTCCGGTTTCAGCTCCGAGTCGATGGGGACGACCTCGACCTTCTTCCCCAACAGCCCGCCGCTTTCATTGATGACCTTCGCTGCGTACTGCACACCCTCAAGATAGCGCTCGCCGATGTCCTTGAAAGTTCCCGAAAGGGGCTCGGTTCCGCCGATTTTGATGGTGCCCTGCGCCGCAGCGAAAGCCGGCAGAGCGAACATCAGAGCGGCTGCCAGAAATCCACAAATGCACTTTTTCGTTTCCATGATTGCCTCCTTTTGTGTTGAGTGAAAAAACGATTTCAGACTTCCAGGTAATTCTTCCGCACATCCTCCGCAGCCAGCAAGGCGGCCATATCCCCTGCGAAGACCATCTGCCCCTTGCCCATAATGTAGAAACGGTCGGCAACTTTAATAGCAGCTTTGAAGTTCTGCTCCACCATGAGCACCGTCACCCCGGACTTCCGAACGGTGGCGAGCATTTCCAGAACGTCTTTCACAATCAGGGGGGCCAGCCCTTCCGTGGGCTCATCGATGAGGATGAGCTTCGGGTTGCCCATGAGAGTCCGTGCCACCGTGAGCATCTGCTGCTCGCCTCCCGAGAGGTGACTGCCTTTGTTGCCGCGACGTTCCCGCAGGTTGGGAAAGAGTCCGTATATCTTGTCGATCGTCCAAACCCTTTCGGATGCGCCGCCGCGTTTTGTCTTCTGGACTCCCATCATGAGATTTTCGTGAACCGTAAGACTTTTGAAGATCCGCCGGTCTTCGGGAACATAGCCCACGCCAAGCCGCGCGATCTGATAGGGCTGGCTGCCGACCAGCTCCTTCCCGTCGAATCGTATGCTGCCCTGGGTGGGGCGCACCATGCCCATGATGCTTTTAAGCGTCGTGGACTTTCCGACCCCGTTCCTGCCGAGGAGGCAGACCAGTTCTCCCTCCTTCAGTTCAAGGGACACCCCGTGCAGGATGTGGCTTTTCCCATAATGGCTATGAATGTCTTCGACCTCGATCATGGCTATTCTTCTCCCAGATAAGCGTCTTTAACCCGCTGGTCGTTGCGGATCTTTTCAGGGACGTCGGAAGCCAGTATGCGGCCGTAGTGAAGGACCGATATGGTATCGGCCAGCGAGAAAACCACATCCATATCGTGTTCAATAATGATGAGCGTGCGCCCGGCCGTGACGCGGTCGATCATGCTGATGGCCTGGGCCGTCTCTTCGCGCGTCATTCCCGCCGTGGGTTCGTCCAGCAGTATCAGCTCGGGCTCCGTGGAAAGCGTGATGCCGATCTCCAGGGCCCGCTGCTGTCCGTAGGACAAGGCGCTGGCCGGCACATGCATGACCCCTTTGAGGCCGACCTCCTCGGCAATGGCCTCGGTGCGCTCGTTGATCCGGCGGTTGTTGTCCGGTTTGCGGAAAAAATTGTACCGCAGACCGTTCCGAGACCGAACGCCGGAGCGGATGTTCTCAAAGACGGTCAGCTCCTGGAAGACATTGGTGATTTGAAATGATCGCGCAAGCCCGAGGCGGTTGCGGACATGGGCGGGCTTGGCAGAAAGATCTTGGCCTTTGAACAGGATCGAGCCCGAGGAGGCCTTGAATCTGCCGCTGATGATATTGAAGAGGGTCGTTTTCCCGGCCCCGTTGGGTCCGATGACGGCCTGCCGCTGCTTCTCGCTCACCGTAAAATCGACACCGGTGAGCACTTTGAGCCCCGAAAAGTCCTTGTGGATTTCCCTGATGCACAGATAATCGGTCATGGAGAGGCTTCCTCTGCCGCAACCGGTCTGTCCGTGTTGCGTTTTCCGGGGATCAGACGCCTGATCGATAGAATGATCTGTGAGAGCCCCCCGGGGATGACGAGGACCATCACGATGAAGATCAGCCCCATGAACAGCGGCCAGCGGTCCGTGATGTCGCTCAGGTAATTCTGGAGAATAATGTAGACAAAGGCCCCCAGGATCGGTCCCCAGAAGGTCCCGGTCCCCCCCACAAAGGTCATCAGGAGGACCGTCGTCGTCATGTCGACACTGATGGCCGATTGGGAGACAAACTGGAAGTGCAGCGTGTAGAACGCGCCGGCCAGCCCCGCCAGCGCCCCCGTGAAGGTGAACAGGATGAGTCGGCTTATGTTCGTATTGTACCCTAAAAACTTCATCCGCTCCTCATTTTCACGCATGAGCAGCACCGTCTGCCCCATGGCCGTCTTCGTGAAGTACCAACTGAACACGATGGCCACACCGATGACCACGAGGGTCACGTAATAGAAGTTCGTCAGGTCGGCCATTTTGATCGTCGTGAAACCCAGGTTGAGATCGGGGCGCGTGATGCTGAGGCCGTCGTCGCCGCCTGTGATTTTATGCCATTTGGTCGCTACGGCGTAGAATAGCGAGTTGAAGGCGAGGGTCAGCAATGCGAAATAGGCCCCCTTGTGCCGGAGCAGAAAGCCTCCTGTAATGAAACCGACGACCGTGGTCATCGCGAGCGCCAGCAGGACGGCGTTCCACATGGAGAGTCCGGGGATATGGATCAGGGAGACGGCGACCGTGAAAGCCCCCATGCCGAAGAACATGGCGTGGCCAAAGGACAGCAGGCCCGCGTAGCCAAGCAGGAGATTGTAGCTGACAGCATACAGGGCAAATACGATGATCTCCGTCAGCATGTTCAGATGGTATCTCTTGATCATGAAGGGCATCAAAACCCCAAGGGCGAAAATGAGGGCGATAAACAGGTAGGATGCCTTTTTCTGCGAGGTCATTGCTTTTCACCGAAGAGCCCGGAAGGTTTGATGATCAGGACGGCGGCCATGAGCAGGTAAACCAGCGCCAGCGAGAGCTTCGGGAAGAGAAGCACCCCGAAGGACTGCAGTTCGCCGATGAGCAGCGAGGCCACCACGGCGCCCCCGAGGCTCCCGAAACCGCCGACGACGATGACGACGAAGGCGTCGATGAGGATCTCATGGGCCATGCCGGGATAGGTTGTGAGAAGGGGGCCCGCGATGACGCCGGCCAGGCCCGAGAGGGCGGCACCAAAGGCGAAAACGCCGGTAAAGACGAGCGGCACATCGAAGCCCAGAGCGTTTACCATCTCGCTGTCGTTGACGGCGGCCCGCAGAATGATTCCCAAACGGGTCTTGTAAAGGATTGCGGCCATCGAAAGCCCGACGATGACGGCGCAACCGAAGATGAAAATCCGGTAGATGGGGTAGATCATCCCGAAGAACTCGACCGTCTGGCCGAGAAACCCGCCGATATTCACAGCTAGCGGGAAATTGCCCCAGATCAGCTTCACAAGCTCCGTCATGATGTAGGCCAGTCCGAAGGTGAGCAAGAGCTCGTGCAGGTGTCCGTAGGTGTGGACCCGACGAAGCAGGAACCGCTCTACGAGAGCCCCGATGATGAAGAGAAACAGGGGGCAGACCAACAGGCAGAGCCAGAACTGGCCGGTCGCACGCAGCAAGGTGAATGAGAAATAGGCCCCCAGCATGTACATGGCCGCATGGGCGAAGTTCAGAACGTTCATCATCCCGAAAACGAGGGTCAGGCCTGCGGAAACCAGAAAGAGGAGTCCGGCGTAGGCCAGTCCGTGGAGAAAGAAAACGGGCACCTCACTCATCTGCTTTTACCCCTTCGTATACAGATGACGGAAGCGGGGTCATCCGTTTCGGCTGGAATCTATTCGGTCCAGGGTACTCGCCGGCGAAACGATCTCATGGATGATCCGCAGAAGCACTGCGTCGCGCTGTTCAATGACCTGATGGACCTTTTGCGGCGTCCATTCGTAAAAGCCCCGCCCGGCCCTGACGCCGGTGGCGCCGGCGGAAACTAGATCCTCTAACGCCGGCGACGGGTTCTGCGAGGACTCGAGATAGGGGAAAAGATATTTATGAATATTACACGTCAGGCCCAAACCGGCCAAGTCCGCAGTTTCGAGGGGCCCGATGAAAGGCATCCGGGCTCCGAAGCCGTATTTCACGACCTTGTCGATATCTTCGGCGCTGGCGATGTTCTTTTCGCGAAGAGAGATGGCCTCCCGCCACATGGCATGCTGGAGACGGTTGCCGAGAAACCCCGGAACATCCTTGAGGACCCGGACGGGCACTTTGCCGGCTTTTTCCATGAGGGCGTAGACGGTTTCGAAGACCCCCTCGTCGGTGAAGGCCCCCTTGATCACCTCTACGCAGGGGAGCACGTGGGGCGGATTCCAGAAATGGGTCCCCAGGAAACGCCCCTTGATGTCCAGGGCCGCGCTGATCTCGGTAATGCTGATGGCGGAGGTGTTGCTGGAGAAAATGGTTTCGGATGGAGCGAACCGCTCGAGCTCGGCGTAGGTGTGCTGCTTTATTTTCAAATCCTCCAGGATGGCCTCGATAATGAACTGGGGGCCTTGGCAAAGCGTTTCGATGGATGAGCAGAGGGTGATCCGGTCGAGGCAGCGCTCAATGTCCTCGGGTTTGGCAAGGTTCAACTCGATGAAGACCTTGAAGTTGCGGGCGACCCGGTCTTTGGCCGTCCGCAGCGTGGCCGGATCCGCGTCGTAGATGTTGACATCATAGCCCGCCGACGCGAAAACCTGTGCGATGCCGTGGCCCATCAACCCGGCGCCGAGCACGCCGATGTGCTTGATCTCTTTAAGTCCCATAGGTCGCCCTTTCGCGGCCGCTGGTGGGGTTGCAGATGACCATGAAGCACCTGGCTTCTTTGCGGCCGATAGACTCGCCGAAATGGGGGATGCTGGAGTCGAAATAGATACAGTCCCCTTCGTTCACGATATACTCCTCGGCGCCGTGGAGGAACTTCATGGTCCCCTGGATGACAAAGAGGATCTCTTCGCCTTCATGCTGGTAGATGGTCTTCTTTTTCGGTTTCAAGGGCAGGGTCAGGATGAACGGTTCCATGATCTTGTTGGGGTACTTATAGGCCATGGCTTCGTAGGAGTACCCAAAGCCCGTCCCATCCCTGGCGATGAGTGGGCCTTCACCCTTGCGAATCAGGCACAGGGAGGTGCGCTGATTTTCTTCACCCAAGAGGGCCGAGATAGTCGTGTTGAACGCGCGTGCGATGTTTCCGAGTGTGGAGACGGGAGGGGCTTTTTTCGATTTTTCTACTTTGGAAAGATAACCCTTGGTGAACCCGGTCTGCCGGGCGAGTTGCTCTAAAGTGACACCCTTCTCAGCCCGCAAGGCTTTAATTCTTTTCCCGATCTCCGATTCGACGATCACCGGATTTTGTTTCATTTTGGGAAACATGGAAATGAGTTCTTATGTTAGCCTGGTGTTTTAGGAGCCGTCAGTTTGAGTTTGATGTTTCCTAATATGAAACATCCGTATATGGTTTGCAAAAGCCTGTCAAGATTTTTGTTAATGGTGAGGGATGGAATCTATGATGAACCGGAGACTCAGCTGTGCATCCATGGTTTGTCGCCGATAGAGAAGCGCTCCACCCGCGGCATCCGCGCGGGAGCGAGTGTTGGCAAACCTGGCGCGATCCGTTATATTAACAATTTTGATACGAAAACTTCAGCGCCCCTGACCGGACGCCGGGTATTTTTCCTGAGACGGACCGCCCGGCGAGCGCCGTGGTGAAGTCCGCCGGCAGAAAATGTTGCCGGGTCCACCGTGCCCGGCGGGTCGGGAAAACGTTGCATCAAGGTCGAATATGCCGACGCACCCTCCACGTTCCATGCGCCTGCGGGCGCTGGCCACTGAAACGGCACCTGAGGAGTTGATCACCCTCGACAACGTCACCCTGCGGCTGAGGGATCGTCGCATCCTGGCCGGAACGAGCTGGTCGATCCGGAGGGGCGAACACTGGGCGGTCATCGGGCCGAACGGCGCCGGCAAGACCACGTTGGTGCGGGCGTTGCGGGGCGAGGTGCCGGCGGTGCAGGGCAAAATTTTTCCGGCGGACCCCCGGCGGCTTCAAGAGCGGGTGGCCTGCGTGTCGTTTGAAAACCATCGCCGGCTGATCGAGCAGGAAAACCGCCAGGATGAGGCGCGCTGTTTCAGCGGGAATGCGGACGGTGCCACGAGCGTCCGGCAGCTGCTCGAAGATGCATCGCGGCCGTTGGCGGAAGCCGGGCCGGAACTCATCGAACGTTTCGGAATCGGGCGGCTGCTTGAGCGGGGCATCCGCACCCTTTCCAACGGGGAGATCCGGCGGGTGCTGATCGCCCGGGTGCTGCTCGCCGGGCCGGAGGTATTGGTGCTGGACGAGCCGTTCGACGGTCTCGACCTGCCGGCTCGCGAAAACCTGGCGGCGATGATCGGGGCCTTGATGAACCCCGCCGGCAGCGTAATCCTCGTGACCCACCGTTTGAGCCAGATTCCCGCCCAGGTTACCCACGTGATGGGGATCCGCGCCGGGCGGGTGTTCTTCCAGGGTCTGCGGGCGGAAACGATCACGCCGGAGAACATCGCGCGGCTTTATGGGGGACACCCGTTGGAGCCTGCCCCGGTACCTCTGCCGGCGTCTTGCCCGGCCATCCCGCGCGAGGCTCTGGTCGAGTTCCGGAACGTGACCGTGTCCTACGGCGGCAAGCCGGTTCTGAAGAATCTGAACTGGTCAATGCGGGCTGGTGAGCACTGGGCGCTTTGCGGGCCCAACGGCTCCGGCAAGACCACCGTGGTCAACCTGATCGCCGGTGAGAACCCCCAGGTCTATGCCAGCGACATCCGGCTGTTCGGCCGCCGGCGCGGCTCGGGCGACAGCATCTACGACATTCGGCGCCGGCTGGGGTTCATGTCCTGCGAGTTTCACCTGCGCCACACCCGGCGGCTGACCGCCTTCGAGGTGGTGCTCTCCGGCTTCTTCGATTCGGTGGGACTCTACCGCACGGCCGACGCGCGCCAGGCGGAAAGCGGCCGCAGCCTAATGGAGGCGCTTGGCATCGGCGGGCTGGCCGATCGGGTCTTCCCGCACTTGTCCTTCGGCGAGCAGCGCATGGTGCTGCTCGCCCGCGCCGTGGTCAAGCTGCCGGAGCTGCTCGTTCTGGACGAGCCCTGCCAGGGGCTCGACCGGGTCAACCGCCGCCGGGTGATTGAAATGGTCGACCGGATCTGCCGCTTGTCGGTCACCCACATCATCTACGTAACCCACCAACCCGACGAAATCCCGGCCTGCATCACGCACCGGCTGGCGCTCCCGCCGGAAGTGGCGGGTGCCGCCGCTTTCTCCGCGAGCCTTGGCTGACGGCCCGATACTTGTTTCTCAGAAGGCCTGAAATCAATCTGAATATGCAGATGGCCGGAATCTAAAGCCTGTTTGGAACATTCGAAAATTTGAAATTAGGGATTGTATAGAATTTCGAACTTAGCGCTTCGAATGTTGTCGGGTGATGGCCTCGGCAGGCGCTATGCCGGGCGATGCGCAGGTTGCAGCAGGCGCTGGGGTAAGTGCGCGGACAACGGGGGTGGACCCGAAACGCTCGGGGAGTGCGCGCGGGCGCGGGCGGTGAGAGCCTGGCCGGCGATCAGAACAGTGTCAGCTGGATCAGGTAGCCGAGCCCGCTGAACAGCCCGATGCAGAACACCATCGAAAATATTGCCTTGAACCAGCCCTCTACGAATTTCTTGGTCACCGGTCTTGCTCCGCGGGAAATATCCACAACATCCCTATACTACCACCAAACGGGCGGATTGTAAATTCGTTTCAAGCGGTCGTTCCAGCCCGTTCTCCCGAACATCGGCGCTGAACACGCGGGTCAGCTCCGGGCATAGGTTACGGCCCACCAGGTGCTTCAGCGTCTGCAGGGCGTCCACGGGGCGTTTACCCCTTTGGTAGGGCCTGTCCGTGGTCAAGGCGTCGAAACAGTCGGCTACGCTGATGATTTTTGCGCCCAGGGGGATCTGGTCGGCCTTGAGGCCGCGCGGATAGCCCGTTCCGTTCAGGCGCTCGTGGTGATAGTACACGCAGTCGATCACCGGTTCTGCCATGTTGAGCACCTTCAGAAGCTCCCGGCCGATCTCCGGGTGACGGCGGATTTCGGCCCGCATGGACGCCGACAGCCGCGTCCGGGTGTTGGTCAGCAGCTTCCGGCTGAAGGTGATCTTGCCGATATCGTGCAGCAGACCGCCGATGCGCAGGGTTTCGATCTCCTCGGCGGAAAGCCCGATGCGTCGCGCGATTCGCTCGGCATAGGCGGCGACCCGCCGGCCGTGCCCCTGGGTGTAGGCATCCTGGGAGCCCATGACAAGGGTGAGGGCCGCCAGGTTGCAGAAGGCCTCGGCGGAGGCCTGCTGGAACTCCTGAATACCGGTCACGGCGGCCGGAAAAACGAGTTTGTGGTTCAACGTTGTGGCATCCATTCAATTCATATCCGGCCCGATAGCGCCGGAATGTCGATCGAATTAATAGAGTTCGAAGGGCCGGTCTATAGAGGAAACGCCGTTAGGTGTCAAGGAAAAACGGGTTCCAGGGGGGCCAGGGATAGCGGTGCAGGCGACTGAAGAACGTTTGGTTGCTTCTTGATTGGCTTGATTCGTGCTTTGTGAGATGCCCTATAGGCTCCAATCTTCAGCCTTGACACCTGAGCGGTTGCATCGGTTCCACCCCTTTGGCATCAGTCTCCGCTCAGGCGCTCGATCACCCGGATAAAGGTCAGCGGATTGACGTTGACCGAGTTGACTTTCACCCCCCAATGCAGGTGGGGCCCGGTGGCGCGGCCCGTGGCCCCGGCCAAGCCGACGGTTCGTCCCTTTTCAATCCGCTGGCCCACCTTGACGTCGATCCGGCTCAGGTGGGAATAGGAGGTGAACACCCCGGCGCCGTGGTCGATGACGACGGCGTTGCCGGAATAGAACAGGTCCTTGGTCAACCGCACCACCCCGGCGCCGGCCGCATGCACGGGGTCCCCGGTCTGTGCCCGGAAATCCATCCCGGTGTGATGGCTTTGAAGCTCGTTGTTGAAAAGCCGCCGGGTGCCGAAGGGGCCGTTCATCTCCCCCGGAACGGGAATCTGAAATTCCCCCTGCCACAGCCGGCTGCGGCTGCCGGAAGCATAGATCTGTTTCAATTCCTCCTGTTCACGGCGGATGCGTTCGAGGTCCTTCGAACTCGGCCGGACATGGCGGGGATCGACCTTCAGGGTCTCTTCGCCGTAGGTGCCGGGTTTGATGACGAAGGCCACCGATTCGGAGCGTCTCTGAGCGCTATCGCCCCACGCCACCGTCAGCGCGGCCGGTCCTGGACGGGCCGAGAGGGGGATTCCCACCAAACCGGCATAAACCCTTTTGGTCTGGCCGGGGTGCGGGAAGAGGTAAACCTCCTGATCGCCGAAGGACACGTTCGGCATGCGGCCGGAGGCGGGCATGCGGCGGCAATCGATCTTGACGAGCAGGGTCCCGCCGGTCTCCGTTTCGACCGACGAAAGGCTCATCTGGGGGCCGGTTTCCACTGCGGTTGCCGGTGCCGACCCGAGAGCCATCGGCAAGACACACGCTGCCAAGCCGATTCGCAACCATGCCGCCCAGCGGCCGAACCTAAGGCCGGCGCGGGAAAAATCGTGGAAGTCGTAACTACGCATACGCATGAGCTCGATGGGAGGATCGGGTGTCAATGAAGGGGTGCGGCCTTCAGACCGCACCCCGCTTCGGTTCAGCCCTTGATGATCCGGGGCAGCATCATCTGGTGCTGGGGGCAGATGGAGCGCGGGTTCTGATAGGCGGCGCCGGCGAAGGCAGCGAGATAGCTGCGGATTTCTGTCATCCGGGCGACTTCGTCCACCATGCCGTGCTGAGCGCAATAGACCGGGCGCGATTTGTCGTGGTAGGACTTGACCAGCCGGTTCATCTCCTCGATCACCGGCTCAAGCGGCTTGCCGCTTTCCTTCTCCTTGACCAACCGGCGCGAATAGCTCGCAGCCGCGGCGGTCTCCCCGTGCATGACGTAAATTTCGGTCGTGGGGATGCCCAGGGTGAAGGCGTTGTGGCGGTTGGCTGTCGGCCCGCCCATGACGTAGTGGGCCGCGGCCGTGCCCTTACGCAGCACCACGAGCATCATGGGGACGTCGGTCTGCTGGATCGAGTAGATGAGTGATTGGCCCAGGCCCAGCAGCTCCGCTTTCTCGGCGATGTCGCCGACGTCGATGCCGGTCGTGTCCTGGAACCAGATGACGGGCACGCGGTCGCGGCCGCAGTGCACCACGAACTCGTTCATCTTGATCAATCCCTGCCGGTAGAGCTTGCCCCCGATTCCGGGGTAGGAAGCGTATTCGGGGTACCCCTCGCCGAGAAAGCCCTGCCGGTTGCCGATGACGCCCACGAGAAAGCCGTCGATTTTGACCAGGCCCGTGTAGACCTCGGGGCCGTAGCCCGGCCGGTATTCCATGTGCTCGCTACCGTCCACCAGGCGCGCCAATACTTCGTCGAAGCTATACATCATCTTCTGGTTGAAGGGCACGAGGTAGTAGAGGTCCTCGGCAGGGAACCGCGGCTCGGCCGGCGCCGTTACGCGAAAAAATTTCGGGTGGTAGGCCGGCATGTCCTTCATGTAGTCCTTGAGGCCGTCCAACACCCCCTGCTCGGTGTCGTAGACATATCGGAAGAAGCCGGTGGCGTCGTGGTGGGTCTTGACGGAGCCCGGGGGGTCGGCCTTGAACTGCTTGGCAGCTGCAATCAGCTGCTCGGCGCCCTCCAGGTCAAAAAACCCCTTGGGCGACATGCCGCTCAGGATCCCGCCGCCGCCGACAGCCATGTTCGCGTCCTTGTGGGCAAAGAGGATGGTGGGGCTGATGCTTTGGTAGCCGCCGCCGGCGGGGTTGGTTCCCCATACGCCGGCCAGGATCGGGACACCGGCCTGCTCCAACTCCGCGTGGCGGAAAAAAGTGGTGCCGCCGCCGCGGCGGTCGGCATAGAATTTTTCCTGCTCGGGCAGTTTGACGCCGCTGCAGTGCACCAGCCAGACCAGCGGAACATTCAGCCGTTTGGACAGATCCGTGGCCCGCAGAATGTTCTCCTGCTGGCCGGGCAGCCAGGCGCCTGCGAGCACTTTGTTGTCGAAGCCGATGACCACCGCCCATTTGCCGGAGATCTTGGCGAGGCCGTTGACCACGTTATTGGTGCCCTCTACGTTGCCGTGGGGGTTGTAGAGCGTGTTGAGCGGGCGCCAGGTGCCGGCATCGACCAGATAATCCAGGCGCTGCCAGACCGTGAACTGCCCGCGCTTGTTGATCTCTTTCTCGGGCAGCCCTGCGTTTTTGACCTTGGCGACGGCCGCGCCCATGCCGGCTTCCACTTCCTTGATCAACTTCACATTGGTTTCGCCGCTCTTGATCTTGCCGGCGGGCAGCACGCTGCCGAATTCCTTCATTTTCTCGAAGTACGGTTTCATCTCTTGGTCCTCTCCCTCTTCAATGGGTCAGCTGCGATAGGGTGGGTGCCATGCCACCTCGGACGGCAGACAGAAACAACTCCACCCGTCTATTAGCGGAAACGCCCGGTGCGCGTCAAGGCCGGATTCCACGCATTGGCTGCTTGACATTCGACGCCCCTTCCAGTATCAAGCCACATTCATTCGTGTGGCGCAAGCCCCGCGGCATGCTCGCGACTCAGCAATATCTCATAGGAGGTGAGACGTCATGGCCAAACAGATTGAGGCTCCGATGCCGGGCAAAGTCATCGATATCCTGGTGAAAGAAGGGGAGACCGTGCTGGAGTATCAGGATGTGCTCATCCTGGAGGCGATGAAGATGGAAAACGCCATCCCCGCGCCCGAGGCTGGCAAGGTCAAGGAGATCAAGGTGAAGAAAGACGACGTTGTCTCCACCCGGCAAGTGCTAATGGTGCTGGAGTAAACCGCCGCTTTTAGGCTCCCCGCCTGTAGTGAACGCGAAAGACCCGGCAGCATCCGGGACTTTCGCGTTTTGTCCGATTCACGCCGCGGCCCAGTCGCCCGGCGCCACCCGGCGCACCGTGTCAAGCGCCCCCGAGAGGACCTCCCCCTTCAGTCGCGCCGCAAGCGCAGCCTCCAGCATCTCCGGCCGAATCACGACATTGAGCTTGGCCAGCACCCCCAGGGATGCCAGGGCCCAGTCCTGCGGCTTGAAGCCCTGGGCCTTGAAGTCCACCCGGTGGATTCGGGCTGCGCCTGCCGGAATCTCCACGCCGGCGGCCTGGATCACCACGCTTGCCGCCGTGAGGGTCTCGAAGATTTTCCGGCGCCGTGCCACGCCCTCCGGCCCCAGCGCCACCACCACCGTAGGCTGGCTCATGCCGGTGTACCCGATCGCCTCCGGGGACAGGACCAGCTCGCTGATCGAAGGCCCCCGCAGGACGGTGATGTCGTAGTCGTTTTTCTGGGTGGCTTTCAGGCCGGCGTACAGACCCGCCAGGCAGAGCAGCTCGCCCGCCGTGAGGATGCGCTGGCCGGCGCTGCCGAGCAGCAGCACTTCCTGGCGCACGGCGCTGACGGGCGCGAACCGCGGGGTCACGGCGAGCGGGGGCGGGACCGCTCGCTGGGCTGCTGCGAGTTCGCGGTAGTGTTCTCCGAATTCACGGCGCTGGTTTGCGGCGATCAGACCCTCGGCCGGGGCGAGCCGGCCGACTGACTCCTCGATGGCCTTGGGTGTCAGGCGGTTGCGTTTCGAAAACCGGCCCGGGCAGATCCCCCAGATATCCACTACCGCAAACCCCTTGAACTCGATCGCGCGCTGGATAACGTCGGGCAGATCGTTGCGGTAGGCCGAGCAGCGGACCCCATACGGGGCACCGGCCGCCTTCGCCACCTCGCACACATCCAGAGGCCGCTCCAACTGGTTCAGGAAACCCGAGCCCACCGCGGCGCCCGGCGGGGTGGTGGCGGAGTACTGGCCGCCGGTCATGCCGAAGTTGAAATTGTTCAGAACCAGAAGCGTCAGGTTCAGGTTGCGGCGGCAGGCCGCCAGCAGGTGGGCCCCGCCGATGCCTTGGCCGCCGTCGCCCATGGTGACCACCACCGTGAGCTCCGGCCGGGCGAGCTTGAGCCCCGCCGCATAGGTCAGGGCCCGGCCGTGCAGGCCGTGCAAGGCATGGGTGTGGAAAAAGGTGTCGAACAGCCCCGAGCAGCCGATGTCACTCACCATGCAGATCCGCTCGCCGGTGAGCCCCATCTGCCGAAAGGCCTTGTCCAGGGTGTGGGTGATGCGCTCGTGGGAGCAGCCCGGGCAGAACACCGGCGGCCGCGCCTCATTCAGTAAACTATCCATGGGTGACTGCCTCCAAAATGGTTTCCGGCGCGATCAGCTTGCCGTCCATCCGGCCGCAGAAGCTGACCACCCGGCCGGGCAGGACGCGTTCGATTTCGTGCACGTACTGGCCCAGGTTCATCTCCACCACCACGACCCGTTTCACGTCCCCGACCGCACGCCGGATGGCGGCCTCCGGCACCGGCCAGAGAGTCTTGAGCACGAGCAGCGACACGGGCCGGCCCTGGCGGACCAGCATGCGGGCTGCGGCTCCGGCGGCCCGGGCGGTGACGCCGTAGGCGAGGATCAGGGTGTCGGCGCCTTCGGCCGGCACGTGTTCCACGAAGGAAAACCGCTCCACCGCGCCTTCCACTTTCTGTTTCATCCGGTCGAGCATGCGGGCGATCTCGGACGGCTCCGTGGTAATGTAGCCGTCCGGGCCGTGGGTCGACGAGGTCTGGCGCACGAGGGTCTGCCCGCCGATCGGCAGGAAGCCCGGCACCTGTTCGCCGGCTGCGGTCTGGAACGGGAGGTGGGGCCGGATGGCGGCCGGCGTGCGCTCGATGATCGGCGGAGCGTTTAGATGCTCCAACTCGACCGTCTCGCGGGTCATGGCGATTTCCTTGTTGGAGGCGACAAAGACCGGGCAGCGGTATTGCTCGGCCAGGTTGAAGGCGTGCACGGTGAGCGTGTAGCAGTCCGCCACGTCTGCAGGCGCCAGCACGATCACGGGCATGCCGCCGCTGTTGCCCCAGCGCAGGAAGTTGACATCCCCGTCCGCGCCCCGGGTGGCCGAGCCGGTGGAGGGCCCCAGCCGCTGGATGTCGACGATGACAATGGGGATCTCGCTGCCGACCGCAAAGGAGATCTGCTCGCTGTAAAGGCTGATGCCGGGGCCGGAGGTGGCCGTCAGGACCTTCATGCCCGCCATGGACGCGCCCAGGCACAAGCCGATCGAGGCGATCTCGTCCTCGCCCTGGATGCACACCCCGCCGAGCGGCGGCAGCATGGCCAGCATGTGATTTAAAATCGTCGTTGCCGGGGTGATCGGGTAGCCGGCGAAGAAGCGGCAGCCGGCCGCCACCGCCCCCCGGGCGATGGCCTCGTTGCCTTCCATCAGAGTCAAAGCCATGAATGTGCCTCCCAGATGTGTTCGAAGGGCTGCGTCGACCGATGACCTGCGCCTTCCAAAACGGCATTCGCATGCTGCCCCATAAAATCAAATTTTTTAACAAGCATTGCTGCGCAGTGCAAGGATTAATCTGAATCGGGAGGTGGATGGGTATGCCGTCCTTCTATCGCTTGGCCGCCTGCTGCCACGGGTAGCGGATGCGGCCATGAAACATGCCCTCAAGGCCGTCCACCAGGGCCTCGGTGATCTTCTCGATCTGGATGGTGTCCAGATCGCATTCGCTGAACTGGCCGTCGGCGATCCGCTTGACAATGATCAACCGGACGAGCCGGTCGAAGGTGTGGCGGTTCGGCTGTTCCAGGGTGCGGGATGCGGCCTCCACTGCATCGGCAACCATCAGGATGGCGGCTTCGCGGCTCTGGGGTTTGGGCCCCGGATAGCGGAAGTCACGCTTGCGGACCTCCGTCTTGGATTCGCCTTTCACGGCTTTGGTGTAGAAATATTCAAGGAGCAACGTCCCGTGGTGTTGGGGGATCAGGTCGACGACCATTTTCGGCAGGCGGTATTCGGCCGCGAGCCGGATTCCGTCGTTGACGTGCCGGAAGATGCGCTGCGTGCTTTCCCATGGGCTGAGGCTGTTGTGGGGGTTGGGGCCGTTGAACTGGTTTTCGATGTAGTCGTTCGGGGATAGCAGCTTGCCGATGTCGTGATAGTAGCCGCCGATGCGCAGCAGCAGCGAATCGGCATCCACCGCCTCACCCACCGATTGGGCAAGATGGGCTACCCCCATGGAGTGCTGATAGGTTCCGCGCGCATCGCTGAAAAGCTTCTTCAAGGCGGGGTGGTCGAGGTCCGCAAAGCGGCGCAGCTTGATGGCCGAGGACAGGTACCGGGTGGCTCGGAGCCCCGGCAGGAGCAATAGCGCCAGCGGACCCGCCAGGAATCCGCCGCAAAAGGCCAGCGCCGTGCCGGTCACCACCGGCTGCGCCGCCAGCTCGGAGAGGGACGAATGGTCCAGGGGGGCGAGCGTGAGGGCCAGGCGCGCTGCGGCCTGCCAGTCGGGGGAATTCAGCACCGAGAAGACGATCGCATTGGCTGTTCCGATCAGGACGGCCGGCCAGAGAAACGCCAAGCGCTTGGGCATGGTGTATGCCGCCGCCAGGGCCGTGAGGCTTGCGACCAAAATGGCGATCACCCCCGGGTACGACCGGTCCACAAAAAGGGATGCCAGAACCGCCGCAGCCAGCGAGACCCCCACGGCGGCGGCCCGGCTCTGGTTCAAAGCGACCAGCAGGAGCGGCAGCACCCCGAAGGGCAGCATGGCGGCGGGCAAAGGGGCGGCCAGCAGCAGCACCTTCAACAGCAGGAGGTGCAGGATCAACAGCGTCAGGACCAGGTTGGGGGAGGATGCGCTCCGGGACCCGGCCCGGGGAGGCAGATCGAGGAACACCGCGAGAAACCCCGCCATGAAGATCATGGTGAACAGGATGAAGGGCGCGTCGCGATGGTTGGTGGCGATCACGTCTCGGCGATAATGGCCGATCAGCTGGAGGTCCTGTTCATCGAGTTTTTTCATGAACGGGACGACCGCCTGCGGGGGGTCGATCTGCCAGGCGCCGGTCGCCTGCCGGCCGTCGGGGAAGCCGAGGCCTGCGTCCGGCTGCGGCAATCGGAGGGTGACCGGGGCGCGTTTGCCCACCCGTGGATTCCAAAGGGTGAGAAAGGCATCCTCGAAGTAGCATGACAGAAAGATGCTGATAATGAGGACGATATTGAGCAGAAGTCGAATCATCCCACGTCCCGGTGTTGCCAGTTTGTTGCTAAAGTTTTTGGCCAAACAGGCGATGATAATCTATAGGCGGAAAATCGTATATGGTTTGGCGCACCGAGTCAAACCGATCCGCCTTCAGCGGGGGCATATTTCCAAGCCCGATCCTCCTTTTTCGGAGGGGCCGCACAACAGGAGATCGCCGTCATGACCGATAATCTTTGGGCAAAGTTGAAAAAGCGTAGCGATTCTGAACCGGACCGGGCTGCGGCCCTGGGGATCCCGGCCGGCGGTGTCGCCCGCATGATCAGCTCGTCGGGCCGGATCGGGCTGCCGGTGCTGCAGCAGGTGGCCCGATCCTTGTCCCGGGTGGATTTCGTTCAGTTCATGCAGCAGCCGGTTCTGGCCGGCGCTGCGATCCATCTCGGCACCTTGTCCACGCGGTCCGGAGCCGGGTCCCGCACGCTGAACCGCACGATCCTCTTCGAGCCCCTTGAGAGCTCCGCGGAGCCGGTTTCTGCCTCCGAGAGCCTGAAGCAGGCCATTTACCCCCTGGTGCGGGGTGAATTCGCGACTTCGGCCGGGGCGATGTTCTCCATCGGCCGCATCGACGGCAACGACCTCATCATGCCCGACTATGCCATTTCCAGAAATCACGCGATACTCGAGATCAAGCGCGGCGACTATTTTCTGAAAGACTGCGGGTCTACGAACGGCACCACCCTGAAAAGCGCGCGGCTGCAGAACAAGCCGGTGCAACTCCACGACCGGGACGTCATCAGTTTCGCCCGCTACGAGTTTACCTTTCTGTTTCCGGGTTCTCTCTACGACATGCTGATGGCCGCGTAAAAAGCCGATTTGCAGACGACTTCGCAAAAAGCCCAAATTTAAGGCGCGCGAATCTTGTGTCAGGAGGCGTAATGATTGTACGCCGCAGTGACAACGAGGTGAAGCGCCACGCCGAAGTTGGAGCTTTTTACAAAGTCGTCAACACTTGTCCAGCTCGGCTCTGACGGCCCGGCCGAACGTTTCCAGCAGATACGGCTTTTTGACGTACGCGCCGGCTCCCATGAGTTGGGCCTCCCGCACCCGCACGGATTCGGAATAACCGCTGGCGATGACGGTTTTCTGCCCGGGCCGCAGACCGATGATGCGCCGGAAGGTTTCGAGACCGTCGATCCCCGGTTCCATGATCATGTCGAGCACCACCAGGTCCGCCGGCTGGCGGCGCAGGTGCTCCAGGGCGTCCTCGCCGCTGGCCGCGGTCGCCACCGAATATCCCAGTTTGCCCAGGATCTCGCCGGCGATCTCGCGCTGCTCCTTGATGTCGTCCACGACCAGAACGGTCTCGCCCTTGCCTTTGAACGCATCCAGCGGCAGGCGTTCGTGCCGGCGCAGGGCCTGACGGGTGGCGGGGAAGTAGAGGGTGACGTCGGTGCCCTTTCCGACCCGGCTCGCGATGTCGATGTGGCCGCGATGGTCCTTGACGGTGCCCCATACCACGGCCATGCCCAGGCCGGTGCCGCTGCGGCCCATGGCCTTCTTGGTGTAGAACGGTTCAAAAATCCGTTCCATGTCCTCGGGCGGGATGCCGATGCCGGTGTCGGAGACGACGAGGATGACAAAGTCCCCGGCCACGACCTCGTTGTATTCGATGGTGAGCCGGTCCAGATGACGGTTCTCGGTGCGGATGATGATGCTGCCGCCGTCGGTCATGGCCTCGGCTGCGTTGACGACCAGGTTCATGATGGTTTTCGAGAGGTGGGCCGGCGAGCCGACGATGTTCAAGAGCTGGTCGTCGAGGTGGATCTCCGTCACCACATTCGGGTGGTCCAGCTTCAGTTTGGAGAACTCGGGGCTGGCGAGGTAGTCCGTCACGATCTGGTTCATATCCACCACCGCGGTCGTCTCAACCCCCCGCCGGGCGAGCGTCAGCAGGTCTTGGACGATGGCCGCCGCCCGCTCGCCGGATTTTTTGATGGTCAGGATCGGCTTGCGCAGCGGGCTGTCCTCCGCGACGTCCAGCAGCAGAAGCTCGGGATAGCTGACGATCCCCGACAGGATGTTGTTCAGGTCATGAGCGACCCCTCCCGCCAGGGTGCCGATGGCCTCCATCTTCTGCGCCCGCTGCAGCTGGATCTGCAGTTCCTTGCGCGCCTGCTCGGCGTGCTTGAGCTCCGTGATATCGTTGCCGATGCAGAGCATCTCCTGGAAGAGGCCGCGGTCGTCGTGGATCGGCCGATAGGCCCAGGCGATCCACACCGTCTTGCCCGAGCGCAGCGCGGTTTTGCTCTCTCCGACCGCCGGGCCCAGCGGGTCGCGGCTCATGGCCGAAATGAACTCGGGCAGACTCCCGGCGCCGGACCCGTCGGCCGGAAGAATGAACCCGGCGGCCTCCGCCCCCAGCAGCTCCGACTCGCCGTAGCCAAACAGCCGCTGGGCAAAATCGTTCACATACGTGATCCGGCCCTCGCCGTTGACCCGCAGAATGGCGCTGTTGGCTGTTTCCACCAACTCGCGGTACTTTTCTTCGCTTTTCTGGAGCCGTTCAAAAGACAGGGCGTTGACGATGCTGGTAGCGAGCTGCGACGCCACGCCGATCAGCAGGCTCATGTCGCTTTGGCGCAGAATTCTGTTGGATTGGCTGTTGTCCACGGCGAGAACGCCGAGGGATTCCTTTTCGTAAATGATCGGCACGCAGATCAGGGCCTGGGTCCCGATCTGGCGCGCGAATTCCAGACTCCGGGGGGACAGGGAGGTCTCGATCTGCCGGATGTCGTCGACCAGGAACGGCCGGCGCTCGCGCATGGCGAGGACGAACACACCTCGGGAGTCGGGGTTGTCCAGGTGGAAGGCGGTTTGTCTGAGGAGGCTCTCCTGCTCCGAGGAATGGCCGAAGCCGGCGATGTATTTCAGCATGGTCTTCTCCTTGTCGGCCAGCATGATCATGCCCCGGTCGAAGCCCATGCGCTTTTCGATGATCACCAGCACCGCGGCGACCAGGTTGGCGATGTCCAGGATGGTGGAGGTCGCCTGCCCCATCTCCTGGATCAGCAGGGCGTTGTTGTACTGCACCTCGCTTTGGAGCAGGGACTCCTCGGCTGAACGGCGCTGGTCGGCGATGGTTTGCATCAGCATTTTTCGCTCCAGCCGCTCGGATTGAAAGGCGCACAAGCCGACCAGCACCGCGAGCGTTAGGGCCATGAGGCTCCAGGTCTCGAAGGGCAGCGCAGCGTAGGATGCCGCGGTCAGCCCGAGGCCTCCGATGACGGACCAGTTGCGGATGCGGCGCCAGACGCGTGATGTGCCCTCCTTCCAAATGAGGACGTACCGGCAGTGCGCATCCCCCCGGTGAAAACACTCGGGGTGTTCGACCGCGGCGAACCCGATGGTGAAGAGCGTCGGGAAGGCTTCGAAAAAGCCGGTGCGGTTGGCGCACTGATAGGGTTTCTCGGCCACTCCGGGCTTGGGTGTAGCAATGATCTCGATGGTGTGAGGGTTTTTAAAGTGAGTCGAGATACTCGCCCCCCGGCTGAGCAGAGGATAGTTCTTTTCCATGAGCTGGTAGATGGTGGCCGGGCTCATCAGGCCGAGGATGTACTGCTTGGCCGCTCCCATGACCTCGGAGGACACCGCAAAGCGCCCGGCTTTGCGCGAAATGTCCGAATCGCCGGTGTGCTGGGTCAGGGCCTCGTGAAAACCGTCCACCTCCGCCTGGGTGAACCAGTGCGCCGGGTCTTCGATCTGGTAGGGGGTGATGCCCGCCTGCCGCAGGACGGAATCGATCTCCACGTCCGGGTAATAGCGCCGGACATACTGGATGTACGTCTTGGTCAGGCGGCTGTTATATAATGGCAGCGGGTCGCTCATAACGAAAAATCGTCATCCATCCCGAGTTAACGGTTCGGGGGTACTACCATCCAAAACATGTTATCATTTTTTGAAATCGCTTGGAACAAGAATCTACCCGGCCGGGCGGACCAGCGCCGAGGCGGGCACGATCTCCACCTGCTGGCGCAGCGCCGGGAGTTCTTCCTTGAGGATGGCGTAGGTGGCCTGGTGGGGGTGGGCGATCCCCACCGCCTCGCCCTTGCGGTAGGCGATCCGGACGAGCTCCCGGATCTGCCTGCGGATGAAGGCGGGGTCTTGCTGGTGATCTATGAAAACATCCCGCTGGGCGAACGGCAGCTGAAAAAGCCGCGCCGAGGGCTTGCAGATGCTCTCGTCGGTGGTGCGGCTGTCGATGAAATACAGGCCACGTTTTTTAAGGACGGAAAACACCTGGTACATCTGCTCGGAGCTTGCGGTCAGCCGCGACCCCATGTGGTTGTTCACGCCCTTGATGTGCGGGACCGCATCCAGGTCTTCCTCGAGCACCTGCAGCAGCTCATCCGGCCGCATGCGGCTGTGCAGTGTTCCGGGGCCGGGGTTGATGTCGGGGTATTCCATGGGCTCCATGGGCAGGTGCAGCACGAGTTCGAGCCCGTTGGCCTGGGCAATGCGCGCGATGGCGTCCTGGTGGGGGCTGTGGGGCAGGATAGCGAGGGTGAACGGGGCGTTCAACCCGATCAGTTTTGCGGCGAGCGAACGGTCGTACCCCAGGTCGTCGATGATGATCGCCACGCGCGGAAGCTTGCGGCCGGGTGGCAGCTCCGGCGGTGTCGGCGGCAGGGCCGCGTGCAGCGTCTCCGATTCGCCGTTCTTGGATGCGGGCGGCTTTTCGGGAAATACCTCATAGGCCGGCAGCTTGGGTGGGGCCGGTATTTCTTCCGGGGCCGGGCGGGCCGGCGCCCGGTCGGCGGACGGTTTGTCAGCGGGTCTGGCGTCGGGCGGGCGGGGCCGGTCCGGCGGTATCTGCGCCTTCAGCGGGGGCTTTTTGCGTTCGGTCAGCGCCGGTCGCGGCTCCGGCGGCAACAGGAAACGCCCCACCACGACGGCGCCGAGGACGATCGCCGCCAGGACGGCTACGGCCCCCAGCGCCTTCAGCAGCGACACTCGGAAGCGGCCTTTTGGGCCGCCCGCACGGCGGCGTTTTCCTTTGCGGAGAGTTTTGGCTTGAGGCATACCAGAACTGTGGGCGCGCCGGCCTGGCCGATCAGCTTTTCACGTTCTTGAGCACGTCGTGCCCCATGAGGATCTCGATCGCCCGCATCACCTGGTTGTCGGTTTGCAGGGACTCCGCCTTGAGCGGTCCCACCCTGACGTCGGATTCCTTGAGGGGGGGCTTGGCCTTGTCGGTCTTTTCGGGCTTCTTGGGCGCGGGCTTTTCGGCCGGCTCTCCTTCGGCCTCCAGGTGGTTCTCCAGATCCTTTTCCTTGAAGCTCATCTCGTCCTTTTCGGCCGGATCCTCCGTCTCCGTGCGCTTGAACTTGAGCGCGATGTCGGGCTCGATCCCCTTGGCCTGGATGGAGCGGCCGCTGGGGGTATAGTAGCGTGCGATGGTGAGCTTGAGGCCCGAGCCGTCGCGCAGGTTTTCCACCGTCTGCACCGAGCCCTTGCCGAAGGAGGTGGTCCCGAGCACCAGAGCCCGTTTGTGGTCCTGGAGCGCGCCGGCCACGATTTCCGAGGCGCTGGCGGTCCCCCCGTTGATCAGCACTACGATCGGGTAGTTGCGCTGCGCGGCCGAAGGGGTGGCGTTGAAGACCTTGGTGTTTTTCTTGTCGCGTCCCTTGATGGAAAGGATCTGGCCCTTGTCCAGGAAAATGTCGGAAATGCTGATGGCCTGGTTGAGCAGCCCGCCGCCGTTGTTGCGCAGGTCCAGCACCAGCCCCTTCATAGGGGGTGGGCTCGATTCCAGCTTTTCCAGGGCTTTTTCGAATTCCTGGGTGGTCGTGCCCGTGAAGTTGGAGATGCGCACGTATCCGTAGCCGGGTTTGAAGGAGATGGATTTCACGCTCAGAATCGGGATCTCGTCGCGGGTGAGCTCGAACTCGATGGGCTTCTTGATGCCGTTGCGCATGATGGTAACGGTCACCTTGGACCCTCTGGGCCCGCGCATCATCCGGACGGCCTCCCGCAGGTCCTTGGAAAGTTGGCCATCCACCTTGATGATGCGGTCGCCGGCCTCGATACCGGCCTTGTACGCCGGGGTGTCTTCGATGGGTGAGATGACCGTCACAAATCCGTCGCGCATGGTGATGTGGATCCCGATGCCGGTGAACTTGCCCTTGGTGTCGATCTGCAGGTCCTCGTAGGCGTCGGGAGGCATCAGGGAGGAGTGCGGATCCAGGCTCTGGACCATGCCCTGGATCGCCTTCTGGATCAGGTCCTTGGCGTCGACTTCGTCCACGTATTCGCGCTGGATGAGCTCGATGACGTCGGAGAAGAGTTTCAACCCCTCGTAGAGGTTGTCATTGGTGTTGGCCGAATTCGCTCGCTGGAAGCCCGCGCCCGCCATCCACACGACGACGGCGGCCACCATGACGAGCCACAGTTTCACGGGCCGGTTTCGTTTGTTCATACCGGTTACTCCTTTTCATTCAATATGGCCGGCTACGATCGGTGTCACCCGCCGCCGGCTTTGGGACCAGTTCGGATTCATCTGTTCGCCGCCACAGGTGCCGCAGCACCCGCCGGGTGTGGTTAACCTTTTTTCAACCATTCTTTCGGGTCCAGGGATTTGCCGTGATGGCGCAGCTCAAAATAAAGCCCGGGCGTTCCCAGTGCCCCGGAGTCGCCCACCGTGGCGACCACTTCGCCGGCCTCCACCGGATTGTCAATGGATTTGAAAACGTCTTCCAGGTGAGCGTAGACGGTATAGAAGTTGCTCCCGTGATCGATGATGAGGACGTTGCCGTATCCCTTGAACCAGCTCGCGTAGATGATTTTGCCGCTGTGAACGGCCTGCACCGGCTCGCCTCTGTCGGCCGCAATCTCGATGCCGCTGCGGAAGGTCTGGACGTTGAGTTGCGGGTGCCTGAACGGACCATACACCGATATGATTTTACCCTTAACCGGGGGGAGAAGCAAGCCCTTCGAGTCCGAAAACGGTTTGACGGGCCGATGCCCTCCGTCGGCGGCGGAAACGGCCCGCCGGCCCAGAGACTCGATTTGCTCGTCCAGCGCCCGGGCGGATTGCCTCAGGTTGTCGATGGCGGCCAGCTGAAGCTCCTTGCGGGTGCGAATCAGGGCCAGCAGCTTTTCGCGGTTGGCGTTCTCCCGGGCGGCAGAAGCGAGCTGCCTCGCATGCTCGCCTGCCCGCGTGCGCTTCTCCGCCTGCTGGCGTTCCAGGTGCGCCCGCAGCTCCTCGAGTTCGGCGTGCTGGGCCATGAGGGCCTCGCGGGCCAGTTCATCCTGGGCGAGGATCTGCCCGAGAGCTTTCCGGCGCTGAACAAACTCCGCCACAGAGTCGGCCGAGGCCAGCAGCTGGGCGGTCCCGAGCGAGCTGACCTTGTACAAGGCGACCAGCCGCCGGGACATGGCGGCTTCACCGGCCCGGATGCGGCGGGAAAGATCCTCGACCGTGGCCGCCGTGCTGGCGATGTTCTCCTCGAGCTCGGTCAGTTCGGCCTTGAGTGCTGCCGCGCGCCGGCGATGACGCTGGAGGGCGAGCCCGGAGGCCTCCAGCGCGTCGGCGATATCGCCCTCATCGCGTGCGACCCGGTCGAGCTCGGCTTCCTGCTGCTGGATGTCCTGCCGCAGCGCGTCGGCCTCCTCGCGCAGGGTTTCGATAGCGGCGCGCTCCCCGGGGCTGCCTTTCGGTGACTGGGCGTCGACGTCCCCCAACGACCCTGCCAGGCACAGGATCAGGGCTGCGCTCAAGCACCGGGCGACCGCTGGCGACGCGGGTGTGGATGTCGTCATGCCAATCCAACGTTTCAGATGGGCTCTTTTAAGCGCCATCATGACCTCAAGGATTGACTGAGGGACACGTAGCAGCCCAGCCACCCGACGATCATGCTGGTCGCGACGATGGCCGCAATCATTTCCGCGGAGAGGAAGCGGATTTCGAACAGTCCCACCACCGCGCTCTGCTCCGCGCCGGCCGCCAGGAGGCTGAAGACGGCGAACAAAATACCCAAGCCGATGACGGCTCCGGCGAATCCTTGGATCAGGCCCTCGATGTAAAACGGGGCCTTGATGAACCCCTCGGAGGCGCCGACCAGCCGCATGATCTCGACCTCCTGCTGGCGGGAGTAGATCACCAGGCGGATCGTGTTGGCGACGATCGCGACCGTTGCCAGCAGGAAAAGCCCGGCTGTCACGATACCGGCCAGCCGGAGCAGGTCGACGATGCTCCGGAAGGTCGCGACCCATTGCTGTCCGTATTCGACGTCGTCGACATCGGCGAAGGCGCCGATACGGGCCGCGATGCGCTCGATCCGCTCCCAGCCCTCATCGGTCGGCAACAACCGGATCTCGAATGCATCCGGCAGAGGATTTTCCGCGAGGTGATCGAACAGCGACGCCTGGCGCCGCATCTGGGCCCTGAGGTGGGCCAGGGCCTGGTCGCGCGGGATGAAGCGGGCCGTCGCGACGCCGTCGATGGATTGGATCGCCCACTTCAGGCGTGGGACCGCGCCGGCCGTTGCGTTCGGCTTGAGATAGGCCATGATGCGGGCGCCGCGCTTCCAGGCTGCGAGGACGTCGCCGGTGTTCTCGACGAAGAGTACCCCAAAGCCTACGATCAGGATGGCGAGCGAGATCGTGGCGATGGTGACGGCGTTGAGGAAGCGGTTGGCGAGGATGTCCTCGATCGCCCGTTTAAAGTACCATGCGATCATAGTGCCTCTCGACGTGGCCGGCGGCGTAGATCCTCCCCTGGTTCAGGTACAGCACACGTCCCCCGATGCTGCGGATCATGCCCTTGTCGTGGGTGGCGATAATGACGGTGGCCCCGCGGATGTGCGCCGTCTGCAGCAGATCCAAGACCGCCCGGGCGGACTCCTCATCCAGGCTGCCCGTCGGCTCGTCCGCCAGGATGATCTTCGGATCGCCCACGATGGCCCGGGCTACCGCCGCGCGCTGCTGCTCGCCGCCGGAGAGACGGGGCGGCAGCGCGTCCGCATGCCCTTCCATCCCCACCATGCGCAGCACGGCCCGGACTTTCTTGGAGATGAGGCGGCGCTCGCAGCCAGCCGCCTCCAGCACGAGGGCGACGTTCTCGAAGACCGTCCGGCCGGGGATCAGCTTGTAGTCCTGGAAAATGACACCGCACTTGCGGCGCAGCCGCGGGACGCCGTTGCGCCGCAAGTGCGCGAGGGGGATGCCGTCAACGATCACTTCGCCGGCGGAAGCGCGGGTCCCGAAGTAGAGCAGCTTGAGCAGCGTGGTCTTGCCGGCGCCGCTCGGGCCGCTGATGAAAACCCACTCGTTCTTGGCGACGTCGAAGGTCAGGTCGGCGAGGGCCGTAAGGCGGCCGTAGGTGTGATGGACATGAACCAGGCGTATGATCGGGTTGTCCGCATCACGGTCTGTCATTCAAGGGTTTCCTGGCCGATCGCCCGGAACAGGACGGCCTGGGCGATTTTGAAATCGAACAGGGAATTGTAATAATTGGTTTCGGTCTGGGTGAGCAGCGTCTGGGCAATCAGGACATCGGTCTGGGTAGCCACCTGCTCCTTGTACTGTTCCTCGGTAATGCGCAGGTTCTCCTTGGCCTGCTCCACGGCCTTCTCAATGGTGACGATGTTGGTCTCGGCCTCCTTGGTGCGCAGCCAGGCCTGTTTCACCTGGAGGTTGATGGCGTCCAGCACCTCGGTTTTCTTGTACTTGGATTGGGCCAGCCGCGCCAGTCTCTCCTTGCGGTCGTAGCCCGTCCGTCCCCATTCCCAGAAGTTCCAGGTGGCAGTGGCCTGGACGTTCCAGCCCGCAGAGTCGCTGATGCCCTCGCCGCCGTGCGCCTGCCAGTCATCGCCGGTCCGGGCATAGGCTCCCGTGAGATTGACGGTGGGAAAATAGTCCTTCTCCGAGAGCGTCACCTGCTTTTGCGCGATCTCGATATCCACATCCGCCACCTGGATCTCGAGGCGGTTTTTCTGGGCCGTCGCCAGGCAGGCGTCCAGCGTCTGGGTGTCGCTGGTGTAGTCCAGCTCCTGCAAGAGGGACACCGGGGCGTTGACCGGCCGGCGCAGGACCGTGTTGAACTGGGTCTTGGCGATTTCGAGGTTGTTCTGCGCCACGGTCAGCTGCTGCCGGGCGTTGGCCAATTGGACCTGGCTCTGCAGCAGGTCGTTCAGGGGGCTCAGGCCCACCTTGTAGAAGTTTTCGGACACCTCTTTCTGAGAGGAGATCGACGTGACGGTCTGATAGGAGACCTCCAGCAGCTTTTGAGCCTTCAGCACCGAAAAATAGGCGTTCTTGGCGTCCAGGATCACATCCTGGCGGGTGATCTTGGCCGAGGTCTCCGCCCGATCCAGGCCCAGCTCCGAAATCTTATACTGGTTGATGATCCCGAAACCGGCGAAGATCGGCTGGGTGAAGGAGGTCGTGAACGTGTACTGGTCATCCGGGGAGGTCACGATGGACTGTCCGGATAGTAAACTGGGCTGGGTTCTTGCCTCGTTGCGGTGGATGTAGTTGTAGTTCGTGCCGAACGTCGGCAGGAAGTTGGTCATGTTCGAGTTGCGGTTGGCCTGGGCGGCGTTGATCTCTTCCGCGGAGCGCTTGATCTGAAGATTGGCCTTGAGGGCAAGTTCGATCGTGTCCTTCAGGGAAAGCGCCGGTTCGGCGGATTGCGCCGCGCCGCAAGCCGGAACCAGGATGCTGAGAAGCAGGCCTGCCGCCAGCGCCCGGAACCCGCAGTGAATGATATGCATAGCGTCCTTTCGGGAAGAAGCCCTGGGTTAATCGATTGACCCTTTTCGGCTAACCTGATATGAGAGCGGCGAGTCCAAGGAGGGCCGACTCCGGTTTTTCTTGCTCAAAGCCTCCACCTCGATCCCATGAAACGTGGCTTCTTCCAATCCGGTGGAGGCTTTTTTATATCCAATCGGCCTGACGAAATCAACCTTTAACGATTTCCGGGCAGGCCGCCCGGCGCGGGATATGGCGGCGGCCTCCGCTTCAGGGGCTCCGGGGCGGGCGCTGCGGCAGCGAGGCGGGAAGGCACCCGGGAGAAAATGACCATGAAACGCGAACTCATCGACATGCTCTGCCGAAAATCGTTTCAGTACAGCGAGAAGCCGGTCTTCAAGCTGGTCTCCGGGCGCATGAGCCATTTCTACGTCAACTGCAAGCCCACCACGCTGAACCCGCGCGGGATGTATCTTGTCGGACAGCTCCTGTTCGAGCGCCTGCGGGATGCGGGAGTTGCAGCGGTCGGCGGACTCACCTTTGGCGCCGATCCCGTCGCGATGGCGGCGGCCTTCGCCTCGGAGCTCGGCGGAAAACCCATCCAGGCTTTCTCCATCCGTAAGACCCAAAAAGACCACGGCATCGTGCGCTGGATCGAAGGCGACATTCAGAAGGGTGCGCGGGTGGCCATTGTGGACGATGTCGCCACCACCGGCGGATCAACCATCACGGCCATCGAGCGCGCGCGCTCGGAGGGGATCGAGGTGGTCAAGGCGGTGGTGCTGGTGGACCGACAGGAGGGCGGGCTCGACAACATCCGCGGGTACGTGGCGGACGCATCCGGCATCGTCACGCGGGATGAGCTCCTGGCGCGGTGGAAGGAGATCCAGGCGGCTTCGTAAAAGGCCAAATTCCGGCCTTGCGCCTCGTGTCGCAGCCGCTGCGGCGTACTGACAGTGGCCTGTCTGCGCAGCCGCTGCACGCCCTTTAATCGACAATAAACGTCGCGCAGGCGTCCTCGGATTCCCAGGCGCTGACCCGGCTGACGCGGACGGCGGGGTGTTGGATGGCCTGCCGAAGCTCCGCAGCAATATAGGCCGCGATGCGCTCGGAGGACGGCTGCCGGTCCTGGAACATGGCGAGCTCGTTCAGATACTGATGGTCCAGCCGACCGATGATTTCCCGCAGGCGGGTCTTGATGTCGCCGAAGTCCATCACCACCCCGGCTTCATCCAGTTTTTCCCCGATCAGGAACACCTCGATCTTCCAGTTGTGACCATGCAAGTTTTCGCATTTCGTTCCGACCATCGTCAGCCGATGGGCGGCGGCAAAGCGGGTCACCACCTTCAGTTCGTACATCCCCCGTTCCTCCCTTAAATCTTATTGCCCACGCATGCCCGGAACCGGGTACGCTTGCGGGGCAGGGGCCATGCCAAATCCGAATTTTGAATTTAATTCAGCAAGCTCGGGGTCTGGCGGGTAAAAAGCTTTTAACGGTTTCTGCTGATGATAACGGCTTAATTGGCGGCGCTCGACGAGTCGCCCTTGAGCATGTGTTTGAGCTTGTTGGAAAACTTGCCTTTTTCGAGCTTGGCGAATTCGCGCAGGAGCTCCTCCTGCTTCTTGGAGAGGTTGGTGGGGGTCTTGATCATGACCTGGATGACCTGTTCGCCCCGCTTGCGGTTTCGCAGCGACGGGATCCCCTCGCCGTGGAAGTAGAACACGTCCCCCGGCTGTGTGCCTTTCGGGATTTCCAGATTGTGGCTGCCCTCCAGGGTGGGTACTGCGATCGTGTCTCCCAAAGCCGCCTGCACGAACGAGATGGTCACCTGGCAAACCACGTCGTTATCCCGGCGCTCGAAAAACTCGTGGGGTTGGACGTTGATGAAAACGTAGAGATCCCCGGGTGGGCCGCCGTGTTGCCCGGGTTCGCCCTCACCGTTCAGGCGCAGCCGGGAGCCGTTGTCCACCCCGGCCGGGATTTTCACGGATACGCGCTTGGTGACCCGGACCTGGCCGTTGCCGCGGCAGGCCGGGCAGGGCCGGGCGATCATCTGGCCGTTGCCGCGGCAGACGTGGCAGGTAGTCCGCACGGTGAAAAACCCCTGGGACCGTGAAATCTGCCCGGACCCGCCGCACTGCCGGCATATCTCGGGTTGGGTGCCCTTCTCGCAGCCGCTGCCGCGGCAGTCGCCGCAGGGTTCAAGCTTGGTGACGTCGATCTCGGTCTCGGTACCGAACGCCGCCTGCATGAAGCTCAGGGTGAGGTCGTAGCGCAGGTCCGCGCCCCGCTGGCCCCGGGACCGGGACCGGCCCCGGGTGCTGAAGCCGAAGAAGTCTTCAAAAATGTCGCCGAAGCTTGAAAAAATGTCCTCGAACCCGCCGAAACCCGAGAACCCGGTCCGCTCGAGCCCCGCGTGCCCGAACTGGTCGTACAGGGCGCGCTTCTCGCGGTCGCGCAGCACCTCGTAGGCTTCGGCGGCTTCCTTGAACTGCTCCTCGGCCTGCTGGTTGTCGGGGTTTCGGTCGGGGTGGAATTTGAGAGCGAGCTTGCGGTAGCTCGATTTCAGCTCATCCTCGGAGGCGGTCCGGTTGACCCCCAAGACTTCATAGTAATCCCGTTTGCTCGTCATAAGATTTCACAGGCAATGATTGGAGTGTCGGAGACGGCCGTCGCCTGGTCTTCGACGGGGTTTATGATAATGCGCGTACGTCGAATGTCAATCTGTCCTTTCAGGATGCCGTTAGGTCGATCGTCGCGCCGGTGTTCTGGGTGCTGTAGCCCCCCAGGGCCTGCACCCGTTTCCTGAATTCCGCCGAGACGATGGTGTCGAGCAGAATGCGGATGTTCTCCGTGTCGTAGTGTTCCGCGGGGATGACGAGGTCGTACTGTTCGGTGACCACGGGGATGAAGTCCAGGTCCAGGGCCTTGGCGGCCGCGAAGATGCCCAGGCCGGCGTCCGCACTCCCGCTCAGAACCGCAACGGCAACAGACATGTGCGTGAACTCCTCCACGCCGTAGCCGGTGATGCCGGCCGGATCGATCCCCAGCTGTTGGAGGTGGTAGTCCAGCAGGATGCGCGTGCCCGAGCCGGATTGGCGGTTGATGAAGCCCACATCCGGCCGGACGAGGTCTGCGATTCCGCGAATGCCCTTCGGGTTGCCGCGCCGCACGATCAGCCCGTTGTCCCGCAGGACCAGGGTGACGAGCTTGACGGGCCTGCCCGGCAGGTATTTGCGGATGTAGGAGACATTGTAGGAGCCGTCCACGGTGTCCAGCAGATGCGAGCCGGCCAGGTGGCAGGCCCGGCGCTTGACGGCCATCAGGCCGCCCATGCTGCCGACGTGGCTGGAAGACAGGGACAGCCGGCCGCGGGCGGTCTTGAGCTGGTCGGCCAGCACGTCGAGCGTGTTGTCGTGGCTGCCGACGATGACGATGGTGCGTTTCAATTCGGCGGCCGGGCGCAGCAGGTCGGCCGCCACGCGCTCGTTTTCCTTGATACCCTCGGTGTTCGCGGGGATGCGGACGATGCCGTCTGCCTCGGTGATGGAGGTGATCTGGCCCGCCCCCCGGGGCAGGGGGGTCGCGACGATGCGGCCGCTCACCTCGCCGAGCTTGACGCGCACGAACTCCTCCAGGCCGAGCTTGGAGGCGATCTTGCGGGTGGGCTCCACGGTGATGGTGGTGCGCGCCGGCTCCGGCTGGCCTAGGAGTTCCGCGAGCAGGGGCCGCACCAGCTGCTCGAAAACGATGATGGCCGAGACAGGGTAGCCGGGCATGCCGAAGGCAGGCACGCTGCCGACCCGTCCGACCACGGCCGGTTTGCCGGGCATGATGGTGACCCCGTGGACGAAGACCTCGCCGAGTTCCGCGATGACCGCACGGGCAAAGTCCTCCGAGCCCGCCGACGATCCGCCCAGGATCATGACCGTCTGATAGCCGCCGCCGAGCGCGGTTTCCACGGCGGCTTTGATCCGGGAGGTGTCGTCGGCGACCATCGGGTGCCGCGTGACTGCCCCCCCGCAGGATTCCACGAGCGCACCCAGAACGAAGGAGTTGGTTTCCAGCACCTGCCCGGGTTTGACCGCTGCCAGCGGGGTCTCGCGCCAGTCGACCAACTCCGAGCCGGTGGGGATGATCAGCACGCGCGGCCTGGCTTTGACCGGTACGGCAAACACCCCGCCGGTCAGCAGCGCCCCCACGCAGTAAGGCGTGATCCGGTGGTGGCGCGAGAAGAGCAACTCGGTGGCGACGATGTCCTCGCCGACCCGGCGCACGTGCTGCCAGGGGAAGGCCGGCGACTCGATGACGATGTGCTGCTCGTCGGCCACCTGGACGTTTTCGATCATGATCACCGCGTCGGTGCCGTCGGGCAGGAGGTTGCCGGTATTGACGAAGAAGGCCTGCCGCCCGGCCATCAGCGCCCGCGGCTGGGATTCGCTGGCGCCGTAAGTGGTCTCGGCCTTCACGGCGACTCCGTCCATGGCGGCGGCGTGGTAGTTCGGGGCGGAGATGGCCGCAAAAACCGGTTCGGCCAGCACCCGGCCGACCGCTTCCGGGACCGGGACCGTCTCGGCGGCCAGGGACTGCAGCGGCGCCAGGCGTTCACGGACGATCGCCCGGGCCTCGTCGAGGCTTTTCATTTTCAAATATACGTTGCGTGCCATTATTTCCTTTAGAAAAAATGCTGCTGGAAGCCATCTTAAAAATAAGCGGATCGCAGCCCAGGGCAAGGCGCACGCCGCTGAAAAAGCGCAATCCGCAGCAAGGGGGAGAGCATTTTTCAGAGGCGCGCAACGCCGCCATCGACCGTCAGATGCATTTTTGAGATAGCTTCTAAAAGAGCATCACCTCGACCTCGGCTCCCTTGTCGAGTCCCTCCACGTTCTTGTCGATTTCGATGACCCCGTCTGCCTTGATCACCGTGTTGAGCAGCCCGGATTTGCCCAGGATCGGTTCGGCCCAGATCCCGTCTTCGCCACGCACGAGCCGGACGCGCACGAAATCCGTGCGGCCCTGGGCCGAGGCGACGTTGCGGTTCAGGCGGGCGGGGATGCGGGTGTCTTGCGACAGGGGGTCGAACACGCCGGCGATGTGGCGCAGAAACGGCCGCACGATGCGGGTGAAAACGACCATAGCGGAGACGACGTGGCCGGGCAGCCCCCAGAAGGGCTTGCCGAGGACCCGGGCGAGGATGGTGGGCTTGCCCGGGCTAATGGCGATCCCGTGCACGAGGATCTCCGAGCCGGGGAAGGCCGCGATGACCTCGACGGTGAAATCCCGCACGCCGACCGAGCTGCCGCCCGAGACCAGCAGCATGTCGCAGCGGTCCAGCACCCGCGCGCAGGCCGCGTGCAGTGCGGCGAAATTGTCCTTGACGATACCGAACGCGAGCGGGACCGCGCCGGACTCGGCGACCAGCCCGGCCAGGGTGTAGCTGTTGACATCTCGGATCTGGCCCGGCCCGGGGGCGGCCTCGGCGGAGACGACCTCGTCGCCGGTCGAGATAATACCGACCACCGGTCGGCGGGTGACCCGCACGCGTGTGCGCCCGAAGGCCGCCAGCACGCCGGTGTCCTGAGGCCTCAGCCGGCGCCCGCCCAAGGCGATCACTGCGCTTTTTTCGAAATCCTCGCCGGCCGTGATGACGTGCTGACCGGGTGCGACGCTGCGCAGGACCTCGATGGTGGCCTCGTCCAGCGCATCGGCGTGCTCCAGCATCACGACGCTGTCGGCGCCGGGCGGCAGCATCCCGCCGGTGGCAATGCGGGCCGCCTGGCCGGCCGCGATGGAAAACGCCGGAGACTCGCCCATGGCGATGGAGCCAACCACCTGGAAGAAGGCGGGGCTGGCCTCAGCCGCACCGAAGGTCGAGGCGGCCTGAACGGCATACCCATCGACGGTGGAGCGGGCAAAGCCCGGAAGGTCGGCATCGGCCACGACATCCAGCGCCAGGACCCGGCCGGTTGCTTCGGTGAGCGGAATGTCTTCCGCGGGCAGCCGGGCAAAGGAGGGGGCGAGCGCGAGCACCTGTCCGACATCCAGGACTTTGAAGAACTCTTTCGTCATCGAGGCAATCAAACCTTTCCGCGAATGTGCCAATCGGTTTACACTAACAGAAAGCCTGCGGCAACTCAAAGTCAATTTCTGCGCTTGCAAAATCCTGAATACAGGATATAATCCTCCGTCAACAGCGGTCCGGGCGGCTTCACGGCCGGCCGCAATTAGCACATGAGGAAGGTGACCTGATTTTATGCTGGATGATTCGGAGGCGCCCGAGGCGCCTGATGTGACCCCGCGCGCGGATAAACCGGATTTCCTGACCGAGAAGCGGTTTGACGGGTTCGAACTGCCGCCCGAGGTGCTGGCCGGCCTGAAGGATGCCGGGTTCGAACACTGCACGCCGATCCAGGCGCAGGCCCTGCCGGTCCTGCTGCAGGGCCGCGACGTGGCCGGGCAGGCCCAGACCGGGACCGGCAAGACCGCCGCCTTCCTGGTGACGGTCATCAGCCGGTTGCTGGCGATGCCGGAGCGCAAAACCGGCCTGCCCCAGGCCCTGATCATGGCCCCCACCCGCGAACTCTCACGGCAAATCCACGAGGAGGCCCAGGTCCTCAGCCGGCATACGGACATCAGCCTGCTTGAGGTGGTGGGCGGCATCGACTACCGGGAGCAGGCCGAGAGCCTTAAAAAAGGCGTGGACATCGTTATCGGCACCCCGGGGCGGATCATCGATTATTTCAAGCAGGGTGTCTTCAAGACCACGGACATCAAGTTTCTGGTCATCGACGAGGCCGACCGTCTGCTCGACCTGGGTTTCGAAAAAGACATGCGCTACATCCTGCGCAAGCTGCCTTTTTTCGAGAAGCGCCAGTCGATGCTCTTCTCGGCGACTCTGTCTTACCGGGTCCTGGAGCTGACCTACGAGTTCATGAACCTGCCCGAGTTCATTTCGGTGACCCCGGATGTGGTCACGGTCGACGGGGTCGAGCAGTCGCTCTTTCACGTCGGCAAGGACCGCAAGCTGGAACTGCTGCTGGGACTGCTCCAGCGCGAGGAATGGAGCCGGGTTCTCATGTTCGTCAACATGAAAGTGGCGGTGGATCGGCTTACCTACAAGCTGAAGGCCAACGGCCTGCCGGCCGAGGGGATCACCGGGGATCTGCCCCAGCGTCAGCGCTTCCAACTGATGGAACGCTTCAAGAACGGCCAGATCAGGATCCTGGTGGCTACCGACGTGGCCTCCCGCGGTATCCACGTGGAGGACATCAGCCACGTGATCAACTACGATCTGCCCCAGGAGGCGGAAAACTACATCCACCGCATCGGCCGGACGGCGCGGGCCGGCAAAACCGGAAAGGCCATCTCGTTGGCCTGCGAGGATTACGTCAGCCACCTCGAGGCCATAGAGACCATGCTGGGTCATAAGATTCCGGTGGTCTGGCCCGAGGATGACTGGTTCGTGGAGGACCGTGCGCTGCACGCGGAGCCGGCGCGCCGCGAGCGGCGCGGGCGGAGTGACCGACCCGAACGGGGCGGCGGGCGGAGAGCTCGTCCCGAGCGCGGCGCCGGGCGCAGGGGCAGGCCCGAGCCGGCCGGCGGGCACCGCGACCGGGACCGCGGGCGGGAGCGGCCGGCCCGCGAGGAGATGCCGAAAAAGCCGAAAACCAAACGCATCCCCGGGGCATTCTTCGGCTTCGGGCCGGCCCTGGCGGAGGAGCCTGAATTTTTAGAGTCTGCGCTCGAAGCTCCGGTTCGGGCTCCGGTCGAGGCCTTGATCGTTGTCCCGGCGGCGAGGCCGGAAGCAAGCGAAGGGGTCGAACCCGCGCCGCCCGAGCGCCCCAAAAAACGCCGGCGCCGCCGCAAGAAGAAAGCCGCCCCGGCCGGTGGCATTCCGGCGGCGAACGGTGGCGGCGCGCCGCTCGAACCAGGGGAACCGAAACCTTCGGAGGCAATGCCGGATCAGCCGGCCTGACGCTTTCCAAGCCCGCCTGCCAGAGCCGTCCGCCCGTCGCCGCTGAAATCCTTTCCCGCTTGATCCGGCCGGGCGAGTCGAGCCACACCCACCGTGCGTTTTTTACGCGGTGGCACGTTCAACGCCAGAAGACCTGACCTGCTTTTGCCGTTTCGGCCCTCGGCCGAAAATTCAGGCCATCCTGCGCATCGAGCCGGATGGCCGTTGCTTCCGTAACCGTGCGGCCATGGGACACGTGTTCGATTTTCACGAAGCCTGCGCCTATGAGAAGTGGCTGCAGCAACCGGAAAATCAGCTGGCTTTCGAATCGGAAGTCAAGCTGCTGCGGGAGATGCTGCAGCCGCGGGGCGGCGAATCCATCCTCGACATTGGGTGCGGCACAGGCTCGTGCCTGCCGGCCTTCCTCGAGATGGGGATGAAGGTGACCGGCATCGACCCGTCGACCTACATGCTCGACTTGGCGCTGCGCAAGACGGGCAACCGCGCGGACCTCTACCGGGGGTACGCCGAAGACCTGCCGTTTGACGACAACTCCTTCAACTATGCCTGCCTGTTCACCAGCCTGGAGTTTGTGGACGATGCCCGGCAAGCCCTGGCAGAGGCCTGCCGCGTGGCCAAGGACCGGCTCTTCATCGGCGTCTTGAACCGCTATGCCATCAAGGGGGTCGAGCGCCGGGTCAAGGGGGTTTTTACCCCGTCGATCTATAACCACGCCCGTTTCTTCAGCGTGTGGGAACTGAAGCGCCTGATCTACGACCTGATCGGCCACGTACCGGTGACCTGGCGGACCGTCTGCCAGCTGCCGCTGCCCTCGGGCAAGTTCGCGGCCAGCTTCGAACAGACCTTTCTCCAGCACTGCCCCTTCGGCGCCTTTGCCGGCATGGTGGTCGTCCTCGTCCCACGCTTTCGGACGCGGCCGCTCACCATGCGCTACGAACCCAGCCACACACCGCGGGAAGTGCCGGGATGACGCCGGCAGCTTCGCCAAAACGGCAGCGGCGCATTGCGCCATTTTATGTGGAACGAAATCCCCCTCGCGCCCTTTGCCGAAGGGGGTTGGGGGATTTTGGAATCGACTTCATCGGAGGGCGGGGAGCCCATCGCCATGGAAGCGCTTCTGTATGACAAACTGGAGGGCCGCAAGGTCAGGTGCGCGCTGTGCAGCCACCGCTGCGTCATTGCCGAGGGCCGGCGGGGGATCTGCAGCGTGCGCGAGAACCGGGGCGGAATCCTGAACACGCTGGTTTACGGGCGTCTCATCGCCCGGCACATCGATCCCATCGAGAAAAAGCCGCTCTTCCATTTCCTGCCGGGCTCGCTTTCCTATTCCATCGCCACGGTGGGGTGCAACTTCCGCTGCCGGTTCTGCCAGAACGCCGACATCGCCCAGATGCCGGCTGACAGCGGCGGGGCCATCATCGGCGAGCAGGCCAGTGCTGCCGAGATCGTGGCGGCGGCCGAGGAGGGCGGGTGCCGGAGCATCTCCTACACCTACACCGAGCCCACTGTTTTTTTCGAGTTCGCCCTGGAAACCGCAACACTGGCCCGCGCCAGGGGCATCCGCAACGTTTTCGTCACCAACGGCTACATGACCCGAGAAGCCCTGGAGATGATCGGCCCCTGGCTGGACGCCGCCAACGTGGACCTCAAGGCATTCACCCCGAAGTATTATCGGGAACTGTGCGGCGCGAAGCTCGAGCATGTGCAGGAAACCCTCCGCAACATGAAGTCCATGGGAGTGTTCGTGGAGGTGACCACCCTGATCGTCCCCGGGCTGAACGACAACCCCGACGAGTTGAAGGCGCTGGCGGCGTTTCTGGTCGACGACCTGGGGCCGGACACGCCCTGGCACATCAGCCGCTTCCATCCCACCTACCGGCTGACCGACCGGCCCCCCACCCCCGTGCAGACCCTGCGCAAGGCGCGCGAGATCGGCCTGGCCGCCGGACTTCGCTATGTCTACACCGGAAACGTGCCCGGGGACACCGGAGAAAACACCTTCTGCCCGGGCTGCGGCGAGCTGCTCATCGAGCGCCGGGGGTTCCGGGTCCAGAAATTGCGGTTGGAGGATGGGTGCTGCGGGAAATGCGGGATGAGGATCGATGGGGTGTGGGAATAAAAACAGTGCTAAGCTGTTTTTATTTTCTGCACCGCCAGCAGCGACACGACACCCATGGCGGCGCCGGCGAAGAAGGGGATGCGATAGTCGATGACCCAGAGCATCCCGCCGATGGCCGGCAGGAAGACGGCCGCCAGGTGGTTGATGGTGAATCCCACGGCCATGCTCGGCGCGATATCCCTGGGGTCGCCCACCTTCTGGAAATAGGTGCGGATGGCGATGGCGAAAGTGAAGAATATCTGGTCCAGGATATAGATGAACGCGACGAGGAACTTCGAGTCGGTGGTCGCGTAGGCGGTGAAAATAAAGATGACGCTGAAATATTCCAAGGACAGGATTTTACGCTCGCCGAAACGGATGATGCTTTTTCCGACCAGGGGGCTTAAGAAATAATTGATCGTGTTGTTGATGATGAAAAGGATCGTCACTTCCTGCACCGTGTACTGGAACTTCTGAACCAGCAGCAGCACGGAAAAGGCGATGAAGATCTGGCGCCGCGCCCCGGCCATGAAAGTGAGAAAGTAAAAAAGCCAGTATTTCTTGCGCAGAACCATCTGTTTGCGCTGCGGGATGATGTTGACGTTGGAGGGGTCGCGGGTCAACAGCGCCCATAAGGCCGCGGCGGCGATCAGGACGCCGACGGCGAAGTAAACCTGGATGAAATCGAGAAACGACATCATCAGCCAGATGAGCAGACCGATCCCGATGCTGGTAGCGGCAGCGAGACTGGTGAGTTTGCCGAATACCCAGGGGGACTCGTCCTTTTTGAAATACTGCAGGGTCAGCGACATGTTGGTGGTTTCGTAATAGTGAAACCCGAAGCTGCTGATGAGGGTGGTGACGGCGACCCCGGCAAAGCTTGGGAAAAAGCCGGTCGCCGCCAGCCCGGCGCCGAGAATGAGAATGGATATGGCGGAGAGCCGATGCTCGCGGATGACCAGCAGGACATACACCGCCAGCAGCGCCAGGAACCCCGGGATTTCGCGAATGGATTGGATCATGCCTACGTGGTTGCCTCGCAGCCCGACGACATCCACCGCGAAATTGTTGAACAGGGTGGTCCAGGTCTGAAGGCCGACGGTGGAGCTGATGGTCAGCACCACGAGGTACCAGAACATGGGGTTGCGTTTTATGGACTCGGTTTCAAGCATGTTAGAGGACCGATTTAAGGGTTAGGTGGAGTCGAACAAAATGGTCGTTCAAGTCCGTTAACAAAAATTTAATATAGTTATTTCAATTTGTTATGTTAATTTTCAGCGATAGTTGAAAATCAGGTTTAAATTTTTGAACCTTTGCCATTAATAAAAAAAATCATTAAATACAATAAGTTTTTGCAAGTCACCCCAAAATGGTTGCCTGCAGTGGTTTAAATTCTTGAACTCTGGCTTACCAAAAAGGTGCCTGCAGGGCGCGGCAGCCGGAGCAAGCACTGGGCGTAGCATTTAAATAACTAATTGAATTTAAATATAATTAATTTTTATCGGTAAAAAAGCGTCCATTTACCTTTGATTGGCAAGCGATTTGCATTAGCTTATGTCAAGCCTAATAATTTCTTCATCTGTTCTCCTCCTTAACGGCTAATTGGATTGTCCAATTAGCCGTTACCATTTTGTGGCTCCCGCAGGACGAACATTTATGCTATAATTGAGAACACAATGATCATCGATTTCCACACTCACCTCTTCCCCGAATCGATCATCGCCGGGCGCGAATGCTATTGGGCCTCGGAGCCGGCCTTCGAATTGCTCTACCGCTCGCCCAAATCGCGACTTGTGAGTGCGCCCGAGCTTCTGGCGGCCATGGACCTTGATGGCGTCGACACATCGGTCGTTTTCGGGTTCCCCTGGCAAGACCCTGAGCTTTTCAAGATGCACAACGACCGCATCATGGAGGTTGTGCAGCGGCACCCCGGGCGCCTGATCGGATTCGGGTGTTTCGACCCCGCCAGCAGCGAGGCCCCCCGGGAGGCGGAGCGCTGCCTCGCCGGCGGTCTTGCGGGAATCGGGGAACTCGCTTTCTACCGCTGCGGAATCGATGGTGATGCCCTTGATCGCCTGGCGCCCGTCATGGACATCTGCCGCGAGCGCGGCCGCCCGGTCCTGATCCACACCAACGAGCCCGTCGGTCACGATTACCCCGGCAAAACCCCCAACACCCTGGCCGAGATCTATCGGATGGTGGAGCGCTTCCCGGCGAACACCATCGTCCTCGCCCACTGGGGCGGCGGCCTGTTTTTTTTCAATCTTCTGAAAAAAGAGGTCAAGGACCGGCTGAAGAACATCTATTTCGACACCGCTGCCTCTCCATATCTTTACGACCCGGGTGTCTACTCCCTCGCCGTTCAAACCATCGGGGCCGAAAAAGTTCTCTTCGGAAGCGACTTCCCACTCCTGCCCCCGAGTCGGTATTTCAGGGAGATGGAGGCAGCCCAAATCTCCAGCAAAGATCAAGACATGATTTGCGGGCTGAACGCCGCCCGCCTGTTGAACCTTTAATATCCCACCCGCAGGGAGACTGTGTGACGCCGGTGAAGCCACACCTTTTCGAGCATCACCGAGGCCAAGACGTTGGAGACCCAATTGCGGCAGACCCAGTCTGAGATGGAAAAACGTGTGGAAAAAGCACACAACCGGTGGACCGCCAGGTCGGCGTCGTGTTTCTGGTGATCGGTAAAGTGGTGGGATTGGATGCCTTCGGCAATTCCGCGACTTGCTCTCGGGTCTTCAAATACCTGATCGAAAGCTACCCCCTGGACACCATTGATAGTTTCGAGAAGGAAACCAATAGTGGGGAAAGGCGGCTTCTGATGTCCTCATGGCCGGGCCTGGAAGGCCGATTTTTTAGCTCTTAGGCAGTCGGCGAGGAATAAAGCGCTCAATTTCCGCAGGCACCGTCCAAATATTGAGGCCGCCCTTGCACAGTATTGGCTTTGATAGCGGCCTTGGATTTTTTAGAACAAACCCAAAAGGGCCATCAAACCACTTTGATCGGCTGCTTTCGATCACATCTATCAAATCCACAATTCCTAATGATCGCGCTAAAATAGAGGTCTTCTTTAGTCGGCCTTCATGTATTATCGCCTAGGCCCAGAGTTGTCTTACGCTTATCGCTTTCATGGCTGGCTCCTTGTCAGTAGATAATTTATCATGCCCCGCCCGAGAGAATATTTAATGACCTATACAATCTTTGAACTATGCTCTCTCAGAAGCTTTCTAAGCACCGACCTATGGCATACTTTTTCGGCCTCGCAGTAGCTTCATGGCGTTCTGCATTTGGGGTTGTTTACAGGTCTTTTGTCATCGCTTTCTTCAACCGGTCGAACTGCGCATCCAGCTCGGCCATGTGTCCCCCGGCGGCGTCCAGGTCGCCGGCCCTGGCCGCTTTCTCCATCTCGAAGGCCACCGTGCACAGGGCCTCGCCGCCGACGTTGGCGGAGGCGCCCTTGATGGCGTGTGCCTGGCGCTCGGCGCCCGGGGCATCCCTGGCCTCCAGGTATCCCCGCAGCATTTCGATCTGCTGCGGGATGTCTTCGAGAAAGCCTTCGGCCACCGTTTGAGCCAACTCCTCATCGTCCATCAGCCGGGCCATCATGCCCGCCTTGTCGAAGATGGGAGCTTGAGGCTCGGCGATTGAAACGTCTGTGACGCCACCGTCCCGCTGATCATTTCGCGCCTTTCGTAGTTCCCCTTCTTCCTTAGGCAGCCATTTGTCCAGCGCTTCCGCCAACGCCTGGGGAGCAATCGGCTTGGTGACGTAGTCATTCATGCCCGCCTCGAGGCAGCGCTCCCGGTCGCCCTGCATGGCGTGGGCGGTCATGGCGATGATGGGGACCTGGTGGTTCTGGACTGCGGATTGAGCACTGCGGATGTGGCGCGTGGCTTCGAAGCCATCCATCACAGGCATTTGGACATCCATGAGCAGCAGATCGTAGGGGATGATCTCGAGGGATTTGAGCGCCTCCGCACCGTTGGCCACCGCGTCCGCGCGCAGGCCCAGTTTCTTCAGGATGCCCAGGGCCACCTGCTGGTTGGTGATGTTGTCCTCTACCAGCAGGATGCGGACGGCACTCAGACGGGCGCCACTGGCCGCGGGGGCCGCGGCGACGTGCTCCGCGGTGTCGACTCCCCCAAAATACTCGCGCAACTGCGCGTCGATCAGCGCGACCTGCTGCCGCGCTTCGCAGACGTCATCCAACAGGGTATGGGATGCCATGTTGCTCGCAGCGATTCGCTGCAGCGTTCCGTCGACGCTGCCGAGAATTGGGAGGACGTCATTGGAGAGATTTCTCAGTGCCCGTTGGGCCTGGCCGGTCAGGATGCCCGACAGCCCCGCCCCCGCTCGCTGCACGTGGAGACCCTGGCTGTCTATGTGGAACTCTCGCAGTTCTTTGGTGTGATCGCTGCCGGCGTGCTTCACGATAGTGACAAAGCGGCGCAGCGATCCTTCGACCTCAGCCATCGAGAACTTGATAGAACTGGCCGCCAGATGAGCAAGCCAAAGCAGGTCATCGTCAGATTCCCCTCCCATGCGCCGGGCGTCCTGGATGAACAATGATGTCACTCCAGCCGCGAGAAGAATATCCGTCATCACCAACACATGCTGGCGAAGACTGTCGTGACTCCCGGCGATCTGAGCGAGGCCATCGACGCTGTCGCAGATGAACCGGTCGGGCCTGGCGCGACACACCTCATAGATCAGCTGATCGACGACTTCTTCGATCGAGATCCCCAATGGGTGGAAATGCAGAATGCGCAGTTGGCCCGATACGACGGCCGGCCGCCAATCCATCCCCAGCGACTCAGCGCCTGCCATGATGCCCTCAGCGTCGTCCTTCAAACTCAGGACTATACCCTGGCCACCGCTTTTCAAACCCCTATCCAGAAAGTGACTGCTCAACACCGTTTTGCCACACCCGGCGTAGCCGCTGACGACCGCCTGCGAGCCGGGCAGAAGCCCGCCACACAGCATGGCATCAAGGCCCTTGACCCCGAAGGTCACCCGCTCCCGCGAGGCGGGTGCTGATGTCGGAAGGACCTTTCTCACGTCTTTGGCGCGCAGCCGCGGAAAAATGCGGAAGCCGCCAGTGTCGAGCTGGAAGGGATGCAGGCCCGACACATGCCCATGGCCGCGGGTCTTGCGAACCTCGAGATACCGGGTGTTTTCGCCGTGCGCTCCCTCGCTCTTGTTGTGCAGCCGCAGCGAAGCGTCCACCAGATACTCTTCGAACGCGATCGTTTCTTCGTCCTGCCGTTCGAGTTCTTTCACCAGTAGCGCATTGACGCCAGCGATCTTGAGGTTGGTCAGGATGCCCGAGAGAATCTCGCGCAGCTTGATCTCGTCGGAGGACACGCGCTTGAAATGGGTAATGCTGTCGATCAGCAAACGCCGTACGCCGATTTCCTTCACGATCTTCTCGACCAAATCGCTCTTGCCGCGAAAACTTTCCAGGACTCTCGACGGCGGAGTCCAGATGACACGCAACATGCCGGCTTCTTCGAGCGCGTGAATATCGATGCCGTAGTTCAAGGCTTCGGCATAGACCTGCCGGGGGAATTCCTCAAATGTGACGAGCAGTCCCGGCTCTTGATACCGGGTGGCGCCCTCGTAAAGAATCCTGACGCCCAGGGTGGATTTCCCGCTTCCCGGGGGCCCTTCAATGAGCAGACTATTCCCCCGGACGATACCGCCCTCGAGCAGTTGATCGAGTCCAGGTATCCCCGTCGGCATGAGTTGGGACGCATCGCTCATCACAAACCACCTCCGCAGAACGGACAGGAATCCCGCTTGCCGGCCAGGGGTGCCTGGCAATGCGGACAGTAGGTTTTACGCAACTCGCTTTCGACTTCCAGGCCGCAGTTCGGACAGGCTTCCCAGGTCGGGTCGAGCGGGTGTTCGCAGCCCGCGCATTTCTCCTTGAGCACGTGCTGGCAGAAAGGACACACCGCGAAATCCAGACTGACTACCTGGCCGCAATGGATGCACAATTGCTCGCGACCCAAATCCGTAAGAACAGCCCGCTGAATCTCAGCGACCGACGTCGTCCCGCTCAGGACGGCGCGCTTCGCGAACTCAGACATTGGGATCATGCCGCTTTGCCTGGCGGCATGTTGGATGGCAAACGACGAGGCACGTTCAATAATCAACTTGAGAATGTTCTCGGACACCGGCAGGTATTCGTAGATGGCCGAGCGGCCCTTGAAGCCCGTGCCCGAGCACGTTTTGCACCCTCGACCGCGATGTAGTTCGTTGATCTTGGGATAGCCGAGCACGGCCAGTTCCGATTGGTTTGGCGTGTACGTCTCTTTGCAGTCTATGCACAGAACGCGAATGAGCCGTTGCGCCAGCACCCCTTTGAGCGTCGCTGCAACCAGGTAGGGCGGCGCGCCCATCTCGACCAAGCGGGGAATAGCCTGGGCGGCGTCGTTGGTGTGAATGGTGCTGAAAACCTTATGTCCCGTCAGCGCGGCTCGACAGGCAATCTCGACCGTCGCGGCGTCGCGGATTTCCCCAATTAGAATTACATCAGGATCTTGCCGCAGGAACGACCGCAATCCAGAGGCAAATGTCAGTCCGATGTCCTCACGCACCTGTACCTGGGTGATTCTCTGAAGCGAATATTCGATCGGGTCCTCGAGCGTCACGACATTGACCGACTCGCAGTCTATCGCGTTAAGCGTGGCATAGAGCGTGGTGGTTTTGCCGCTGCCAGTGGGGCCGGTGACCAGGAAGAACCCCTGGGGGGTTCGCAAGAGATCGGCGTAGCCTTCGCTGACCGCCGGAGGCATGCCCAGGTTGTCCAACTCAAGCAGCCCCTTAGCCTTGCTCAACAGGCGAATGACGACCTTTTCGCCGAATTGCGAGGGAATGCTGGATATCCGCAAATCGAGCAGGTGGTCCCCCTTTTTCAGGGTATGGCGTCCATCCTGTGGCATTCGTCGTTCCGCGATGTCCATCCCCCCGAGGATCTTGACACGCGACACCACAGAGGCGGATACACTCGCCGGCAGTATCGCCGCCCTGCGCAACACGCCGTCGAGGCGAAAGCGCACGACCAGTTCGTGTTCCTTGGATTCAATGTGAATATCCGTGGCGCCGCGCATGCTGGCTTCGTCAACCAGTTTGTCCACCAGGGCGGTCGCGGACTGCTCGCCCTCTTTGCTAAACGACAAGAGCACGTCCGAGCGATCTCCAACCTGCGTCCGCCGGTCTGTCGGCACTTGTCGTGCCTTGCCATTGTTGCCGCGTGCCGACGCCGACAGTTCGCGCTCCATGTCGTCGTAGCGACGCTTGATCGTATCGCGCAAGTCGTGCCGAAGAGCCACCATGGGCGTGACAGTCCGGTTGGCAATCTGCGAAATGGCTGCGCTGGTCTTGGCGTCGGAGGGATTGAAGAATGCGACTTTCATTGCCTGGCCGTCCGTGCCCACGGGGAAGACCAGGTGTCTGGCCGCCAGTCTGCGTGGAATAACCGAAAGCAGCGCTGGATCGCCAGGGGTTTCCTCCAGGTCAACGGCCGGACAGAAATATTCGTTCTCGAGGATCTTGAGCAACATCTTGCGCGGGAATTTTCGCTTCCGGATCAGAATCTCTTCCAGAAAGCAGTCCTCTGACCTTGCCTTGGCCAGCGCGTCCCGGCAATCCATAAGCGTCAGAAACTGCCTCTCGACGAGTATATGTCCCAAGGGATCGTCAATCATGACTGCCTCGTCTTTTCATGTTCCGTCCCCGTACGGCCGCTCCTACCAGGGGCCGTCATTGACTCCTCGAGGAACCGATGGTGAGGGGATTGCGGATGCGGCTCAGAACCTCCAGTCCATCCATTACCGGCATCATCCAGTCGAGAATGGCCAGCTTGGGCGCACCGGGTCTCTGCAGCTTATCCCACGCCTCGGCGCTGTTGACGGTTTCCACCACCTCATGCCCGCCATTTTTCAACACGCTCGCCAGCACGGTGCAGGACGTGAAATCTTCTTCGGCAATCAGGATGCGCATTGGAAAACCTTCTTGCCATTTGACACGCATTAGATTGCGTAGCTCCACCACATTTAAGAGGCATCCAAATTGCCCGGTGATGAGATCACCCTCATCTTGCGCAGTTCTGGCAACAGTTTTGCTTTGTCGATGGGTTTGATCAAGTAGTAGTCACATTTATGCTCACGGGCCTTCATAACGTTAGTTTTATCGGCAAGGGCTGAGGTCATGATGATTTTCACACGGTCCGGACCTGCGATGCCTTTCGTCTCTTCCATCAGCCGAATTTCCTTTAGTGCTTCCTGTCCGTCCATTTCGGGCATCATGATGTCCAGGCAGATCAGGTCGTAGGGTTCGCCCGCCTTCAGTGCCAGACGTACGGCCTCAAGCGCCTCCTTGCCGTTGACGGCGATATGGATCGTGCCATACAGTTTCAAAATTTCCTGCAGCAGCAGGCGACTGGTGAAATCATCTTCGACGATCAGTGCTTTCATGGTTGCTTTCGCCTTTCGTGTCACTTCTAATTGATGAATTCATCCATCGCTTCCTTTAACCGGTCGAACTGCGTATCCAGCTCGGCCATGTGTCCTCTGGCGGCGTCCAGGTCGCCGGCCCTGGCCGCTTTCTCCATTTCGAAGGCCACCGCGCGCAGGGCCTCGCCGCCGACATTGGCGGAGGCGCCCTTGATGGTGTGTGCCTGGCGCTCGGCGTCCGGGGCATCCCTGGCCTCCAGGTATCCCCGCAGCGTCTCGATCTGCTGCGGGATGTCTTCGAGAAAGCCTTCGGCCACCGTTCGAGCCAACTCCTCATCGTCCATCAGCCGGGCCATCAATCCCGCCTTGTCGAAGATGGGAGCTTGAGACTCGACGATTGAAACGTCTGTGACGCCACCGTCCCGCTGATCATTTCGCGCCTTTCGTAGTTCCCCTTCTTCCTTAGGCAGCCATTTGTCCAGCGTTTCCGCCAACGCCTGGGGAGCAATTGGCTTGGTGACGTAATCATTCATGCCCGCCTCGAGGCAGCGTTCCCGGTCGCCCTGCATGGCGTGGGCGGTCATGGCGATGATGGGAACCTGGTGGTCCTGGACTGCGGATTGCGCACTGCGGATGTGGCACGTGGCTTCGAAGCCATCCATTACAGGCATCTGGACATCCATGAGCACCAGATCGTAGAGGATGGTCTCGAGGGATTTGAGCGCCTCCGCACCGTTGGCCACCGCGTCCGCGCGCAGGCCCAGTTTCTTCAGGATGCCTAGGGCCACTTGCTGGTTGGTGATGTTGTCCTCGACCAGCAGAATGCGCGCCTTGCGGCCGGCGAACCAGTTCAGCGTCTCGCGCGCCGTGTGGCGGGTAACGATGGGCTGCGGCGTCGGTTCCGCCCCGGCTCGCTCCGCCAGCGCCAGGGACAGAACGACCTTCAGTTCCTGGTGCCGTATCGGCTTGGTCGCATATGCCGCGAAACCGATCTCCTGAAAGCGCCGGGCGTCGCCCCGCGTACCCAGGGACGTCAGCATCACCATCCGGGTGTCAGCCAAGCGCACGTCCGCCTTGATGGCCCGGCCCAGAGCCTCACCGTCCATGCCCGGCATCTGCATATCGATTATGGCAATCCGGAAGGGGTCGTGCTCGTCCAGCGCCCGAAAGAGGGCCTCGAGCGCCCCGGGGCCGTCCTGCGCCTCCGCCGGGCGCAGGCCCCAGGAGGTCAGGCGGGTGGTGAGGATTTCGCGGCTGGTGCCGTTGTCGTCCACGATCAGCGCGTGCACGCCGAGCAGGTCGGCGGGCGGACGACTTGCCACCTGCGCCCCGTCAGCCTGTGTGCCCAGGCGCGCGGTGAACCAGAACTCCGAGCCTTTGCCCTCTTCGCTAATTACGCCGGCCTCACCGCCCATCAGCTCGGCCAGTTGCTTCGAGATGGCCAACCCCAGGCCGGTGCCGCCGAACTTGCGCGTGGTGGAGGCATCCACTTGGCTGAACTTGTCGAAGAGCAGGCCGAGTTTGGCTGCCGGGATGCCGATGCCCGTGTCGCGTACCGAGAAGCGGAGCAGTACGTTATTTTGATTTTTTCGCGCTGTTTGCGTGTTTCGTAGTCCCATCTCTTCCACCAGCGAGACGCGGACCGCCACCTCCCCGGCGTGGGTAAACTTGACGGCGTTGCCCGTAAGGTTGGTAAGAATCTGGCGCAGGCGGCCCGGGTCGCCGCGCAGCCGCGTGGGGACCGATGGATCGGCGGCGCAGAGCAGCTCCAATCCCTTCTCGTGAGCGCGCACGGCCAGCGTGGCGGTGAAGTCTTCCAGCAGGCTCGAAAGATCGAACTCCAACATCTCCAGGTCGAGTTTCTTCGCCTCGATTTTCGAGAAGTCGAGGATGTCGTTGATCAGGCCGAGCAGGGATTCGCCGCTGGCGCGCACGGTTTCGGCATAGCGGCGCTGCTCCTCGTTGAGCTCGGTGTCCAGCAGCAGGCCGGTCATGCCGATGACCCCGTTCATGGGTGTTCGGATCTCGTGGCTCATGTTGGCCAGGAACTCGCTTTTGGCACTATTGGCCATTTCCGCCTGGGCGGCCATGCTGTTGGCGCACGCGGTGGCCTCTTCAAGACGCAGATTGGTATCAAGCAGTTCATTCTCCGCCTGCTTGCGCGCCGTGATGTTATGAAAAATGCCTAACACGTGCTGCTGGCCCTGATGTTTAACAGGAAATCCCGTTGACTCTACATAGACCGGCTGACCGTCCAGAGTAATAAGACGGTGCTCTCTCATAGGGGCGGGCTGGTTTTCCATACTACTGCGTTGGGCTCTTTTTGCTGATTCTTCCCGATCTTCGGGGTGGACCAAATTCAAATAGTCTTGTCCCACCAAATCTTCTGCCTTAGAAGCATGGAAGAGCGTGATGGCGGATGGGTTCGCATAAACGATTTTTCCCTCGATGTTCCGCAACAGCATCGACTCGGAAGAGGCTTCTACCAAAACTCGATAACGCTCCTCGCTCTCCAGCAGGTCCTTTTCTGCCCGTTTGCGCTCGGTGATGTCCTGAACCAGAGAGATAAAGTATAGTGGCTTTCCACTTTGATCACGCTGGACACTGGCATTGATGAGAGTCCAGACCACCGAACCATTTTTGTGTACGAACCGCCGTTCTTGTTCACCACAGACGATTCTGCCTTCGATCAAATCTCTGAGAAATTGAGCACGCCGCCCCGAGTCGTCAGGGTAGGTGAAGTCAGTCACCGGCATTCCAATCAGCTCAGCTGGGCTATAACCTAATGTGCGTGTCATGGCCGTATTTACTTCACGGTAAATTCCATCAAGGCTCACTCTGGTTATACCAATAGATGCATTCTCGAAAATTCCCCGATACAACCCCTCACTTTGCAGCAGCACTTCTTCAGTCCGCTTACTCTCGGTGATGTCGCGTGCCGTCGAGAGTGCGCCGGTCATTGTGCCTTGAGCATCCTTGAGAGCCCGGCACCACCAGGCAAGCAAGCGCTTCTGACCATCCCGTCGCCGCTGCCAGCTCTCAACATAGAACACCTGGTCGTCGCCGTTGAATAACGGCTGAACGGTGCCGTAAATGTCCTGTTCGCCTTCGAAGTAGAAGGCGGCTTCCTTGCCGATCACGTCCTCCCCGAAGAACTCAACACCGGCCCGATTGGCCCACGTGTAGACCTTATTGCAGTCCACTTCCATGATGATTTCGGGAACGGCCACCAAGATGGCTTCCTGGCGGAGGGAAAGCTCCCGCAACAACTCTTCCGCTTGCTTGCGATCGGTGATGTCGCGGGTGATTGAAAGAATCACCTTTTCCTGATTCAAATCCAAAACTCGGGCGAACATAAGAGCAGTCTTGATCTGTCCATTTTTTCCTCGGAATCTGGACTCAAAATTTTTAGCAACGCCCTCGGTTATGAGGTCGTTAACCAAGCGTTCCCTATCTATCGGGTCATGCCAAATGTTGAGCTCAATAGAGGTTTTTCCGATAGCATCCTCGCGGGTATAGCCTGTTAACTTTGTGAAACCTTCATTGATATCAATATACATCCCATCGGAAAGCCTATTAAAACATATCGAGTCTGGGCTTGTTTGAAAAGCCAACCGGAACTTCTCTTCACTTTGGCGTAGTGTTGTTTCAGAATCCAGAAGAATTTTTGTTTCGTGAGGAACAACGCTTTTATGTTGAGAAGCCTTTCGCTTCTGCTGCAGCTTTAGAACTTCGGCTTTGAGATCTTCAACTTGGCGGCGCAGGCATTCCATTTCATTCTTCATTAAACTGGGTCTCCGATAGTTTCCGATATTTCTAGCTTAAATTTTATTTGTTAATTTTACCACATACCCCAATTTAATTAAATTTATTTTTTAACGGTGGCCTCCTACAAGACCTGCGATCAAAACTGCCCCTGGTAATCTTTTCTTTGTGATTAATAATTGGTCCAAAAGATTTCACTTAATCAGACGACATCTTGGTGATTTCCCACTTGGCCGGAGAATTCGCTGTGGAGGGTTTGCGATCTAATTTGACCATCAGGTCCTTATAATGGACTTTTCCCCCGTCGAGTTTGGCGTTTGGGCTCCACTTATAATCTGGTCCTAAGCCCGTATCCATTTTTGCAAAAACCCCTTCGTCTTCAACCCATCCGGTGTTCGATAATTTTACCTTTGACCAAGTCAATGACTCTCGACCGTTAAGTTCAGTGACCGAACAAATTAATGCCTGCTTGGTGGCGTTTGATCCAAGGTCGATGAAGCGTGGGATAGACAAAGAGGCAAGGATACCAAGAATCGCGAGGACCGCGATTATTTCAATGAGGGTAAAGCCAGAGTTTTTCGATATGGATAAAATGATATAGAAAAACTTTTGCATATGAATTCAAGATGATGAGCGCAAGAGTATATATGCTAAGGCACTCATGATTTGACTTTGCTTTATTCTTTATCGGGTTATTAGTGAGGCTATCATACTATAAGAGTCAAGCAACAAGTGGCCTTCTGACAGTATAATTTCGCCATTTTTTGCCTCATCCACCCCAATTATATAAGTTCCTGATGGATATTATCGGCCCGTATTTCCTTTTCATAAGGGTTTTAATCGAGAGCCTGCAAGGGCAATTAGGCTCATTGCATTGAATCCTCCTCAAGATTTTTCGTTAAAGCGCCGATATTCGCAATAACGGAGGGTGCTCTCGCAGTAAATCAGCCAAAGCAGGAGATTGTGCGTATGATATCAGGGCTGATCGGGGTTAGTCGAAATAATGCAAGGACTAAGGAGGTAAAATTTCGTGTTGCAATTTTAGAGTAAATACTTTCGTAGTGCAATGGAGGAGATGAGGTTTGTGCAATCTAAGCCCGAAGTTGTTCGATTTCTTAATTTCAATGAACCGGAAACCGTACCGCAAATGATGGCAAATTGAGTAAAGTCATATAGTTTAATTCTGTTCAGAGGACAATATTTTGTTTCGGTGTTCGGAATGAAAAGCAATCTCGAAAGAAGAAAGGGCGCACGTTTACCCCACCTTTCACAAATCAAAGTTAGAGAACTGAACAGTGGTGTTTTTGTTAGAGGCAGGATGTTCAATTACAGCGATAATGGTCTATACTTCGAAACTGACATTTTGTTTAATACAGGCGCTGAAGTCTTCATTGCAATTGAGGATTCACCGTTTTGCATATCAGCCACTGGCCATGAATTTTATTATGCTGTTATCAAGCATTGCAGCGAATTAGATGATTCCCATTTTCGTTATGGATGTGGTGCTCAGATAGTTGATTCTTTTGGATCAGTTACCTTCGACCCAAAATAGAACGATTAATGTAATTGTATTAAATGCATCGATTGAATAGAGACCGTTGCAAAAAACAGAGAGTAATACCCTTGGGTATCCTTCTTTATAGGCTGTTGATTGTAGGTTTGGCGATAACAATCATGCCTAATAATAAAGGTTTGTTTTGACCATCAACTGCCTTTCTCACACTATAAGCCGATTTAAACCAGTATAATTATAGACGCCGATCCGGAAATTGCCCCAAGTCCATTCCAAACCAAACATTGCGCCAAAGCAGCCATCTCCTCTGAATATGCATATCAATTAAAGTTTTTCAGCGAATTGCCGATCTAACCAGCAGATAAAATCCACAAAACGGGAGGGGTCTTAAATAAAATTCTGCTGATGTATAGTCAGGTCGCTCCACTGGGCGGAGTGCACGCACCCGAAATTACCCAAGGTTCAGAAACCGGTGGGAAACAATCAGCCTGGATGAAGCAGTCTTACAACAAGACAGTTCGGACAATGGCCTTAGCAGGAGGAAATTGATGCATTCTCAAAGGGATTTAAAAGACATATCAAAAAAAATCGGAAGACTGCCGACATTACCCGGCGTAGCGATGCAAATCCTGCAGGCCATGGGCCGGGACACTCCTAACATCAGGGAAATTTCTGAGATCATTTCGGCTGATGCACCGCTGAGCGCAAAAGTATTGAAGATGGTCAACTCGCCCTTTTACGGCCTTTCCAACAAGATTATTTCCGTCCATCAGGCAATGGTGTACCTGGGGCTGAATACGGTAAAGAATCTGGCCCTTAGCTTTTCTCTGATAAAAACGTTTGAACATAAAAACAAATCATCTTTTGACTACGTTCAGTTCTCGAAAGACTCGCTTGTGGGTGCTATCGCTGCCAAGTTAATAGCCGAAAAAACAAACCAGAAGCATGGAGAAAACGCATTCTTCCTGGGTCTTCTCCAGAATATCGGCATGCCGATCATGGCTGGGAGCATGCCCAATCAATATGAAGAAGTCATCATGAAAACTAAGTCATGCAGGGAATCCTTCCACGAAGTTGAAAGCAAGCTTTTAGGATTAAATCACATGGAGGTCGGCGAGTACGTCACTCATGCTTGGGGGCTACCCGTCAGCATGACGGAGCCTATCGGGGCGCATCATAATCCAGGGCCTATGACGTCCGGTTCGGACGATATTGAATCTTTAATAAAAACACTCCACCTGTCTTCCTTGTACATAAATTTATATAACAGCTCAGACACCAAAGCTAACTATGCTGAAATCGAAAATTGTATCCGAGCTTATGGACTCAATTCGATGATAAATAATTCAGCCACAGTAAAGGAGATCACTGAAGGCATTAAAAACCTTTTTCCCATATTTGAGATAAAAATAAATGAGAAGAAGTATATCGACATCATCGAGACAGCCAGATACGAGTCGGATAAACTATCAAGCGACTTGCTCGATCAGCTACACAATCAAAGCGAGTGCTTGAATCAACTCACACAACAAGTATGCCTTGACGGCATGACTCAGCTTAATAATCACAAGAGCTTCCTGGAGATCATGCACCAGGAAATCAAACGTGCCACCCGCTACAAGACACCCTTAAGCATCATAATAGCGGATGTGGACCATTTCAAATCAGTTAACGACTTTTTCGGGCATCAGGCTGGAGATCATGCATTGAAGTGTGTGTCTGCTCATCTCAAAAAACTGTTACGCGACTCAGACCACATCGCCCGATATGGAGGTGAGGAGTTTGGTATTATTCTGCCCATGACACCACTCAAGGAGGCAATACAAGCCGCCGAGAGATTGAGAAAGTCTATAGAATCAGAAAAGATTGTTTACCGAGATCGATCAATTTCAGTTACCATGAGTTTTGGCGTTGCATTTTTAGAAACCAACCGACAAATCGATGTCGAAGGCCTTATCAAAATGGCCGATGAAGCTTTATATGATGCGAAGAATACCGGTCGAAATAAGTGCTGTCATTACAAACTACAGAATCCGGAGAAGACGGCTGTACCCACCGTGCTGGTTATCGATGATGAAGAGCTCGTTCTGGTGACCGTTACCAAAATGCTGGAGCGATTAGGATTCGCGGTATTAGCCGCTACATCTGGTCGGGAAGCCTCAGATCTATTGCATCAAAAGGGGATAAAGATCGACATGGTGATCATGGACATGGTTATGCCCGACACAAGCCCCGATAAAATGCTAAAAGATATTCGCGAAATTCATTCCGAGAGCAAAGTGGTGCTTACAAGTGGCCATAATTTGAGCAGTGGAAGTAATCAAAATCTTTTGAATAAAACAAACGGTTTTCTGCAAAAACCATATCAATTGACTGAATTGTCACAAATCGTTCAAGCAACATTGAACAGTTAAAAAAAAGAAGAGCGAATAAATGAAGGAAGCTATCATTCTTAAGCGAATAGCCCTGAACCTCAATATAAAAAATACATCGAAATTGAGGTCCTTGGTGACGAGATTTTGAAATCGATTGATGCGGATTCAATAGATTTCGAAAAAGTCGTGAAACAAAAAGTTATCGAATACATCAAATCGTTGTAATCAAGTGGCAAAAATATCCAGTGACTAATAGAATTATTGGGGACCTTTGATTTCTGGTGGTTTCCTCGAAGTAATCGCTAGCGAACGGATTTCATGAAGAATTCGAATATCATCCCCATTTGGGGTAGGCACGATAGACGATGTTTCCTATCAAAATCTGCATCGATCCGGCAGTGAATCGCTCAACGCTCTTAGAAGATGGGGTCCGGGCGGAGGCTTCCGCATGAGTGTTCATTAGAGAAAAATAGCGCTCAAGAGACGCGAATCAAGAAACGGGCAAGTCGTTGCGAAGCAAGGGGGACGGATTTACTCTGGGGGGACTGGCGCATGACAGATCGAACGAGCATATCAGGCATCACCGAGCCTCGCTCCGTATTCGTCAAGCGGCTCCTTGCGATCGTCGTGGTGACGAATTTGTTCATTATCGGCCTGGCGGGTCTATTGCTGCAGCAGGCCAGGCAGCAATACGAGGAACGCGCCGAGATTACGACGCAGAACTTGTCGCATGCGTTGGCGGGACACATCACCGACGCGGTCGACAAGATCGATCTGACCGTGCTCACGGTGGCCGATGAAGTGGAGAAACAGCTTGCTGGGGGCGGCATCGACGCACAGACGCTGAATGCGTTTATTGTCCGGAACCATGCCCGCCTGCCGGTTTTGGACGGCCTGCGCGTGGTAAACGCTCAAGGGGAGAATGCGTACGGCATCGGCATAACTCCTGGCGCGCGGACCAGCGTTGCCGATCGTGCCTACTTCGCACGCCTGCGCAGCGACCCGAACGCGGGGGTGGTTATCTCTGAGCCGGTGGTGGGACGAATCAGCAAGAAATGGTCGATCATCCTCGCACGCAGGGTCAATCAGCCGGATGGTTCGTTCGCCGGGCTGGTCTACGGTGCGATTGCGCTGGAGCACTTTTTCACGACATTCTCCTCACCTCGATGTCGGCAAGCACGGGTCGATTGCATTACGCGATAAGGAACTGGCTCTTATTGTGCGCTATCCGGAACCACAGGAAGCCAGCAAGGCAGTCGGGACGAAGAATGCCTCCTTCGATCTGCAGAACGCGATTCAGGCACGAAAGGATGCCGGAAGTTATCGCTCCGCTCATGCTTTCGACAATATCCCACGAACCTACTCGTACCACAAGGTATCCGATCGCCTCCTCTACGTCATCGTCGGGCTATCATACGAGGACTATCTTGGCGCATGGTGGAGTGAGGCTGCTTGGGTTTCAGCACTGGTGGCGCTCTTCATCCTCGGCACGCTCATTTCGTCATGGTTGGTTTACCGTGGCTGGATGCGCAGAGCCAACGCTGTCAAAGCCCTGGCGCGCCAAGAAGAGGCGGTGCAGGAAAGCGAGGAAAAATATCGCGCGCTCGTCGAGAACATTAATGACGTCGTTTTCACGGTGGATATTCAGGGGCTGTTCACATATCTGAGCCCTGTTATTGAGAAAATCAGCGGATACACCTCCGAAGAGATGATAGGGCAGTCCTTCTCCAGGTTCATTTTTCAGGATGATCTGCCCATGCTGATGGAACGATTCCATAGGATGGTTGCCGGAAAAATTGGTCCGGCCGACTATCGGATTGTAACCAAGACCGGTGAGGTTCGCTGGGTGCGATCATCCAGCCGACCCATGATTGTGGACGGCAAAGCAGTGGCAATTCAGGGCTTAATTAGCGATATCACCGAACGCAGGGGCACTGAAGAAGCGTTGCGGGACAGCGAGGAACGGCACCGCAGAATAGTTGAAGCCTCGAGCGACGCCTTTCTCCTCCGATCCGGGGGAATAGTCATCTACGCGAACCCGGCCGCGTTCAAACTGTTTCGGGCGAATCATCCAGGAGATTTGATTGGAAAACGATACTTAGGCTTGGTTCATCCCGACGACCGGGCCCTATCAGTCGAACGGGTGAAAAAGAGCATAGACGAAAACTGGATTGCATCTCCCCGCGAACACCGAATTTTAGCTCTTGATGGGCAGGTTGTGGAAGTTGAATCCACTGGAGTGCCGGTTCAGCACCAAGGCGAGACCCATATTTTTGGAGTTTTCCGCGATATTACCGAACGCAAGCAGGCCGATCAAGAAAAGAAGAAACTTGAGGGACAGCTTCAGCAAACTCAGAAAATGGAGGCCATCGGAACGCTGGCTGGAGGGATTGCCCATGATTTTAATAACATCTTGAGCGTGATCATCGGAAACGCCGAGCTTATGAATTTTACGGGCGATATTAGCCCATCCGTAAGGACCAGCTTGGACCAGATTCTTGCTGTTTCTCAGCGCGCAAAGCAGCTGGTTCGTCAAATTCTTGCCTTCAGTCGGCATGGAAGACAGGAAAAGATTGTTATGAATCTGAAATCTGTTGTCAAAGAAACCTTGGAGTTCCTGCGAGCTTCCCTGCCTGCTTTCATTCAAGTGCGTCATTACCTGGAGCAGGATTCCGGTACCATCATGGCTGACCCCACCCAGATGCAGCAGATCTTGATGAACTTGTGCACCAATGCCAGTCACGCCATGGAAAAAAACGGAGGGGTCTTGCAAATCATTCTGGTCAACACGCCACTCACCGAGGAAGATGTGCGCATTCATCCGGAGGTGGAGCCGGGAAACTACGTGAAGATCACCGTTTCGGATACCGGTCACGGAATGGAGCCGTCGGTGCTGGAGCGGATTTTCGATCCCTATTTTACCACCAAAGAACCGGGCAAGGGAACCGGTTTGGGATTGGCGGTTGTGCACGGAATCGTCAAGTCCCACGGGGGGATGATCAAGGTTTATAGCGAGGTCGGGAAAGGGACAGCTTTCACGATCTACCTGCCACGGGCCATGGGCTTTGAGAAGGTCGCCGATTCGCCCATGCAACCACTTGTCATGGGAACCGAGAGGATACTATTCGTTGACGATGAAAAAGCACTGGCTGATCTTGGCCGACAATTGCTTGGAGAACTGGGGTATCAGGTGGAAACCAGGGCCAGCTCGATTGAAGCGTTTGAGGCATTTCGGGCGAACCCGGAGAAGTTTGATCTCGTGATCACCGATTTGGCCATGCCACAGATGACCGGATTGAATCTGGCAAGAAAAATCATGGAAATCCGACCCGGCATGCCCATCATTCTTTGCACCGGTTTCAGCGAGCAGGCCAATGAACAAGCCGCGGGTGCCATTGGGATTCGCGCGTTTCTCTATAAACCGCTGGTGATGCGGGATATCGCCGATGCGGTCCGCAACGCCCTTGATTCACACTTACAAAAGCCGGATAGACACGCTTTCGGGTTCCAACACGGCAGAGACAAGCTGATTGCCAATGATTATAGTGAGTGCTGATCATCGCCGCCCTTTCCCTGTCCTTCTATTCTCCGTGTCGCGACGTTTTCCTCCTGCAGACGGACGGCTTCAAGAATCAACCGGAGCGCTGGCATGCGAAAAGCTGTTCGCAGCGTCATCCTGTTTCTCGTCGTTTGTTTTTTCGATGGCATGGTATCTGTGCCGGAGGGCCTGCCGGCCGATCGGCCGCCTGCCGTGTTGGTCCTCAGCTCCTATCACCAGGGCTATGAATGGTCCGATAGGCAGATCGAAGGACTGATAGCGGGCCTCCAAGCGGTGTACCCGACGATTTCTCCATTCATCGAATACCTGGATTTAAGAAGATTCCCCGAGGAGAGCTACGCACAGCAGTTGAAAGCGCTTCTTGCGGAGAAGTGCCGCGGCCGGAACCTTGATGCCGCGATCGTCCTGGACAATCCCGCCTTTGACCTGATCCTGGCTCATCGCGCGGACATCCTGCCTGAAGTCCCCGTCGTATTTGCCGGCATCGACGGCTTCAAACCGGCCATGCTGGAGGGACAGCGCCGGATCACGGGCATTGCGGAGGTCCGGGACTATCAGGGCACGCTGGCCCTAGCCCTTGCGCTGCACCCCGGCACCCGCCAGGTCTTCGCCGTCAACGACCACACGCCCAGCGGCATGGCCGTGCGCCGTGAGATGGAGGCCGTTCGTCAGGCCTTCCGGGACCGGGTTGAGGTGGTTTTCAACGCGCCCGCCACCTATGAGGAATTGGAGGCACAGATCGCCGACCTGCCCCCGCATGCCATCGTCTTTATAGCGGGTTTTTCCACGGACCGGGAGGGGGTGACGCTCAACCTATCGCTCAGCACCGAAAAGCTGACCGCCCGGGCCCGTGTGCCCGTTTATGCCACGCATGACACCCGCCTGGGTCACGGCATCGTTGGTGGAATGCTCATCGGGTCGCAGGAACACGGCCTGCACGCCGCGGCGCTGGCGCTGAGAGTGCTGGCGGGTGAGGAACCTGACTCGATTCCGGTGGATACCCGCGGCACCTCCCGGCCCATGTTCGACTATCGCCAGTTGAAGCGATTCAACATCCCGGTCGATGCGCTGCCTGCCGGCAGCATGATCATGAATCGGCCCGTTTCCTTTTACCAGAAACACAAGGATGTCCTATGGACGGGAGCCGGCGTAGTGGCGGCGCTGCTTTCCCTGGTGCTTTGTCTTGCGGCGCTTCTGGCCAGAAAAAACCGGGCAGAGCGAGCGTTGCGGGAAAGCGAAGACCGCTACCGGCTGCTGCTGAACGTCGTTCCGGACAGCATCTCCGTGTTCGTGGATGAGCGGTTCGTTTTCATCAACCCAAGCGGCCTCGAGATGCTCGGAGCCAAATCGGCTGATGAAGTCCTGGGTCGGCCGATATGGGATTTCTGCCATCCCGACTACCGCTTGCTGGGCGAGCAGCGGTTCCGTCAGTGCCTGAAGGAAGGAGTCTGTCAGCCATTGGCTGAATTCGAAATCACTCGACTGGATGGGAAGGGCGGAACCGTGGAATCAGCGGCGGTACCGGTGATGTACCAAGGCCGAAATGCGGTCCTGGCAGTGTGGAGAGACATCACCGATAGCATCCAGGCTGAGCGGTCGCTTCGGGAAAGCGAAGCCAATTTTCGTCTGCTCGTGGAAACCGCGCCGGAGGCCATTTTCATTCAGACGAAGGGCCGGTTTGCCTATCTGAATTCAGCCGCTTTGAAGCTGTTCGGAGCCGAGTCAGCGGACCAGTTGCTTCGCCGGCCGGCGTTTGAAAGGATTCATCCGGATTTCCATCGTGCCGTGCATGAAAGAGCGCAGATCCTGACCAGGGAACAAAGGCCCGTACCCTCCATGGAAGAAGTGTACCTGAAAATGGATGGAGGCCATATTGATGTCGATGTCAGCGCCGTACCATTCAAGTTTCAGGGACAAAACGGCGCGCTGGTGTTCGTCCGGGACATCACCGGACGCAAGAAGGTGGAAGCAGCCCTCCGAGAAAGCGAGGAGAACTACCGGCTGTTCTTCGACAATGCGCTCGATGCCATCTTCATCGCCCAGGACGGGGTTATCAAGTTCCCCAATCAGAGAGTTTTAGACTGGTCAGGTCTGAGTGCCGAAAAGTTGAAACACGTAGCCTTTGAAACCTTTATTCATCCTGAAGATCGTGCTGCGGCTGTGGAACGCTACCAACGCAGGCTAAGGGGCGAGAATATCCCCATGCCCAATGTCTTCAGGCTCATCCATCCAAAGGGTCAGGAATTCTGGGTCCAGGCCAGTGCCGTGTCAATCGACTGGGAGGGCAGGCCGGCCCAATTAAATTTTGTCAGGGACATCACCGCGCAGAAAAAGCTCGAAGACCAGCTGGTCCAAGCTCAAAAAATGGAGGCGATCGGCAGCCTCGCAGGAGGGATCGCCCACGATTTCAACAACATCCTCAGCGTGATCATCGGCAACTCGGAGATTCTCGACCTGACGAACGCCGTGGAATCATCGGCAAAGGACAGTTTAAGCCAGATCATGGCCGCCGCCCAAAGAGCCAAGCAGTTGGTCAAGCAGATCCTGGCCTTCAGTCGCCACACCAAGCAGGAGAAACATATAATCAACCTGAAGCCGATCGTGAAAGAAACCATAGAATTTCTACGGTCCTCCCTGCCTGCGGCCATACAGTTGAAATATCATCTTGATCCGAACTCCGGCCAGGTCCTGGCGGACACCACCCAGATGCAGCAGGTGCTCATGAATCTGTGCACCAATGCCAGCCATGCCATGGAAACGGAAGGCGGTGTCCTTGAGATCGATCTGCGCAATGTGGAACTCGCTGAAGAAGATGTGCGGTTTGAATCGGAAGTGGAAGCCGGGGGTTATGCCAGGCTGACCGTATCGGACACCGGCCACGGCATCGATCCCACCATACTGTCGCGGATATTCGAGCCCTACTTCACCACCAAGGAGCAAGGCAAGGGAACCGGATTGGGGCTGTCCGTCGTGCACGGGATCATCAAATCCTACGGGGGCATGATCAGGGTTTACAGCGAAATGGGCAAAGGCACGTCTTTCAGGGTCTATGTTCCGCTGGCCGGGGACCTCGCCATGTCCGAAGCAGCCCCCCCAGGGCCTCTGCCAACGGGTGATGAGCGGATACTCTTTGTCGACGATGAACCGGTATTGGCCGACATCAGCCGCCGGATGCTCGGCCGATTGGGTTACCGGGTTGAGGTCCGAACCAGCCCGGTCGAGGCCCTGGAAGCATTTCGGGCGAACCCGGGAAAATTCGACCTGGTCATCACCGACATGAACATGCCGCAAATGACCGGCCTAAAGCTGGCTAGAAAGCTGACCGAGATCAGGCCCGGCACGGCCATTATTTTGTGCACCGGGTTCAGCGATCAAGCCAACGAGGAGAGAGCCCAGGCCATGGGAATTCGAGCCTTTCTGCTGAAGCCTATGGTCATGCGTGATCTCGCCGAAGCTGTGCGGAAAGCCCTTGACGAGCCTTGGCGACAGAACGCAGCCGCCCATGAAGAGCGCAAGAACCCATCTTAAAAATTGCATCTGATGCCGCCTTCGGTCAGGCGGGGATCGCGGCCGATGCCGTCCTCATTGAGAAGATGGGTGAGCTCCCGGGCCTTTTTAGAGCCGCTATGCCGACCGAGCAGAGTTCGGGGAGGGGCATTTCTGAATTGCGACGCAGCAGTCAAATCTGGTTTGTCTATATCCGGATCGCTCTCAGTTTGCTCAGGATCGGCTCGATCCGCTTCCGCTGCCCGGGAGGCAGCATCAACACCTTCATGGGACGGTTGGCGATCAGGCCGTTTCCGGTGCAATGCAGGGTGCCGCCGGCGCAGGCCGTGCGCTTTTCTTCACTTGCCAGGACCTCCAGCACATCCAGCAGGTTCCCGCTGCACCCGTCTGCATCCACGTGCTCGACGGTCTGAAGAAAAAGGGTATTCACCGCCAGCGCTACCTCGTCGACGTCGGCAAACCCCTTCTCCCCGCAGGGCGTGCGCGAGATGAAGCAGCGGCAGTTAAACGGCCTCAAGGCGTAAATCGAACACAAATCTTCCGCCAGAAGCGGGCATTTTCCCTTGGCGGACGCCTCGTTTTCTGCAGGCAGGTCATCATCCTCGGCGCACAACTCGGCCAGGGCATTGGTGGTGACCGCCGGCTGGAACCGTTTGAGCCCGCTTGCCTCGCGGACTCGCCTGAACAGTTTTTCGCGTTCCCCGGGCGGCAGGGTTTCGCAGATTTTGTATGCCTCCAGGGTGGTCAGGGTGACATGGGTGGTGCAGCACTGGTGGCAGTGCATTTTGCACGCGGTTTCCTGCACGCGGATGAATTCGTCGTAGACGGCATAGATCCGGTCGAGGGCCTTGAGCTTGCGGGCGATTTCCATTTTTCTTCTATAATGCATTTAACGGGTGCGGACAACCCGTTGGAAAGCCTCCATGACATTTCCGGGGGTGATCCGCGCCAGGCAGTCTGCCGCCGCGCAATTTTCAGCCGCAGTCTCGAAACAGGGCACGCAATCGAGCGGCGGCTGTACGATCTCGACAGAGCGTCCCCGCGGTCGCCAGCGCATGGGATCGGTCGGCCCGAAGATCACGACACTGGGTAGTTGCGCCCAGGCCGCAAGGTGGCTCGCGCCGGAATCATTGCCGATATAGGCCGCGGCGGATCGCAGCAGGGCCAGCAGTTCGATGCTGCCGCCCGGGCGGTGAACGGTGGCTTCGCGGCGCGCAAGCCCCGGCAGCAGGTCCTGTTCGGCCGGACCGATCACGAACTCCGGGCTCAGCCGGAGGTCCCCAAGCTGCCGGGCGACATCCCAAAAACCCGAAAGCGGCCAGCGTTTGCGCCGGCTGCCGGCGCCGGGGTGGATGAGGACGGTCTTTGAGCGGTTTTTTTCGACCGGAGGGGCCGTAAATGGGACCGTTTCCGGAAGCGTGCGCTCCCGCTCCGGCAGAAGGCCGCATCCCCGGATGTGCTCCAGTGCGTGCTCGGTCACGTGGATGCGCTGATCGGCCGGCGGCCGCGGCGGGATTCGGCAGACGCGGGTGTCGCCGATGCGCTGAAGGGCTGAGACCAGAGTCTGCGACCGGGAAAAGACCAGGAAGTGCGTATACGGGGCAAGGAGGCGCCGGGCTTCGAGTCCGGCCGCACCCGCGAAGAGGGAGGCTGTCCAGGCGGCCTCGATCGGAAACCAGGCTTCGACCAGTCCCTCGGCCGCGGCCAGCCGTCCCAGGTGCTCTTGGCAGAGTATGCCGACCGGGCAAAAATAGCGCCGGAGCGCGGCGATGACCGGGAAGATGCAGACGAGATCCCCCAATGCTCCCTGATGTACGATGAGCAGTGCGGGAAGCCTCGGCATTCTCTATTTTCGCGCCTGGCGCGGGGCCGCATCCGCTTTGGCGGCCGCGGGCCCCGATTTTTGTTGCTCGATGTGGTTGCGCTCGATGGGCACCGGCTCGGCGTGCCAGATGTCCTGGTTGTACTCGAGAATGGTGCGGTCCGAGGAGAACTTGCCGATGCGGGCGACGTTCAGGATGGATTTCTTCGTCCAGGCCTCGCTGTCGCAGTACAGGGCGTCGATCTCCATCTGGGCGCGATGATAGGCGTCGAAGTCGGCCAGCACCATGTAGCGGTCGTCGTTCAGGAGCAGGTCGACGAGCGGCTGAAACAGCCCGCGGTCATCCGGGCTGAAGAAACCATCGCGGAGCAGGTCGATCGACTGCTTCAGAAACGGGTTGCCGGCGTAATAGTCATACGGGCGGTAGGAGGGCCGCGTGGCGACGACTTCCTCGGTGGTGAGGCCGAAGATGAACAGGTTCTCCCGGCCGACCTCTTCCATGATCTCGATGTTGGCGCCGTCGAGGGTCCCGATGGTGAGGGCGCCGTTCATGGCGAACTTCATGTTGCTGGTGCCGGAGGCCTCGTAGCCGGCGGTGGAGATCTGCTCGGAAACATCCGCGCCGGGGAAAATCACCTCGGCCAGGGTGACGCGGTAATTCGGGAGAAAGACCACCTTGAGGCTCTGGTTGGTGGCGGTGTCGCGGTTGATCATGTCGGCCACGTGGCAGATCAGCCGGATGATCAGCTTGGCCGTGTGGTAGGCCGGGGCGGCCTTGCCGCCGAAGAAAAAGGTGTGGGGGTGGATCCGGAATTCCTTGTCCTCCTTGAGTTTCAACCAGAGATAGACCACGTGCAGGATGTTCAGGAGCTGGCGCTTGTATTCGTGGATGCGCTTGACCTGCACATCGAAGATCGAATCCGGGTCGAGCCGCTCGCCGGTGATCTTGAAGGCCAGGTCCGCCAGGCGCTGCTTGTTGCGGCGCTTGATCTCGCGCCACTCCCGGCGGCAGTCGGCATCCTCGGTCAGCGGCTCGATGCGCTTGAGCTCGAAGAGGTCCTTGGCCCAGCCGCTGCCGATGTGGCGGGTGATCAGACCGGACAACTCCGGATTGGCGGCCAGCAGCCAGCGGCGGGGGGTGACGCCGTTGGTCTTGTTGTTGAAGCGGCCGGGGTACATCTCGTCGAAGTTCCTTAGCTCCTTTTCGCGCAGCAGCCGGCTGTGGAGCGCGGCCACCCCGTTGACCGAGTGCGAGCCGACAATCGCCAGATGGGCCATGCGTACCCGCTTCTCCGGCCCTTCCTCGATCAATGACATGTCGCGTTTGCGGTCGCCGTCGTGCATGAAGCGGATGGATACATCCTTGATAAAGCGCCGGTTGATCTCATAGATGATTTCCAGGTGCCGGGGCAGAAGCCGCTGGAACATGGGCAGCGACCATTTTTCCATGGCCTCGGAGAGCAGCGTGTGGTTGGTGTAAGCACAGGTGCGGGTGGTGAGGTCCCAGGCCTTTTCCCAGCTCATGTTGTAGCTGTCCAGGAACAGGCGCATCAACTCGGCGACGGCAAGCGAGGGGTGCGTGTCGTTCATCTGGATGGCGACCTTGTCGGGGAAGGCGTCGAAGTTGTCGTGGTTGACGAGGTAGCGCCGGACGATGTCCTTGATCGAGCAGGAGACGAAAAAATACTGCTGCTTCAGCCGCAGCTCTCGGCCCTCGTAGAACTCATCGCTGGGATAAAGCACTTTGGAGATGTTTTCAGAGACGTTCTTCTCTTCCACGGCCTTGAGATAGTCGCCGTGCTGGAAATAGTTCAGATCGAACTCCTTGGATGCTCGAGCCGACCACAGTCTCAAGGTGTTCACCGTGTTGTTGCCATAGCCGGCAATAGGAATGTCGTGTGGAATGCCCACCACGTCGTTCGTGTCGACCCACTCGCTCTTGAGCGTGCCGTCCGGCAGCCGGGTCTGCTTGACCCGGCCGTAGAAATGGACCGTGAAGATGACTTCCGGATGGGCAATTTCCCAGGGGGTTCCGTAGCGCAGCCAGTTTTCGGGCAGTTCCACCTGTTGCAGGTTGCGGATCTCCTGGTCGAAAATTCCGAACTCGTAGCGGATGCCGTAGCCCATGGCCGGGATTTCGAGCGTCGCCAGCGAATCCAGGAAGCAGGCGGCCAGGCGGCCCAGGCCGCCGTTGCCAAGCCCCATGTCCGGCTCCTCGGCCGCAAGCTCCTCCACATCGATGGAGAGTTCCTCCATGGCCTTGCGGGATTCTTCGTACATGCCCAGGTTGATCAGGTTGTTGACCAGCACGCGGCCCATCAGGTATTCGGCGGACAGGTAGTAAACCCGCTTGACGTTGTCGGTGTAGTATTTCTGCTGGGTCTTGATCCAGCGTTCGATCAGCCGATCGCGGGCGGCGAGGGCCAGTGACAGGTAAAGGTCGCGGTTGGTGGAGGTATGCTGGTCCTTGGAGAGCGAATACTCCAGGTGGCTGGCGAAGGAAAGCTGAATGCTCTGGGCGTCCAACCCTTTGCGGAAAGTACCCCACGATTGGAAGAGTTTGCTCTTCTTCATGAAAATCTCCTTGCAGTGCAGAAACGACAGGTTCGCTGTCTCAGATCAGAATGGCACCTCGGGAAGGGAATAAAGATAAGCGTCCATTCTTAATAGAAAATTTTATCATGACGATGGTTGAGAGTCAAATTGTTACGGTCCGAATCCGGTTGTGCGGGGGGCTGTTATGATCTAAGATGAGTCCGCAGGACAAGGATCCCCAACCCTCATGTTGAGAGAGCAAAAACCCATGGCAGAACCCGTTGAACCGTCATCCGCCGTCTGGCCCGCGGTTGAGATATCCCCGCGTGCGGCCAAGAAGATAGCCTCCGGGGTTTTGTGGGTCTATTCGAACGAGGTCGAGAGCCGGGACGAGCAGCCGGCGACCGCCTACCTGTGCCGCTTTACGCGCAACGGCCGGGCGGTTGCAGCCGGCTACTTCAATAAGCACTCCCTGATCGCCGGCCGGGTGCTCACCTTCGGCGATGCGCCGGACCTCGATCGACTGGTCACCCGGCGGCTGCGGGAGGCCTTCGCGCGGCGGGCGACGGGCGTTGCCGGCGACGCGGCGCGGCTGGTCTTCTCGGAGGCGGACTTGCTCCCCGGGCTCGTGCTCGACTTCTACCCGCCCGATGCCGTCCTGCAGAGCGGCACCGCCGGCATGGACCTGCTGCTGCCGGTCCTGGAGGGCTGCGTGCCGCACCTGATCGAAGAGGTGTTCGGCCATAAGCTGCAGGGACTGGTGGTGCGGTGCGATGCGGGTGTCCGCAGGCTGGAGGTGGTCGACATGTTCAGCCGGGTGTGCTTCGGAGACCGGGAGCGCCTGGCCCTGGCGACCGTGGCCGAACACGGAGTGCGGGTGGTCGCCGATCTCGTCGGCGGCCAGAAGACCGGCTTCTTCCTCGACCAACGGGACAACCGCCTGTTCTTGGGCAGCCGGGTGCGGCAGATGCCCGGCGCCCGCGTGCTGGATCTCTTCTGCTACTCCGGGGGATGGGGACTGCGGGCGCTGCGGGAAGGCGCCGGGCACGTGACCTTCGTCGACCAGAACCGTGAGGCCCTGCATCTGCTCGAAAAGGGCTTGGCCGCCAACGCGGTCCCGCCGGAGGCCGCCGAGCCCGTCCGGGCGGATGTCTTCGAGTTCCTCGCCCGCGATCAGGCGCTCTATGACGTGGTCGTGGCGGACCCGCCGGCGTTCGTCAAATCCCGGAAGAACCTGGCCCAGGCGATCAAGGCCTATCAGAAGCTCAACCGGCTGGCCTGGCGCCGGGTCAGGCCCGGCGGACTGTTGATCACCTGCAGCTGCAGTCACCACCTGGCCGAGGGCGATTTCCTCAACCTGCTGGCCGCCGCTGTCGCCCGGGAGGAGGGGCTGGCCCAGATCGTCCACCGGGGCGGGCAGGCCGCAGACCATCCGGTTCTGTTGTCCATGCCCGAGACCGCCTATCTCAAGTGCGTCGGGCTTCTGAAAATGAAACCGGAATGACGTCGGGGCATGCAATGTCAATCGGGTGCAACATTTTGCTTGCTTTTGAATTGCGTCTGTCATATCGGGTCTCGTCGGTCCGGGACCCGAACGCCGGCCGGAGAGCACCCCGCCCCTGAGGCCTGGGCGCACTCCTGCCCGTTTTGGCCTCGACACGATGGGCTCAAAGCGGAAAGGATAAGCCCATGACCGCCACTCATAAAGATTTTTATTTCTTCAGCGAGTTCCTGGCGCGCAAGCTGTACCACCCGGACGGCAGCTGTCTCGGCCGGGTCGTCGACCTGGTCGCCGAGAGGGTCGAACCTTACCCGGTGGTGACGGGCCTGATGATCCGCCGGGGAGTTCGGGGGCCCAGGGCGTTTCTGCCATGGTCCGCCGTGAGCCGTATCGACCCGCACCTCATGGTTTCCCCGGATTCGATCCAGCAGTCCGAAGCGCCCGAGCGCGGTGGGAAAATGGCATTTCTGCGGGAAGAGGTCCTGGACAAGCAGATTGTGGACACCTTCGGCGCCAAGGTCGTCCGGGTCAATGATCTTCAGTTTCTGAGCCTCGAATCCCAACTGCGGCTGGTGCATGTGGATGTGGGGTTCCGCGGGCTGATGCGCCGGGTGGGCTGGAAAAATTGGGTCTCCGCGGTGCTGCGCTGGTTGTTTGCATACGAACTGCCCGATCATTTCATCCCGTGGAAGTATGTTCAGCTCCTTTCCGCCGGCTCCGGCCCCCTGCATTTGAGCGTCTCCCAAAAAAAGCTCGGACAGCTTCATCCTGCTGAGTTGGCGGACATCCTTGAGGATTTAGGCGGCCGCGACAGGTCCGCGATTTTTCATGCCCTGGACACCGAAACCGCGGCGGACACCCTGGAGGAAATCGATGACCCCAAGCTGCAGAAGGCCCTGATCGAAACCGTTACCGTTGAGAAAGCCTCCGACATCATCGAGGAAATGTCGGAGGCCGACGCGGTCGATCTGCTGGCGGACTTGCCTCAAGATACCGCCGATGAAATCCTGGACAGTATGGAAGAGGAGTGGGCGGACGATCTCCGGGAGCTTTTGGTTCACCCGGAGGAAACCGCCGGCGGCATGATGACCACCGCCTATCTCGGTCTGGCGCCCGACATGACCGCGGCCGCCGCCTGGCAGCATCTGAGGGATGATGCGATCGACCTGGAAGTCATCGATTATGTGTATGTGGTGGATGGGCAAGACGTGCTGCAGGGGGTGGTGAGCATCCGCGACTTGCTCACCAGCCCGCCGCAGAAGTGCCTCGCCGACATTCAGTCCTCCCGGCTGGTCACGGTCGCACCGGACGCGGACAAGGACGAGGCCGTCGAATTGCTGGCCAAGTACGGATTCAAGGCCCTGCCGGTCGTGGACGAGCAAAATCGCCTGACGGGAGTGATCAGCTTTCGCAGCGCGCTGGAGGTCTTGGCTCCGGATGCCGGCTGACGAAGGCGCGCGGCGGTTTCACCGCCGTCCCGGCGGCCCTGCGGCGTATGCCGGCATGAACCCTTCGCGCGTTGCGGCTGCCGCTTTTCCGGATTCCTGGGGATATGACGCATGCACGCATATTGGAAATGGATGGCCAACCCGAACAGGCCTTTTTGGAAGAACCTCAGCCTTTTCTTCATCCTCATGGGCCCCGGGATCATCACCTCGAACGTGGACAACGACGCCGGCGGCATCACCACGTATTCCCTGGCGGGCGCCCAGTATGGGCTCAAGTTGATCTGGTTGCTGATCCCGATCATGATTTCCCTGATCGTGGTGCAGGAAATGTGCTCGCGCATGGGAGTCGTGACCGGCAAGGGCCTCTCGGACCTGATCCGCGAAAAGTTCGGCGCCAAGATCACGTTTTATCTCATGATCGGCATGTTTCTGACCAACATGGGCAACGTGATCTCGGAGTTCGCCGGGGTCGCCGCCGGGATGGAGGTGTTCGGCGTCAGCAAATTCATCTCGGTGCCCATCAGCGCCGTTCTGGTCTGGGCCATGGTGGTCAAGGGCACCTACAAGCAGATTGAGAAAATTTTCCTGGCGGCCTGCGTGTTCTACATCGCCTACGTCGTCACGGGCGTCATCGTGAAGCCGGATTGGAGCGAGGTCCTGGGCCAGTTGGTCCACCCCCGATTGAGCCTCGATCCCTCCGAGATGACCATGGTCGTCGGTCTGGTCGGAACGACCATCGCGCCCTGGATGCAGTTTTATCTCCAAGCCTCCATCGTCGAGAAAGGCATCCGGATGGACGAGTACAAATTCGCCCGGTTCGACGTCGTCATGGGCTCGATCGTCGTCCACGTGGTGGCCTTCTTCATCATCCTGGTCTGCGCCGAAACCCTGCACAAGCACGGCATCGCGATCGAAACCGCCAAGGACGCCGCGCTTTCCCTGGCCCCGCTGGCGGGTGATTACTGCACTTTCCTGTTTGCGTTCGGCCTGGTCAATGCCTCCCTGTTCGCCGCCTCCATCCTGCCGCTGTCCACCACCTACCTGATCTGCGAAGGGCTGGGGTGGGAAACCGGGATCGACAAGAAGTTTGTCGAGGCGCCCGAGTTCTACGGGTTTTACTCGTTGATGATTTTTCTCGGGGCGGGCATCATCCTGCTGCCCGGCATGCCGCTGATCGCCATCATGTATGTCTCGCAGGTCATCAACGGCATCGTGCTGCCGGTGGTCCTGATATTCATCCTGCTGCTGGTCAACGACCGCAACCTGATGCAGGATCACACCAACGGCCCGCTGTTCAATACCGTGGCCTGGCTGACCACGGTGGTGATGATCGTTCTGACGGGGGTGCTTCTCGTGGGAACGCTTCAGGCGTGATGATTTTCGAAGTTGGGGACGGCCCTGTGCGGGATGCGCAACACTCCCGGAAAGCGGTATTGCACGGCCGCGGGAAAGCGGGATTGCGGAATGGCTTCGCGCGAACCGGCCGCCGTGGCGGGTTGTCTTTCAGCCGAACAGCTTGCTCCACTCGCGGCGCTTACGCTTTTTCCAGCCCTTCTGGTGGTAGAGGTGGCTTACGATGAGCGGCACAACGGTGGTGGCCTCGGCGAACACCATCTGCTCGTAGGTCGTGTCCACCTTGCCCCAGGAGGCGGCCTCCTTGAGGGTCGAGCTCGAGCAGGCGCCATCGCGCGCGTCGGCCACCGTGATCTGCACGGCGTACTGGTGCATGGGGACTTGCCTGCCGAGCACCTCGGCGCAGATGACGGTGTCCTGGACGAAGTTCTTGGGCACCCCGCCGCCGATCATGAAAAGCCCTGTGGCCTTCGCCTCCATTTTGATCCGGGTCAGTTCGTAAAAATCGCGCACGGAATCGATGCTCACATGCTGTTCGGGGCGGTCAATCTGGTGCTTGACCAGGCCGAAGCCGGCGCTCGAGTCCGTGAAGGCCGGGCAGAAGATCGGCACGTTGTGCCGGAAGGCGAGCTCGACGAGAGAGCCCTTTTTGACGGCGTGCCGGGTCAGGTAGCGGCCCATCTCGCGGATGAACTCCCGGGAGGAGGTGGGCCGGGGCTCCAGGCCATCGGCAATTTTCTTCACGGTCATGTCACAGGTCTGCAGCTGCCCCTCGTCGATGTAGGTGTCGTAGATCCGGTCGATGTAGTGCTTGCGCAGCTCGCGGTCGTCTGCGAAGGGGCTGCCCTGATAGTGCTTGAACCCCAGGGCTTCGAAGAAGTCCATGTCCACGATGGCCGCACCGGTCGACACCACCACGTCCACCATGTTGTACCGGATCATGTCGGCATAAACCTGCATGCAGCCGCCGGCGCTGGTGCTGCCGGCCAGCGTAAGCACGATGGTGCAGCCCCGGTCCCTGAGCATGCGTTCAAGGATGTCGGCCGCGGCGGCCGTGTCCCGCGAGCTGAAGGACATCCCGCGCATGGCCGCGATGATGGGGGTGGCGTTGAACGACGCGATGTCGACGTGCTTGACCGTCTTCTTGAGCAAGCCTTTCTTCTGCATGCGGATTATCCCTCGAACCGGTAACTCAATAGTTTGTAAATCAATTTCGCCGCCAGAAAATCCGGCGCTTTGTCATGCTCGCCGGGGCACAGCTCGACCACATCGAAGCCGACGACGCGGCAGCGGCGGCTTACCGCCCGCAGGAGCCGGGTGACGTCGTACCAGAACAGGCCGCCCGGCTCGGGTGTCCCCGTGGAGGGCATGAGCGCGGGGTCAAACACGTCCAAGTCGATCGTGATGTAGCAGTTCTTCCCCAGCCGCGACACCCGCGACACCACCGCGTCGATCCAGCCGGGGGTCTCGGCCATCTCGTGCGCCCAGAACACACTTGCGTCCGGGAGGCTCTGGCGTTCGCCGGCGTCCATGCTGCGGATGCCGACCTGAACGATCGGGCAGAGCTCGCGCACGCGGGCCATGACGCAGGCGTGGTTGAAGGGGCTGCCCTCGTACGCGTCCCGCAGATCGGCATGGGCGTCGAGCTGCAGCACGCACAGATCCGTATGGCGCGCCGCGTGAGCCTGGACGGCGCCGATGGTCACCGAATGCTCGCCGCCGACGGTGACGACGAACTGTTCCCTCTCAAGGCAGTCCGAGACCCGCTGGCGCACGGCGGCGACCATGGCCTCCGGCGTACGGTTTTCGGTGACGGGCTCGGCGGTGAAAATGCCCCGGCGGTAGACCTCGCTTCCGGTCTCGATGTCGTAGAGTTCCATGTTGGCCGAGGCCGCGATGATGGCCGCCGGGCCTTTATCGGCGCCTTTCAGCCACGTGGAGGTCTCGTCATAGGGCACCGGCAACACCACGACCCCTGCAAATTTTTCGTTTGCAAACTCGACGGGGATCGCACCGAAATTGGACATCAGGCGTTCAGGTTGACCCGCAGGATCGGGTAATGGTAATTCACGAAGCACAGCGCCACGAGGGCGGTGCCGAACTTCTTTTTGGGCACGAAGCTTTCCGTGGTGACGCGCCGCTCCTTCAAGTGGAAGTCATCCGAGTAGCCGTTGGTGTAAAGCTCATCGAGGCTGGCATGCAGCCGTTGCTCGATCTGCTTGATGGAGTGATCTCCGTAGAGTTCACACACCAGGCCGCCGTACTTGGCGCGTGTCTTCTTGTGGTACAGCCACCCGAAAATGATCCCGGCCGTCGCGCGCTCGCCCTGGTTGACCGTGCAGACGGAGAAGATCGACTCCATCACGGAACCGTGAACGAGCCGCTTCGGTCTGGGGATTTCGGTGGCGATGGCCGGCAGGATGGAGGAGTATGTCATGATGTTGCACATCTCCACCCCGGCCTCCTTGAGGGCCAGATGGTAGGAACCCGCGTGAACGGTGAGGTCGCTTTGACCCGTGCCCTTGGTAATGAAGTAATCCTTGGGGATTCGGTTACCAATGATCAGTTCACCCAAACGGCCTTCCGCGTGCAAGATATCTTCTTTTTCCACTCCCTGTGTTCCCCTTTATTATCATAAAAAATCCTGATTTCAGGTTCGATCGAAGACCCCTCCCGACGGTCACCTGCTCATGCAGGGGTGTCAAAAGGAATCTGCCCCAGCCATCCAAAAAGAACGCAGCAAAATAGCATCAAAATTTTTTTTTGCAATAGATTTTTTTGCGATGATTTCATATGGGTTGACGAGAGCTCCTTTCCGGCCGCCCCCTTTGTCCCTCCTTTCGTTCGAGGTTAAGGAAGCCCCGCCAGGTACTGACAGGCCGGGGCGATCAGGATCGCTTGGTCGTCGTTGGATATCCGCCGGTAGCCTGCCGCGGTTCGCACCAGGTGAACCGCAGGCACCTTCAATGCGTTCTGGAACTTGATCAGGGCCGCCGACGGCTGATGGTCATCCGCCCGTGCATCGACCAGCAGCACCGGTTTGTCGTCGTCGCTGATGATGAAATCGACCTCCTGCTGGTCCTTGGTCCGGACGAAGTTCAGGCTGAAGCGGCCATAGCCCAGCTCGTTCCAATTCGACACCGCCCGGCAGAGCTCGAGGGCCACCATGTTCTCGAAGCGCGCCGCGGGGTCCTCCACGCGCGGAGCGTCCCACAGATAGATCTTCTGTCCTTCCCGGATCGCCCGGGGGATCCCGCGGGTCCAGGGCGCGAGGCTGACGACCGCGAAAAAACGCTGCAGCGTGAAGAGCCAGCTGCGGATGGTGTTGTAAGCCATTTGAAGCCCCTGGGCTAAAGCCGGCACGGACGAAAGCTGCCCCACCTGGGCCGGCAGCAGCTGGTAGAGGGTCTCCAACTCGTCAATGGCCTTGATCCCCGTGAGATCCCGGATGTCCTCCCGGATCAGCTGCTCGGCATAGGCGGTCGACCAGCGCCGATAGGAGGTCTTGCGCCCGGATAAATACGGCTCGGGAAACCCGCTGTGCTCCGAGAGCGTCTGCCACACGTCCTGCAACTCGGCCTGCCGCTCCATGCGGACTTGCTGCGGGTTGCCGAAAAACTCCGCGGCGGTCAGGTTCGCCCGGCCCAACTCCGCCTGGGTGAAGGGCCACAGATGCAGCAGGTAGTACCGCCCGGCCAGGGAGTCCCCGCGCCGCTGGGGATAGTCCAGCCGGCTGCTGCCGACAATCAGGAACTGATAGTCGGCCTGGAACCGGTCATAGATCCCCTTCAGGTATTTGCGCCATCCGCGGTGCTTGTTGAGCTCGTCAAACATCACGAACGGGGTGGATTCGTCCCGGCGCTCGACCGTCTCGAAAAAGGCGGGTTCACGGATCAGGCGCGCGCGGTCCCCGGGGATCTCCCAGCTCAGGTACACCTGATTCGGAAACGTCTGGGCGATCATCTCCCCCAGGGTTGTCTTCCCCACCCGCCGCGCCCCCGCCATGAAGACCATCCGCTTTTCCTTGATCAGTTCTTTCCAGATATTTTGGTAGAGGGGCCGGTCAAGCATGGCTGGCATTATTTCATCGTACTGAAAGATAGTCAAGTCTAAATTTCATTGGTATCAAACTTAACCAGCCACTATTAGTTGTCAATTGCTTTTCGCCTTGGTACGATTTGGGTCTCGGTCTTATGAGTTTAGTGCGGCATGAACCCCCTGCCGGGAGGGTGAGTCACGGCGAAAAACAATGGTTTTGTGCCTGCACTGGAAAACGGCTGCCGTTTCAACCGGCCGCATAATAACGGTTGTGGAAAACAATAGGGCCTAATATGCTGCTTCAACTCCGACAGTACAGGGATGAGGCTATCTCAAAAATGCATCTGACAGTGGCTGGCAGCGTTGCACGCCTCGGAAAAATGCTCACAAACTGGCGCGCGGCTAGGCTTTTCATCGGCGTGCGCCTTGCCCGCGGCTGAGATCTGCTATTTTTGAGATGGCTTCATGCGTGAATCCACCGATAGAGATCATTTCCTGTGATGGATACCGCGATGGAGCGCTACCCCTATCTCAGGTCCCTGTTGGGCGGGGATGCCAAACAAACATGCTATCGGGAAGACCTGATCCATTACCGGCTCCTGGTATTTGAAAAACGTGCAGCGGATGCAGGGAAATGAATGATCTGAAAAGCCGCTTCGGCCTGCTGCGATCCGAGTTGATTTACATTTGGAGACCCTTCGCCCGGCGCAAGCTTCGCCGATTTTACAGGCAGTTCGTCCATCCGGGAGCACTCAGCTTCGACGTCGGCGCCCATCTGGGCAGCCGCAGTCGGGCGTTCCTGGATCTCGGCGCCCGCGTTATCGCATTGGAGCCCCAGCCCCAGTGTGCCGCCTACCTTCAAAAGCGATGGGGCGGCGAGCGGCGGTTTACCCTCTTGGCCAAGGCCGTCGGCGCGCAGCCGGGTGTGGCCACCTTGCACATCAACCGCATGAACCCGACGATCAGCACCCTGGCGCCGGACGCCTGGAGAAGGGCCATGGCCGCTACCGCCGCACTGCGTGAACGCTGGGATCATCGGGTCGAGGTGGAGGTGACCACCCTGGATCGGCTGATTGAAGAATTCGGCTCGCCCCATTTCTGCAAGATCGATGTGGAAGGATATGAAGAGCAGGCCCTGGCCGGTCTGTCCCACCCGCTCCCGGCGCTGTCGTTTGAATTCATCAGCTTCGATAATGCCAGGGCCCTGGCGTGCATCCGGCGCTTGATGTGCCTGGGCGCCTATCGCTTCAATTGGAGCCTGCGGGAAAGTCTCCGCCTGGAAAGCCCGGATTGGGTGGATGCCCCGCGCATCGAGCAGATGCTCCACGCCCTGGGTTCCGGAATCGTGTCGGGCGACATATACGCGCGGGTGGACGCCTGATGGCGGCCCGCGTTGCGCATCGTAAAATGGAATTGCCCCGTTGGGCCGAATCTGCAAGCAGCACACGGATGCGCCGTCAAGCCCGGTGAAGCCCTGACAAGGCCTCGCAAACCACCGGTTCAGAAAACGGATCACCCGTGAATCGGGCTCGCGTGGTCCACCGTGAGTGTAACGGCACCCCTGTCTTCCTCGACTTTCCCCGAAAGCAGATACGGCCGCTCGCGGTCGAGCAGGTGGCAGAAGCGGCGGTAGGCCTCGGGGAAGAAGGTGGTTTCAACGAGTCCCGTCTCGTCTTCGAACGTCAGAAACTCCATGGGCTCGCCCTGCTTGGTTTCCACCACCTTGCCGGTGATGAGCCAACCGGCGAAACGCACCCGCCGCCCGACGCGGCGCGGGACATCGGCCGCCTTGACCGCCCCCGTCCGGTGCACGGCGTCGGCGTAGAGTTCCAGCGGGTGCCGGTCGCAGAGGAAACCGAGCACGGCGAACTCCCGGCGCAAGCGTTCGCGGGCGTCGTCCGGGGGCAGGTGCGGGGTGCGCTGGTCGGCACCCGGCGTTTCGAACAGAGACCGGTTGCGGGCCGCTCTCCCGGCGGTCAAGCGCGATGGCAGTCGGCGCGTCGATTCCCACAGGAGTTCGGCGCGGCTTGCCCCAGGGGCGAGGCGGTCGAGCGCCCCGCAGTGGACGAGCGCCCGCAACTCGGCCGTGTCCGGCCGCACCCGCTCCAGGAAATCCCCAAGACCGGCATAGGTCCGGCCCTCGCGGCAGGCGACGATCCGTTTCTGGGTGACCGCCGCCAGGTCCTTGATGGAAAGCAGGCCGACCCGGAGGGCGGCATCTTTTCCGGTCCAGCGCACGTTGCTCGCGTTCACATCCGGCGGCAGCACCTCAAGGCCCAGGCGCCGGGCTTCCGAGACATAGGCGAAGGCGCTGTAGAACCCTCCCTGGTTGCTGATCACCGCGGCCATGAACTCGGCCGGGTGGTGAACCTTGAGAAACGCCGCCTGGAACGAAACGCGCGCATAGGATGCACTGTGGGGTTTGCAGAACGAATACCCGTCGAAGCTCATCATCATGTTCCAGACCGCCGTGATCGGCGCTTCGGAAACCCCCTTTGCCCGGGCGCCCTCCCGGAAGCGCCGGGCAAAGTCCCGTAGCTGCAGTTGCCGGTCTTTTTTGGAGAGTATCTTGCGCAGGCGGTCGGCCTCGGCGTGGGAGAACCCGGCCAGCGCCACCGCCGCCCGCGAGACGTCCTCCTGGTAGACCATGATGCCGAAGGTCTCCTCCAGCACATCGGTAAGCAGCGGGTGGATGGGGTCCCACGGTCCGCCGTGCAGGCGCCGGATGTACTCGCGGATGTAGTCGTTCGCGGCCGGCCGGATGATGCTGCTGTGGATGACGAGGTGCTCGAAGTCGCCCGCCTTGGACTTCTGCTGCAGCAGGCGCATGGCCGGGCTTTCGATGTAGAAGCAGCCCATGGTGCGACCCTGGGCCACGGCCTGCTGGGTGGCGAGATCGTCCTCGGGCTCCCAGCGGGCCTCGTCGAAGGCGGTCTTGTTCGCCTGCAGGTTGGCGAGGGCGTCGCGGATCACCCCCAGGCTGCGGTTTCCCAGGAGATCGATCTTGACCAGGCCGGCGTCCTCGGCGGCGTCTTTTTCCCACTGGATGATCGGGACCCCCTTGGGTGCGCGTTCCACCGGCACGTACTCGTCGATCGGCCGCGGGGTGATGACGACCCCGCCGGGATGCACCGAGAGATACCGCGGGGTGCCGATGATCCGTTGGGCATGTGCCAGGATCTCCGGCCAGGGGGGCGGGAACTCCACGGTCTTCAGTTCGGGCTGCTTTTTAAGCTCGGCCAGCAATTCGGTATCGGTCTCCTCGGCGCGCCAGTACCAGGGCAGGCGTTTCGAGACCCGGCCGATTTCGGCCTCGGTCAGCCCGTAGACTTTGGCCACCTCGCGTACGGCCATGCGCGGCTGGAACAGGACGTGGTTCGCCACCATGGCGGCATGCCCGCGGTGGCCTGCGAGCACGGCCTGCAGCACGGCGTCGCGTTCGTCCCAGGCGAAGTCGATGTCGATGTCGGGCGGGTCGGTGCGGCCCGGGTTGAGGAAGCGTTCGAAGTAGAGGTTGTGCTTGAG
>JACRCN010000035.1 GCA_016219005.1 Deltaproteobacteria bacterium
ATAGAAGTGATCATATGAAAAAGCTACCTCCCTTGGTCCCTATGTTAGAATAGGGTCCAAGCCAAACCTTTAACCCAAAGGAGGTAGCCGTATGTATTATACCGGAATCGACCTTCATAAGAAAACATCTTACATCACCACGGTGGACGAACAGGGACAAGTGCGCGCACGACGCAATCTACCCAACCAGTTGCCGGTAATCCTCAACTATTTTTCCGCGCTGGCTCACCCCACCCAGGTGGTCATCGAGTCGATGGGCTCCTGGTACTGGTTGTACGATGCCTTGAGCGAAGCGGGCCATGCGGTGGTGATCTCAAACCCCTGCAAGACCAAGGCGATCGCATCGGCGAAGATTAAAAACGACAAAATCGATTCCCACATGTTGGCCCAACTGCTGCGGGCCGAATTGATTGCCCCCGTGCATGTCAGCCGCCTGGAGACCCGCCAACTGAAAGAGTTGCTTCGGCACCGCAACAAACTGGTCAACGACGCCAGACGGATGAAAAATCGCATTCACATCCTATTGATGAAGAACAATATTCAGCAGCCGTTCAGTGATCTATTTGGCGCTCGTGGCATTGAGTATCTGCGGCAACTACTCTTGCCGGAGGCCTACCAGGCCCAGTTGAACGTATATCTGTCCATTTACCTGCAGCTGGGGCAACAGATAGAACCGTTGACCAAGCAGGTCCAGCAGCTTGCCACGCAGCACCCCATGGCAAAACTGTTGATGAGTATCCCGAGCATTGGCCCCATCGTGGCCATGACGTTTGTGGCCGAGATCGAGGACATTACCCGCTTTGCGTCTTATCGGAAGCTCTCCGCTTACGCAGGGCTGGTGCCCTCATTGGACTCCAGCGCCGGCAAGGATCGTCGCGGCCGCATTACCAAGCAGGGCTCGAAGTATCTTCGCACCGCGCTGGTCGAAGCGGCGCAATGCGTAGCCCGGCTGCGCAACTGTCGTCTGAACGCCTACTTTCGCAAGCGCATTGTGCGCAGCGGATACGCGAAAGCGGTGACCGCTACGGCGCACAAAATCTTACAGATTGCGTATTATGTCTTAAAGAACCAACAACCTTATCAGGAGCAGTATGCTGCTCGCGCGTAACCCGATATGAAACCTGGCCCAGTTAAGCTGAGGCCGAAGAAGTGATTGGGACGCCGAAATCAGATGCATGATAGTGTGACGCCTTCCAAAGGTGAACACGCATAGGTGGTTGGCGATGATCCCCAAACGCGCGGCCCGCCCTTCGCCAGATCAACGGTGTCTGGCTTCGGTCGGGCAAAAGAAAAAAACATCTTGACACTAGCTTTTTCATAGGTGGTTTTATAACCCCGCCCGCCCCCCCGATGGCGGCGTGGCAGACCTCTTGAAATGCTCACATACTGCCGTGGTTGCTGCGGCTTCCGGATCGGCCTGCGCCTTGCCCTCAGGTGCGATTCGAGCTTTTGAGACCAATACTAGCATTCCTGGCTCGCCTTGGCAACTGCCTTCGGCCATCGGGAAATCCACCCGCCGGGCTCGCGGGTGATTTTCAACTTGACAGGGTAGGTAACCTAATGTTATTAGGTAAAATCATATTATATAATGTAAAAAATAAAAATATAGATAAATTACAGAAGGCTGAACACCTAATGCTAATCGGTTAAAATGCATGGCAGGCAAGAACGGCAAGGAAAACACCCGCGAACGCATCATCAACTCCGCCAAGAAGCTTTTCGCCGAGCAGGGGTATCAGAAGACGACCATCGTCGACATCTCAAGGCAGGCGAACTTGTCCGAGGCCGCTCTGTACGAGTATTTCCAGGGCAAGGAAGACCTGCTGCTGACGATTCCCGACCTCTGGGTGTCTGAACTGCTCAAGGACATCGACGAGCAGCTTTTCGGCATCAAGGGCGCGGCGAACAAGCTGCGCAAATACCTGTGGTGGTATTTGCGCCGCATCGAGCAAGCGCCGTTGGATGCGAAAATTGTCTATCTCTTCCTCAAGACCAACGCCAACTTCATGACCACCGAGGTCTATTCCAATGTCAAGAAACTCTATTCCCACCTGCTCGAAATTTTCGAGGAAGGCCGCAATGCCGGCGAATTGAAGCCGGATCTGGACCCGCGCCTGGCCCGGGACATCTTCGTCGGCACCATGGACCACATCATCACGCGCTGGCTGCTTAAGGACATGTCTTATTCCATTTTCGAGAACCTGGATCGTCTGTTCGAGCTGATGATCGGTGCGTTTGCTGCGAGGCCTTCCCGCGAATCGCCCCCGCCCGAAGCGCCGGGTGCGGTTTCCATGGCCGGCACGGTTGAGATGCATCCGGCAGGGGCCAGTTCATAGCATCGTTAACCCAACGGAGGAGGGTATTGATATGGCAAGGCGACTGTATGAGTGGGATTATTCAACGCATCCCGGGGCCAAGCGTTACCCGCATCTGTTCACGCCCATCCAGATCGGCAACCTGACCGTGCCGAACCGCATCAAATACGCGGCCACCGAGGACAACCTGAACTCTCACGAAGGCTTCGTCACGGACGCCGGCGTGGCCTACATGCGAAAGCGAGCCGAGGGGGTTGTCGGCGGCCTGTGCTTCATGCAGGGCGTTTACCTGGACAAGGCCCGCCAGGGCCAGGGCTACGTCGGGCAGGCGGCGTGTTGGGACGACAAGTTCATTCCGGGTCTGAAGCGCATTGCCGACGCCATCCACGCCGAGCGCGCCGTCGCGGGATTCCAGCTGATGGACTGCGGCCGGGTGGGCGCGGTGGAGGTCGATTACTGCCACGGGCCGTCCGCCGTTCCCCAGCGTCTCAGGATCTTCAAGCCCGTGCAGGAGATGACCAAGGCCGACGTTCAGGCCGTGGTGCGTCAGCATATCGACGCCGCCCGCCGAGGGGTTGCGGCCGGATTCGACATGGTGGAGATTTCCGGGATCGTCGGCTACTTGATCTCCAACTTCATCTCCAGCTACACCAACCGCCGCCAGGACGAGTACGGCGGGGACATCCGCGGCCGCATGCGGATGGTGGTGGAAATCATTCAAGGGGTCAAGCAGGCCTGCGGGCCGGACATCCCGGTGGGCATCCGCCTGTGCTCCGAGGAACTGCTGGACGATGTGCGCGGCAACACGCCCGCGGAGTCCATGGAGACCTACAGGATCGCCGAGCAGGCGGGGGCCGATTACATCAGCTGCACCCTCGGCTGGCAGGAGTCCATCTACCCGGTGATCAGCCGCGACATCCCCATGGGCAACTGGATCCACCTGGCCAAGCGCGCCAAGCAGCATGTGAGAATCCCGATTCAGATGGCCTACCGGCTGTTTAAACCCGACTTGCCCAACGCGAAGATCGGCGCCGGCGAACTCGACATGTGGGAAATGTGCCGGTCGATGATCGCCGATCCCCTGATGCCAAAGAAGGTGCTCGAAGGACGTGAGAACGAAATCCGGCACTGCGTGGCCTGCAACCTGTGCCTCGCCCGGCTGTTCCGCGATGCGCCCATGACCTGCTACATCAACCCCGTGTGCGCCCACGAGTCGAATCCGGAGTTCACGGACCCCAAGCCGGCCCAGGACAAGAAGCGCATCATGATCGTCGGCGCCGGCCCGGCCGGTCTGGAGTGCGCCTACATGGCGGCCCGCCGCGGGCACGAGGTCCATGTGTACGACCGGCGCAAGACCATCGGCGGAACCCTGAACGAGGCCCGCAATGCCCCCTATGGCGACGACGAGCTCTGGACCTGCGTGGGGTTCCAGCAGGCCATGTGCGCAAAGCACGGGGTCGAATTCCATCTGGGCGCCGAGGTGAGCGAACAGCTCATTCAGGATGAGTTGCCCGACACGGTGGTTCTGGCCACCGGACCGGTTTACCCCAAGCTCACGGTGCCGGGGGGGGATCACCCCAAAGTGGTGTATCTTCTGGACGTGATGAGCGGCAGGGTGCCGGTCGGCCAGAATGTGGTGGTCTACGGCAACCGCAAGCCCGGCATCGGCTGTGCGCTCCACCTGGCCAAGCAAGGCAAGAAGGTGACCCTGGTGGGCAGGGAGAGGTCGGCCGGCTTCGACGTCAATCCATCCTTCAAGTGGCGCTATTTGATCTACATGCGTCAGGCCGGGATCAATGCCTACAGCGACAGCACCATCGAGGAAGTGAACGAAGGCGGCATCATCGTGAAGACCTATGACGGCTATCGCTGGCCGGTGAACTGCGACACGGTGATCGTTTCCGAGCGCGAGGCCAACGCGAGCCTGAAACAGGCCGTCCAGTCCGAAGGGATCGAACTCTTTGTGATCGGTGATGCGTTGGTTCCCCGGAACCTTTCCAGCGCCGTCCATGACGGCTACCGCATCGGTATGCGCGTTTGAGGAGGAGGTTGACCATGCCCATAGATGCTGAAAAAGAGATCACCCGGTTGTGGAGAGCGCTGCACGGCGCTCAGGATGAAATCGGCAAGACCTTTTACCGCTGGCGGCAGGTGGCCCTGGAATTCGCCGGTCCGGGCGCCAAACCGCTGGATGTCGGCCTGAGGGCCGCGGAAATCTTCGGTAAGGAAATCGGCAAAAGCCTTTTGCCGCGTCAGAACTGGTTGAAGGGCGAGGAGGCCTTCCTGATGAACCTGGGCCGCTGCCTGGCGGACATCTGGGGTGTGGAGGGCGGGATCGCGGCGGCCGAGAAAGGGATGGCAGGCGAGGTGCTGATCCGCTGCACGCGGGACCCCTGGCCCAGCTGGGCCAAGGAATACGGTGCACCCATGGAAGAGGTGGCGCTGTGCCGGGAGCGGATGTTCCAGACCATTCTCGAAGACGTGAGTGCCTTCTTCAACATCCGGCTCAGGATCGAACTCCAGAAGGCCATCGCACGCGGCCAGGGGGAAACCGTCATGCGCCTGTACAAGGTGGCATGACACGCGCGGGTGGCGTCGCGTTTTGGACGATCGCATTCAGACGACAATCATATCCTCAGGAGGATAGCTATGGCGGCTCAGATTGACTATAAGAAATGTACGATGTGCGGCGGCAACGTTCAGCCCCTGTGCGTCGAGATCTGCCCGGACCAAGCCGTCCGGGTGCAGGACGGCCGGCCGGTGGTCACCGAGTTTCTCTGCGAAGACTGCAACGAGTGCGGCTGCATCTGCCCGGACAATGCCATCACCGTGCCCGTTGAAAAAGTGACCTTCTAGAGCATGGCCCCTCTCTGGAAATAGGAGAGAGCCCCTTGCGTTCGGGCGCGTTGACGGGTGCGGGCGGGTGGGGGTAAAACCAGTCGGGCAAACAGCCCAACCTTGCGGCGGAGGCTTTTATGAAAATCAACAAAGTCGACCACATTTGCATTGCCGTCAAAAACCTATCGGACGCCCGGAAAATGTGGGAGCCGGTCCTCGGAAAATCCAAACCCGACGACGAGTATATCGATGAGCCGGAAAAGATAAAGGTCGCCCGCTACTGGGTGGGCGAGATCGGATTCGAACTCATGGAGTCGACCGCGGCGGACGGCGATGTCGCCAGATTCATCGAGAAGCGGGGCGAAGGCGTCATGCTGATCAGCTTCAACGTCGACAACACCCGCACGTCCATGGACGAACTCCAGGGCAAGGGCTATGCCTTTATCGGCGGGACCAGGCCCTTCCGGGATTGCGAATTCGCCTTTGTGCATCCGAAGAAAATGAACGGGGTGCTGCTCGAATTGATCGACTACAAGTGGCGCGAGTTTGAGAAGAAGTAGCTGAACCGATTCGCCCGATAGACCATGAAAGGGAGTAGCCATGAGCATCGCGAAAAAAATCGAGACCATCCTCGCCGGGTCCTCCTGGATACGGCGCATGTTCGAAGAAGGCACCGAGCTGAAGCGCAAATTCGGACCCGAAAACGTCTTCGACTTCAGCCTGGGCAACCCCAACCTGCCGCCGCCGGACAAGTTCAAGGAAGTGCTGCGGGAGATCGTCAGCACATGCGGCCTGGATGCGCACTGCTACATGCCGAACACCGGTTATCCTGACGTCTGCGGCTCGGTGGCCGAGTTTCTCTCACGGGAGCAGGGGGTGGCGGTAGCGGGCGCGGATGTCCTCATGACCTGCGGGGCGGCCGGCGCCTTGAATGTGGCGCTGAAGACCCTCCTCGATAACGGCGACGAGGTGCTCACCCCGGTGCCGTGTTTTGTGGAGTATAAATTCTATGCCGACAACCACGGCGGCGTGCTTAAGACCGTGCCGAGTACGCCGGATTTTAAGCTGGACCTGCCGGCGCTGAGTGCGGCCATTACACCCCGGACCAAGGTCGTCCTGATCAACTCGCCGAACAATCCGACCGGTGCGGTGTATTCCGCCGAAAGCCTCCGGGCCCTGGGCGAGATCCTCGAGGCGAAGGGGCGGGAATACAGCCGCACCATCTACCTGATTTCCGATGAGCCCTACCGCAAGGTCGTTTACGACGGCGTCACGGTACCGAGCATTTTCACGGCCTACCGGGAGAGCATCATCGGCACGTCCTACTCCAAAGATATCTCCATTCCCGGAGAGCGCATCGGATTTGCGGCCGTGAACCCTCAGGCGACGCATCGCAAAGCGCTGATCGCCGGCATGGCGCTCGCCAACCGTATCCTGGGGTATGTGAACGCGCCGGCCCTGATGCAGCGCGTGGTGGGCTGCCTGCAGGGCGAGCGAGCGGACATCGGCGCTTACCAGCGCAAGCGCGACATGCTCTGCGACGGCCTGGGCGCCATGGGCTATGCGTTCGTCAAGCCGGCCGGCACCTTTTATCTTTTCCCCAGGTCGCCGATCGCCGACGACGTCGAGTTCGTGCAGGCGCTCAAAGCCGAGCGGGTCCTGGCGGTCCCCGGCAGCGGCTTTCACGGTCCCGGGCACTTCCGCATCGCGTATTGCGTGGACGACGCGGTCATCCGCAATGCGATGCCGGGCTTTGAACGGGCCATCCGCAAATACACGAAGTAGCCCGAGGCAACCGATCGATGGGAAAGATGCTCAGGGAGTATGAAGTCTACCTGGTCCACGTCGATTCCGGGCGCTGCTGTTCCTGCGGGGAGTGCGTAAAGATGTGCCCGGTGGATGTATTCGAGATGCCGCACACGGCCATGGCGGCGAGGCCGGTGAACTGCATGGGATGCCGGGCCTGTGTCGCCCTGTGCAAATCCGGTGCGATCATCATCACGGAGATATGACGGCACGGTCCAAAAGCCATCTCAAAAACAGGTGATTTCATGACGGATGCCATCCTGGTGATCGGCGGGGGAATTGCCGGCATCAACTGTGCAATGAACGCGGCGAAATACGGAGTCCAGGTCTATCTCGTCGACGACACCGCCAGCATCGGGGGCATGATGGCCCGGTTGGACAAGACCTTCCCCACCAACGACTGCTCGATCTGCATCGAGGCTCCGCAGATGTACGAGGTCGCCAACCAAGCCAAGATCAAGATCCTGACCCAGACCGAGGTCCGGCGGGTGCAGAAAGCCGATGGGGTCTTCAAGGTCCGGCTCGTCAAAAAGGCCAAATTCATCGACGAGGAGAAGTGCACCGGCTGCGGCGCCTGTGTGGAGGCGTGCCCCGTGAGCCTGCCCGACGAGCTGGACGGGAAGGTCGGCGGCAAGCGCAAACTGATCTCGATGGCCTTCCCCCAGGCGGTCCCCAACGTGGTGTCTCTGGACTCACGCTGCCGCAGCGGTCAGATGCGCGGGGCCGGCGCTTGTGTCGGCGGCTGCGCCGTCGACTGCAGCCAGTGCCGGGAATGCCCCATCGCATACTGCGTCAAGGCCTGCGAGAAGGAGGGCAAGAAGGCGGTCATGCTCTGGCAGGCCAACCAGAACATCGACCTCGACGTTAAAAGCATCGTGGTCGCCACCGGCATCAAGAACGCGCCGCCCGCCGGCGATCTCCTGGGGTATGATCGATTTGCGAATGTGATTACCAACACCGAGTTCGAGCGCCTGATGAATGCCGGCGGCCCCACCGCCGGGCACATCATCCGGCCCTCGGACCGGCAGCCGGCCCGCAGGATCGCCTGGGTGCAGTGCGCCGGCCGCGGTCTGGGCCAGGGGCGGGGGACCCCCTATTGCTCAAAGGTGTGCTGCATGATCGCAACCAAGCAGACCATCATCGCCAAGGAACACGACCCCTCGGTCGCGACCACCGTTTTCTACAACGACCTGAAGGCCTACGGCAAAGGCTTCTGGGATTTCTACCGCAATGCCGTCGGACACGGGGTGCGGTTTGTGCGCGCAAGGCCCTACGCGGTCTCCGAAGATCCTGAGACGCACAACCTCGGCGTGCGCTGCGAGGACCTCGACACCGGATCGCTTCGCAGCCACGACGTCGACCTGCTGGTGCTCTCCACCGGGCTCATTCCGAGCGAGCGCAACGCACGTCTGGCCAAGACCCTCAAGCTGGCGCTGGATCCCCTCGGCTTCTTCAAAGAGAAAGATCCGCTGCTATCGCCGCTCGAGACCGGGGTGGACGGGATCTATCTCTGCGGCGGCGCCACCGGGCCGATCGACATCGCCGAGTCCGTGTCCCAGGCCACGGCGGCCGCCATGAAGGCCCTGTGTTTTCAAACCTGAAGGGATCTTTTTCCGGTGCTCCGCGTTCTCCGCAGGTTTCTGCCTGCGGCGTACAGAAAGTACGCTTGAGCCAGAACCCGCGTGCGGCCTTGGTCATCGAAAAAGACGCTCCATCAAAATTTGATAACATGGAGCGCCGCTGAACCGCGAGGAATTGATTGATGAGTGCAGACATCCGCATCGGCGTCTTTGTCTGCGACTGCGGCACCAACATCGCCGGGGTCGTTAACGTGCCCGAAGTAGTGGCTTTCGCCAAGACCCTGAGGCACGTGGCCTGGGCCGATGAGGGCAAGTGGTCCTGCTCCGTGGACTATCTCAAAAGGATGCAGGACCTGATCAAGGAGCACCGGATCAACCGTGTGGTGGTCGCATCCTGCACGCCCCGCACGCACGAGCCGCTCTTCAAGCGCAACACGCGCGAAGCCGGCGTCAACCCCTATCTGCTGGAGTTTGTGAGCATCCGCGAGCAGGTCTCCTGGGTGCACATGCGCGAGCCCCGGGTTGCGACCGAAAAGGCCAAGGACCTCGTCAAGATGGGGGTCGCCAAGGCCGCGCTGCTCGAGGCCGGCGACGAAATCCGGTTGCCGGTCAAGACGGACTGCCTGATCATTGGAGGCGGGATGGCCGGGATGAACGCCGCGCTGAGCGTCGCAGCGCAGGGTTTCAACGCCTTCATCGTCGAAAAAGAGCCGCGGCTGGGCGGGCTTCTGAACACGCTCTGCTTTCTTTCGCATGGTCATCACCGCCGCCCGGCCGCGCAGATCGTGGAAGCCAAGGCGGCACAGGTCCTGGCCCACCCAAAGATCAAGGTGTTCACCGGCACCCGGATCGAATCGATGCAAGGCTACATCGGCAACTACCATGTGGCGCTGAGGACCGACGGCAACGGGACCGGCGCGTTCCTGGACATTTCCACCGTCATCGTCGCCACCGGCATGCAGGAAATCGAACCGGTCAGGCAGTTTGAGTATGGAAACGACCCCCGGGTGAAAACCCAACTCCAGCTCGAGGCCGCACTGCGAAGCAAGCAGCTCGGAAGCGTGTCTTCGGTGGTGATGATCAACTGCGTCAACTCTAAAAACGATAGCCGCGGCTGCTGCACCGTGGGGTGCCATGTGGCGGTGAAAAACGCCATCGCTGTCAAGACCCTGCGCAAGGACGCCGACATCATCATCCTGTACCGGGACATGAGTCTCGTCCGGGAAGAGGGCGCCGCCCAGCAGCAGGCCAAGCAGCTGGGCGTGAAATTCCTGCGCTTCCCGGATAACCGCTACCCGGAGGTGAGAAAGGACGGCGACCGGCTGCGGGTCCGGGTCTACGACCTGCTGGCCGGAAAGGAGTTCGAGGTTCCGGCGGACCTGATCGTTCTCACAACGGCCCTGCGGGGCAATGAGAGCGTCGAACAGGTGAAGGACCTGCTCAAGGTATCCACCAATCCCGACGGCTTCTTCCAGGAAGCGCATGTCAAGCTTGCGCCGCTCGAGTTCGCCACTCACGGGGTTTCGCTCGGGGGCTGTGCCAAGGCACCCATGTTCCTTAAGGAATCCTGCGAAGCCGGCATCGGCGCGGCCATGAAGGCCTCGATCCCCATGAAGAACGGCTACATCGAGGCCGAGGGGATTGTCGCCGACATCGACCTGACCCAATGCAGCCAGTGCGGGCTGTGCTCCCAGCGCTGCCCCTACCGTGCGATCCGGGTGGATGCCGAAGACCACCCGGCGGTGATCCAGGCCCTGTGCAAGGGCTGCGGCCTGTGCGCGGCCGACTGCCCCAACGAATGCATCAGCATCGTTCATTACACCGACGAGCAGGTCTTGGCCCAGGTCGCGGCCGCGCTCGAAGAAAATCCCGGGCAGAAAATTATCGCCTTCATCTGCCACTGGTGCGCGCTGGGCGGGGTGGACATGGCCGGCGTGAGCCGGCTGCAGTACCCGGCCCATGCGCGCCTGATTCGGGTGATGTGCTCCGCGCGGGTCTCCATCAAGATGATGCGGCGGGCCTTCGAAGGCGGTGCCGCCGGGGTGCTGGTGGCAGGCTGTGAATTTCCGACCTGCCATTACATCCAGGGCAACTACGCGGCCGAGACGCGGGTCAAGCGGGCCAGAAAAAAGTTGGCCAAGGCCGGCTACGATCCTGCCAAGCTGTGGAACATCTGGTGCTCGGCCGCCGACGGCCCTAAATTTGCCGACACGATGCGCACGATGGTCAAGGAACTGGGGCTTTAATCGCCGAGGTCCCCGCCAGACGCATCGAGGGCCTCGGCGATTAGATATAAACACCTGTGTAAAGAATTGCGGTTCCGGGGTATCGGGGTCGATGGTTGATCAGAATGAGCGCCAAACCTAAATTCGCCGAGCGGTTCGATACCATCGCGATGTTCCGATATTGCGAGCAGTGCGGACGCTGCAGCTCGGCCTGCCCGATCACCGGCGTCAACGGGTTCAACATCCGGCGTCTGGTCCGGCACGTGGAGCTGGATCTGATCGACGACATCGCCTCCTCGCCCCTGCCGTGGTTTTGCGCCGCCTGCGGCCGCTGTGAGGACGCCTGTCCGAACGGGATTAAAATTCTCGACATCACCCGCACACTCCGGGCCATCGGCCCGGAGGACCGGTTCCCGAAGACGCCCCCGTGCGTCCAGGCCTGCCCGGCCGGGATTGATGTGCCCGGATATCTGCGGTTCATCGCACGCGGAGAAAACGACAAGGCCTACCAGTTGATCATGGAGCGAGCGCCGTTGCCCGGAGTGCTCGGCCGCGTCTGCACCCATCCCTGCGAGACCGCCTGCAAACGCGGCGAGGTCAACGCGCCGATTGCGATCTGTGCGGCCAAACGTTACGCCGCGGACCGCGCCGGGGATCTGTCCGCGTGGATTTCCGCCACGGCCCCGGAGACCGGGCGCAAGGTGGCCGTGATCGGCGCGGGGCCGGCGGGGTTAACCGCGGGGTTTTATCTGCGCAAGAAGGGCCATCAGGTGACCGTGTTCGAGGCCCGGCCCCGGCCCGGCGGCATGCTGCGTTACGGAATTCCCCGCTATCGACTGCCGGAGGATGTGCTCGAGAAGGAAATCAACCAACTGCTCTTGGCCGGGATTCAGCTCAAGACCCGGCACAAGCTTGGCGTTGATTTCAAGATCGAGCAACTGCGGCAAGACGGGTTTGAAGCCGTGTTTGTGGGCATCGGGGCCCAGTTGAGCCGCAAGATCGAGTTGGAGGGCAGCGATCTGAACCCGGTTCACTGGGGGGTGGAATTCCTCACCCAGGTGGCCGAGGGCCGGAGCATCCCCATGGGGGAAAAGGTCGTGGTCATCGGCGGCGGCAACGTGGCCGTGGACGCCGCCCGCACCGCGCTGCGGCTCGGCGCCCGGCAGGTATCCCTGGCATGCCTGGAGACATGCGCAGAAATGCCGGCAGACGCCAGGGAGACCGATCAGGCCCGGAAGGAAGGAGTGGAGTTGCTCTATTCGTGGGGACCCGGCCGGATCATTGGAAGCGACGGCCGGGTGCGCGGGCTCGAACTGGTTCGCTGTTCTTCGGTTTTCGACGCACAGGGTAAATTTTGTCCTCATTTCGATGACACGAAGCAAACGATAGCCGCCGATCAGGTGATCATGGCCATCGGCCAGGCCAGCGAAACCGCGTTTTGCCAAGATTTTTGCTTCCGGGACGATCAGAAGGACTTGCCGGTTCAGGGGGGATTGATCGCCATCGACGCCGAAACCCAGCAGACCCGGGCGCGCGGTGTTTTTGCCGGCGGAGATGCGGCCAACGGGCCGGCCACTGTAATCCAGGCCATCGCGGCCGGTCGCCGGGCAGCAGCCGCAATCGATCGCTATCTGGGCGGAGACGGTGTCATTGAATGCGGAATTCGGAAGTCGGAAGGCGCAAACCGACAACCTTACGACGGCAGGCGCGAGCGCGGGTTTGCGGAGCTTGAGCGGATTGCGGTACCGTCCCTGCCCGTTTCCGAGCGGCATGCCGGCTTCGCCGAGGTCGAACTCGGCTGCGATTTGGAGCAGGTCACAGCGGAAGTCCGCCGCTGCCTGCAGTGCGACCTGGAAATTTGCCTCGCCCGGGAGAAGCTCGCGGCTGAGGCCGGCGGATAGGGCATTGGAATGGCAACCCCGGTTTTCAAGGCTTGCATCCGCCTGCCATTTCGGCTACGATGCCGCCATCCCGATGCATTCGCCGCCGCTTGAGCCCGGGCCTATCTGTTGAGCTGATCTCCCATCGAAATGGCGGCTCCGCCTTGCTTGGTAAATCAACCGGAGTCTTGGTCAATATGCCAACTATGAAAGGAGCAACCATGAACAGCAACAAGACGTACAAGCTTCGGTGGCGCTGGGTCCTGGGGGTTTTGGTTATCGGGTGTATTTCGATCCTTTTGGCCTGCGGTGAGGCCGGGCAAGGGGACCTGTCGAAAAAAGCGCCGCCCAGCCTGGGGGCGATAGCTGAAGTGGACGGCTCCGATGATACCAAGAAAGAGGGCAAGAAACCCCAGACCGGCGCGGAGCAGGCGCCCGCGCAAAGCACGGCCGGCAGCCAGCCGGTCCAGGCCGCTCCTAAACAGTAGCGCATTTCCGCAGATTCGGCTCCGCTGCCGAGCGTGTAGCGCCGTTGCCCGGCCCGGGCAGTGAGAGTCGTTTTTGGAGGGATACCTCCGTTCGGGGCTGTGCCATAACCTGCTTCCAACGAAGCCGCCTTCAAAATCCCCCAACCCCCTTTGGCATGGGGGGCGAAGGAGGATTTCGTTCCACACCGGGATGGCGCAGGGCGCCATCACCCGCTTTTTAGAAACCCATCGTTCTCAAAAATACCTCGGCGCTCGCTTGACCCGCCGCTTTCTGCATCCGCCCGCGCTAAAGAATTAAGCTCCCCTGGCCGATAAATGAAATAAAGAGGCGCCTTGGCGCGCCGGTTCAAGACCTATCGATCCGGACGTTTGCTCTGCCGGCGAGGGGCAGAACGCCGGGGGCTCGGCGGCGATAGGAGGATGTCAGGGTGCACACCGGGGGGAGGTTGCAATAGGGTGATTCTGACATATCATTGTGAAGACGCGTTCACATGAAAACGCCTGCGGCACCGAGTCCTGGAATACCGCTGTGCATAGATCAGATCGCAAAGAGGTAGCCATGTTCAACTGGAATGCCATCCTTTTGGTGGTTCTGACAATATGTTACGTTGTTGCCAGATCTTATATCGAAAACGAGCACGCCAAGAAAGCATTCATCAGCAACGATGAATATCTCGCCAGCCTGGCGATGGCTCGGCAATGCAGCGCCTACGACCTTTTTCGTTGCTCCGGGGTCGATTGGAGGTTTTCCAGCTCAAAAATAGAGACCGATTTCAGCGCCTACCTGAAAACAGGGCATATACCGCATTACGTGGCCAGCTACGTCAAGCGGAACATACGGCCTGAGGACGTAAAATCGCTTCGGCGAATCATCCGGCTGTGGTAGGCTCTATGGCAGGGAAGACAACCGCGTTCTGCTTCCGAATAACTGGATTTCGTCTTATTATTCTATCAGCAACAATAGCGGGCCCAACACCATCTCCACAAAAAAGTAAGCGGCGAAGCTCAGCGCCAGCACGATGATTGCGGCAACATATAGGCTTTGGCGCCTGTGCAACTTTTTTTCGCTTTCGTCGTAGAAAACATATTTACCGCATTTGATGCAGAGGAGTTTTCTGGTCGTCAGGCTGGTAATATGGCCGCACGCGCAGGCCACGTCTTTGGGTTTAAGCTGCATGATCCATTCCTCCGAGTGTTTTCGCAGAGCGACGTGGGCCTCCGCCTCTTGCCCACTCTCCACTTTACACTGCTGAATCTTTCTTAAACAAGGTCCCCTCACTAAGAATCGCGTATCGAATCATCGGTCTCTTTTTCCGGCGGGGAGAAAAACAAAGATGCTTCTTTCTTGAGCAGACAATAGAGGGAAAAGCCGAACAAGGCTGCAGTGACCGCGGTGAGAATGAGCAGGTTGTCTTTGCCACCCTGAGCAAATGCGATTGCGAACAAGGTGTACATTACCACCATGATGATATTGAAATAAATGCATAGCCTCCGTGCCCATTTTCTGATTGTTGCAACGCAATAGCAAATCGCGATGCCCACCCCCAGGTTAAGATAGGTAACTCTTTCAGGCTGGTCCTCTGCGATGAAACCGAAATAAAATATGTAGTGAGCAACCCACCCGGCCAGCAAACAGATGATTGCCTTTTTAACGACGGGCGGCATCGAATCCCATTTTTGACGAATGGCTATCATTCGAACTCCTTTCCTATCTCAGCGTTTCGCGATATGGACCCGTCATCGTTCGATTGACCCCTTGTTAGCGTTTCCTCGATAATAATTCAAGTAAGCTTGCCGTTCGGCGAGTCAGGATTGAAGTATCTCGATGGAAGCCGTTTACGGTGCTTTGCGTCCTCCCCAAAACGCTGTCAAATTGTAGTAACAATCATAGTTTATATTGAATTCAAGAAAATGAAAATATTTTTCTTGACAAACATAATAAACATTTTCTATAAGAGATCACGTCATGAATAAAATTCATTAATTTTATGGGAATTCAAACGCGCCAACTCAGAGACCGTGAAAGACGCCGCCAACAGATCATCGCGGCATCCAAGCGGGTCTTCACTTCAAAAGGTGTTTCCCGGACCACCATCAAGGATATCGCTGACGAAGCGGAGCTGAGCCCCGGGACCCTCTACATCTACTTCAAGAACAAGGATGAGTTGTATGCGTCCCTGTCGATTCGCATGCTCAAGCACTTACATCTGAGTCTGCAGCGTGTGAAAGAAACCAAGGACCTCTCCGATGACCAAAGAATAGATTCCGTTAAAAGGGCTCTGTTCGAACTTTACGAAATCGATCCTCTCATGCTGATCAACCTCTCCCACCTCCAAGCGAGCGAGACCTTAGAAAACATTTCCCCGGAACTCTACGAACAAATCCTGGAGCTCTCGCGGCGATCTCTTCAAGCGCTCTCTGAAATTTTCACAAAGGGAATCGAGCTCGGAAATTTTCTGAACCGTAACCCCATGCAGTTAGCAGTAGTCCTGTGGGCCATGTTTTCAGGGCTGGTCCTCTGGGAAGAGAGCAAACGATCGCTCGACACGCGTAAAAATTTCCTGAAACCCACGCTGGAGATCGCTTTCGAGATTTTCGGCCGGGGCGTCAAGTCAGGTAAGCCGGTTTAAACACCGTCTCCGATCAGAGCGCATTTCCATAAAAGAGATTTTCAAGACAAAATCGAAATCGACCACAGCGTGCGCCGGGCGTTGCAATGGCCGTCGCGGCCATGGATTTTTAGGGCAGCTTTTATCATCACCCTTCAGGGAGAGAGGAGGCACCGACACCAGGAAGAACGGCAAACCAATCGCTAAAGCCTGTCACCGGTCATCATGGTGATGGAATTTTCTCAAGAAAGGAGAACAAGGTATGGCAGTGGAAAGAGAATCCGTCGACACATCCGAGGCCGAGATTGCGGTTCACTGGGGGGAAGAGAATTACGTTTATCCTTCCGCCGAATTCATCGCCCAGGCCAACATGACCGACCCATCCGTATTCGACCGGTTCAGCCTCGAGAACTTCCCCAACTGCTTCAAGGAATACGCCGATTTGCTGTCCTGGTACGAGTACTGGCAAACCACACTCGATACGAGCGACGCGCCCTGCTGGAAATGGTTCGTCGGCGGCAAAATCAATGCGTCCTATAACTGCATCGATCGGCATCTGGCCAAGAACAGGAACAAGACCGCCATCCATTTCGCCCCCGAACCCGTCGGGGAAAAATACGAGCACATCACCTACCAGGAGCTGTACGTGAGGGTGAACGAGTTCGCGGCCTTGCTGCGCGATTTTGCCGGGCTGAAGAAGGGCGATCGCGTCACCCTGCACATGCCCATGGTGCCCGAGCTGCCCATCACCATGCTGGCCTGCGCCCGGCTGGGGGTGATCCACTCCCAGGTTTTCGGCGGGTTCTCGGGCAAGGCCTGCGCCGACCGGATTGTGGACTCCCAGAGCCGGGTGCTCATCACCATGGATGCCTACTGGCGCAGCGGCCATCTGATCGATCACAAGCATGGCGCGGACATCGCCTGTGACTTGGCCGGAAAGGACGGCCAGAAGGTCGACAAGGTGCTCATCTGGCAGCGCTATCCCGGGAAAGCCTCCAGCCCGACCGCCATGGTGAAGGGCCGCGATTACTTCGTGAACGAGGAACTCAATAAGTATTACGGGGCGCGGATCGAGCCGGAGCGCATGTCGGCTGAGGCGCCGCTTTTCCTGATGTACACCAGCGGCACCACCGGCAAACCCAAGGGCTGCCAGCACAGCACCGGCGGCTATCTGGCCTATGTCACCGGTACCTCCAAATACGTTCAGGACATTCACCCCGAGGACGTGTACTGGTGCATGGCCGATATCGGCTGGATCACGGGGCACTCCTACATCGTCTACGGGCCGCTCGCCCTCTGCGCCTCCACCGTGATTTTCGAAGGCGTGCCGACCTTTCCGGATGCCGGCCGGGCCTGGAAAATCGCCCAGGACCTGAACGTGAACATCTTTCATACAGCCCCCACTACCATTCGGGCGCTGCGCAAGATCGGTCCGGACGAGCCGGCCAAGTACAAATTCAAATTCAAGCACATGACCACGGTGGGCGAACCCATCGAGCCCGAAGTCTGGCGCTGGTATCATGAGGTGGTCGGCAAGGGCACGGCCGCCATCGTGGACACGTGGTGGCAGACCGAAACCGGCGGGTTCCTGTGCAGCACGCTGCCGGCGATCAAACCGATGAAGGCCGGCAGTACCGGCCCGGGGGTGCCCGGCATTCACCCCATCATCTTCGACGAAAACGCCAAGGAGATCCCGCGCGGCGCCGGAAAGGCCGGCAACATCTGCATTCAGAACCCCTGGCCGGGGGCTTTCCAGACCATCTGGGGGGATCGCGATCGTTTCGTCCGCACATATTATGAGCGCTACTGCAAGAACCCCAAGAGCAAGGACTGGCGCGACTGGCCCTACCTGACCGGGGATGCGGCCGTCGAGGCGCCGGACGGGTACTACCGCATCCTGGGCCGGATCGACGATGTCATCAACGTTTCCGGCCACCGCCTGGGGACCAAGGAGATCGAGTCCGCGGCGATGACGGTGGCGGAGGTCGCCGAGGCCGCCGTGGTTCCGGTGAAGCACGATGTCAAAGGCATCGAACCGGACCTCTATATCGCCCTGAAACCCGGGTTCAAGGCCAGCGAGGCGCTGGAAAAGAAGATCTCGGATGCCGTCTGCAGCGAGATCGGCAAGATCGCCAAACCGCGCCGGGTATGGCTTGTCAAGGACATGCCGAAAACCCGCTCCGGCAAGATCATGCGCCGGGTGCTGGCGTCCATCTCCAACAAGAAGGACGTCGGCGACGTGACCACCCTGGCCAACCCGGAGATCGTGGAGGACATTCGCAAAATGTCGAAATAGGGTTGAGTGCCGGGGCAGTCACCCGCCGATAAAACGATCCCGGGGATCGCAACGAATAAGCAGACTGCTCCGGTTTCCGGTTTTTCAGATCGAGGAAGGGGGTGATACAGGCAATTCAAAATTTTTCTTGCTTAGCGCAGGGTGTGTTGCAGTTCACCAATTCTTTGTCAAGGAGGATTAGCCATGAGCGGTATCACATGGGTATACATCATGCTCGGCATTTATGTGGTCTACGCTTTCTGGCAAGGGCTGCAGGGCTTTTTCGCGGAAAAAACCTCGGCCGGCTATGCCATCGGCGGGCGTTCGGTGCCTTTCATCGCCTTTCTGATGGCAGCCACCGCTGCCTCGTTCTCGGGCTGGACCTTCATCGGGCACCCCGGCCTGATCTGGCGCGACGGCCTGGCCTACGCCTTCGCTTCGTTTTACGTGCTGACGATCCCCATCTCCGGGACCTTCTTCGCCAAGCGCCAGTGGCTGCTCGGCAAACGCTACGGGTTCATCACGCCCGGCGACATGTACGCCTATTTTTTCAACAGCGAGCCCCTGCGCTTCCTGGTGGTCGCAACGGCCTTGCTGTATTCCCTGTTCTACTCGGCCGTGCAGATGATGGCCTCGGCCGCGCTCTTCCAGTGGGTCGCCGGCATCGACTTCGTCTGGGGCGCCTGGATCATGGCCTTCATCGTCTGGTTCTACGTGTGTACGGGCGGCATGAAGGCGAGCGCCTGGGTCGGCGTGTTCCAGTTCGTCTTCCTGGTGGGCGGCATCGTCCTGCTGGGCTATTATGTCATCAACCGGCCCGAGTTCGGGGGCTGGGCGGCCTTTTCGGCTACGGTCGGCAAGCTTAACAAGAGCCTTCTCGAGGTGCCTAGCGTGATCTTCTTTACCAGCGATGCCGGCGCCTACGCCAAGGCCAACAAGACCGTTATCTGGACGGCGGTGATGTGCCTGACCTACATGTTCTCGCTGATGGGCATCCAGTCCTCCCCGGCCTTCACCATGAACTTCTTCGGGATCAAGAGCCCCAAGGTGCTGGGCTGGCAGCAGGCCTTCATGTCCACCTTCGTGGTCGGCTTCGCCCTGTTCTACTTCACCGCCATCCAGGGCATGGGCGCCAAGGTCCTCGAAATCAGCGGCATCCTCAAATTCACCAAGGACAGCGACGTGGTGCCGATCCTGATGGCCAACTACCTGCCGCCGTTCGTTCTCGGGGTCGTGTTCCTGGGGGCCATCGCCGCCATTCACTCCACGGCCGCCCCTTACATCAACACCGGCGGCTCGATCCTGCTGCGCGACGTCTGGTGGAGATACATCCGCAAACAGAAGTGCGGCCACGCCGAGCAGATCTGGATGAACCGGCTGTTCGCCACCATCCTGACCATCGCCGCGGTGATGATCGGTCTCAACTCCAAGGCGGCTCTGGTCATCCTGGGGGCGCTCGCCACGGCCTTCGGCTTCGTGATGTACGTGCTGCTGGTCGGGGTGTGCTGGGGCTTCCGTTTCCCCAGCATCGGCGCGGTCCTCGGCGTTCTGACCGGCATGATCGCGGTTTTCCTGACCTACTATGTCTGGCCGAACCTCCTGAGCATGCATTGCGCCTTCTGGGGCGGGTTCACCGGTATTGTGGTGGCCTACCTCTGCAGAGGGTTGGGCCTGAAGGATAAGGAAGAGACGATCAAGCGCCAGAACGAGATACGCACCTTCCTCGACAGCATCGACGCGCCCAGCGAGTCGGCCAAGAAGTGGCGCGGGGTCATGAAAATCGGCACCCCGCTCTGGTATTTCTTCGCGATCGGCCCGGCCTGCATCCTGGGCAACACGGCCTTCTCCTTCGCCGGGTTCCCGCCGCTGTGGTCCTGGCAGATCGCCTGGTGGATCATCGGCATCGTCATGATGTGGGCCCTGTGCTTCAAGTGCGAGCTGGCGACCACCACCGAGGTGCAGCTGCAGCGCGCTGAGAAGGAAACCATGATCGTGGTCAAGGAAGCCTAAACCGACGGGATGAAATCCCTCTTCCGGAAAGGAGAACTCGAACCATGAAACCCGAAGACCTGTGGATGATCGGAATCGTGGCGTTCTGCATCCTCTTTACCGCCAGCTTCGGCTGGGGGCTGTGGGGTTAAGACCGTGCAGGGTGTTGATGCACCTGTTGCGCACCTGATCCGAGGGATACGTTCCCCCTCCCCGGGCCATCCCGCCGGGGGAGGGGGAAAACTCAAAAACGACTTTCAATGCCATTGATCTTCCTTGCAGCCATTTATTTGCGGGAGCGGCACCCTGCCGCGATCATAGTGGCTGGAGCCCACTCCCGCAACTTATCCCTTTTGCTGCGCTTTTAAGAGATCATCTAAACGATGACTTTGTAATAAGGCCAAGTTCAGGGCGCGCGAATTTCGCGGAGAGAAGCATACTTGCAATATGCCGTAGCAACTGCGATATGATGCGCAACACCGAAATTGGGCATATTACAAAGTCATCACCGTTGGTATTGAACTCAAGAACACCAGGGAGGATCACCCATGACCAATCCGTACGATGCCGCTCATGGCCAATCGATCAACGACCCCAACGGCTTCTGGGGGCGGATCGCCGAAGACTGCCACTGGACCAAGAGATGGAACAGGGTGCTGGACGACTCCCGCAAGCCGTTTTACCGCTGGTTCACCGGCGGCGAGCTCAACACCTGCTACAACGCTCTCGACTTGCATGTGGACGGCGGACGTGGCCATCAGCCGGCGCTGATCTATGACAGCCCGGTGACTCAGACCCTCAAGACCTTCACCTACCTTCAGCTGCGCGACGAGGTGGCCCGCTTCGCCGGCGCGCTGGCCAACCAGGGTGTGGCCAAGGGCGATCGCGTGGTGGTTTATATGCCGATGATCCCGGAGGCAGTCATCGCCATGCTGGCCTGCGCCCGCCTGGGGGCCGTGCATTCCGTCGTGTTCGGTGGTTTCGCCGCCCCCGAGCTGGCGACCCGCATCAACGACGCCAAGCCCAAGGTGGTTGTCTCGGCTTCCTGCGGCATCGAGGTCAGCCGGGTCATTCCCTACAAGCCGCTTCTGGACGGGGCCATCGGCATGGCCGGCTCCAAGCCCGAACGCTGCATCATCGTCCAGCGGCCGATGTGCAAAGCCGAGATGACACCCGGCCGGGATCTCGACTGGGGCGACGTGATGGCCAAAGCCAGGCCCCACGACTGCGTGCCGGTCCAGGCGACCGACCCGCTCTACATTCTCTACACCTCAGGCACCACCGGCATCCCCAAGGGCGTGGTGCGCGACAACGGCGGCCACGTGGTCGCCCTGAAATACACGATGAAGGCGATCTACAACGTGGACGCCGGTGACGTGTATTGGGCGGCCTCGGACGTGGGCTGGGTGGTGGGCCATTCCTACATCGTCTATGCGCCCCTTTTCAAGGGCTGCACCAGCATCCTCTTCGAAGGCAAGCCGGTCGGCACCCCCGACGCCGGCGTGTTCTGGCGGGTGATCGCCCAGCATGGCGTCAAGGCCCTCTTCACGGCGCCCACGGCGTTTCGCGCCATCAAACGCGAAGACCCTAACGCCGCGCTGATGAAAAACTTCGATCTCAGCCGCTTCAAGGCGCTTTTTCTCGCCGGTGAACGACTGGACCCGGACACCCTGCGCTGGGCACAGCGCAGCCTCGGAGTGCCGGTGATCGACCACTGGTGGCAGACGGAGACCGGCTGGGCCATTGCGACGAACTGCATGGGATTGCATCACTTCACTGTAAAGGAAGGCTCACCGACCAAACCCGCTCCGGGATGGAACCTGTTCGCCCTGGGCACGGACAAGCAACCGCTCGCGGCGGGGCAGATCGGAGCCCTCGTGGCCAGGCTGCCGCTGCCTCCGGGGACCCTGCCGACCCTGTGGAACAACGACCCGGGCTTTTTGAAGTCTTACTTGGAGGAATTCCCCGGGTATTACAAAACGGCGGACGCCGGGTTCATCGACCCGGAGGGGTATGTGTTCGTCATGTCGCGCACCGACGACATCATTAATGTGGCCGGGCACCGCCTGTCCACCGGCGCCATGGAGGAAATCCTGGCCGATCACCAGGACGTGGCCGAGTGCGCGGTGCTGGGGGTGGAGGATGTCCTCAAGGGCCAGGTCCCGATCGGGTTCATGGTTCTGAAGGCCGGCGTCACCCGCAGCCACGACGAGATCATCAAGGAAGTGGTCGCGATGGTCAGAGATCGCATCGGCCCCGTGGCCTCCTTCAAGACGGCCACGGTCGTCAAGCGGCTGCCCAAAACCCGTTCCGGGAAGATCCTGCGCGGGACGATCCAGAAGATCGCCGACAACAAGGAATGGAAAATGCCGGCCACCATCGATGATCCGGTCATTTTCGATGAAATCACGGCAGCTCTCGGCACGATCGGTTACGCCAAGGAGCGGAAGGCCTGAGAAGCCGGTCATGGCGCACTGCGCCATCCTAACTGTGGAACGAAATCCCCCTTCGCCCCCTCTGCCAAAGGGGGTTGGGGGGATTTCGAAGGCGACTTCATTGGAAGACCCTTAGAGGTGCCTGCGCCTCCACTGATCGCTCCGAGGTCCCCTTTTCAGGCAGGTCGATAGGTGAGCCATGCCGAAGAAGATTCTCATCGTCGATGACGAACCCAGCATCATCGTCGCGCTGCAGTTTTTAATGGAGCAAAACGGCCATGAAACCTTCGTGGCTTTCAGCGGCGAGGAGGCCATGGAAGCCGTGGCCCGGCATCGCCCGGATCTGATCCTGCTTGACATCATGCTGCCGGTGGTGGACGGCTTCGAAGTCTGCCAGCGGGTGCGCGAAAACCCGGATTGGAAGGACATCCGCATCGTGCTGTTGACAGCATTGGGAAGCGACGTCAACGTGACCAAAGGCCTGGACCTAGGGGCCGATGCTTATATCACCAAGCCTTTCTCGAACGCGGACCTCGTCGCCAAGGTCAAAGAGCTCCTGGAATGCCAAGGTTGACGAAGAGCCATACCTTCTGGTGGATAGTTCTCTCGGGAACCCTGTTTTTCATCGCTGTCAGTCTGGCGTTGGCCGTCATCCTGTGGATGCAGCTGGCGATGGCTGAACGGGAATTCATCCTGGGTTTCATCGAGGTCCACAGCATCTACATTTTCGGTGCCACGGTCATCCTGATCACCGGGGTCGGTTTTGCCATCGACTGGGTTTATTGGATGTACATCCTGCCGATGCATCGAATTGCCGAAGAAACCGGCATCATTCACGGCGTCAACCCCGGGCACCGCATCCGGCTCAAAGGCAGCGGGGATGTGGTGCGACTGGCCAATGCCATCAACACGGCCGCCGACCGGTACGAGGAACTCCACCGTTCGGTGGAAGAGCGCATCGCGGTGTCGCGCGTCCGCATCGAAGAAGACAAGAGCATTTTGTCCGTGGTGCTCGCCGAATTGCCCGAGGGGGTCGTGATCTGCACTGCGGGGGGTCAGATCACTCTCTATAACCAGCGTGCCCAGCAGCTATTGGAGGCCCCGCACAAACTCCTCTCCGCGGACGGCCTGCATCCGGCAGGAGGGTTCATCGGTCTGGGCCGCTCGGTCTTCAGCGTCGTCAACAAACCGATCATCACTCATGCCCTGAAGGACATCCCCGAAAAGCTGCGCAGCGGGCATCACGATCTCACCTCATCCTTTGTGATGATCGCGCGGAATAAACGCCTGCTGCAGGCGGTGACGGTTCCGATCTTAAGTCCGCTGCGGGAGCTGTCCGGGTTCGTTTTGATTTTGACCGATTTCACTGGGCAGATGGAGTCCTTTCGGCAGGTGGAGTCTCTCTTTGAATCGCTGTCCATGGGGGTGCGCAGCGCCATCGCCAGCGTTCGATCGTCTGTGGAAGTGATCCTGGATTACCCGGACCTGCCGCTATCCAAGCGGGATGAGTTCCAACGGATCATTCACCGGGAGGCCCTTTCCGCCGGTGCGGCGATGGACCGGCTGACGGCCGAATACGCCGGCTCCATTCGTTCGCCCGTGCCGCTTCCCCGAATGCGGCTGGGGGACTTTCTCGAAGCGGTGAGGAATAAAGCCGAAGTGAAGGCGGGGCTGTCGCTGTCGGGCGAGCCGGCCGAAGACCATCTCCGGATCAGCGTGGACGGCTATTCCATGGCGTTGGCTACGGTCTTCATCCTGCAGCGCGTCGGCGCGGAACTGGGAATCCGCGCGTTCCGATGGGCGCTGGACAAGAAAGAGCACCATCTCGGATTGGATTTCATATGGGCGGGCGCACCCTTGCGGCTGGAGATGCTGCGTCAGTGGGAGCAGCAGCAGATCACGGTCGCGGATGAAGGCGTGAACGCGTCCCTCAAGGAAATCCTTGCCCGGCACCGCGCCGAACTGTGGTCGCAAACCGGCGGCAACACGTCGGAGGCATATGTGCGCATTCTGCTGGAGGCTGTGGAGCCCGCTCCTGTGACTTATCCCCGGCGACAGACGATCCTGGCCACCGCACGTCCGGTCTATTACGACTTTGATCTTTTCAATCAACCGGGCCAGTCGCCTGGACTGGACGACAGGCTGCTCACGGAACTTGTATGTACCGTTTTCGATACCGAGACCACGGGGCTGGACATTCGGGAAGGCGATGAGATGGTTGCCATAGGGGCTGTGCGCATCGTCAACGGCCGGCTGCTTGAATCGGAATGCTTCGAACAGCTGGTGAAAACCGAGTGCATCGTTCGCCAGGAATCGATCCGCATTCACGGCATTCAGCCCGAAATGCTGGAGGGGCAACCGGATATCGAGCAGGTACTGAAGATGTTTCATCGATTTTCCGAGGGCACGATCCTGGTGGCTCACAATGCCGCCTTCGACATGCGTCTGTTGCAGCTCCAGGAAAAGCGCACCGGTATTCGGTTCGACAACCCCGTGCTCGACACCATGCTGCTCTCCGCCGTCGTGCATCCCGCCCAGCGCACGCATGATCTCGCATCGATCGCCGAGCGCCTGGGCATCACCGTCATGGGGCGCCACACGGCGCTGGGGGATGCGATCGGCACGGCGGAAATTTATCTGAAGCTGATCCCGCTGCTCGCGGAGACGGGTATCCACACGCTCAAGCAGGCGCGCGAGGCCTCCCGAAAGACCTATCATGCGCGGGTGAAGTATTGAGGCCGGTTTCAGGACTCGGCGGAGGGGTATAAAACGGGAATGGTGAAGGCGAACGTGGAACCTCGACCGGCCTCGCTTTCGGCCCAGATCCGGCCACCGTGATGTTCGACAATGCGCCGGGTGATGGCCAGGCCCAATCCGCTTCCGGACGGACGGCCCTGGGACATGTTTCGGGCCTGCCGGAATTCTTCGAAAATGATCTTAAGATCCTCGGGTTGGATACCCGCGCCGTTGTCGTTGACTTCCACCTGGAGGTGATTCGGGTGAACCGCCAGCCGCAACCCGATTCGCCCGCAGACGCTGTCGCAGAATTTGACGGCGTTGGAGAGCAGGTTCAGCACCGCCTGCACCAGGCGGTCCCTGTCCCCGCGAACCAGGAGCACTTCTTGCGGCAGGTCGAGGCTTAACTCGACGTGCTTGTCGTCTATCAGCGGCTGGACGGCCGTCAGGGCCTCTCGGCAGATCTCCTGGAGGTTGACGGGCTGCATCTGCCACGCCATCTTGCCGGTTTCCAATCTCTGGAAGTCCAGGACCTGGTTGATCAGGCGGGTCAATCGCTCGCTTTCCTTGATGATGATACCAGTCATGTGTCGGTGCTGGTCCTTGGGAAGCTGAGGATTGGCATGGAGGATTTCCGAGATGGACCGCACGGCCGTGAGCGGAGTTCGCAGTTCGTGGGTGACGGTGGAAATGAACTCGTTCTTGATACGATCGAGCTCCTTCAGGCGTTCATTGGCGGATTTGAGTTCGGCGGTGGCCTTTTCCAGTTCGCGGCTGTAGGCGATCACCTGCCGGGTCTCGTCGAGAATTCCCATGACCTCGTCGAGTCCAAGGGGTTCTTCCTTGACGGCGGAGGCGATCATGACGCGGGCCGAGGCGGAGCCGATTGCCCCGGCGAGCAGTTTTTCAGCATAGATCACCAGAGCCGGATCCGCCGTGGCCAGAGGCCCCAAGCGCACTTCGTGGCGGCCGGCATAGGTGCTCAGCGCCTCGGCGGTGCGTTCCGGGCCGAGGATGCGCTCCAGCAGGGAACGAAGGTGCGTTACTAAAGCCGTACCCCGCCAGAAGGAGGGGTCCGCCCCTTCACCCGGGTACGTGAATACGTCCACGAACAATGCCGCTTGCGTGTGTTCGAGAGCGCTTTGACTGCTGAAGAGCGATACGCCGACATAAAAAAAGGAATTGGCGAGCAGGCTCCAGAAGACGGCATGGGCGATGGGGTCGAGACCGGTCAGACCGAAGAGTTCGTAAGGCTTGAAGAGTGCCAGTCCGAGGGGGCCGTCCGACACCATCGGTTGATTCAGAAGGCCTGCGTGCTCCATGGATGGAAGCACCAGGGCGTAAGCCCAGACCAGGAATCCGGCCGACAGCCCGCTCATGGCACCTGCCCGGGTCGCGCGTTTCCAGAAAATTCCGCCCACGATGGCCGGTGCGAACTGCGCCACCGCCGCAAACGAAGTGAGCCCGATGGAAACGAGGGAATAGGCCTCGCCGATGAAGTGAAAATAAACGTACGCCATGAGAAGGACCAGAATAATGGCGCCGCGGCGGAGCGCCAGCACGATGGTGCTGAGATCCTTGCGCTGGGCGATGGTGCCGAACGGCAGCCGCAGAAGCACCGGCATGACCAGGTCATTGCAGATCATGGTCGACAGGGCCACGGTTTCCATGATCACCATGCCAGTGGCCGCGGAGATTCCTCCGATAAAGACCAGCAGCGACAGGACTTCCTGTTTTTCCGCCATGGGCAGGGTCAGGACGAAGGTGTCGGCATCGACGCCGCTGGCGAATTGCATCACTCCGCTGAAGGCGATAGGGAGGACAAAGAGATTGATCGCCAGCAAATAGAGGGGAAACAGCCAGACGGCCTGTTTCAAGTGGTCTTCATTGACATTCTCCACCACAGCGACCTGAAACTGCCGCGGGAGGAATATGACCGCCGTCATCGACAGGATCACATGCAGGGCCCATCCGAGGTAGTCGCCGGCGCGGGCCCCCAGAGTGAAGACCTGCCTCAGTTCCGGCAGGTCCTGTGCCTTGGTGAACAGATCGCCGAATCCCCGGTAGATCCCGAAGGTGATAAACATGCCGGCCGCCAGAAAGGCGACCAGTTTGACCAGGGATTCGAAGGCAACGGCCGCCACCAGGCCTTCGTGGCGTTCGGTAGCGTCCAAGTGCCGGGTGCCGAACAAAATGGCGAAGACCGCCATCAGCAGTGTCACGTAGAAGGCGGTGTCATGGATCACGGGAATGTCCGGGAAGTAGCGGGGCATGACAATCAGAGGATACTGATTGATGATCAGATAGCTCATGGAGACTGCTTTGAGCTGCAGGGATATGTAAGGGATGATGCCCAGCACGGCGATGATCGTCACCATGCTGCCGATGGCCGTGCTCTTGCCGTAGCGTGAGGCAATGAAATCGGCAATCGACGTGATGCGGTGAACCTTGCTGATGCGGATGATCTTGCGAATCATCCAAAGGCCCAGCGCGAAGGTTAGGGTCGGTCCGAGGTAGGTCGGGAGAAACCCAAGGCCGCTGCCGGCAGCCCGTCCCACGCTGCCGTAAAATGTCCATGCCGTGCAATACACCGCGAGTGACAGGGCATAGATGGTGGCATTGCTGATGAGGCTTCGGCCCTGAGCGGCGCGGCGATCGGCGAAGTAAGCGATAGCAAAGAGAAGGCCCACGTACCCGAAGGCGATCAGCAGGATAAGCTCTGTTCTCAACATGCTGCTAACCATCCGTGTCGTGATTCGTCCGGCCGGGGCGGGAGACGACCGCGAGCAAACCGACGATCAGCGACCAAGCGGCAAACACATAAGCATAGAGGAGGGGAACCCCGTCCCATGAAGCGGGCAGGTTGAAGAGGGAAAGAATCGGGTAGTTCAACAGCACCCAGCCCAGGAGGAAAATGCCTGCCAGCCTTCGGGTTTTACGACTGTCGGGGCTCATGGGCATGACCCGGGTTTCGGTTTCCGAATGCGATGGACGAGGGAACTGGGCATTTGCTATATAGATGAAAGCAACGGGAGTTGTCAAACCGGGGACTGCCCGGGATTGGCGGGGCACTCCGAAAACAAGGCGAGATTGGCGCGTCGTGCTTTGCGCTCAACCATGAAAGGGATTCGTTATGAGCACAGAGGCCGTCGACATGTTGTCGAGCACCGAACCGTTTTCACGTCTGCCCGGCGAGGTTCTGACAGCCGTTGCCGCCCAGGCTGCACTGATGACCTTCCCCGTCGGCACCGTGCTGGCGGAACAGGCACGCACCACGCTCGAGCAGATCTACATCGTTCGGTCCGGCAAGCTGGAGCTTTTCTTTGAAAGCCGGGGTGAAAGATGCCTGCGCCGTTTGCTGGAGCCCGGCGACATTTTCGGCGGCATCTCCATCCTGATGAATGCCGGTCTTGCCATTCGGAGCCTGAAGGTGATCTCCGATGCATCCCTGTACGCCCTGCCCGCGCATGTGTTCCTCGACCTGTGCCAGCGTTACAGTCCATTTCAGGCCTTTTTCATCTCCGCGTTCAACCTGCGGATGGAGGATGAATCCTATGGGGCCGCCATTGCCGCCGCTCAGGTGGTTTACTTCCTTTCGAAGATCATCCCGTTTTCCTTTATAGACGAAGAAACAGTGAAGGCGATTGCCCCCCATGTTACCGCCGTGCATTATCCAAAAGACATGGTGGTTTTCGTCCAGGGCGAGTCGCGGGTCGAAGGACTGTACATCGTCCAGAAAGGAGCGGCTGAACGCTACTTCGAGCAAAACGCAAGGAAAACCCTGCACAGCATCCTGGCGGAAGGGGAAATGTTCGGCGGAATTTCCATGCTCGTGAACGACATGCTGGCGGTCCGCACTCTGCGCACCATCGAGGACACCACATTTTACAAGCTTCCCCACAGTTTGTTTTTCGACCTTTGCCGGCGGTATGAGGCCTTCAGTGAATATTTCACCGACACTTTCGGAAAACGCATGCTGGACCGCACCTATGCCGCCGTCATCGCCAAGAGTGCGCCGACCCGGGCGGATTCCATTTCCCTGTTCAACCAGCCGGTAAAGGATGTCTGTAGCCGGGACCTTTTGACCTGCGAGGCAGACCTTTCCATCCAGAAGGCCGCCGGGATGATGAGCCGCCGCCGCTGCAGCAGTATTTTTGTGCGCGGTCCCGCAGGGAACATCATCGGAATTCTCACCGACAACGACCTTCGAAAAAAGGTGATTGCGGAAGGCTTCCATATCGACAGGCCGGTGGCCGAGATCATGTCTTCTCCCGTCGTCACCGTTGCGGACCACGCTCTCGTTTTTGAGGCCCTGATAGCGATGATGCAGCAAGGAATCAAACATCTCGGAGTCGCCGACTCCCGCCAGCAGGTCATCGGCGTGGTTACCAATCAGGACGTGTTGGCGGCCCAGGGTCAGTCGCCGCTCTTTTTGATCCGCGACATCGCAGCCGCCGGAGGCATGGAGAAGATCGCACAAGTGCACCAGCGTCTGCCCATCCTGGTGCAGGGCATGATCCGGGCGGGGACACCGGCCAAACAGCTCAACCAATTCATCACAACGGTTTCCGACGCTGTCCTGAGGAAAGTGATCGAACTCGTCCTGCGGGACATGGAGCCGCCGCCGGTGCGGTTTGTTTTCATGATCATGGGAAGCGAGGGCCGCCAGGAACAGACCCTGAAGACCGATCAGGATAATGCCATAGTTTATGAAGATCCTCCCACAGGTGCGGCGGGAGCCGTCCACGAGTACTTTCTGAGGCTCGGCGACAGCGTCTGTACCCGGCTCGATCAATGCGGGTATCGGTTCTGCAATGCCAACGTCATGGCGCGAAACCCGAAGCTGTGCCAGCCGCTGTCGGTGTGGATGCGGCGGTTCTCGGATTGGATCCACGCCGCCGAAGCCGAGGACCTCCTGTATTCCAGCATCTTTTTCGATTTCCGTGGAGGGTACGGGCAGGCGGAGCTGGTCAGCCGGCTGCGACAGCACCTCCTGGAGTCGCTCCTGGGCTGGTCCGGTTTCTTTCGCCACCTTACCCAGAATGCTCTGCTTCACAAGCCGCCCTTCGGGTTTTTGCGTAATTTCGTGGTGGAGTCCAAGGGTGAGCACCGCAACAAGTTCGACATCAAACGCGCCATGCTGCCGATCGTCGATTATGCCCGGGTCTATGCCTTGAAACACGGGTTGGAGGAAACCAACACGCTGGAGCGGCTTCATCAGCTGCGCGGCAAAGACATTCTCCCCAGCAAGGGCCTTGACGAGATCGAACAGGGATACAGTTTTTTGATGCAGTTGAGGTTTGCCCGACAGGTCAGTGCCATCCTCGAGGAAAACATCGCGCCGGACAATTACGTCAATCCCAAAGAACTGTCTGGAATCGAGCAGCGGCTGCTGAAGGAGATCTTTATCCGCATCGGGAATCTGCAGACGCGGTTGAGCTTCGACTTCACCGGACAGCCGTGAGGGCGGTGAAAAGAAGCGCCGGGTGACAGCGTGTTGTAAAACCGCGCCGGCGGCCGTGATCCGGTGTTGTGCGGCTTTTATAAATGCTCACGTATCGCCGAATAGGCTGTGCGTTCCAAATTTAGGACCGATGGCCGATATCTGCCTCAAAGGCGTGAAGTTCACCAAGTTCACGCCCAAGTGAACCGCCCGGCTTCAACTTTCGATCTTGATCACCACCAGGGTGATGTCGTCCTGGTAGGGCATGCCCCGGCAGAAGCGGCCGATCTCGTCGAAGACGGCCAGCACCATGTCCTGGGCGCTGTTTGCGGCCTGCCGCCGGATGATGTCCCGGAAACGTTCCTTTCCAAAGAATCGGCCCTCGGGGTCGCGTGCCTCCCAGATGCCGTCCGTGCCCAACGCCAGTATGGTCCCTGGGTGCAGGGCGGGCAGTGTTTGCTGAGTGAACCCGAAGTCCTGATCCACCCCCAGCGGGGTGCCGTTTCCGACCAATTCTTCAAAC
>JACRCN010000032.1 GCA_016219005.1 Deltaproteobacteria bacterium
AAAGAGTGCTTGTGCAAATCGATTCCGACAGTGTAAGATCGTTTCACGCTTCGTTCTCCTTTCCTTTGGATTTTGCCTTGCGCCAACCATAGCGGCTTGGCGCCGGAGAACGAAGCTTTTTTATTTATACGATCATAACCCTGCCTGACACCCGATGGCGGCGTTGCAGGCCTCTTCGAAATGCTTACAACCTGCTACCGCGATCGCTGCGCTTTCGAATCAGCCTGCGCCTTGCCCTCAGGCGTGATCCGAGGTTGTGAAACCACCTCTAAAAAAGCTTGGAGAACCTGAGAACGAACTTGAGGCCTTCCGGGCGGTTTTCCGCGCCGATTTCGTAATAGCTGTTGAAATACAGCAGCCAGCTCTCCAGCTTGTATTTGAAACCGGGCCCGATGCCGAAGACGCGTTCCTTGGAATGGGCCTGATCGTTGCCATTTAGTTTGTCATCGGTGATCTGTTGCAGGGCATAGCCCGAGACTCCGGCGCGAAAGTCCTTGAAGATTTCGTAGGAAGCGGCAGCGTTGACGTGAACCGCCTGACCGGGCTGTGAATTGTTCGCCGTCAGTCTGAAGTACGGGTCGTCGTTCTCGGAATTCCAGAGGTAGTGCAGGCGCGAGCTGAACTCCAGCCGTGGAGCCGGAACCAGTGTGACGGCGTAATAGGGATTGAAGCTGTAGACGTTGTTGCCGACATTGACCGCCGAATGCCGGCTGTAATCGCCCGTGGGCAGTTTCAGGAGGATGTCCAGGCGCTGGAAGAAGGGCAGGCCGAAAAGCTTGTGTTCCGGCCATTGGATGAAAAAAGGGCTGACCGATACATCCCCCAGGCCGTGGTCCCGGTCCTTGGGGCCGAACTCGGTTTTGAAGTCGAGATCCGCCAGGGGGACTATAATCTCCGCGCCATAGAAACCGCCGAGCAATCGGAAATTCGAAATCCAGGCCACATGGGTCACGGCGCTCAGGGTGGTGAGTCGGTTGGTGCCCGGTCGGTCGTGGCCCTGGTAATCGTTGAACTGGCTGGCGTGATAATAGCCGAATGTCTCTTCCACGAGCCACCCCGGGAAAGCGATGGCGTCCTGGAAACTCGTGTCCCCCAGGTTGACGGGGGGAAGCGGAATATCCGCGGCGGGTGATTCACCGGCCAAGGTTAGAAGTGCTGCCGCCGCGAGAATCGCCAGAAAGGCCCACATGGCTGTGCCCGGCTTTGGCTTTTCAGCCGTAGCCGACAAGCATCCGCTTTTTACGGACGCTCCTCGTGCCTTGATCATAGAACCCATTCCCCTTTCGTAAGACTTGCCGGTTCGGCTGTCCTTATAAAAGCCGGCTTTGCTTGTCAAGTAATGATCCGGCCTCCGCTGTTTGTTCCGCTGGGAGCCGCAGGAAAGGGCGAAACGGGTCGGTGGCTTCATGACGCTTGCACCTGCGGCATCCTCGCGATGGCCGCTACGCCTGGGGATTGTGATCCCGAATTGCAGCATCACATCCGGCTACTGCCGTCAATCCGTGCGTGCGCTGCCACCGCGTGAAAAAGGGTTGAGGTGCAGGATAAAGTCCTCTATAGTTGCGCGCTTCGACCGGCCGCAGGCTGCGTGGATGCTGCCTTGGTTCAAGGAAATGTCCTGATGGGGTTTTTCGAAATCGTCGGCCATACCGGGTTTTGGATTGCGGCCCCGGTGGCGCTCCTGGCCGGCTTCATGCGCGGATTTGTGGGCGTGGGCTCCGGGATGCTGATGGCGCCGGTGTTTGCGATCCTCTTCGGACCGTTGCAGACCGTGGGAATGATCATCATGCTCGATGCGCTTGTCACGGCCCAGTTGCTGCCCTACGTGCGCCGGCTGATCGAATGGCGGGTTATCGTTCCCATGGGGGTGATGGCCGCCCTCTGTATGCCCGTCGGCACCTGGCTGCTGCTGACGGTGGACGCGCAGTCGATGACCCGGGCCATCGCCGTCGTCGTATTGGTGTTTGTGATGTTGCTCATGACCGGCTGGCGCTACCACGGCCCCAAACGGCTGGGAATTACCCTAGGGGTCGGCTGCCTGTCCGGGGTCCTGATTGCCGCGACCAGCATGGGCAACCCGCCGGTCATCGTCTATTTCCTATCCGGTTCCGATTCCGCCGCCACCAACCGGGCGAACTTCACGGGCTACTTCGCTATTTCTTTGGCCACATTGATCGTGATGATGACGGTGAGAGGCCTTATCGGCGCACCCACGCTCATTCGCACCGCCCTCCTGCTGCCGCTGTTTGCGGGCGGGGCGTGGCTGGGGGCCAGATATTTCCACAAAGCCACCGACCGTCGCTACCGCCAGGTGGCTCTCGGGCTGTTGCTGTGCGTGGCGGTGTACGGTCTTCTGCGGTAGTCCATCCCGTCCTGCGCGCTCGATATGAAATGATGACCAACGGAAAGATGGGTGCCATGAACAGTGTGTCGGATGCAGTGGGTCTTTTCGACAAGGGCTGCGCCTGCTCGCAGGCGATTCTGGCCGTTTACGGGGCGCGCTTCGGTCTGGAGCGGGAGGTCGCCATGCGGATCGCCTCGGGGTTCGCGGGCGGGATGCGGATGGCGGAAACCTGCGGCGCGGTGACCGGCGCCTTCATGGTGCTGGGGCTGCGCCACGGCACGGAGGCCTGCGTCACTCAAAGGGACCGGAAAGCCGTATACGCGGCCGTGCAGGATTTCGCCGCCCGCTTCCAGGCGCGAAACGCAACGGTGATTTGCCGGGAACTTCTGGGCTGCGACGTGGCCACGCCCGAGGGTCTCGATACAGCCAAAAAGCAGGGGCTCTTCAAGACGAAATGCCTGAAGATGGTCCGAGACGCCGCGGAGATACTGGAGACGATGCTGTAGGAAAGGCCTTCGACCGGCCGGTCACTTCCGTTCTATCCGCGCCATCACTTCGCGCACGATGTCGCTGATCAGATCGTGAACGTGGTCGTCGCCCGCGCGTGCCGCCAAAGGTGCGGCCTTCAGACCCAGCAGCCGTGCGGCGTTGTCGTACATGATCTTCCGGCGCACGTCGGGTTTGAACTGCAGCCGCTCGTAGCTTTGCAGGGCCACCTTGAAATCCACGAAGGGGTGGGCGCTGGCGTACAGGATCTTGTCGGCGATCATGGTGTTGGCCGCCTCCACGTAGGCTTCGGCCATGGGCGAGAATTCATATTCGGACAGGTCGATGTAGACGTTGCGGTTGCGCTGGGCGATGGTGATCGCTTCGTTCACCCACGGGTACCCGCCGTGGCTGATAATGATTTTCAGTTCGGGGAAGTCCCGGGCGACAAAATCGATGTAACGCGGCGCCACGTGGTCGATGATGGCGTTCGGCACCAGAGTGGCCGGCCCCGTGGTGAAGATGATCGGGATGTCCAGCTCGCAGCATTTGGAGTAGATCGGGTAGTACTTGGCGTCGTTGGCGTAGATCTGCGCGAGATAGGGGTCAACGGCAGCACCGCGCATGCCCAGGTCGGCCACCGAGGCCTTCAGTTCCTGGATGGCGCGCATGCCCTTGTGGGGATCCAGCCCCACGAAGCCGATGAACTTGTTGGGGAATGCCTTGACGAATTCGATCACGCTGTCGTTGTTGGACTTGGAGCCGTAGGTCATCTCGCAGTCCCGGCCGGTGATCACGGCCCACTCGATGTCGTGGCGGTCGAGTTCGGCCACCACCTCGGGCACCGTCTGCGGCTTCATCTTGGAGAAGTCGATGGTCTCGCACAGCCCCTTGAACATCTTGCTGTTCTGGATGCCGTTGAGCACTGCGGCGGTATTCGGCCTGAACCGGAAATCAATGATCTTCATAGCTGTGTCCCCTTTCGTGATACTCGAGCCCCGCTCAATCCTGCCGGCCGAACATTAGCACACCCATACCATCATCGGAAGACTTATAGCAAACGCGATGCCACTTGCCGCAGTCGCGCCGACGCGTGTGGTCGTTCAGAGATCGCGACCGGCCTTCCCTGCCGAATCCCGGACTCAGGCACGATATGAAACGGTGTTCTTGATGACGCATGGGCCGGCCGGTCGGCGCGATTAAATACCCCAATCCCGCCTGTTCTGGGTAATAGAACCGCCGCCGATGTTGCAATACTGCCATGCAAAGCAGCAATGGCTTAGAATCGCAAGATTTTTTTTCCAGCGGTTTAAGGCCGCATGTTGCATTTTTGCATGAGTGCGGGGGTGGCTATCTCCCCGGCGATCGGCTTGAAACACAATAATCTGATTAATAAGCAAAGGCTTATCACTTGCAGTTGTAAGAGCCCCGGCAGGGACGGCCCTGAGCTCTGGGTCGCATTCTTGCACAGGGTGTCTTCATGAATTTTCAAGGAAGCGCATGCTCGTGAGTGCTTGGCCCAGCGGCGTGGAGCCTCTTCGAGCACGGCCCGGCGAGTATCGTTCGGCCGTGTTCCATTCCGGGAAAGCAAGAAACGTGACACCGACTTGAAAACCTGTTACACCGCACATGTCAACCTCGGACGGCGGCTCATTTTCAGCAGGATTTGGAGGGGGATTATTGGCGCGATAGTTGCAAAGTTAACCAGCTTGACTCGCCAATTGAAAAGGGCTGCCGCGTCGCCCGGCAGGTGACCGGGGAATCGGAGTCAGGAGGAATTTGGATGGGCAAACGCATCATCGCCGTGGTCGACATTTTGGATGCCGCCAAAGCCGGGAGCAAGACCATACCGGCCCTGCCTGGGGAATGCATCGTCACTGCGGGTGCGCGGGAAAAGGCCGCGGAACTGGGGATCACCATCGCCGATGGCTGCGAAGCACCTCAGCCTCCGGCGCCTGCCGCCGCTGCGCCCCGGCCGGCCGAGTCCGAGACCGTGATCCGCGAGGTGTACAGCCTGCTGAAGAACCGCATGGCATCCGGGGTTGAACCCGGAAAATTGGAGCATCTGGTTCGCGAGGTCGTTTCAGCCAGGCTCGGCAGGTCCGCCACGGCGCCCCCGGCAACGGCGGACCCGTCGGTTTCCCGCGTGGAGGGCGTGTGTTTCATCAGCGGCAGCCGCCTGCTCGACAGCGGCGCCGGCCCTGTTCCCGTGGCCGAAAAAGCATTGGTGGCCGAGGTTATCCGCTGCGGTGAGGATCACAAGCTCGCCGGCGGTTACATGGAATGGGAGAAGGCGTCCTTCAGCCGGACCGTTGAGTTCCCTGAAATCGGCATCGTGATCGAGGGCGAACTGCACCTGACCGTGGGGGGCAAGACACTGGTCGGCAAACCCGGCGACATGGTGTACTTCCCTAAGGGCGCCCAGGTGACCTACTCCACGCCGGCGAGAGTCAAGCTGGCCTGCGTCAACTGCATCCTGTAGCTCCAGCGGAGCGCTTGAGGCCGCGGGCGAATCTGGACCGGATCGTGAACGTACTCGAACGCTGCATCGAAGCCTGCCGAAAACAGCCCGGAACGGTGGTGTTCCCGGACTGCCTGGACGCGCGCGTGCTGGAGGCGGCCGCGCGACTCAAGGCGGAGCGTCTGGCCGAGCCCGTGCTGGTGCAGTCGCCTTTCGCCGTGCGTCACAAGATGCGCGAGGCGACCGGGCGATGCAACGGCCTGCTGGTGGTCGACCCCGCCAGCCCCAGCCTGCTCAAGAAAAACGCCGAGCAGTATGCGGCGGCCCGGCAGGAGGCGGGGAAAGCCGTTTCCGCCGAAGACGCCGAGACGGCGGTGAGCAGCTCTCTATCGACGGCGGCCATGATGGTTCGGCGGGGCGAGGTGGAGGCCGGTGTCGCCGGGAACCTCTCCACCACGGCCGCCGTGATCCGGGCGGGATTGCACATCATTCCCCGCAAACCGGGCATCAAGACGATTTCCAGCTTTTTTCTGATGCTGTCCCCGGACAGCGACCGGCAGTTTGTCTTCGCCGACTGCGCCGTGGTGCCGGAGCCCACCTCGGAGGCGCTGGCCGATATCGCCATCGCATCCGGTGAAAAGGCGCGCAACCTGCTCGGCCAGGAACCCCGGGTCGCCCTGCTGTCATTTTCCACCAAAGGCAGCGCGGACCACCCCCGGGCCGAGATCGTGCGCCGGGCCGTGGAGATCGTCCGCGAGCGGGCCCCGGACCTTCTGGTGGACGGCGAGCTGCAGTTCGACGCAGCGGTCGACCCGGAGGTGGCGGCGCTGAAAGCGCCGGGCAGCATCGTTGCGGGCAGGGCGAATGTCTTTGTCTTTCCGTCTCTGGAAGCGGGCAACATCGCCTACAAGATGGTGCAGCGGCTGGCGGGCTACAGCGCGATGGGGCCGTTCCTGCAGGGGTTCGAAGGCGGCTGGCACGACCTTTCCCGGGGTTGCAGCGCCAAGGACATTTTCGAGGTGGCCGTGATGGCAATCTGCATGAAGCGCGGCAACCTGCTTAACTGAAACCGACATCAGGAGGCGGATCGTGAATGCATTGGGCATGATCGAAACCAAGGGACTGGTGGCATTGATCGAAGCGGCGGACGCCATGGTCAAGGCGGCCCGCGTGCAGCTGGTCGGCTACAAGCAGATCGGCGCCGGCTACGTCACCGCGCTGGTCCGGGGCGATGTGGCCGCCTGCAAGGCCGCCACCGACGCCGGTGCTGCCGCGGCCAAGCGCGTGGGCGAGGTGATGGCGGTGCACGTCATCCCGCGGCCGCACGGCGACCTGGAAGAGGTGTTCCCGATCGAGGTTCGGAAATAACTCAGTGCAATCGCTGACCTTTTCACAATGGGCGCTTTGGGGATGGACAAACAGACCCTGATCCGGTCGATACGCGATGCCGGAGTGGTCGGCGAAGGCGGGGCCGGGTTTCCGACCCACGTCAAGTACGACGCCAAGGTCGAAACCGTCATCGCCAACGGCTGCGAATGCGAGCCGCTGCTCTATACGGACCAGCACGTCATGGCCCGGCACGCGGCCGAGATCGTCCGGGCGCTTCTGGCCGTAATGGCGGTCATGGGCGCGGTCCGCGGCATTGTCGCGATCAAGCGCAAATACACCGCGATCGCCGCGCGGCTCACGGATGCAATCGCCGGAACAGGCATTGAGCTGGCGGAGCTGGACAACTTCTACCCGGCGGGCGACGAGCACGTCCTGGTGCACGAACTGCTCGGCCGCACCATCCCACCGCTCGGCCTGCCCCTTGATGTGGGGGCAGTGGTGTCCAACGTCGGCACGCTGAATTCCGTGAGCCGGGCCATGGACGGGCACCCGGTGACCCAGCGCGTGGTCACGGTCACCGGCGAGGTGGCACGTCCCAGCCTGCTGCAGGTCCCGATCGGCACCCCGGCCGCGGTTCTGGTCGCGCAGTGCGGCGGCGCCACGGTCTCCGACCCGGTGTACGTCGTCGGCGGGCCCATGATGGGCCGCTTCGTGAGCGATCCGGAGGAGATGGGCCGGACGCTGATCACCAAGACCGGCGGTGGGTTGATCGTGCTGCCCCGCGGGCATTACCTGCACCAGATGGCAACACTGTCCGTGCACGACATGCAGAAGCAGGCCGCCGCGGCCTGCATCCAGTGCCGGTACTGCACGGACTTGTGCCCCCGGCACAACATCGGGCACGGCTTCGAAACCCATCGGGTGATGCGCACCTTTGGCGGAGGGCTGGACACCGCCATGGGGGCGCTGCAGGCGTCCATGTGCAGCGAGTGCGGCGTGTGCGAGATGTTCGCCTGCCCCATGCGGCTGTCGCCGCGGCGCATCAACGCCATGTTCAAGGCCAAGTTCAAGGAGAAGGGGCTGCAGTACAGCGGGCCACGGGAGGTTGTCGAATCCCAATCGATCCTGAACACCTTCCGAAAGGTGCCGATATCGCGTCTGGCCATCAAGCTCGACCTGCTCGCCTACATGGACCTGCACCCGGAATTCGCGGGGGATGTCCGGCCCGAAGCGGTCCGCATACCGCTGCGGCAGCACATCGGCGCGCCGGCGCTCGCCCAGGTGCGGGTCGGCGACACGGTTCGGGCGGGGGACTGCATCGGCGAGATCCCGGAAGGGGCCCTGGGAGCGCGGGTGCACGCCTCCATCGCCGGTGTCGTGACCGAGGTCGGCAGCTCGATTTCAATCAAAGGGACGTGAGATGGAAAGCCAGCTTCAGGCTGTAGGGATGATCGAATTCAACAGCATTGCCGGCGGCATCGAAGGTGCCGACTACATGGTCAAGGCCGCGCTGGTCGAGCCGTTCATGATGAAAACCATCTGCCCCGGCAAGTTCGTGGTTGCGGTGCACGGCGAGGTGGCGGCGGTGCAGGCCTCCGTGGACGTCGGGCTGGAATTCGGCAAGGACGCCATCATCGACCATTTCATCATCCCCAACATCAGCATGGACGTCATCAACGCCATTGCCGGCACGGTGGGGGATTTCCGGGGAGGAGCGGCCCTCGGCGTGATCGAAACCTTCTCCGCGGCCTCGTGCGTCGTGGCGGCGGATGCGGCCAGCAAGGCCGCCGAGGTCGACGTGCTCGATGTGCGCCTGGCCATGGGCCTCGGCGGCAAGGCCTTCTGCCTGCTCGCCGGGGACGTGGGGGCGGTGACGATGGCGATAGGGGCCGGGGCGGCCGGGGCGGCCGAGGGCGGCCTCCTGGTGCGTCAGGTGGTTATCCCGGGGATTTCGCCCCAGGTGCTGCGCCACATCCTGTGATGAAGACAAGGGTTCAAGGGGCCCATTGAAACGCGGACCTACACTAATCCTGAATCTTGAACGTTGAACCGGAACATCGGGTTTTTTCAGAAAACGAACAATTTAGACGAGGTCATCATGGCAGAACACGAAGCAATGGGTTTTGTGGAGACACAAGGTCTGGTGGCGGCGATTGAAGCGGCCGACGCCATGGTCAAGGCGGCCCGGGTCAGGATCAAAACCGTCGGCAACGCGGATGCGGCGCTGATCAGCGTTATCTGCGAGGGCGATCTGGCGGCCTGTGCGGCCGCCGTGGACGCCGGCAAGGCCGCCGCCGCGCGGGTGGGCGACTTCGTTTGCAGCAACCTGATCGCCCGCCCCGACGACGACACCGAGGCGCTGGTCGCCCGCCACATCGACACGATCATGCCTCCCCGGCCCGCTGCCGAGGACAAGGCCGCACCCAAGGCTCGGGGCGGTAAATCTTGAACATCAACCCGCCGGGATCCGGCGCATCGACACCCCTGACGGGGGACACAAGGAGAGACAACATGGCAGACGCTTTAGGAATGATCGAAACCAAGGGGTTGACCGCATTGATCGAGGCCTCGGATGCTATGGTCAAGGCCGCGCGCGTGACGCTGGTGGGCTATGAGCGCATCGGGGGCGGTTTCGTGACCGCCTTGGTCCGCGGCGACGTGGCCGCTTGCAAGGCTGCCACCGACGCCGGTGCGGCCGCCGCCCGCCGCGTGGGCGAAGTGATCGCCGTGCACGTTATCCCGCGTCCGCACGACGACCTGGAGAAGATTTTCCCCCTCGCCAACAAGAAGTAGGCGCGACAACCTGTCGGCGGCTTTCGCATGCGCCCCGAGGGGCGGGCCCATGGATTCGGGTCCTCCGGTCGGGGTGTGCATGCAAGCCACCGCCTGTGCGGGAGGTTTATCGCTATGGAACTCGCCAAAGTCAGAGGGCAAGTGGTTTCCACGGTGCGCGATCCCGGATTGCCGAACCTTACCTTTCTGCTGGTGGATATCGTGGACGAGCACGGCAACATCACCATGCCGAGCCAGGTGGCCGCGGACACCACCGGCGCGGGGGAGGGCGAGTTGGTGCTTCTGGTCCGGGGCAGTTCCGCCCGCATGATTCTGGAGGGCAAGCCGCCCCTGGATCTGAGTGTGATCGGCATCGTGGATCAGGTCACCTCCGGTAAAGAGGCGATCTACAGAAAATACAAATAGCGGCAGGGAAGTGGGGTTCTGATGCAACTGCGACGCGAAGAGATCGAATCGATCGTCAGCGAAGTACTGAAAAAACTCGGGCCTACGGCGGTTCAGACCGTCGCTATCGCCCAGCAGGGCGAGTGGGGCGTTTTCGACCGGCTGGAAGACGCCGTGGCGGCCGCGGCGGCGGCCTACCAGCGCCTGGACACCGTTGCCCTGCGGGAACGCGTGGTGGATGTGATCCGCCGCGCGGCCCGGGCCAACGCCCGGCGGCTGGCCGAGATGGCGGTGGAAGAGACCGGCATGGGCCGGATCGAGGACAAGGTCCGCAAGAATCTGCTGGTGGCCGACCGCACACCCGGGCCGGAAAGCCTCTATCCCAGCGCCATGACGGGCGACACCGGTCTGACCCTGGTGGAGAACGCAGCCTGGGGGGTCATCGCCTCGGTCACCCCTTCCACCAACCCGGCGGCGACCGTCATCAACAATTCGATCAGCATGATCTCGGGCGGCAATGCCGTGGTGTTCGCCCCGCACCCGTCGGCCAAGCGCGTCACCCAGGAGGCCATCCGGATCATGAACAAGGCGATCTTCGAGGAGGCCGGCATCAACAACCTGATGACGTGCGTGCGCCAGCCCAGCATCGAGTCGGCTCAGCAGCTCTTCACCTTCCCCGGCATCAACCTGCTGGTGGTCACCGGCGGTGAAGCCGTGGTGGAAGCCGCGCGCAAGACGACGAACAAACGGCTGATCGCCGCCGGGGCCGGCAACCCGCCGGTGGTGGTGGATGAAACCGCCAACCTGCCGTGCGCGGCGCGCAGCATCTACGACGGGGCTTCGTTCGACAACAACATCGTCTGCTGCGATGAAAAGGAAATCATCGCCGTGGATTCCATCGCAAACGATCTCAAGCGCGAGTTGGTCGCCTGCGGCGCCGTGGAAATCACGCGTGAGCAGTCTGAAGCCATCGCCAAGGCCGTCATGTTGGATTACCCCGGCCCCTCCCCGCGCCCCAACCCCAAGTGGGTGGGCCGGGACGCGGCCGAACTGGCCGCAGCCGGAGGCTTCAGCGTGCCCGAAACCTGCCGGCTGATGATCGTCGACGCAGGCCGCGACGTGGATTACGTCTTCGCACGGATCGAGCAGATGATGCCGCTTGTTCCGGTGCTGCGGGCGAAGGATTTCAACGAGGCCCTGGACTGGGCCATGCGTCTGGAGCGGGACCGCAAGCACACCGCAAGTCTGCATTCGCGCGACATCGACCACATGGACGCCATGGCTCGGCGCGTGAATACAAGCCTCTTCGTCAAGAACGGTCCCTGCCTCGCCGGGCTCGGCGCCGGCGGCGAGGGCTGGACCTCTATGACCATCTCCACCCCCACGGGTGAAGGCGTCACCAGCGCCCGGACCTTCGTGCGGCTGCGCCGCTGCACCCTGGTGGGCAGTTTTAGGATCGTTTGATGACGTTGTAAGAATCCCAATTTCTGCGTTGCGCTGCATCTCGCGGGCGCGGCGGCGTACGCTGAGCACACCTCGCGCCGCGAGATTTGCGCGCCTCGATCCCGGGTTTCCTGCAAAGTCATCCGGGAGAATCGTTTTTTTCAGGCGTCCCCCATCGTCTATCAGCGGCTCATTCCACCGCCGGATGGGAAGGCGCAGCAGCCGGGGTCTTTCCCGTGGGAGCGGCATCTTGCCGCGGTGTTATCGTTGCTGGAATCCGCTCCCACAAGGGCCCTTCGTTACCGACAGGACGGCGCCGCGCGCCGCAGCCCACTTCTGAACAGATGGCGATTACCTGGGAGACCGCGAATCAGCGACTCGAACTGGCCGCGCAGCTGCTGAACAACGCAGACCCGGCGCCGGGCCGCGGGCCTTTTCACGTGGGCATCGACCTGGGGACGGCCGACATCGTTGTGATGGTTCTGAACGCCGCGGGGTCGCCCGCGGCGTGTTTCTTGGAATGGGCGGAAGTGGTGCGGGACGGGGTCGTGGTGGATTACGCCGGCGCGGTGGACATCGTGCAGCGGCTGATCGGCACGGCACAGGAAAAACTCGGGGTTGAATTTGCCGGGGCGGCCACATCCTACCCGCCGGGCACAGACCCGCGCTTGTCCACCTACATCCTGGAGAGAGTCGGGCTCGAGGTGACCGCCGTGCAGGACGAGCCCACCTGCGTCGCCAACCTGCTCGAACTCGATCGGACGGCTGTGGTGGACGTCGGCGGAGGGACCACCGGAACGGCCGTGGTCCGCAAGGGCAAAGTTGTCTTCAGCGGCGACCAGCCGACCGGCGGTCGCCACATCTCGCTCGTCATCGCCGGCCATTACGGCATCTCCTTCCAGGAAGCCGAGGAGCGCAAGCGCCGGTACGATCAATACGACATCCTCAAATTGGCGCGGCCCACGCTCCAGCGGATGTGCGATATCGTGGCCGGTCACATCAAAGGCCACCGCGTGGAGCGCCTCGTGCTCACGGGCGGCACGTGCTGCCTGCCCGGGGTGGACGCCGTCTTTGACGAAGAGCTCCGGCTACCCATTCAGCTCCCCTGCCAGCCGCTGCTGCTGACCCCGTTGGCAATAGCGTCACTGACCCTCCCATAACCCTCCTGCCGGACTCTTTTTGGTTCCCGGCGCCGGCTCATGGAATTTTTCCTCCCGATGTTCTAAACAGGGTGTTGAAAAACAAGCATCAGGCCGTCAGCCAAGGCGGGCGGCGTCTTGGAAAGCGCAGCCTAATTCATAATATGTGAGCGTTTACAAAAGCCGCACAACGCCGGTTCCTGGCCTCAGGCGCGGTTTTTCAACAACCTGTTATTAATACAAGGTTAAGTAATTAAGAGCTATCGGCGTAATTGAACCGCGTCCGGCACCAGGGGCAGCATCCGCTAAGGCGGATCAACGCAGACTGCATTCTCCGGCGAGTCTGAGGCAGGCTCAAGCCAGAAGTTTTTTTTAA
>JACRCN010000033.1 GCA_016219005.1 Deltaproteobacteria bacterium
AATCCATCACCTCGCCTACCGCCTGATGAAACTCCTTCTCGTGCGGATCTCGGCTTTTGACATACTCCATGATCTCGGACATACCCTCTTCCTTTCCTTCAATTATGTTAGGTTATCAACGCGTGCGCGCTCCTTCTCGATCTTTACCCCACTTCACGCCGACGCCCGGCTTACAAGCAATAGCGTATCCCTTTGGCGTCTAAAATTCAGAAGAACCCTAGAATAAAATTATAGTTTTCCCGCCAGGTATAAGTCAAACTAATTAAAATCATGTTATTGATGAAAGCCGGTTATAAGGAAAAAGCAGGGCATGCCGAACCGATGCCGTATCACGGGTAGCGGTGCGCCACATTTTTCACCTGTCTGGCGCGGTGTTGCCCGGCTGCTCAGGCGCTGGTCAGACGCGAGGACTCCGTCACCCTGTTGTCGAGCGTCGAACAGCGGACGGTGACGCAGCGACCGGGCGTTTCAGTTCTGCATGAACGCTTTGAATTTGCCCAACCCCTCTCGGATGGCCGGCAGGTGAATGCCGGAGTACGCCAGCCGGATGTAGAACTCGGTTTCGCCCGGCAGCGGCCGTCCGAAATGAATCCGCGAGCAGACCGAAACACCGGTTGCGTGCAGCAGCGCCCGCCGGAAATCCTCGTAGTCGTAGAAGCCTTTGCGCCGCATGGCGTCCGTGATGTTGGGGAACAGGTAAAAGGTGGCGTTCGGCCGCTGGCAGCGCACCCCTTTGACGCTGTTCAGCAGGTCCACGGCGGCGTCGCGGCGCTCCTGGAGCGTCCGCAGAATCTGCCGCGGGCCGCGCGGGTCGCCTGTGAGCCCCTCGATCGCGCCGTACTGGATGAAGTGGTTGGCGCAGGACTCGTCGTTGACGTTGAGCTTGGCAATGATGTCGATGACCGGCTTCGGGCCGATGGACGCCCCCAGGCGCCAGCCGGTCATGGCGAATTTTTTCGAGAACGTGTAGAGGATCACGCAGCGCTCGGCCATGCCGGGCAGCGACACGAACGATGCGCTGTGGCCCTCGTAGCGGATGTCGAAGTAGGCCTCATCGCAGAGGACAAAGAGATCGTGCTTCAGGACCAGCTCGGCCATGGCTTCGCGCTCGGCCGATGAGCACTCGGCGCCGGTAGGGTTCTGCAGATCGTTCAGCACGAGCAACCGCGTGCGCGGCGTGATCTGCCGCTTCAACATGTCGAAGTCGATCGTGAAGGTGCGCTCGCCTTCCAGGTAGCGGTAGGGTTTGGGGATCCCGCCGAGAAACTCGATCTGGGATTCGTAGATCGGGTAGCCCGGGGACGGGTAGAGCACCTCGTCGCCGGGGTTCATCAGTGCCTGGAAAAACTTACCGATGGTGGGTTTACCGCCGGGCTGGATGGCCACATTCTCCATGCCGTAGCGCACCCCGCGCGAGGCGCTCACATCCGCCGCCAGCACCTCGCGCAGTTTAGGAATGCCGGCGTTCGGACAGTATCCGGTTTTGCCGTCTTTCATGGCCCGAACCGCGGCCTCCATCACGTTTTCCGGGGTGGGGATGTTCATGTCCCCGAGGTGAAACGGATAAACCGTGTGGCCCTGGGCGCCATAGGCCGCCGCCTCGGCGGAGACCGCAAAGGCCGTCTCGGTTCCCAATCTCGAGATACGCTCCGCGAATTTCATGGTCAGATCCTTCACGTTGGAGGACTCAGTGACGTTTTTCCCGCTTCAAGCTTCCAGCTATTCTTTCTGTATATCTTTATAGAGCGGGATTCCCAGCTCCGTGGCATTCAAAATGCTCGGTGATGCCTGGGGCGGGTTGCTCCCCAAGAACGGCATGACATCCGGCCGGTTCCAGGCCGGCTGCTTCAGGAGCGTGCCAGCCACATTGCAGGCCGCCAGGGTGGCCATGCCCTCCCGCGTCCACTTGCTAGCCGAGGCGATGTGGGGGACAATGACCACATTCTCGAGATCGGCCAGCCCCGGCGCCAGCTCGGGTTCTTTTTCGAAGACATCCAGCCCGGCCCGAAAATTAGGGTGCGTGCGGCAGTGCGCCACCAGCGCGGCCTCGTCGATCACCGGCCCGCGGCTCGTGTTCACGACGAGAGCGTTGTCCTTCATCAGCGCCAGGCGCTCGGCGTTGATCAGGTGCCGGGTGGAGTCGTCTAAGACGGTGTGAAGGCTCACGACGTCGGCCTCCCGCAGGAGGTCCTCTACGCGCTCGGCCCGCCGGCAGGTGACCGGCGGTTGCCCGTGCGTCTGCAAAAAAGCGCTGTATGCGGCGACATAGTGCTCCAGGGCTTCGTTGCGGTATAGATCGTAGTAGATCAGGTTCATCTTGTGGCCCTCGACCATTATCCGGGCATAGGCGTCGCCGATCCGCCCCGCCCCGATGACGCCCACCGTCTGCTGCCGGAGCAACTCGCCTAAAAACAGCGTGGGCAGCCAACCCTCGAAACGCCCGGCGCGCAGGAAACGCTCCGATTCCCCCGTGCGACGCGCCGCGGCAAAGGTCAGGGCGACAGCCATTTCGGCGGCTGTATCGGTCAGCACCCCCGGCGTGTTTCCCACCGGGATGCCGTGCCGCGCAGCCGCCTTGAGATCAATGTTGTCGAATCCGACGGCGTAGTTGCTGTAGGCCCTGCCGCCGGCCGCCCTGAGAGCGGAGAACAGCTCTTCCCCCCACGGCTCGGTCAGCTGGCCGATGGCGCCGTCGCAACGGGTGCCCATGGCCGCACGGATCTCGGCAACGCTCAACACCACGGTATCGGCGCAGACCTCCACGCGGCAGCCCACAGCCGCGAGCATCTCATGCCAGCGCGCGCCGGGAAGCTCCTTGGTAACCACAACGCGCTTGCCGCCTGCAGGATTGATCGTCCGCCAGCGGGTTTTCACTATGCGAACCTGTCCTTTCAGGTTGTATGGTCGCGGAGCCAGCGTCGGCCGTACGAACTGAGGTGTGGCCTCTTAGACTGGATAAATTTATAGGAAAACATGGAGATAATGTCAATCTGTTTTTATTTTTTCATGATTCCCACAATATTTAATCAAAATTTTTAAATAATGCGAAAAAAACAAAAGGAAGGCCCGGGCAGACGAATACCTTTATAAACGGTCTCGGCGCGGAGTTGAGGAAGGGGCATCGAGCGGCAGGATTTCGGTGCCAGCCGGGAACGCATTCAATTCGCCCGACGGATTGGCGTACAGGTTGTTCAGCTGCTGAACGAAATCCTGGGCTGCTTCCTGAGCCTTGGCCAGGCTGCGCTCGGTGTGCCGGCCCCAGCCCGCCGGGTGCTGCCGGAAGATGCTTCGAAACCAGCGGCTGTTCTTGCGGAAGGCGCGCCGGTAGTTGGGCTGCGTGTCACGGGCGTTCATATCGGCCGCCAGGCCGCGCGCGATCCGCTCGGAGGCCCAGCGGCGGATCGCGAAATGGATGTACACGGCGGCCGCGGCCGCGGCGCCGAGCAGCACCATCTGGAACACGGGGTAACCCGACAGTTTTTCCCAGGCTGGGATCCGCAGGGACAGTCCGTCCCAGTACCCGCCCTGCACGGTGCCGGCAAGAAACGCGAGCAGCAGCGCCCCGAACACGGCGCCGTCCGCCCAGAGGGTCAGCCGGCGCCACCGGGCGAGAAACTGCTGCAGGCGGGGCACGACCTCGTTCTCCAGCATGAGGGCGCTTTGTTCCAGGATGCCGACGATGCGATAGGCCCGCTCCACGCTCACGTGTTCGATGCGGTGAGCGATCGCCTTCAAGGCCGCGTCCCGCTTGCCTTCGAACCGCGCGCGCAGGGTGGGGTCCGCAATGGAGGCCGCCAGCTCCGGGATGCAGACCGCGTAGAAACAGCCCGTCGTCAGACCGGATTGGGCGAGAGCCCGCTGCCAGGAGGCGAACACCTCTTCGGTGTTGTCCTCCTTGAGGGTCGCGTCGATCTGGTTGAGAACGAAGATGAACTTGTTGGTGTCGCGGCGGTGGATGGTCCGTCGGACCAGGTGCTCCAGGGTATCGTGCATCGATCCGGTCTCCGGGTGGCGGGCGTCGAAAAAGACCAGCACCAGGTCCGACAGGTCGATGATGTGATCCGTGATGCGCAGGGTGGACGAGCGCTGGGCGTCAGCGTCGAAGCCGGGGGAGTCGATCAGGATCCGGCCGCGCAGCTGCTCGCTGGGGCAGGTCTTGAGCTGGAGGTAGGCGTCGATGCGGCGGCCCTCCCCCTGCGCCACCTCGTCGATAGCCTGGCTGATGCGGTAGAATGGAAAGCGCGGGTCGGCATCCAGCGCCAAACCGGGCAGCACCCGCACGTTTTTATCGTCCGTGAAGCAGATGACCGTGAATTTGTCATCCACCGCCTGGTTGCCGGTGGCCTGCAGCCGGCAGCCGAGGAAGTGGTTGATGAAGCTGGATTTTCCCGAGGAGTAGACCCCCAGCACCGAAACGAGCGGCCACCAGGACGTGCGGTTGGCATAGGACTCGCGCCGGTCGAAAAAGCCGAGCCGGCGGCTGATGCGGTCCAAATCCTGGAAGCGGTCGACGACATGTTCGAGGACGGGGTTTTCCTGCTTCAATCGGCGCTTCAGGTCCCGGAGTTTCCGACCGGCCTGGCTTTCCTCAATCATGGGGGCTGCCCTTATTGCTCAGTTTGCGGTTCACCTGTCGCCTCGGCACGTCCGTGCGCTCGTCGCCGAAGCCGTGACGGTGGCCTCGCAAGTCACGTTAGTACACAGAATTCAAACAGCGCGCAACTGCTTTTTCGCCCGCGGCACCCGCGGGCGCAGCCGGCTTGACAGAACCAGTCCATTGATATACCCCATACGCACAGCCGCATGCGCATCCAACGATTCTAATTCCAGATGGCTTCCTGGGTAAATGGAGAGACGGACCATGATGGAAAAATTCCGGTTGGACGGCCAGACGGCACTGGTCACCGGCGGCAGCCGGGGGATCGGGCTCGGCATCGCCCTGGCCATGGCCGAGGCCGGCGCGGACATCGTCTTGGCGGCGCGGGATGCCGCGACCCTGGAGCAGGCTCGCCGCGGGCTTGCGACCACGGGCCGAAACATACGGGTCACCCCCTTCGACATGCGGCGGGTCGAGGACATCCCGGCGTTTTACGAGCGGATCGCCGTCGAAACCGGAGGGATCGATCTCCTGGTGAACAACGCCGGCGGGATCGTCCGGGGCGCCGCCGAAACCATCAGCCCGCAGGACTTGCAGAGCATCCTGGAGCTGAACCTCTCGGCCGTCTTCGCCCTGAGCCAGGCATTTGCCCGAGCGCACATCCAGAGCGCAACGCCCGGCAAGATCATCAATGTCTCCTCCGTCATGGCTGAAACCGCGCGGTCGGGCGCCGCGGCCTATGCCATGACCAAGGGCGGCATCCGCCAGCTCACCAAGGCCCTGGCGGTGGAGTGGGCGCCGCATCGCATTCACGTCAACGCCATCGGCCCCGGATTCACGCGCACCGACCTGACCCGGGCCCTGTGGTCGGACCCGGCATTCGCGCAGACGGTTGCAAGGCGCACGCCCCTGGGCCGCTGGGGAACACCGGAGGACATCGGTGCTGCCGCGGTTTTCCTGGCCGCGCCGGCATCGGACTACATCACCGGCCAGACCCTCTATGTCGACGGCGGCCTGATCAGCAGCATGGGAGGGCTTGAGTAGCCGATGCTCGAATCGATCTACTACGTTATATCGTGGGTGTGCCGCCGCGCCTGTCCCCACTGCTATGACGAGCGGTTCAGGCCCTACTCCGAACCCGAAGTGCAGGCCCTGACGGAGAAAAGCAGCGCGGTGTTTGCGCAGATCGTCGGCAACCTCCCGCGGACTCTGATGGTCACCGACCTGGAGGACCAGCAGGATGACGGCAGCTTCCGGCGCAAGCCCGGCCGCATCATCCTGTCCGGCGGTGAAGTGCTGCTGGAACCCGTGCGCACCCGGGTCTTGTACCCGCTCCTGGAGATGCTCGAAAGCCGTTATCGCGATTGCGGAGGGGTGCGCCTGGTGATCCAGACGACGGGGGATCTCCTCACCCCGGGCATCATCAAGGAACTCCTGGCCCGCAACGTCTGGATGATCTCGGTCTCCTCCATCGACGATTTCCACGCCGCCGTCACCGGCGCGGGCAAGGCGCGGCACCAGGAGCGGCTGACAAGCCTGTTCGAAGCCACCGGCATGCGCCGCTCCGGCCTGCAGGCGGCCACCCGCAGGTGGATCGACGAAGAAGGCCCGGTCTACAGCTTCTTCGGCGCCACGCCGGACGCCTGGATCGGTAAGCTATGGCCGAGCGGCCGGGCCTGGACGGGCGGCCTGTCCTCCGCCCGCTACCGGGATAACTTCTGCAACAACTGGTCCGGCGGCCTTAACTTCCTCAACGTGGGCTTCAGCGGCTCGGAGGTCGCCATCGACCCGGACGGCAACCTCTATCCCTGCTGCCGCAAGACCCGGCTGCCTTACGGCAACCTGTGCGAGGAGCCGCTGCTGGACATCCTTGAAAGCCTGGCCGGGAGGCCGGAGTTCGAGGCCATCACCGGCGGGCACCCGGAACGGATGGGTTTCGCCCACGGCGTGGGGCTGAATGAATTCATCGACCTTTGCCGGATCACCGACCCCAAGGGCCGCACCTTTCTCAACCCCTGCATCGGCTGCGACCGCATGCATGAGCGTTTTCTCGGCCCCGTGCTGGGGCGCCTCAAACGGGAGCGCCAGGAGCGCGGGAGGCGCCCGTGATGGACCACCTACGAACGGTACCCCCACGAGGCCTGCTGCTCACGCGTGTGCGCATCGTGTTGAACGGAATCGAACTCATTCCCGAAACCTCCCTGGCCGTGCGCCCCGGCGAGGTGGTCACGATCATGGGCCCGAGCGGCTCCGGCAAATCGAGTCTGCTGGCCTACCTGTGCGGGACCCTGGACCGCGCCTTTCAGGCAACGGGGGAGATTTGGGTCAACGGGATCGACGTGACGCGGCTTCCCATCGAAGAGCGGCAGATCGGCATCCTGTTTCAGGACGACCTGCTGTTTCCGCACATGACGGTCGGTGAAAACCTGCTCTTCGCCATCCCGCGGGCGGTGCGCAGCCGCCGGGAGCGACGGGAGTTGATGCGGCAGGCCCTGGCCGAAGCCGACCTGGCCGGCTATGAGGAGCGCGACCCGGCAACCTTGTCCGGCGGACAGCGGGCGCGCGTCGCTCTGATGCGCACCCTCTTGGCGCGGCCGCGGGCCGTTCTGCTGGACGAACCGTTTTCCAAACTCGACGAGGATCTTCAGACTACCATCCGCCAGTTCGTCTTCGGTCACGTGCACGCGCAGGAACTCCCCACGCTCCTGGTGACCCACGCCGCCGAAGACGCGCAGGCGGCCGGCGGCCCGGTGCTGCGCGTGGGCAGGCCCGCGGCCGGGCCGCCCGTTGAGCCGTTCGCAGCGGCACGATCGGCTTTATCTCGGATCCGCCCCGCTGCGAAACCGCGTCACCCATGAGGCCGCCGCGGCTCGGCGGCAGCCGCGCAACGACGGATCACGGCCAGCCGCATCGTTTTTCAACGCCTTGGCTAAACCGAAAGGAGCGCAGCGGATGAAACGCTTGCTCGCCACCATTGTTTTTCTGGGGTGGGCCACGGCCCAGTCCCAGGAAATTCCTGATTCCTGGCCGGGTGTCCTTGAAAAAGCCAGGGGTCAGACCGTCTATTTTAATGCCTGGGCCGGCGACGAGAACACCAATGCTTTCATCGCCTGGGTCGGGCAGCGCGTGCGCGAAGCGCACGGCATCGAACTCAAGCACGTGAAAATCACGCTCACCTCGGAGGCCGTTGCCAGAGTAATCGCCGAAATGGCCGCCGGCCGGCACACGGGCGGGTCGGTCGATTTGATCTGGATCAACGGGGAGAACTTCCTCGCGATGAAGGAGCAGAAGCTGCTCTTCGGGCCCTTCACCCAGCGGCTGCCCAACACGTCCCTGGTGGACACGGCCGGCAAACCCACCACCGTCATCGACTTCACCGTGCCGGTGGACGGCCTGGAGTCGCCCTGGCGGATGGCGCAAATCGTCTATGCCTATGACTCCGCCCGTTTGCAGAATCCACCGCGCTCGATTCCGGCGATGCTCGACTGGGCCCGCCGGAACCCCGGCCGCATCACGCATCCGCGGATCCGCAACTTTCTCGGGTCCACCTTCCTAAAGCAGGCTCTGCATGAGCTGGCCGACGACCCGAAGGTGCTGCTGGAGCCGGCTACCGAGGCCAGCTTCATCGCCGTGACGGCGCCGCTCTGGCGCTGGTACGAACAGCTCAAGCCCACCATGTGGCGCAAAGGCGAGCAGTTCCCGGAGACCGGCCCCGCCATGCGCCAGCTTCTGGCGGACGGCGAGATCGACATCATGATCTCCTTCAACCCCAACGAGGCCTCCACCGCCATCGGCAAGGGCATCCTGCCGGACAGTGTGCGGACCTTCGTGCTGGAGAAAGGCACCATCGGCAACACCAGCTTCGTGGCCATCCCCACCAATGCGGCGCACAAGGAAGGCGCTATGGCGGTGGCGAACTTCCTGCTTTCGCCCGAATCCCAGGCCCACGCCATGCATCCGAACAGCATGGGCAATTTTACCGTCCTCGACCTGAACCGCCTGACGCCCGCGGACCGCAAACGCTTCGAGGACCTGCCCCGGGGGGTGGCCACGCTAAGCGCCGCCGAACTGGGCCGGCCGTTGCTCGAGCCGCACCCGTCCTGGATGAACCGCATCGTTGACGAATGGGAACGCCGCTACGCCAAGTGACATCCCCGCGGTCCGCAGGGGATTCCGTGCTGCGGCTCTTCCCCGTCGTCACCCTGGCGGTGTTCCTCGCGCCGGTGGCTGCCGGGATGGTAGCCACCGCCCTGCCCGCCTTCGGCTATCTGCCCGCTCTCGGCGGGCATCAGGTCGGCGGCGCCCCCTGGCAGCGCCTGCTCGCCACCCCGGGGTTCTGGACGTCGGTGCACCTGACGGTCCAGAGCGGTTTGCTCGCAACGCTTCTCGCACTGGCGATCGTCATCGGCTTTTGCAGCGCGATGCACAACACCCGCCTGTTCCGGCGGGCCCAGGTCATCCTCTCGCCGCTGCTGGCCACCCCCCATGTCGCGGTCGCCATCGGCTTGGCGTTTCTCATCGCCCCGGCCGGATGGGCCAGCCGGCTGGTTTCCCCGGGGCTGACGGGCTGGCAGCGGCCGCCCGACCTGGCCATCGTGCATGATGCGGGCGGGCTGTCGTTCGTCCTCGGGCTGCTGCTCAAGGAAGTGCCTTACCTGATGTTCATGACCCTGTCCGCCCTCAATCAGATCCGTTCGGGGGAAACGCTGGTTGCGGCGCGCTCGCTCGGGTATCCGCCCGCCGCGGCCTGGCTCAAGACGGTTCTGCCGCAAATCTATCCGCAGATCCGTCTGCCGGTCTACGCGGTGCTGGCCTTTTCCATGTCGGTGGTGGACGTGGCCGTCGTGCTGGCGCCGACCAACCCGCCGCCGCTCAGCACGCTGGTCTTCCGCATGTTCACCGACCGGGACCTCGCCGTGGTCTTTCCGGCCTGCGCCGGGGCCTGCCTGCAGTTGCTGCTGGTGGTCGCAATGCTCGGCGTGTGGCGCGCGGGGGAACTCGGATTCCCGATGCTGACCCGGCGCTGGCTTACCGCAGGCGGCACGCATAAAACAGGGGCTGGGCTGCGCGCAATGTGGACGGCGGTGATGGCGACGATGGTGGCCCTTTCGATCCTGGGCACGCTGTCCCTGGCGGTCTGGTCTTTCACGCAAACGTGGTTCTACCCGCGCGCTCTCCCGGCCGCCTGGACGCTGTCCCACTGGGAACGGCACGCGGCGGACCTGGCCGGCCCCGGGGGCACGACCCTGGCAACCGGCCTGGCCGCGGCCCTCCTGGCCATGGTGCTCTCGCTCGGCTGCCTGCAAAACGAACGGGTCAACGGTTTAGGGTCCGCTGCGCGCGCGCTGTGGCTGCTGTACACGCCGCTGCTCGTCCCGCAAATCGCCTTTCTGTTCGGAGCCCAGATGCTGCTGGTGCGGATGGGCCTTGACGGCACCTGGATCGCCCTGATCTGGAGCCACCTGCTGTTTGTCTTCCCGTACGTATTCCTGTCGCTGGCGGACCCCTGGCGGTCCTTCGACCTGCGCTACCGGAACTCGGCTCTCGCGCTCACCGGCTCGCCGCTCAGAACCTTCCTGCGAATCGAGCTGCCGCTGATGGGCAGGCCCGCGCTCTTCGCGCTGGCCATCGGGTTCGCCGTCAGCGTGGGGCAGTACCTGCCGACGATCTTTGCCGGCGGAGGGCGTTTCACCACGCTGACGGTGGAAGCCGTAACACTCTCCAGCGGGAGCGACGCGCGGGTCACCGGCATCTACGCGCTGGTGCAGGCTGGACTGCCGCTCTTGGCCTACATGCTGGCGATCGCCTATCCCGCCTGGAGATACCGCCACCGCAAGGGCATGGGTTGAACGTCCGCGGGCTCCGCCCAGACCGCTGCCCCTCCCTTCGTAACGGATCTGTCTCAGTTCCATCACGCAGCCACGGTCAGCGATGGTCAGCGTTCGACGTTCGTTCTGTTCTATTGGCAGAATCGTGGTGCCGGCCCTGTTTATGGCCTCAATTTTCTCAAATTAAATAAGGTCGTACGCAAGATTATCCAGGCATTCGGGTTTCAGACTTCTGCTTATACAATGCTTTCGATTCACATGCGTCGAATTGCTTTTAAGATCCAGCACCCCATCTGGCCTGTCCTTGTGTGGCTTAAATAAACCAGGGTCTTGGGTCGAGCCATTTCCCAATCCGCATTTGCAGTGTCAATCGGCCACCCCCAATCGATTTAGATTATCTATTTGACATATGCATTTAAACAATAATAAAAGTGCGCCAATTAATTTCATTGGCATGGCCTTCTATCTCGAAAAGCTACGGCTATGGTCAACACATTGACATCGATTTGGACCTATCGACTCATCCGCTGGCTGCTGTCGTTTATATTTCTGTATGCCGGCGCGACCAAACTTGCGGACCCCCAGGCATTTGCCGCCCTGATCGACGCCTACGGCATCGTTGCCGATCCCTTGTTGATGCCGGTTGCGGTCGGGCTGCCGTTGCTTGAAGTGCTGGCGGCGATCGGTTTGATGGCCGATATCCGCGGATCGCTTGCCGCGGTTTCCGGGCTCATGGCGATTTTTATAACCATACTGATTTATGGCATTCGGATGGGCCTCGATGTGGACTGCGGCTGCTTCGGCCCGGAGGACATCGAGTCCCGGGCCTATCACGGCCTTTGGGAAGCACTCTACCGCGACCTCGTGATGGCGACCGGGATCGTTTATCTCTATGGATGGCGCCGCTTCCGGTCTGCCGGTTCGGCAAACTGTCACAGTTACTTCAATGCATGCTGAGAGGAGAATTGAAGATGGGGAATTGGGCTAAATCCGGTCTCATTCTGTGCGTTTTCGTTTTCATTGGCGCCGGTGTCGTTATGGCCGCGGATAAGTTCGAAGAGGAATTCAACTGGGAGAAGATCAGCATCGGCCTTTACAACCAGACCAAGGCCGGTGGCTACAAGCTGGTCGGCACCGAAGAACTGAAGGGCTGGATCGATGCCAGGAAGGAGATGCTGATCGTCGACACGATGCCTTACGAGGACAGCTACAAGAAGGAACACATCCCCGGCGCCAAGCAGTTCCTCTTCCCCATTCCGGACATGAAAACCTGGGACGTTAAGGAGACCGCCGGCAAGAGCGAGCAGGATTTCGTACAGATCCTGGGGCCCGACAAAAATAAGCTGATCGTGATCTACTGCGGATTCGTCAAGTGCACCCGCAGCCACAACGGGGCCGTCTGGGCGGTCAAGAACGGCTACACCAACGTGTATCGATACCCGGGTGGGATCTTCGCCTGGAAAGGAGCGAAGTACCCGACGGCGGACGTTAAATAGAGGTTTTCAGGGGTGAATGATTCGGTCATAACGCCGGTCGATGTGCCCGTATTCATCGGCGAGCGGGCGCAAAACCTTTTTCGCAGCCGGCAGATGTACTGCTCGGAGGCGGTCTTGGTTGTGTTGAACAATGTGCTGGGCGGAGGGCTCACGGAAAACCAAGCTTCTGCCCTTGCGGCACCGTTTGCGGAAGGCGTCGGGAAAAACGGATGCCTTTGCGGGGCTCTGGCGGGGGCACTCTTGGCTGTGGGGCTCTTCCTCGGATCGTCCAACCCTGTAGGGCGCCGAAAACCCGTTCAAGTTGCGTCGGGTATTTTGATGAAACGCTTCAAACTGCGATTCGGCGCCTCATGTTGCCGGATCCTATCCAGGAAAGATCAAGGCGATCCCGTTCCGGTTTTCGATCGGTGCGCGCAGCAGACCGCCGAAGCCGCCGCCATGGCCGCATCGCTGATCATGGAACATCGACCGGAAGTGAAACAGCATGCGGATATTGATTATTTAAATGCCCGCGATTCGGTAGTCAGCGGGTTTTTCAAGAATTCACTCCGGCGCACGGGTTGCCGGATCTAACATCGGAAGAATGGCCCTTCATCTAATGTTGTTCACTGCTTCCATCAAAAGCCACAAGATGGCCATCGTTGATTTATACCCTGGCTTTACCTGAGTGAATTGCCTGGACGCGATCCGGGTGAGCTTCGCGCAGGATCAGGCCGAGGTTCCCGCTTTCCTTCCCTGTTAATCACCACATCTCCAAATCACCTCTGCCTGAATCCAAATCGGTCCCAACAGATATAAAGGGGCAATGGTGCTGGGCACCCCGCGGTCTTCAAAACCGTCGGCCTCGTCTTAACAACGTGGAGGAGGTTCGATTCCCCTTGCCCCTTCCAAAAGGATTGGCCATCGGTTCGATATGGAAAGCCATTACACAATCGGTTTTGCCGGCCATGTCGATCACGGCAAAACGTCGCTGGTACGCTGTTTAACCGGTGTCGACACCGATCGAAAACCCGAGGAAAAACTGCGTGGAATGTCAATCGAAGCGGGTGTGGCACCCCTCAATCTGCCCTCCGGCAGGCAAGTCGCAGTAATCGATGTTCCCGGGCACACCGATTTTCTAAAAAACACCATCCGGGGACTCAACAGCGTCGATTTGGGTGTTCTGGTCGTTGCCGCCGATGACGGCGTCATGCCGCAAACGCGAGAGCATCTTGAGATACTCAAATTTTTCAAGGCGACATCCGGATTTGTCGTATTGAGCAAAACGGATCTGGTGGACCAAGATACGGTTGAGTTGGCAGAGCTCGAAGTGCGCGAACTGCTGAGTGGGACATTTCTTGATAATCGCCCCTTTTTCAAGTTCACCACAATGAACCCGAAGCTTTCAACCGACATTATTCAGGGCATCGATGCCGCTCTCATCGAGCTTCCGACAAAGAAATCCGACCCACCTTTCAGGCTATGGATCGACCAAGTGCGAACGCTCGTCGGTCACGGCACCGTGGTGAGTGGCACCGTATCCTCCGGGTGCATCCAGTGCGATGACGTAATAGAGCTTTTGCCTTCCGGCAACAAGATTCGTGCCCGATCATTGGAAACACACGGAGCCGCGATTTCCAAAGCCGTTGCAGGTCAGAGAGTCGGAATCAATCTCCACCGGGTTCCCATCAATGAAATTGCTCGAGGGATGGCACTCGTGACGCCTAGCGCGATCCCTCCTGTTAATATGCTGAATGCGGATATCCACGTTTTAGAAAAAGCCAAAAGGGGCCTCAAAAACCGCCAGAAAGTTAAAATCTACCTCGGCACATCCATAACCAATGCCATGATCATCCTGATGGGTGGGGACCGGCTTGATCCGGGAGAAACCGGTCTTGCCCAAATTCGGCTGATGAGGCCGGTTGCCGCTACGCCGCAGGAAGCATTCGTTGTTTCGCCGCTAAACATCAACACGGTGATCGCCGGCGGCCGAGTGCTGGAGGCGGCGCAAGAGAAATATCGAATATCAAAATCCGGTTCGCTCCTTCCGCTTTTGACAGCTCTCCGACTGGCGGATGTTGGCGCATACGTTGAAACAGTGTTCGCCCATTCCACGGGGTACCTGATCACCGCAAGGGATTTATCCATAAAAACAGGTCTGCCGCATTCTGAGTTCGAGTCGCTGATCAGTTCCAAGGTACAAAAAGGTGAATTTATCTACATCAAGGGTTACGGCGCCATAAAGAAGACCCATGTGGCCGCGATCAAAACCGGATTTCTGGCCGTTGTGGAGGAGACATTCAAGAAAGATCCTCTGAAAAAGACCATTCTAATTTCAGAAGCGGCAGAGCGCCTGGAAAATCGGGTTGCGATTGTTCTGCTGCAAATTGTTGCCGATGAGCTTTGCGCGGAGAACAAGCTGATTCGGCTCCATGGCGGTTACCACACTCCCCTTACCGAAAAATCACTTGATGCGCATCGTGAATCCCTGATTTCACAACTGCTGGAATATGCACAAAGCTCCGGAGTCACCCCCTTCAGCGCGGACACTTTCTGGAAACTGCACCGGCCGAAGTTCAAGAAAGAGGATATCCAGCAGTTGCTCAATTATCTTTTTTCACAAGACAAAATGGTGCGGTTGAACGATCAGCGGTTTTTATCCATTGAAGCCCTGGATGAAATCAAGAGGCGCGTAACACGGACCGCAACGTCAAAAGGGTTCATCACCGTCAACGACTGTAAGGAAGTGCTGGGCTATGGGAGATCGGGCGGCACCCATGTTTTGGATCACCTGGATAAAACCGGCTTCACCGTGCGGCGGGAAGACAAACACTACCTCATGAAGAGCCTCGCCTGATGGGCATTCACGTTTACAATACACTGACCCGGAAAGAGGAGCCGCTGGAACTCATCTCACCGGGAAAAGTAAGCATCTACGTTTGCGGCCCCACCGTCTACGACGATCCGCATCTGGGACACGCCCGCCCCGCCGTGGTGTTCGATGTGATAACCCGTTACCTCAAGGCGCAAGGGCATGCCGTTACGTATGTTCGCAACCTCACCGACATAGACGATAAAATCATCGAAAAAGCCCGCCAACAAAACCGGGATTTTAAGACATTGGGCGGGCACTACGCCAATCGATATCATGAAGCCATGCGGCGCTTGAATGTCGCCGCACCCGACGCTGAGCCCAAAGCCACTGACCACATCCTCCACATGCGAGATTTCATTTCGAAACTGATCCAACGCGATCATGCCTATCAGTCCCGCGGCAATGTTTACTTCGCGGTTGAATCTTTCAAAAATTACGGAAGGCTTTCACGCCGCACGGTCCCATCTATTTCCTCGAACTTCTCCGTGGAGCAGGGCAAACGGCACCCGGCCGATTTTGCCTTATGGAAAGAGGCCAAACCGGAAGAGCCTTCATGGGCGAGCCCCTGGGGGTCTGGACGTCCCGGTTGGCATATCGAATGTTCGGCCATGAGTTCACGCTTGCTGGGGGAGAACTACGACATCCACGGCGGCGGTGCCGATCTTGTCTTCCCGCATCATGAAAATGAAATCGCGCAGTCGGAGAGCCTTTTCGGGAAAACTCCTGCCAATTATTGGATGCATAACGGCCTTGTCTACATCGCCGGCGAGAAGATGTCCAAGTCCCTTGGAAATGCCCTTAATCTTCATGGCCTCCTTGAAATCCACCGGCCGGAGGCACTGCGCCTGTTTCTGCTGACGAAGCATTATCGGCATCCGATGGAAGTGACCCATCCGGCCTTGCATGAAGCATCCGCCCGCCTGTCGAAACTTTACCGTTTCCTTTTTCGCAGCGCATGGTCAGACGCTGAATCAGGCGAGCTTGGAATCAACCGAGGCGCCTTATGGACCCGCTTCTGCAACGCCATGGGAAAAGACTTCAACTTCCCCATGGCCCTGTCCGTTCTCTTCGAGGGTATCCGGCAGGTAAATCTTGTCTCCGGAAACAGCCGGGATGCAGTGGGTGCCGATCCCGCCTGCCGCGCGATAAGCCTTGTATCGGATATATTCTTCATTTGCCGGGATGTTCTCGGAATTGCGCCGGAGCCATCCATGGATGCATGGCCATATGAAACCGAGACAAAATTGAGTGATGGCAAACTGCAAACCGCTACTTTTAGGAGGGCATCATGAGTGAAGACTATCGCAGCATGTGGCAGAACCTGGGGCTTGATCTGGTCGCTCACGACGCGCTTCTGGGCGTTCTTGGAAAATTCTACCAGGACATCTACCTGGCGCAGAAAAACCGCCCGGCAGGGATGCAGTATTTCGATTTTGTCATGAGCGAGGTTCACGGTCTTCGAATCAGGGAACTGCTGGATGAAAAGAAAACCGGCCGCAAAGTGATCGGCACATATTGCGTGTTTGTCCCGGAGGAGATCGCGCTCGCAGGCAATGCCACGATGGTCGGCCTCTGCGCGGGCGCGGATTTCGCCATGGAAGAGGTGGAGAAAATCCTACCCCGCAACACCTGCGCGCTGATCAAGTCCACCTTCGGCTTCAAGCTGGGGAAAGTGTGCCCTTATCTCGAAGCCTCTGACATGATCGTCGGAGAAAATACATGCGACGGGAAGAAGAAGGCTTACGAGTCGCTGGGTTCCCTTGTTTCCAACCTTTACGTGATGGACATCCCGCAAATGAAGTCGGCCCAAGGCCGGGCTCTGCTCAAATCCGAATACCGGCGCTTCAAGGAGGCCATTGAGAAGCTGACCGGTGTCACCATCGACGGCGCACGCCTCAAACAGGCCATCGAGATCGTCAACAACAAGCGAAAGGCCATTCACCGTCTTTCCAAGCTGCGTCAGGCCGACCCGGCACCGATTTCGGGCCTGGATGCACTCCTGGCCAATCAGGTATTTTTCTACGACAACCCGCAGCGCTTCACGGATTCGGTCAATAAAATCTGCGATGAGTTGGAGAAGCGCGTAGAGCAAAAGCAGGGTGTGTTTCCTGCCGGCACCCCGCGCATCCTGATGTCCGGCTGCCCCATGGCAGTACCCAACTGGAAACTGCCCTGGATCGTCGAAACCTCGGGCGCCGTCATTGTCGGCGAGGAGTCCTGCGTAGGCGAACGTGGCACCCGCAACCTGGTGAATGCCTCCGGCAACACGCTGGACGAACTCATGGAGGCCATCATCGACCGCTATTTCCAGGTCGACTGCGCCATCTTCACCCCGAACCCCGATCGGCTCAAGCATGTCGAGGAGATGGTGAAAGCCTATAAGGCCGACGGCGTTATCCACTACGGACTGCAGTTCTGCCAGCCCTATCTGATGGAGGCGATTCCGGTCGCAAAAGCGCTTGAAGACCGGAATATCCCGACTCTGAGGATCGAAACCGACTACGGCATGGAAGACGTCGGTCAGCTGAAAACCAGGGTCGAAGCTTTCATCGAAATGCTGAAATAAAATGGATTCGGTACATTCTCTATGCGTTGCGCAGGCATTGATATCGGCTCCCGGGCCATCAAGCTGGTAGTAGTCGAAAACGGAACTATCGGAGAGCACCGCCAGGTCGACACCGGCTATAATCCCATGGCCGCAGCCCGCAAGCTGCTGCAGGGTTTGGCTTACGACCGCATTCTCGCCACGGGTTACGGCCGCGGCCAGTTCGAAGTGGACTTCGATGCTCCCACCGTGACGGAGATCAAGGCCCATGCCGCAGGCGCGCGGTTTTTCTTTCCAGAGGTCGCCACCGTGATGGACATCGGCGGTCAGGACAGTAAAGCCATTGCGATGAACGCTGCGGGCAAAGTCGTCAAGTTCGAAATGAACGACCGCTGTGCCGCCGGCACCGGCAAGTTTTTGGAGATCATGGCGAAGTCGCTGGGATTTAGCCTGGAACAATTTGCATCCCAGGCACTTCAGGCCGAGAAGGACATCCAGGTCAACAGCATGTGCACGGTGTTCGCCGAGTCCGAGGTCACTTCTTTGGTGGCCCGGGGTGAAGACCGGCGCAACATCGCTTTGGGACTGCATAAGTCCGTGGTCCGGCGCGCGGCAGGGATGCTGCGGAGGGTCTCGATCGAAGGACCGGTGGTCTTTTCAGGCGGTGTGGCCAAAAACCGCTGCATGCAACGGCTTATGGAGGAGACCTTGCAGCAACCGATTCTGACGGCGGAAGACCCCCAAATGACCGGCGCTTTGGGCGCGGCGATGCTAGCCGGCTGCAGCGCTTAAGGTTTTGCACGGAGGGGCATGATCCTGATTGAGGCTGAAAATATCCGCAAGACGTTCGCCGAGGACAAGGGCGGGCAGCTGCCTGCGATTGAAGACCTGAGCCTGCGAGTCCGAAAAAACGAGTTGTTTCCATCGTAGGACCGAGCGGATGCGGCAAATCGACCTTTCTGCTGATGGTCGCGGGGTTGGAGCGACTCAGTCAGGGTCGACTGCTGATCGAGGGCAAACCGGTCAACGGCCCGGATCACAGACGGGCACTGGTGTTTCAGGAATACCACCTGTTTCCGTGGAAAGGTGATGATGAGTCGGCGGCCAGGGCGGATCATCACGGACGTCCGTATCGACCTGCCGCGCCCCCGGACTCGAGAAATGCTGTTGTCCGACGAGTTCCGCGATTATGAGCGCCATCTCAAGAAACTGGTCTGGGCCGAATTTCAAGGGGATGTGCAATGAGGACGGATACAAGAAAGTTGATGTCACCGTTGGGTCTTCTCATTGTCTGGGAGATGATCGCCAGACTCAACTGGGTGGACCCGTTCTTTCTGCCGGCTCCCAGAGCCGTATGGGGCGAGCTTCAGAAAATGGTGGTCTCCGGCGAGATCTTCCCGCACATCGGCGTCAGTCTGGCCCGTGCGGTGAGCGGCTATCGGTGGACGCGGCCGGCAGGAAGCGCTTGGATATGAAGGTTCAATTGTCCACCCCTTGCCCGTTTTGCGGCGAGCTGCATATTTACGCCGCGGCTGAATTGGCGTGTCCGCTGACCGGCAACCTTGCATGACCATGAGGGGCAGAGGGTGACAAGTCGCGAGAAAGGCAGGTTATTAATGACTGACATCAAGAACATACGTTTGACTACCACCGTGGCCGGAGCCGGCTGAGCGTCCAAGCTGGCTCCAGGGGACCTGGATCGGGCCCTGTGCGGCATGGTGTTTCCAGCGGATGCGAATGTTATCGTCGGCCTGGACCGGGCGGATGACGCCGGTGTTTATCGGATTTCAGATGACCTGGCCATAATCCAGACAGTGGATTTTTTCACTCCCATCGTGGACGACCCATACTGGTTCGGGCAAATCGCGGCTGCTAACGCACTGAGCGATATCTACGCCATGGGTGGGACCCCGAAAACCGCAATGAACCTGGTGGCCTTCCCGGTCAGGGAGATGGACATTTCCGTCCTGCGCCGGATCATCCAGGGCGGGGTCGACAAACTCACGCAGGCGGGTGTTGTTTTGCTGGGAGGTCACAGCATCGAGGACCGGGAGCTCAAATACGGGCTGTCGGTTACGGGATTCGTGCACCCGCGGCGCGTACTCACCAAGAAAAACCTCCAGGCGGGTGACCGGTTGGTCCTGACGAAACCGCTCGGCATGGGCATCGTCACCACCGCCGTCAAGGCGGGCATGGCGCCGGCAGGACTCGTGGAATACGTCACGCACCTGATGGCTCTGCTTAACCGAAGCGCTGCAGAAATTATGTCGGGTTTCGATGTCAATGCCTGCACCGATGTAACTGGCTTCGGTCTGCTGGGGCATTTGGCTGAAATGGTATGCGGCTCCAACATGGCGGTGCGGGTCTTTTCGCGGCAAGTGCCGGTGATTCCGGAAGCATTGGAATATGCTTCCATGGGGCTTATTCCTGCCGGTGCTTACAAGAACAAGGAATTCCGGGAGTCGATGATTGCTTTCGCGGACACGGTGGAGCGCTCGCACCGGGATGTGCTCTTCGATCCGCAGACCTCGGGCGGATTGTTGATCAGCGTCAAGGCCGATCAATCCATGGAACTCGTGGCGGCATTTAAAAACGCCGGTATCAGTGATGCAGCGGAAATCGGTGAAGTGCTGCACGGCCACGAAGAGAAAATAGTGGTGTTATAAGGGGCCTGTTACCCGGTACGCCAAATAAACACCGGACACGAAACACCTAACACGATGAGGCGATATCATGAAAGAAATCGATGCAAGAGGACTGGCCTGCCCCGCTCCGGTGCTACACACAAAAGCCACGCTGCAGGAGGAGAAACCTGCTGCCGTGAAGGTCCTTGTCGATAATGGGGCCTCTCAGCAGAACGTGCAAAGGTTCCTGGAGTCACAAGGGTTTCAGACGGCGCTCAAACAGCAAGGGTCTGATTACATAATTATCGGAACCTGCGGTTCTGAGCCCGGCGAGCATGCCCAGGCGTCCACTGTGCCGGAAGCTGACGTCAAGAAGATCATGGTGCTGTGCGCCACCGACCGAATGGGGTTCGGGGATGACGAACTGGGCTTGAAGCTGATGGTCAATTTCTTGCGGACGCTGAAAGAAATGGGCTCCGACCTGTGGCGTCTGGTGTTTGTGAACAATGGCGTAAAGCTCGCCATCGACGGGTCGGAGGTTCTTGAAGACCTCAAGGCCTACGAGAAGGCCGGACTGAAAATTCTGGTGTGTGGAACCTGCCTGAACCATTTCAAACTTCTGGATCGAAAGCAGGTCGGTGAAACAACCAACATGCTCGACATTGTCACAGGTGCGCAACTCGCCGACAAAGTGATCAGTCTTTGATGCAGCCTGTCTTTATTTTCGGGTCAAAGTATGTTCTTCAATAGCGGAGCGAAAGCCTTACGAGGCCTGTGAAAGAATAGGTCATACCATCACTTATGCAAACGCCTGAAGACCTGTTCTGATCATACGATTGCAGATGCCTCTTTGATCTTGACGGATTGAGGAAGTTGTGTCATTTTAGACTGGCTATATCAAAAATGGCATAACTATCTCTCGGACATTTTCACGAGAGAATACTCGCCCGTCTACAGTTCGTCCTTCAACCCGGGTTGAGGGGAAGCCGACTATCCATGCAGCACTTCCCTATACAAATTTCAGTTAGACGATGGGGTGGCTTTCCGCCAAGAAAAAGCTTTTACTCACCTGCAACTCAAGAAGAGAAACAAAGCGATGAAACGTCCCTCTATCTCTGAAACTCTGGCAGCCTTGGGAGTCCAGGAAGAAAACGCCGGCACTGCAACCGGCTTGAAATGGCTGGAGGCCTGCGGTGCCGGCAAACTCCACAGTGATTCTCCGGTGGACGGCAAACGCATCGCCGCGGTTTGCCCGGCAACCGCGGAAGCATACGAACAGGTGATGCAGACTGCGACGGCGGCCTTTCTTCGGTGGCGCGCCGTGCCGGCCCCGCGACGTGGCGAAATCGTCCGTCAAATAGGTCATCAGCTCCGGGAATACAAGGGACCTCTCGGCCGCTTGGTCAGCTACGAGATGGGCAAATCCCTTCAGGAGGGCTGGGGCGAAGTCCAGGAGATGATCGATATCGCCGACTTCGCGCTGGGCCAGTCCCGTCAGCTCTATGGGTACACGATGCATTCCGAGCGTCCCGGCCATCGCATGTACGACCAGTACCATCCCTTGGGTGTTGTAGGGGTTATCACCGCTTTCAATTTTCCTGTGGCCGTCTGGGCGTGGAATGCGCTGATCGCGGCAGTGTGCGGCGATGTCGTGGTGTGGAAACCGGCTTCAAAGGTGCCCCTGACAGCAATTGCCGTCCAGCGCATCATCGGAAACGTTCTGCGCCAAAACGGCCTGCCCGAAGGTATCTTTAATCTCGTCATCGGCAATGGATCGGTGATCGGAGACCGGATGCTGAACGACCGCCGCATCGCCCTGCTTTCGCTCACTGGCTCAACCCGGGTGGGCCGGCATGCGGCGGCGGTCGTCGCCGGCCGGATGGGCAAAGCCCTCTTGGAGCTTGGCGGCAACAATGCTATCATTCTGACCGAAAACGCTGAATTGGAATTAGCGATTCCCTCAGTGGTGTTCGGGGCCGTGGGTACGGCCGGGCAGCGCTGCACCACTACCCGGCGGTTGATCGTCCACGAGTCGATTTTCGATCGTGTGAGAGAATCGCTCGTCAAGGCATACAGAGGTTTGAGAATCGGCGATCCATTGGACGAATCCAACCACGTGGGTCCGCTGATCGACCGGCAGGCAGTCGCGCAGTTCCTGTCAGCACTTGAAAAAATCCGCCAGGAGGGTGGCCGGATTCTCTATGGCGGCCAGGCTCTTGAAGGCAAGGGCTACGAATCCGGATGTTACGTCGTACCGGCGATTGCGGCGGCCGAAAACCATTACGAGGTCGTCCAGGAGGAAACGTTCGCGCCGATCCTTTACCTGATCCGCTATTCGGGGAGTGTGGAGAACGCCATCGCTCTTCAGAATGACGTGCCGCAGGGGCTTTCCTCAGCCATATTCACGACGGACCTGCGCCAGGCGGAAAGATTTTTGTCCGCCTGGGGCTCGGACTGCGGGATCGCCAACGTCAACATCGGGACATCCGGGGCCGAGATCGGAGGCGCGTTTGGGGGCGAAAAAGAGACCGGCGGCGGCCGCGAGTCCGGATCTGACGCCTGGAAAGCCTATATGCGGCGTCAAACCAACACCATAAACTTCGGCACGGAACTGCCGTTGGCACAGGGCATCCGGTTCGAGATTTGATTTGAAGCCATCTCAAAAATAGCAGATCATAGCCGAGGGCAAGGCGCACGCCGATGAAAAGCGCAAGCCGCGTCAGGTGCTGAGCATTTTTCAGAGGCGTGCAACGCCGCCATCGACGGCCAGACGCATTTTTGAGATAGCTTCTAAATCGTTTCGGCAGGAACAACGAACGATCCGGTTGCCTCCCGCAGCCCCACTCGATGAGAATGCCCGATGAATTTTCTTGCCCACGCTTTTCTTGCCGGCACAGACGATGATGCCATTCTTGGCAGCCTGCTGGGTGATTTTGTCAAAGGGTGTCCCGAAGGCCGTTTCAGCGCCGCAGTCTCGGAGGCGATCCGACTTCATCGGAGAATCGATTCGTATTCGGACGCCCATCGCATCACCCGCCGGAGTCGAAATCGCATCACCCCCTCGCGGCGCCGCTTCGCGGGAATTATCGTCGATGTAGGTTATGACCATTTTCTGAGCCGCCATTGGCGCCGATTCAGCTCCATGGAGCTGGGCCCGTTCGTCCACCGGGTTTATACTGTTTTGAGCAGGCATTGCCCGCTGCTCCCGGAACGCCTGAGCCACATCCTGCCCCGCATGATCTCGGAGAACTGGCTTGGAAGTTACATCCGCCTGGAGCACGTGGGCGATGCGCTCGACCGGATCGCCGGCCGGCTTTCCCGGGGCGGTCGTTTCCTCCACGCCGTCACCGAGATCGAAGACAACTACGAGACTCTTGAGGCGGACTTTCTGACCTTTTTCCCCGAACTCGTTTCCTTTTGCACGGACGCGAAACAGAGAGGTGAAATCGACCCCGGCAAAAGGCCGGCCGGCTCCCATCCCGGGGACGTTGGAAGCCATCTCAAAAATTGCAGATCACAGCCGAGGGCAGGACGCACGCCGATTAAAAATACGTAGCCGCGTCAGCTTGTGAGCATTTTTCAGAGGTGGGCACAATACCGCCGGCGACTGTCGGATGCATTTTTAAGATAGCTTCTCGCAGATCGTCGGGAGGTCGCGGGAGGGAGCGTCGGGCCGCAGCGCGCCGGGAAAGCTCATCGCGAGGATCGGGGTAAAAGGGGATTGTGTTGGCGGGCTGCCATACACATTACACCGCGCTTTACACCCACTTCGGCATGGCGTGAGGAGCCTTCCACCGTGGCAGAAAGACAGATACTCTGCAGGAACACTCCGAGCGACGCCTACGGAAAAGGCCCGGAAGACACAGACATTGACCCTCCAAAGACCGTCAGCGGAAATCAGGCCAAGATACAAATCTTCGGGAAAGAGATGATCGAGAAAAGGGTCAAGGCCAGTGCCAACAGCGGCAGGGTCTACCTGCCTCCGGACTGGATCGGGCATAAAGTGAAAATAATCCGTATCGATTAAATCTGTTGTTTGAATTCCGAATTCTAAATCTTTCGATATGGACTGGACGCCGAACTATAAATGAAAATATACCGGCCACAAATGACCCAAGCGGGTATGTCTCTGACCTTTTCGGTGGATGCCATTAATGCATCGGGAAAACAGACCTGTGTTGAAATTCCATACGAATTTGCCCTGACAATTCACCTCGACGGTCATGAAGTTGCCACGCTCATGACCTTGGGCACACATCCGGAAGAGCTCGTGCTGGGATATCTGCGAAATCAGGGGATGATTCGGGTTATCGAAGATATCGCATCCGTCATGGTCAACTGGGAGGAAGAAACGGCGCGGGTTGCCACTTTTCACGGAACCCCCGGGGTCGATGAGGCGAAAATGATGAGCCACCGGATTGTGACCAGCGGCTGCGGCCAAGCAATGATGTTCGACTGCCTGCTTCAGTCTGTCTACGCGGCAAAACTCCCTACACGAAAAATTCGACAGTCCGCCATCTATTCAATACTGCGAAAGCTTTCCAATCAAAACACAATTTACCGGATAGCTGGTTCAGTGCACGGGTGTGGCTTGTGCACAGATTCTGATGTTCTGTTTTTTGTGGAAGACGTGGGCAGGCATAATGCGGCAGACGTGATTTCAGGCAGAATGTGGCTGGAGCGGATTTGCGGCGAGGGTAAGCTTCTATATACTACGGGCCGGTTGACTTCAGAAATTGTAATAAAAGCTGCATTAATGGGTATTTCCGTGCTGATTTCCAAATCCGGGACAACGCGGATGGGTCTGGAATTGGCCCAAGATTTAGGGCTGACTATGATCGGACGCGTGAAAAAAAGCCGTTTTTTAGTTTACAGCGGCGCGGAAAATCTCATTTTCGACGCACTATCTGACCGGACTGAAGAATGATAGAAAATTTAGAGGAAGTTTTTATCGACCTACCTTTTTTATTTTTCCCTCGTGACACGCAAAATCGTGTAATGGATTTTTTGATTTAATACATTCCCCATCCGCTTTTGGAGCTAAACAGGTTGACTTGACTTTGATGCATCAGGCTGCCATCATCAGAGCCTCTCAGCAATTCGGCTTTTCCGCTTCATAGCTTCCCCTGGTTGCTGCATCTTCACTAGATTCCACACCCCCTGTCGCAGGAGGGGAGGGATGAGGTGCGATGAAAAGGGAAGCTAACTTGAATTACAGATATTGACAAAGGTCGAAAACTGATCACAGATAGACGTCATTCCGGTGATTTCATCCGACCTATCAAGCGCATTGCAGGGGTTGGGTTTATTGATGGAAATTTTCCGTTGGGTGACCCTTGGTTTAATACTTCATGATTAAGCATATCCTCACGAATACTAAGATCTGTTTAGTTTTTTTGGCCGCTCTGTGGGGGCTGACGCTTTCGGCTCCTCTGGAGGCGGCCGATTTCCTATTCAGCTGGGAGGCCAGCACGGACGCGTCCACCACCGCCTACCGCGTCTACCAGCGCACCGGGGATTCCCCCTACGAAATGATCGACGAAGTGCAAGTGGAAGATCTCAACAACCCAGCCTACCCCAGTTATCAGGTCGTTGGTTTGGGCGACGGCAACAGCTACTGGTTCGCGGCGACCTCCATTTCCGCTTCCAGCACGGAAAGCGACTTTTCCAACCAGACCTGCATCACGGTGAACGGCCAGGTCGTCGAATGCAACGACAATGACGAGAACGGCGCCACTGTTTTTCTCAGCTGTTTCATCAGCACGGTCAGCGAAGGACTTTATCCGGGAACCACGGGTCGCTAACCGGTTGATGGACGAAGGATAGACGGATAGGCGGTCCATCGCCCTTGGACCGTGTCGTCGCTGCATTTCGATTCTGTTACTTTTCTTTCCAGATCGGCTTTCGTTTTTGGAAAAATGCTTCAACGCCTTCTTTGGCATCATCCGTCGTGCACAATCGGGCAAAGGCTTCGTTCATGTACGCAAACTGCTTCGCATAGTCCATGTCTTCGGCGTAGTAAAAGGCACTTTTTGCAATTTGAACCGCCATAGGGCTCTTTTTCGCCAGTTCATCCGCGGACTGGCGGGCCTGCGATTCCAATTCATCCTTCGGCACTATTTTGTTAATCAAGCCCAAGGCGAGGGCTTCGGAAGCTGAAATCAAATTACCGTAAAGCAACAGTTCGAGTGCTTTCTTGCGACCGACGCATCGGGCAACGGGAAGGACAGGCCCGACACAATTGAGGCCCACGTTGATGGCCGTCAGTCCCATGCGGGCATTATCTGCAGAAATGACCAGATCTGCTGAGGCGACCAGCCCCATGCCGTTAGCGGCAGCCACGCCATGCAGTTGAGCGATGACCGGCTTCTTCATCTTCGAAATTGCGACAAGGGGGCGCTCCATTCGTTCGATCCATTCGCGGTATTCCAGCGCCGTCTTGTCAGACAGTTCATTGACGTCTATGCCCACACAAAAGGATTTGCCGGCACCTTTCAAAAGAACAACCCGAACCTTCGGATTGGCGTCCAGTTCCACAAGTGCCTGATAAAGCTCCTCAGCCATCTGGCTGTCGAGCGCATTCAATTGTTCCGGCCGGTTTAAGGTGATCTCCGCCACATGGTTCTGGCCTACTTCAACAATCACTTTTTCATACCTCATTTTAAGACCTCCCCATTCAGACCCGTTTTGAAGTTGCCGACATGATCAGGTCGTACGCTCCTTGCCATTGCCCCCGGATTGCACCGTTGCTCATTTCATATGGAATATTTCAATATTTTGCAACGAATCAACAGGAGACGGTTCTCACAGATATTTCTTGAGAGCCCCGGTCCACGAACTGGCCGCCGGCATCCGTGGGGTCCACGTGGCGCCAGAACACCTGAAGCAGCTGCGCATAGGTCACCTGGTCCGGGTCGTAGACCACCTTCACGGCCTCGGCGTGGCCGCTGCCGCCGGCCGAGACCTGCTCGTAGGTAGGGAAATACGGCGTCAACCGGCCCGGGTTGCCGGATTGATGGGCAGTTCGAACCAGACCACGACTCGTTCACCGCTTAACTCGGCGCCCACCCTGCCGCCGTGAGCCTCAACCAGCTCCTTGACGATGGCCAAGCCGATCCCGGCGCCGCCGTGTTGTCGCGACCGTGATTTTTCACCGCGGTAAAAACGCTCGAAAATGTAGGGCAGATCCCCGGGGGCCAGTTCCCCGCCGTTGTTGGTGTAGTCGACCCGAACATTTTCGGGGCCGGCCTCGATGCGGATGTCGAGTGCACCGTTTTGCGGCGTGTACCGGGCGGCATTGTCGGTCAGGTTGCGCAGCACGCGGGCGACCCGGCGCCGATCAGCCGACACGGTCACCGGGCCTTCCGGGGCATGGATGTCCACCCGAATGGATTTTTGGGTAAAGGAGCGTGAAAAGGGCTCCAGAGCCGCGTTGATCTCGGCCCGCAGGTCGGTAGGCTCGCGGTGCAGGTCGCCGCGGGCCGCATCGGCCCTGGCGAGCTGGAGCACGTCCTCCGTGAGCTGGACCAGCCGCAGGGTTTCATCCTGAAGCATGGAAAAGGTCTCGGGTGACGGGGGAAGGACGCCGTCGTTGAGGGCTTCCAGGTATCCGCGGATGTTGGTGAGCGGGGTTCGGAGCTCGTGCGCCACGTCGATCATCAGATTGCGGCGCAGGTTTTGTATCTTCTCCAGACTTTCGGCCATCCGGTTGAAGGCATGGGCGAGCTGGCCCACCTCGTCCTCGGTGGCGGTCGGCACCCGGACGGCGAAGTTGCCGGCGGCAATCTCCCGGCTGATCACGGTCATGCGGGTCAGGGGGGCGAGAACCTTGCGCATCATTACAAAACTGAGCACCACGGTCAGGACGACGGCCGATAGACTAGCCCAAATCAGGTAGCGGTGCACGGCGCTGATGAACATGCTGTGGGCGGGCTTGGGGGAGATGTTGTACTTTTCCATGAGGGTGACGAAATAGCCAGCGGCCAGGGTGTCGATGGAGAACCACACGACCGCCATGACAAAGCCTATGACCGCCAGGTTGATGGCCAGGAGCTTGAGGATCAGGTGCCGTTTCATCAGAGGCTCCTCGTGTCCTGCGGCTGCTACTCGGTAAACTTATACCCCACGCCGCGCACGGTCAGGATGTACCTTGGGGCGGACGGGTCCGTTTCGATTTTCTGCCGCAGCTTGCCGATGTGAACGTCCACCACGCGATCGATCACCACCGTTTCGCCCTGGGGATAGAGGCGGTTCAGCAGTTCGTCCCGGGTCAATATCCGGCCTGGAACGGACATCAGCGCCTCCAATAGGGCGAACTCGTGCGGGGTGACGGACACCGACCGACCGGCCACGCTGAGCTGGCGCTTTTCCAGGTCCAGCAGGACATCCGCGTGCGATAGAATCGCTTTCCGGCCGGGGTCCGGGCGGGGTGCCCGCCGCAGGACCGCCTTGACGCGCGCCACCAGTTCCCGGGGGCTGAAGGGTTTCACCATGTAGTCATCGGCCCCCAGGGTGAGCCCGGAGACCCGATCGATCTCCTCACCCCGGGCGGTGAGCATGATAATCGGTACCTCGGATTTCTGCCGCAAACGTCGGCAGACCTCCCACCCATCTGTCTTGGGCAACATCAGGTCCAGGATGATCAGGTCCGGGTGCCGGCGCTCGGCCAAGGATAGACCCGTTTCGCCATCACCGGCCGTTAATACCCGGAAATTTTCACGCTTCAGGTAGAGCGCCACCAAGTCGGCGGTGTTGCGGTCGTCTTCGATAACGAGAACGGTTTTTTCGTTGGTTTGGCTCATGGGCGTTGCTCGATGGTTCAAAGAGATCCCCCACCGGAGATGCCGGACCATCTCTTGGGGGAGCCTGCGCTAAGCCGGAAGGTACGCGGCTGACGTTGATTATTTCAAACCTCGGGACAACGCAGCCATGGAGCGTCAGATGAGAAGTTATCTCAAAAATGCATTTAACGGTCGAGGGCGGCGTTGTACGCCTCTGAAAAATGCTCACCACCTGACGCGGATAGGCTTTTTATCGGTGTGCGCCTTGCCCGCGTCCGTGATCTGCTATTTTTGAGATGGCTTCGAGTCTTTCAAGCCGGTTTCAGCGTGAAACGCCAGGCGCAATACCACTCCTCGGAGTGTGGGTCGGGCGGGCAGCCGATGCACTCGGTCTCGATCCGGTCGTCGATGCTGCGCGCAAAGTAGGCGTACTCCACCAGGCCCGCGGACTTGCAGGGGTAATCCGCAAGGCCTTTGCGTCTGCGGGTGGACTGCACCCGGCACTCGTTCATCTGGAACACCAGGCTGCCGGGGCTCTCCTCGATGATGGACTGGGTGTTGATTTGCGCGTAGATCCGGAAATCGAGGGCTTTTTTGAGCCCCATCAGCCCCGGTCGCTCGGGCAGATTGAGAAAGCGCTTGATGGACCAGGCCTCGATGGGCGAAAACTGGCCCCACACGGAGTCGTTGCAGCGCTTGGCGTCGTTCATGCCGTCTTTGAACTCCACCGCCTGAAACCATACCCCGTCGTTGGCGAGCCAATTGGTGCAGAACCCTTCCAGCAGTTTATTCAGCGCGCCCCGGTCCATATCGAGCAGGACCTGCGGCAGGCCGTCTTTCAGCTCGAATCCGAACACCTTGGACAACCGGTTCATCTGAATGTCCATGCTGCGCTCGTAGGCCGTCTTCAGAATCCCCAGTGCCCGCGCGGTCCCCATCTGGTGCCGCACCTCGGTGAACCACAAGCCGTAATGCAGGAGGGATCGGTGGAGGATGTCCAAAATAAACCGAACGAGTTCGGTCTGGTTCAAGTCGTCGATGCGCTGGCTATCGTCTGGCATGTCCACCTCGGTCTGGTGATGGGCAACGAGTTGAAAACCTTACACCCGGGAAGTGCAGCGGCCTGTACCTATTTGTCCTTTTCTCCTTACGCGTTACTCATTTCTTGCTATTTCTTCAACGGGCCCTATACTTCTCCGGCAGAGTCGCCTTGGGGTTCCAGTCCCTGGGCCATTTCTGTCCGTCGCTTTCAGCGAGCTTTTTCTTGGCCGCCGTGAGGCCGGGCCGGGCGAACTTGGGGTGTCCCTGCTTCAAGGTGCGGCCGTTGATGGCGGCCTCGGAGCGCAGCCGGTGGCCGACGGTCCGCTCCATCTGCCGGCCGAGCCACAGAATGCGGTCCACGTTGTACCCATGCTCGATGCCCATTTCGTCGATCTGGACCAGTGTGTCTTCGAGGCAGACAAGGCCGACGTAGCGCGGGTCGTCATAGTAGTAGGCCCCTGTACCCGGCACCGGGCAGTCGTCCAGGAAGTTGGCCGGCTGGCCGCCCATGCCGCCGAGGGTAGCTTCGAAGCGGGTGATCCCCGCCTGCAGCGCCGCCAGGATCGACGCCGAGGCCACGCGCTTGGTCTCGTGGAAGTGGGCCACGTGCAGGTTCGGGTCGGGGATCTCGTCCAGGATCATCGAGTAGTACCGGTAAACCTGCGCGGCCGACGCGCTGCCGTCGTGGTCGGCATGCTCGATGTCGTAGGCGCCGATCTCAAGCCAGCGTTTGGTGAACTCGACCGCATCCTTCATGTCTGTCGCGCCGCCGATGGGGCTGCCCCAGATGGTGCTGACCGTGCCGCACATCTTCATGCCGGCATCGTTGCACTTCCGAATGGCGCGCTCGCACTCCTTCCAATACTGGGGCAGCGTGCAGCCGGAATTGGCAAAATGGTGCTCCTCTTCGGTGGACACCATCATGAGCAGCCGGTCCGGGCCGATGCCGCGTTGCTTCAGTTCGACCGCCTGGTCCACCGCTGACTCGCGGATCGTGATCGCCGTGAAGGTGACGTCATCGATGTTGATACCCTTGCGTTCACAGCGTTTGCGGAACTGGTCGCTGCGCACGTGGATCAGCATCTCTTCCGCGTCCCTGAACTGGGGCATCAAAAAGGGATTGCCCAGGTTGGTGATCTCGATGTGGCGGCAGCCGGCGAAAATGAGCTCTTCCAGGTAAAATTTCTTGGCGCGGGTGGAAATGAATTTTTCAAGATGCTGAAACCCGTCCCGCACGGTGATGTCGCCGATCTGAACCTTCTGGGGCATTCTGGGGAAAATCTTCCAGTAGTCGTGCTCTGTCATGGCCACTTTTCCTTTCTCGATTGATCGCAGTTCTCAGATTCTTTCATTTCGTCGTGACGGTTCTCTACAGGGATCAGGTCAAGCGACCGACATTGAGAAGGCCCGGGCGAATCCATTTGGGCAAACACACTAGCAAGGTTCAGGTAGAATGGTTGATAATTTTTTCACCCGACCCCTTGACCCCTCGATCTCATGCACCCTTTTATTTCCCCTTGTACACCGGTTTTCTCTTCTCCCGGAACGCGGATAGGCCCTCCAGGCGGTCCTCGGTGGGGATGGTGACCCAGTAGGCGTTGGATTCGATCGCCAGCCCCGTGGCGATGTCGGTCTCGATCCCGTGGTTGATGGCGTACTTGGCCTGCTCGATGGCGATGGGGCCGGTCTCGCAGATCATGGTGGCTATTTTAAGGCATTCGCTCAAAAGGCCCTGCGGTTCAGCCACCTGGTTCACGAGTCCGATGCGCTCGGCCTCGGCTGCATCCACCCGCCGGCCGGTGAAAATGAGCTCCTTGGCTTTGCCGCGGCCCACCAGCCGCGGCAACCGCTGGGTGCCGCCCGCCCCCGGGATGATGGCCAACCGCGTTTCGGTCAACCCCATCGTCGCGGTTTTCGATGCGAGACGGATGTCACAGGCCAGCGCCAACTCGGTTCCGCCGCCGAGGGCGATGCCATTCACCGCGGCTATAACCGGCTTGTTCAACTGCTCGATTGCGGTGAAAAGATTGCGGATGGTGTAAATGTATTCCTTGACTTTTTCCGGCGCCAAGGTGGCACGTTCCTTTAAATCCGCCCCGGAACAAAAGGCCTTTTGTCCGGCGCCGGTGATGATGATGACCCGGATATCGCGCCGGAAGCGGACACTCTCGACCGTGTCCCGCAACGCAAACAAGAGCGGAAAGTTCAGCGAGTTCATGACCTCGGGCCGGTTCAGCGTCAGCGTCACGACCCCGTATGCCTCTTCAACCAGCAATACGTCTTCACTCATGCCGACCTCCTGTAGGATTGGTCCCTTGCAAATATAAATCTATGCAAACTAGTTAAATTTTCCTGAAGCCATTGGCGCTTGAAGACCGATTGCGAAGAAGCGCTGGAGCATGCTGAGGGTGCTCCATCAAAATGAGCGAGCGCTCGTTCATGTTTAGACTATCTCATCCCCGTTTGTCAATCGCTTCATGCAACCGTTGGCCGGCATGCCGTGATGGCTTTTGAAGAGGAATGCTTGACAACGGTTTCGGCGGTGTGTAAAGATTAAAAACGATTGAGCGCTCGCTCGGCGAGCGGGCCGGACGCCGGCGTTTCAAATCCAGCCCCATCCGGTGAAACCTCCGGGTGGATCGTGAGCTCCGATGCAGAGAGTGAACCGCACGGCTACCATCCCCACCCAGGTCAAGAACCCCGATCTGGTCGAACGCCGGCGCCGCCAGATTGCGGACGCGGCCGTCCGGCTGTTTATCGAGAGGGGCTTCCACAAGACCACCACGCGGCAGATTGCCCGTGCGGCCGGCATTTCCATCGGGTCCCTCTACGAGTATTTCAACTGCAAGGAAGACATCCTGTACCTGGTGTGCGACTTCATCCATTCGGAAATGGAACAGGGGGTCACCCAGGCCATGACCAAAGCCACCGGAGGACGGGATGCCTTGGCCAAGGTCATTCGGGAATATTTTATGGTCTGCCATCGGATGAGCGACTTCATCCTGATGATCTACCAGGAAACCCAGTCCTTGCCCGGGCAGTGGCAGAAAAGGGTCCTGGAAAACGAGCTGCGGATCACAGGCCTGCTGGTCGGCGTTCTCGCCCGGCTCTCGCAATCGGGAGATCTGCCGCATCGGGACGAGCGCTCCATCGAACTGACCGCCCACAACATCGTGGTGATGGGCCACATGTGGACCTTCCGCCGCTGGTTTCTCGGCAAGCACTACAGCATTGAAGACTACATCAAGCTCCAGACGGCGGCGGTTCTGCGGATGTGCACGGGCGGCCAGGGGAAATGATGCGTCCCGCGTGACGAAGTGAAGGATGCCGGGTGCACGATGAAAAAATTTCTTTCCGCTTCTTCCCGCTATCCAGGATCGGGTATCCCGTGTCCCGGTCGCATCCATTTCGGGCCAATGGGCCAACGGACCCATCGGCAAACGTTCTGATAAGGGGGATCGTATGAACGCACTCGCCGAAACCTACAAACCCCAACACCCCATCCGGGTGGTGACGGCCACCTCGCTCTTCGACGGTCACGACGCGGCCATCAACATCATGCGCCGGATCATCCAGGACACCGGGGTCGAGGTGATCCATCTCGGCCACAACCGCTCCGTGCAGGAGATCGTGGACGCAGCCGTCGAGGAGGACGTCCAGGGGGTGGCGGTTTCAAGCTACCAGGGCGGCCACATCGAATTTTTCAAATACCTGGTCGACCTCCTGCGCGAGCGCGGCGCCGCCCACGTCAAGGTCTTCGGCGGCGGCGGCGGTGTGATCGTGCCGGAGGAAATCCGGGAGCTCGAAGCTTACGGCGTCGCCAAGATCTACGCGCCCGAAGACGGTACCCGCATGGGGCTGCAAGGCATGATCAACCACCTGGTCCAGGCGCTTGACTTCCCCACCGTGCGGGGCTTCGATTTCCCTTTCGATGCCCTCACGCCGGACAACAAACGCCTGGTGGCGAACCTGATCTCGGCCGCCGAGGTTGCCAAAGCCATTCAGAACGGCCACCTGGCCAAGCTGCGCGCGGAACTCGCGACGAAAATCGGCCAACGCCGGGTACCGGTCATCGGCATCACCGGCACCGGCGGGGCGGGCAAATCCTCCCTGACCGACGAGTTGATCGTGCGCCTCCTGCACGACCTCGAGCAGGTACGCGTGGCGGTGCTGAGCTGCGACCCGTCGCGCCGGAAAACCGGCGGGGCGCTCTTGGGGGACCGCATCCGCATGAACGCCATCGGCAGTCCGAGGGTCTACATGCGCTCGCTCGCCACCCGCGGCTCCGCCACGGAGGTGCCCGAGGCCCTGGCCGACGCCATTATGACCGTCAAAGCGGCGGGTTTTGATCTGGTCATCACCGAAACCGCCGGCATCGGCCAGGGCGACTCGAGCATCGTCGACCTCGTGGACGTGTCCATGTATGTCATGACGAGCGAGTACGGGGCCGCCTCCCAGCTCGAGAAGATCGACATGCTGGATTTCGCCGACCTGGCGGTGGTCAACAAGTTCGAGAAGCGCGGCAGCGACGACGCCGTGCAGCACGTGCGCAAGCAGGTCCAGCGCAACCGCAAGGCCTTTGACCGACGGCCCGAGGAGATGGCGGTCTTCGGCACCATCGCCTCCAAGTTTAACGACGACGGGGTGACCGCTCTCTACCACGCCCTGATGGACACCATCGCCGCCAAGACCGGGGTCCGGTTCGAAACGACCCTGCCCCGGCCTGACGGCAAGACCTCCTCCTCGAAGACCATCATCATCCCGCCGGAGCGGGTCCGTTACCTGAGCGAGATCGCCGACACGATTCGAGGCTATCATCGCGAGACCCGGCAGCAGATGCAGGCCCTGCGACGGGGCTGGCACCTCGAGGAGGCGGCCCGGGCGCTGACGGGCGAGGCGCCGCAGTTGCTCGCGCGGCTCCGGGAGGAGGCCCGCACGTCGGAAGAGGCGCTCGATCCCGAGACCCGCCGGGTCATGGCGGACTGGCGCGACGTAAAGGATCTCTATAGCGCGGATGAGCTGGTTTACATGGTCCGGGAGCGCGAGATCCGGCTGCCGCTCTACACGGAATCCCTCGCCCACTCCCGCATCCCCAAGATCGTACTGCCGCGGTTCGAGGACCCGGCCGAGATCTACCGCTGGATGCGCGAGGAAAACGTTCCCGGCCGCTTCCCGTTCACCGCCGGCGTCTTCCCCCTCAAGCGTGCGGACGAGGACCCCACGCGCATGTTCGCCGGCGAAGGCGACCCGGCGCGCACCAACCGGCGCTTCAAGATGCTCTCGGCCAACTACGAGGCCACGCGCCTGTCGACCGCCTTCGACTCGGTGACGCTTTACGGCTTCGACCCGGACATCCGGCCCGACATCTACGGCAAGGTGGGCACCTCGGGGGTCAGCATCTGCAGCCTGGACGACGTCAAGGTGCTCTACGGCGGCTTCGAGCTCTGCGCGCCCAACACGTCGGTTTCCATGACGATCAACGGCCCGGCGCCCATCATGCTGGCCATGTTCCTCAACGCCGCCATCGACCAGCAGATGGACGCGTTCGCGGCTCAAAACGGCCGCAGGCCGGACCCGGCCGAGCACGCGAAGATCCGCGCCACGGTCCTGTCCAACGTACGCGGTACGATCCAGGCCGACATCCTCAAGGAGGACCAGGGCCAGAACACCTGCATTTTCTCGATCGACTTCGCCCTGAAGATGATGGGCGACATCCAAGAGTACTTCATCCTCAACAATGTACGCAATTTCTACTCGGTCTCGATCTCGGGGTACCACATCGCCGAGGCCGGGGCGAACCCCATCACCCAACTGGCGCTCACCCTGGCGAACGGCTTCACCTACGTGGAGTACTATCTCTCCCGGGGGATGCCCATCGACAGCTTCGCCCCGAACCTGTCCTTCTTCTTCTCGAACGGCATGGAGCCCGAGTACACGGTCATCGGCCGCGTGGCCCGGCGCATCTGGGCCATTGCCATGAAGCAACGGTACGCCGGTTCCCTGCGCGCCCAGCAGCTCAAGTACCACATCCAGACCTCGGGCCGCTCGCTGCACAGCCAGGACCTCCAGTTCAACGACATCCGCACCACCCTCCAGGCGCTGTGCGCAAACAACGACAACTGCAACAGCCTGCACACCAATGCCTTCGACGAGGCCATCACCACCCCCAGCACCGAGTCGGTGCGCCGGGCGCTCGCGATCCAGCTCATCATCAACCGCGAGTGGGGCCTCACCAAGAACGAGAACATGAATCAGGGCAGCTTCATCGTGGAGGAGCTGACCCGCTTGGTGGAGGAAGCAGTCCTGGCGGAGTTCGACCGCATCACCGAGCGCGGCGGGGTGCTGGGTGCCATGGAAACCGGCTACCAGAGGAGCAAGATCCAGGAAGAATCCCTCTATTACGAAGCCCTGAAGCACAACGGCGGGTTGCCGCTCATCGGCGTCAACACCTTCCGGGACCCCCACGCCTCCGAAGACCAGCTGAGCGAAGCCGTGGAACTCGCCCGGGCGACCGAGGAGGAAAAGCAGTCCCAGCTCCAGCGCCTGGCCGGCTTCCATCAGCGCAACGCAAATGAATCGGCGGCGGCTCTGCAACGGCTGCAGCAGACCGCCCTGAGCGGCGGGAATGTCTTTGGCGAGCTCATGAACTCGGTGCGCTTCTGCAGCCTGGGGCAGATCACCCAGGCGCTGTACGCGGTGGGGGGACAATACCGGCGCAACATGTAGCCGGAAGCCGCTGACGCGGCTTTCGTAATTTGTCTTTCGCCGGAGGCGAAAAACAATCAGGAGAAAAAACAATGAGAAGAGCGGTTATTGTCAGTGCCGTGAGAACGGCGCTGGGCAGCTTCAACGGCACCCTCAGCCCCATCGGTGCTACCCAGCTGGGTGCGATCGTCATCGAGGAAGCGGTCAAACGGGCGGGGATCGAAAAGAGCGCCGTCAACGAGGTCATCATGGGCATGGTGCTGCCCTGCGGCTACGGCCAGAACCCGGCCAAGCAGGCCGCCATCCTGGCCCGGCTGCCGTGGGAGGCGGAGTGCGTCACGGTCAACAAGGTCTGCGGTTCGGGACTCAAGTCCGTCATGCTGGCGGCCCAGGCGATTCAGGCCGGGGACGCCGACGTGGTGGTGGCCGGCGGCATGGAGAACATGAGCGCCGCGCCCTATTATCTCGAGAAGGCGCGCTTCGGCTACCGCATGGGGCCGGGGGCTATCCAGGACCACATGGTCCACGACGGGCTGTGGGACATCGTCAACGACTTCCACATGGGCATCTCCAACGACCTGTGTTCCCAGAAATACAATGTCAGCCGCGAGGACCAGGACCGCTACGCGGCCGAATCCTACCGCCGGGCACTGGCGGCGGTCAAGGCCGGCAACTTCGCAGACGAGATCGTTCCGGTGAGGGTCCCCCAGCGCAAGGGCGACCCTCTGGCATTCACGCAGGACGAGTGCCCGCGGGAGACCCGCTATGAGCTGCTGGCCAAAATGGCGCCTGCGTTTCAGAAGAACGGCTTCGCCACCGCCGGCAACGCCTCGGTCATCAGTGACGGTGCGGCCGCGGTGGTGGTCATGGCCGAGGACAGGGCCAGTGCGCTCGGCTGCCGGATTCTGGCCACGGTCGGCGCCCAGGCCGCGGCCGGGCTGGACCTGAAGTATGTCCTGGTGGCCCCGATCCTGGCCGTGCCCAAGTGCCTCAGGAAAGAAGGCCTCGCGATCCAGGATGTGGACCTGTTCGAAATCAACGAAGCCTTCAGCGGCTCCACGGTGGCGGTGATCCGCGAGCTCGGCCTGGATCCGACCCGCGTCAACGTCAACGGCGGCAGCGTGGCGCTGGGGCACCCCATCGGAGCGAGCGGCTGCCGGCTGCTGGTGACCCTGATCCACGAGATGATCCGGCAGAACCGGAAGACCGGCCTCGTGTCGCTGTGCCTGGGAGGAGGAGAGGCGGTGGCACTGGTGATAAAAAGATAGGTATCCAGGGTCCCAGGGTTCGAGTGGCAAGACTAAAACAACCGCTTGAGCTCCGACACGTTCGGCCCCTTGAACCCTCGACCCCTTTCCCTGAACGAAAACACAGAACACGAGTTGATAACTTAATCGCAGGAGGACTTCTGATGGAGATTAAAACTTTCGGTGTCATCGGCGCGGGGCAGATGGGCAACGGCATCGCCCAGGTGGCGGCCGCCAGCGGGCTGGATGTCATCATGAACGACGTCAAGCAGGAGTTCGTCGACAAGGGCCTGAAAACCATCGGCGGCATTCTGGCCCGCAATGTCGAAAAAGGCAAGATGACGGTGCCTGAAAAGGACGCCCTGCTCGCGAGAATCAAGGGCAGCATCAGCCTCAAGGACATGGCCGCGGCGGACTTCGTGGTGGAGGCCGCCACCGAGAAGCAGGACATCAAGTTCCAGATTTTCAGGGACCTGGACCAGATCTGCAGGCCGGGAGCGATCCTGGCCACCAACACCTCATCCATCCCCATCGGCCGAATCGCGGCTCAGACCCGACGGCCGGACAAAGTCATCGGCATGCACTTCATGAACCCGGTCCCGGTCATGAAGCTCGTCGAAATCATCCCCGGCCTGCCGACCTCGGAGGCGACGCTGAACACCACCTGGGCGCTGGCCGAAAAGTTCGGCAAGACCCCGGCCAAGGCCAACGACTATCCCGGGTTCATCGCCAACCGCATTCTGTTGCCGATGCTCAACGAAGCGGTCTATTGCCTCTATCACGGGGTCGGCACCCGGGAGGACATCGACACGGTGATGAAGCTCGGCATGAACCACCCCATGGGGCCGCTCGCCTTGGCCGACCTGATCGGCCTGGACACCTGTCTCGCGATCATGGAGACTCTCTACGACGGCTTCAAAGATTCCAAGTACCGCCCCTGCCCGCTGCTGCGCAAGTACGTCGAGGCCGGCTGGCTCGGGCGCAAGACCGGCCGGGGGTTTTTCGAGTACAAATGAAAACAGGTAGAGCGCAAGGGGCTAAATGAAGATGTCGTTATCGATCTGAACCCTATACCCTTTGCCCTTTACACCATGCCATTACGGAGGCATCATGCCAGTCAAGAAGGCCAGCAAAAATGAGCCCATCGGCAAGAAGATCAAACGTGTGCGCGCGGGCAAAAATGTACCGCTGGAACGCGTCGCCAACGAAACCGGTTTCTCCGTCGACTACCTCAGGCAGGTCGAATCCGGCCAGGCCATACCGCCCGTCGGTGCCATCCTTCAGATCGCCCGCGCGCTGGAGATCGACTCCGCCTCGCTTCTGAAGGAATCGGGGTCCATGCTGGAAAAGCGCGTCAAGACCCATACGAAGCGCACCGAAAACTATGCCTACAAGACCCTGACGCCCGGCGCCGAAAACAAGCACCTCAAGGCCTTCAAGGTGGTGATCGATGCCCAGCAGGAACACAAAGGCGTCGATTACCACCACGAGGGGGAAGAATTCGACTACGTGCTCACCGGGAAGGTCCAGGTGACCGTCGGCAGCCACGTGAACACCCTTGCGGCCGGTGATTGCCTGCATTTCAATTCCGGGATCCCTCACAAGCTTAAAAGCATCAGCGACGAGCGTGCCGAACTGATCGTGGTCATCTACACGCCATGATCGGTTCCCCGCTGGGATCTCAAGGGCTCGCCGCACAAGGCGGAGATGTCCGTTAAATGTAAACTTACCGCCTGGCCTCAAATCGGTATCAGTCGGCGGCGCGGGCGGAGGAGAAGACGATGTCCTTCAAACTCACCGAAGAGCAGTTCATGATCCAGTCCATGGTGCGGGAGCTGGCCCGCGAGGAGTTCGCGCCGCGGGCCATGGAACTCGACCGAACGAAAACATTCCCCAAGGACAATTTGAACAAACTGGCCGAACTCGGTCTGATGGGGATGATGGTCCCTCCGGAGTACGGCGGTTCCGGAGCCGACACCGTCAGCTATGTGCTGGCTCTCGCCGAAGTGGCCTATGCCTGCGCCTCCACGGCCGTGGTCATGTCGGTGCACAACTCGATCGTGTGCGAAAGCCTTCTGCATTACGGCTCCGACAAGCAGAAAGAGCGGTTTCTCAAGCGCCTGGCGGCCGGTGAGATCATCGGCGCGTTTGCCCTGACTGAGCCCAACGCCGGCTCGGATCCGTCCCGGCAGACCACGAAAGCCGTGCGCGACGGCAACAGTTACGTCCTCAATGGAACCAAGCGCTTCACCACCACGGGGAAGAACGCCGGCCTGATCATCGTAACGGCGAAAACCGATGAGGGCAAGGCCCACCGCGGCATCAGTGCCTTCCTGGTGCAGCGGGGCACGCCGGGGCTTAAAACAGGGCCTCTGGAGGATAAGATGGGGCTGCGGGCCTCCGATACCTGCGATCTGATCCTGGAGGACTGCCGGATCCCCACCGATCACCGGCTGGGAAACGAGGGCGACGGCTTTCTGATCGCCATGACCGGCCTGGACTGCGGCCGGATCGGCATTGCTGCCCAGTCGGTCGGAGTGGCCCAGGCCGCGCTGGACGCGGCGGTGAGATACGTCCAGGAACGGGAGCAGTTCGGCCAGAAGATTGCCAAGTTCCAGGGCATCCGCTGGATCATCGCCGACATGGCCACCGAGATCGAGGCCGCGCGCCAACTGCTGCTCTCGGCGGCCCAAATGAAGGACGCCGGCGAAAACTACACTGCCCAAGCGTCGATGGCCAAGCTCTATGGCTCTGAGATGGTCAACCGGGTTACGGCCCAGGCGCTCCAGCTTCACGGCGGCTACGGTTTCACCAAGGAATACGCCGTGGAACGCTACTACCGGGACGCGCGGGTGTTCACCATTTACGAGGGCACTTCCGAGATCCAGCGCATTGTCATTTCCAACCATATTTTGAAAGACAAGCGCAGTCTTTGATCCTGAAGCAAGCTGTATCGGACATAAGGCGGCCGACGATTGACGAAACTTCCCGATTCGCCTATATCTGTTGCAATCTCTTGTTGAGGAGCACACCATGGTCCGAACCGAAATATCGTTATTCTTGAAAAACGTTCCGGGCGAGCTGGGCCGGTTGTCGGAGCTGCTGAGTGCGGCACGAATCAACATCGATGCCCTCACGATCCAGGACGCATCAAGCTACGTGCAGCAGCTGTTCCAGGCCCGTGGGAAATCCCTGCAGCGGATCGCCTCCGCCGCGAGCTACAACTCCATGCGCAAGGATTCGGCTGAGTTCGCGCTGATCCGCATTCTCGTCAACGACACCGACAAGGCGGTCAACCTGCTCTCGGAGCACGAGTACGTCTTCGACATCATGCCGGTGATCGCTCTGCAGCTGGAAAACCGGCCCGGTGAGCTGGCCGCGATCGCCCAGAAATTCGGCCAGGAAGGGATCAATATCAACTACGTCTACGGGTCGGTCGCGGGCCCGGACGCCAAGTGCCTGTTTGTTTTCTGCCCGGAGAACATCGAACTGGCGGCGAAATTCTTCAAATAGGAATGATTTGATTTCTGCCATCGGATGGGTGTATCATATTTCTCAAATGGCAACGCTTGCCATTCCGCCTGGATCTAAAGTTGTTGCATTTTTTTTGGTATTCGGTTTATACTCTGATCGCTCAACCCATTCGGTGCGCTGATTCCGTTTGATCCGAAGTCACCCGATCGCAGGCTGAATGAATCGTGGCCTGCCGCTGCAGCCTTCCAGGAACCCAGCGATTATTGCTTCCAACCTTACCCATGGCATTTAACAAAAGGAGATCGGTATGAAAATCTATGCAGGAAATTTGTCTTACGAAGTCACCGAAGAGGATTTGCGGCAGGCGTTCGCAGCATTCGGGGCGGTTGAATCCGTTGCGATCATTAAAGACAGGAGCACCGGTCAATCCAAGGGATTTGGGTTCGTGGAGATGCCCTCTAAAGATGAAGGGCAGGCTGCCATCACCGGCATGAATGGCAAGGAACTCAAGGGCAGAACGCTCAACGTGAATGAGGCGCTCCCTCGTACTGAGAATCGCAGTGGCGGCGGCCGCGGTGGATATGGCGGCGGCGGTGGCGGCGGCCGAGGCGGATACGGCGGCGGTGGCGGCGGCGGTCGCGGCGGATATGGCGGCGGCGGTGGCGGCGGTGGCGGCGGTCGCGGTGGGTATGGCGGCGGCGGCGGCCGAGGCGGATATGGCGGCGGCGGTGGCGGCCGCGCCGGAAACAGATGAGGACACGGGGGCGCCGTCGTTTAGAGAACTGGTTTCAAGATCCTATCTGGCGCCCAATGGCCGCGTTTTACCGCGGCTTCAAATGCAATAAAGAAGCGCGGAGTGAAGCATCATTCCGCGCTTCTTTATCCAACCGTTCCCAGCTAAAATCCCAACTACTTCTGGGCTCCCCCGAACTGCGCCTTGATCTTCACCCGATCGGGTGACCCGTTTGCCAGCAAGGGCATTTCCGCAACGAACTCGATCTGCTGGGGCTTCTTATAGCTGGCGATGCACTCGCCGACGAACTTGATAAGGTCCCTGGCGGCGAGTTTCTGTCCGGCCTTCAGCTTGCAGACGGCCTTGATGCCTTCCTTCCACTTGGGGTCGGGCACGCCGAAGACCACCGCCATCTCGACGGCGGGATGCTCGAGAATCGCCTTCTCCACCTCTGCCGGGTACACGTTCTCTCCGCCCGGCTTGATGAGTTCCTTCTCTGGCTTGCGCCCGGCATAAAAAAGAAAGCCGTCCTCGTCGAAACGCCCCAGATCGCCGGTGTGGTGCCAGCCGCCGCGGAACGTGTCAGCCGTGTCTTCGGGCAGGTTCCAGTAACCGCTGAAGACCATGGGGCCCTTCACGGCGATCTCGCCCACCTGCCCCGCCGGGACCTCCCGGTCGTTCTCGTCCACCAGCTTCACGTCGGCAAGAGGAATGGTTCGACCGGCGGAGCCGGGCCGGTCGTTGTAGCGGCCGAAGGTGGCAATGGCCGAGGTTTCGGTCTGGCCGTACATGCAGTAGAATACGCCTGCGGTCAGTTCCTGGTATTTTTCGATCGTCTCGGGCGCCTCCAGTCCAATCACGTGTTTGAGAGAGTCTAGGCGCTTTCCGGCCTTTTCCTGCTGTTCGAGGATGGCACCCAGGATCGGCGCAAAATCGAACATGACCGTGACCCGTTTCGTCTCGATCAGCGCGGCCGCTAGCGACGCGTCGAATTTGCTCATGTTGAGGTTGAGCGCGCCGGCGTGGAAGGCCATGGTGGCCATGAACAGCCCGCCCACGTGGAAGAGCGGCAAAATATTGAGATGCACGTCAGCGGGTGACAGCTGCATGAGCAGGTTCAGGTGGATGTTGGCGCTGATGAGGTTGCGGTGCGTCAGAAGCGCCCCGCGCGGCCGCCCGGCCACGGCCGCCGTGTGGATGATGACCAGGCCGTCCTCGTCGCTGACGTCGGCCGGCCGGAAGCCGGCCGACGATTTCAAAAGGTCACCAAAATCGCCAAAAACACCTCCCGGCGGCTTGAGGTTGAAATACCGTTGAACCGAGGGCAGCCGCCCTTTGGCCGAATCGATCATGGATTGATATTCGGGATCCGCGAACAGAAGCTTCGGCGTGCCGTCGTTGAGGTTGAAAATCACCTCGGCGGCCGATAGTCGCCAATTGATGGGCAGCACGATTGCGCCGATGGCGGCGGCGGCCCCGTAGAGCAGAAAATATTCCAGGCTGTTTTTACCCAGAACACCGACCCGCTCGCCCACTTGCACTCCCTGCTTCTGCAGCCCCGCCGCCAGCCGGTCCACCTGCTGCTTGATGTCGGTAAAGCTGAGCGCGCGCTGATCCTCGACATCGAGCCAGGCCGGGTGATTGCCGTAACAGACCGCGTTACGGTTGATCAGGTCGTAGAAAGTGTAATCGTGGAGTGCCATGGGCTCACCTCGTTGCCGGCGCCGGTCCCGCGTTGCGAGAAAAAAGACTCCCCCTTCCCCCTGCGCGGGAGTGCGCGGAGTTTTATTCGCCGACATGGTCAAAACAGGAGCAATGGGTGGTGTGGCCTCCGGGACGGTCGACCCGGAGGCTATTTTTAAATGCAATGATCCGCTAAATCACGGGTACTTCGCCTTGAAGGCGGCGACCTTGGTAAGGCCGTCCGCCTTGAACACGGCCGACCCGTCTCGGACTTCTATCGGGAACGAGAAATCCGGAGCGGCCGTCCACCACTTTTCGATGAGGTCCCAGGCCTTCAGATTCTTTTCTTTCAATTTGTACCCGCCTGCCAGCATAAGGGCGCCGGAGGCTTCTGCCATGCCCAGCACGCAGGGAACCCTCAGCTGCGTGGTTTTTCCGCCGGGTACCCAGGTCTGCTCCTGGGAGTTGACAGTGCTGAGATCGAAGCCTTCAAGCGCCACCGTAAATCTCAGGTTGTCCATCAACACCGGAAAGTCGTTGGGGTTCTTGATGTTGAAGATGAACGCATAGATCAGCGGCGAGCCGTTGTTGCCGGGCTTGCCGCGAACAGGTTGCACCTTGGCATCATAAAACCACATGCCGAAGTAGCTGGGAACTTCGGCGTGGCTCAGGATGACCTCCGGAGTCTTGTAGCTCGCCTCGGAGGCTTTGGTGGAATGCCCGGCGCAGCCTGCGATCAGGAAGGCCGCAGCCACGCCGAACAAGATCGCGACGATCGATTTCGTTTTCATGACGTCCTCTCCTATAAACTGTGAGTTAGGTCAGCCATCGTTTGCGACGCTTGTAGTGCTTCACGTCGCGGAAACTCTTCCGGCCCCCAAGGTCGGTCATGCCCAGGTAGAAATCCTTGATGTCGGGGTTCTCCCGCAGTTTTTCAGCCGTGTCGTTCATCACGATGCGCCCGGTTTCCAGCACGAATGCGTAGGGCGCCACGTTCAAGGCGAGCTTGGCGTTCTGCTCCACGAGCAACATCGAGATCTTCTCCTCCGCGTTGAGACGCGTGATAATGTTGAAGATCTCATGGATCAGCAGCGGTGCGAGCCCCATGGACGGCTCGTCCAACAGGATGAGCTTGGGGCTGGTCATCAGGGCGCGGCCCACCACGGTCATCTGCTGCTCCCCACCGCTGATTAAGCCGGCGGTCTCGTTGCGCTTCTGGTAGAGCCTGGGGAAATAGTGGTAAACCATTTCCAGGCCCTCCTTGATGGAGCGGCCGAACTTGCGCATGTGGGCACCCACCTTGAGGTTTTGCTCCACCGTCAGGTGCTCGAACACCCGGCGGCCCTCGATCACCTGCACGATGCCCATTTTGGCGATCTTCTCGGGGGGCATCCGGTCGATGCGCTGGCCCATGAACTCGATCGAACCGTCGGTCACCTGGCCGTCCTCGTGTTTCAGAAGCCCTGAGATGGCCTTGAGGATGGTGCTCTTGCCGGCCCCATTCGCCCCCAGCAGTGCCACGATGCCCCCCTCCGGGACCTCGATCGACACCCCTTTGATCACCAGGATGACCTCGTGATATTTTACCTCGATGTTGTTGATCTTCAGAATGCTGTTCGTCGGCTGCAAGGCTACCTGACCTCCTTGGGGGTTGTTACCGTGCGATTACCAGCCCATCCAACTCGGCCATTTGTCCGGCCAGCGGCTCTTGATGTCGGTGACCTGCACCAGCTTGAACTTGCCGTCCTTGATCTCGTACACGGGCACCGACCCGGAAACCCGGTGGTCCGTGGCGGTGTAGGTCAGCTTGGCGCCGCCCAGGCCGAGGTCGAAGTCCTGCATGGTCTCAAAGCCCTTCTTGAGGATCCCCTCGCCGTTCAGGGCGCCGGCCTTGTCGGCCCGTTTCATGGCCTCCCAAAGCGCCAGCACGTTGGACCAGGCCTGGACCGTGCGGATCAGACGTTTTTCAGAAGGAACCCCGGGGTTGAACTTCTTGGCGTATTCCACAACCTTGGGCATCAGGGGTGTCTTCTCGCCGTAGAAGGCGCACACGGTGGCGCCCATCGCGCCTTCCGCGGCCTTTTCCGCCAGGCGCGGCAGGTTTTCATCCAGGCCCCAGAGGTTGACAATGTGCTGCGCCCCCAATCCCAGGGCATACGCATCCCGCATGAAGGCCGAGACCGACATGGTGGTGTTGCCGTGCCAGACCACATCCGGCTTGAATTCCTTCAGACCGAGAACCTGGCTCTTGGTGTCGATGGCGAAAAGCGACACGTCCTGGTCCGGACCGATGTCGAAGCCGAGCAGCGTCGCCTGGTCCTTGATGGCCTTGATGGGTGCGCTGGCGTACGGAGAGGCGAACATGTAGACGCAGGCGAACCGGGGCTTGCGCTTGCCGTTGTCCGCATGTTGCTTCCAACGTGTGTCATGCCAGGCCGTCAGCGTCGCCCGGGCGTTGGTGGAGTAATCGGTGGCGGCAAACAGGTTATAGGGGGTTTTCTTGGGGTCGGTCAGGTGCCCGGAATAGGAGGCCGAGACATAGGGCATCTTGTCCGCGGTCACCGTCGGCGCGAGCGCCTCGGTATCGCCGGTGCCCCACCCCTCGATCGCCACGGCTTTCATCCGCTGGAAGAGCTTGTACTTGGTCAGGGCCTCCGGCACGCGGTAGCCGTAGTCGAACTGGATCAGCTTGATCGGCTTGCCGTTGACCCCGCCGTTGTCGTTACAGTAGTTGACGGCCTCGGCGACGCCGAGCGCGTAGTCCTTGCCCACGTCCGACGTGGCCCCCGTCATGTCGTTCAGGGCTCCGATCACCACTTCCTGCGCCATGGCCCCCGGCGAAAAAGCGAACGCGATCGCCAGAACCATCACCAATGCTCTTGCCTTCATGTTTCCCTCCTTTCGAAAGAAACGGGTTGGAAGTAACCGCCCTGGCCGTTATGACGGGGCGGGGAGCGGTTTCTAGTACGAGAACGGCCACAGGTTGAAATAGTTCTTGGCCTGCCACCAGCGGTAGGCCAATCCGTTGGGCTCAAAGACCATGAACGCACAGATCGCCAGGCCGAATGCGGCCTCCTTGATGAAGAGAAAATCCATCAGCAGCTTGGGGTAGCTGGAGGCTAGGGGGATGACGGCCATCTGCAGCAGCTCCATCACCACCACCATGAAGATCGAGCCGAAAATCGTGCCGTGGATCGAGCCGACCCCGCCGATGAGGATTACCCCCACCAGCCACAACGACCAGAACCAGGGGAAATGCTCCGGGCTGATCGCGGCCAGGTTGCTGATCCAGAAGGCTCCGGCGACCCCGCCGATGAAGCCGGCCACGAAAAAGGCGAACAACTTGTACTGCACCACGTTGATGCCCATGACCTCGGCGGAGATGTCGTTGTCGCGGATCGCCACCCAGGCCCGGCCCACGCGGGACCGCAGCAGGTTCACCACCGCGGCAACGAGAAGGATGACCAGAACAAGCATCATGTAATAGATCTTCAGGTCGCTGTCGATCACCCAGGGCCCGATCTTGATGGTCCCCGGGGGCAGTGAAAACGCCTGCCCGCGGCCGCCGATCTGGCTGATGTATTGGGTGATCACGAAATCCACGGTGACGAACTGGGCGGCCATGGTGGTCAGGATCAGGTAAAACCCCTTGACTTTGGCCGAGGGTAGACCGAAGAGCACGGACCAGACCCCGGCGACGACGGCGGCCGCCAGGATGCTGATGGGGTAGGCCAGCCCCAAATCCAGGAAAAACTTCGGCCAGGGGAACTCGAGGATCAACAGGGTGCTGGTGTAGGCCCCCACCGCCAGGAAGGCCGCGTGTCCGAGTGTCACCTGGCCGCAGAACCCGATGAGCAGCTGCACCCCCAAGGCGCCCAACACGGTGTAGCCGACCTGGTTGCAGACGCTGATCCAATAGGAATCGGCCATGTAGGGGATTCCCCCGAAAAGGACCAGCATCAGCAGGATCATCTTGCCCTTGATGAACTTGGTCTGCCACCAGGCGTGATCTTCATGATAGCTCTGATGGTATTCGCCGCAGGGTAGAAACGTCGTGGACATAAAATCACTCCATAATTTGATTCAGCTCAACTGGGTGCTGGAAAACAAGCATCGGGCCGTCAGCCAGGGCGCGTGGCGATTCGGAAAGCGCCGCATATGGGCTGACATGCGAACATTTGCATGAGCCACTCAAGGCCGGATCACGGACTGCGGCGCCGTTTTTCAACGCCCTGCTAAACCCGTTCGATCCGTTCCCACCCCCAGATCCCGTATGGTTTGAAGAGCAGGAAGACCGCCATGAACGCGAACGGGGCGACCTCCTTCACGCCGCCCGGGAAGTACCGGTCGAGGTAGGCGCCGCAGAAATTTTGCAGCACGCCGATGATGAGTCCGCCGAGAATAGCGCCCGGCACCGAGTTGAGCCCGCCCAAGACCACCACGGGCAACACCAGGAGTCCGAGATAGCCGACGGAGATGTTGAGGCCGTTGATGTTGCCAAGCAGCGTGCCGCCCACGCCGGCCGCCATGAAGGCGATAGCCCAGGCGGCGGCATACACAAAGCGTGCGCTCACCCCCACGGACAGTGCGGCCATCTCGTCGTCGGCTGTCGCCTGCATGGCCAGGCCCCAGCGCGTATACTTGAAAAAGCACACGAAGACGACGAGCAGGATGATGGCCGCAACAAAGCTCCACAGGTACACTTCGCCTATGATCAGCGGTCCCAGCCGGACCGGCTCGATGGAAAACACCGGCGGCGCGAAAACGCGGGTGTCGGTGCCCCAGATGAACTCCACCGTGCCCTTGAAGAAGAAGGATAATCCCACGGTCACCATGATGACGGTCAGGACCGGTTCGCCGATCAGCCGGTCGAGGAAAATCCGTTCGGTCAGTATCCCCAGGATGAACCCGATGATGAGCGAGAACAGGAGCGACAGCAGAAACGGCACACCCATGGAGTAGAAGCTCAAAGACACGTAGGCGCCGATCAGGGTCATCTCGCCCATGGCCAGGTTCAGCACGCCCGAGCACTTGTAGATGAGCACCCAGCCCAGGGCCACCAAGGCATATATTCCCCCCACCATGATCCCGGTGGTCAGGGTCATCAGCAGCAAATCCATCCGTCTTTCTCCTTTTTGATCCCGATCGATCAATTCGCTATGGAGACGATGCGCATATCGGTGACAATGTGGGCCTGCCGGCCGTCTTCGTATTTGATGAGGGTGTCGATGTGAACGCTGTCGTTTTGGGTATACAGCGCATCCACGATCTCCTTGTAGCGCTTCTCCACGAAGGCCCGGCGCAGCTTGCGCGTACGGGTGAGTTCGTCGTCGTCCGCGTCGAACTCCTTGTAGAGATTGGTGAACTTCCGGACTTTAGCCAAATCCGGCAAATCCTTGTTGGCCTGGCGAATCTGTTTTTCCACCAGGTCGTAGACCTCGGGCATCTGGGACAACTCCTGGTAACTCGTGTAATTGAGTTTGCGCTGATCGGCCCAATTGCTGACGACCGCATAATCGATGCACATGACGGCCGAGAGGTAGTCCCGTTTGTCCCCGATGACCCATCCGTCCTTGATGTAGGGGCTGAATTTCAGGCGGGTCTCCAGGTATTGGGGCGCAAAGGGGCGGCCGTCTTTTAGGGTGAACACGTCCTTGGTGCGGTCGAAGACGACCAGGTGGCCGTCGTCATCGATGAACCCCTTGTCGCCCGAGTAAAGCCAGCCGTCGATAAGGGTCTTCGCAGTGGCCTCGGGGTTCTTGTAGTAGCCCTGGAACACCGACGGGCTGCGGGTGAGAATTTCGCCATCCTGATTGATGCGCACCTCTGTTCCGGGGATGGGGGTGCCGACCGTGTCGAACTTGATGTCGCCTCTGCGGTGGACGACCGATATCCCGGCCACCTCGGTCTGTCCGTAGATCTGCTTCAGGTTGACGCCCAGCGAGTGGAAAAACCGGAAGTGGTCCGGGCCCATGGCCGCTCCACCCGTGTAGGCGTTGCGCACCCGGCTCATCCCCAGGTTATCCTTCAGCTTCTTTTGCACCGTCGCGTAGACCAGCCCATGCAGGGCCTGCCAGTAAAAGGGTACCGGCTTTTTGGCGAATTTCATGTCCGCCACGCGGTAGCCGACCCATGTAGCGAACTGGTAAAAGGTGCGCTTCAGCCAGGTGGCATCCAGGTATTTGACCTGGACGGTTCGGGTCATCTGCTCGTACATGCGGGGCGGGGCGAACATGACATGCGGGCCGATCTCGCGGATGTTGGCCTGGGCGGTCTCCGGTGCTTCCGGGAAGTTCAACGTGTAACCCATCTGAAGGCCGCAGGAGATCGACATCATCTGCTCGCCGATCCATGCAAACGGCAGATAGGACACGTAATCGTCGCTGTCCTGGCAAGGGTCCACCTCCATCAGGTGCTTGCCCATGGACAGCATGTTGTGGTGGGAGAGCAGCGCCCCCTTGGGCAGCGCGGTCGTGCCGGACGTGTAGAAGAGCAGCGCGATCTCCTCGCCGTGGCCCTTGTTGATGAGCTCTTCGAACAGATGCGGCTTTTCCTTTTCGAGTTCCCGGCCCAGATCCTGCACGTCTCTGAGGCTGATGAGACACTCCTGATGGTATTGGCGCAACCCCTTGGGGTCGTCCCAGATGATCTTCTTCAGCTTGGGGCAGTCCTTGATAATGGAAAGCGTCTTGTCTACTTCCTCCTGACCTTCGCCGAAGACGAACTTGGCATCGGAGTGGTCGATGATGTAACGGACTTCGTCCATCAGGCAGTCCTGAAAGAGCCATACGCCCACGCCCCGGGCACACAGGGCCGCCATCTCCGCCATCAGGCCCTCGGGCCGGTTGTCGCCGATCATGGCGACCTTGTCTCCCTCCTGCAGCCCGAGCTTGATCAGGCCCAAGGCGAGATATTTGACGTTGTCCAGGTAATCCTGCCAGGTGATGGGGCGCCAGATCCCGAATTCCTTCTCGCGCATCGCCACACGGTCTTTGCCGTAGCGTTTGGCCTGTTGATGGAAAAGCTTGGGGATCGTGAGGTCCTTGGGAAATTCCTGGGCGTCTTCCGCTTTCACGCCGATCGCTTTATCTCCGTGTGGCATACATGTCCTCTTCACCCAGATACGCCTTGATCACTTGGGGGTTGTTCTGGACCTCCTGCGGGGTCCCATTCATAATCATGTTGCCGAAATTGAGCACGAACACCTGATGGGAAAGGTCCATGACGACCCCCATGTCGTGCTCGACGAGCAGACAGGTGACCTTCCAGCGCTTGTCCTCGTTGACGTCTATGACGAACCGCGCCATGTCCTCGGTCTCCTCGAGGTTGAGGCCGGCCAAGGGCTCATCGAGGATCAGAAGCTCCGGTTCCAGCGCCAGGGCGCGGCCCAGCTCCACCCGTTTTTGAAGCCCGTAGGGCAGCATCCCCACGGGCTTGTGCCGGATGTGCTCGATCTCCAGCAGGTCGATGATCTCCTCTTCGATAAACCGGCGATGCTCGATCTCTTCGCGCGCGACCCGGCCGGCATAGATGGCACCGCTGAGGATGCCGGATTTGAAGTGGATATGCCGTCCGAGCCGGATGTTGTCCAGGACCGTCATGCCGCCGAACACCTCCACTTTCTGGAAGGTCCGGGCCATGCCCAAGGACGCCCGCTGATAGGGTCTGATATTGTTGATGAGCTGGCCCTTGAAACGGATCTCGCCTTTCTGGGGCCGATACAGACCGTTGATGATGTTCATCATGACAGTCTTGCCGGCACCGTTGGGGCCGATAACGGAGTGGATATCCCCTTTGCGGACCTGGAGGCTGACTCCGGACAGGGCCGCCACTTTGCCGAAATACATATGGATGTCTTTCAGGTCGAGCAGGACGTCATCCGCTTTGATGGCTGTGGTTCCCCCCACTAGCAAATCCTCCCGTTTTTAATTCTAAAATATGAAGCCAATTCATTTCATTGAATGTTTTCTATAAGGTACCGAGTGTTTAGTCAACACTTTTGTTAGTAAAACGGTGCGATGCATTAATTTTGAATAAACCAAGCAACTTATATATCTAATTGACAGCGCGGAAACCGGCCATGATTTTTGGGTTATTTTATTTATCTAACTGAAATTTTTATAAATTAACAATTAAGCCCAACGACCCTGAAGATAGCCCCGAAATAATAATGAATAAATAGCTGGTAAATAGCGGCTAAATGCCGCTATATTTCGAAGGCGAGCAGGTGCGCGCGCAGGTTCTTCTTGCTTTTCCGGAGGCCCAGTTTGGTGCGAATATTGTACCGATGAAACAGGATGGTGTTCTTGGAAAGGTAGAGCAGTGCGGCGATTTCCTTGTTTGTTTTACCCTCCTTCACGAGGTTGGCCACACGGATTTCCGTAGGGGTGAGGTTGACATAGTTCGATGACAGATGGCTGATGAACGGCGAGATGATGTTGCCGAGGTTCGTTTCGAGAATGTCGGCCAGCGCCTTCTGGGTCGAAGTCAGCCGTCCCTTTTTCAACTGCTCCAGGTAGGGGCTGATGAGCTCCTTGACGTTGGAGCGCACCACTTCGCCGAATTCCTTCCGGTCGTCCTCGCGCTGCTTCAACAGCACCTTCAGGGCGGTGTTGACCTCCTTCAGGTGAAGCGACTGGGCCTTGAGCTCCTTTTCGCGTTTCCTCAGCTGGCCCTCGGCTCTTTTACGGTCCTCGACCTCCTGGGCCAGTTCCGCCGTTCGCGCGGCGACTCTTTCTTCCAACTGGTCCTGATACTCTAAAAGCTTCCGCTCCGCGCGTTTCTGGGCGCTGATGTCGCGCAGGGTTACGATGTTGCCGGCGGGTTTGCCGTCCCGGTCGAAGAACAGGGTGGAGCTCAGCTGCACATCCAACGTGCGTCCGTCCCTGGTGTTGCGCCGGGTCTCGAAGAGCTGAATCTTGTCGCCCTTCAGCATGTTGCCGATCGCCGCGCGGGTTTCGGGCCAGCTCTCCTCCGGCACGAAATCGATCGGCTTGCCGAGGAGTTCATCCCGCCTGAGCCCGAAGGTCTGTTCGAAGGCCGGGTTCACGTACTGGGCCGCCCCCTGAACGTCGTAGACCACGACCGGGTCCGGCGACGACTCCAGCAGGAGTCGATAGCGCGCCTCGCTCTCCCGGAGGGTTTCCTCGGTACGCTTGCGCTCGGCCAGCTCCCGGATGGCCTCCGCGTAGAGGCGCGCCTTGTCGAGGGCAACGGTGGCCAGCTCGGCGAAACGCTCGAGCACCACGATGTCCTCGGCCTGGAACCCTTTGCCGGCCTCCACCTGCGCCAGGCCGATGACCCCCTCGACCCGGCCCCGGTACTTCAAGGGGATCCCCACCACGGCGCGCAGCGCATCCAGGGATTTGTCCGCCAGGCGGCCCGCCCACGTGCGGTAGTCATCGATCAGCAGGAAGGTTTCGCTCTCCCAGACCCGGCCGCCCACGCCCTCCCCCGGCCGGACGCGCAACCCCAGCTGGTGCTTGAAGAACCCCATTCCCACCCGCATCTGCATGGCGGCCGCGTCGGGCTCGAGCAGGTAGATGTAGCCGTGCTCGGTGCGGGTCAGGCGTGCGGCCCGGTGCAGGACGGCTTCCAGAAGTTCTTCCTTGTCCAGGCGGTCGATCAGGCCGAGCGAGGTCGCGTGCAGGGCCGCCAGGCACTCGTTTTGCCGCCGCAGGACGGCCGCCCCGTCGGTGAGACGCAGCAGGGCCGCCTCGAGCTGCTCCACTCGGCGCTGCCGGGCGTTTCGTTCCGAAGGGCTCGCCGACACGTCGGCCTCTTTTCCGTTGCTTCGGCATCCAGCCGAAAAGGTCACACCCCTCAGGAGCCGCCGTCAAACCCGATGATGACCTGTCCGCGGTCGACGATCACCGGTATCCGGCGTTGCTGCTTGGAATAGACCAGCATATCCTTCAGCCGGGCCGCATCGTCCAGAACGTCTGCGTACTCGACCCGGCGACCCTTCTTGGCATAGGCTTCACGAGCTGCCCGGGTGTGGGGTCAGCTCCGCTTCCCGTAGATTACGACCCGGTCGACCATCGCCGCACTCCTCGAGAGGGGGGTGGTTTTGTCCTCAGGGCACACCGTGCCGCTCCTTAACGTCCCGCGCAGGATAGCCTGCTCCTCAAGGCGCACGGCACGGTTTCCCTAGCGCGAACACCTACCAGTCGTTTCTCTCCTTGTCAACGCACACGGATTGGTCTATAGATTTTCAGGTACGATGCGTTAATTTCGAGAGGATTCGGGCACCGGCGTGGCGTCAAGCAGCGATCTGTCGAGAAAGGTTACCATCGTCAACGAACTCGGACTGCACGCCCGCCCGGCGGCCAAGATCGCCCAGATCGCCCGCAACGCCGCCGCCACCGTCTGGGTCATCCGGGGCCCGGAGCAAGTGGACGCATCCAGCATCATGGAGCTCCTGACCCTCGCCTGCGAAAAGGGAACGACGTTGACGTTTACCGCTGCGGATCCAGCGGATCGTCACATTCTCGATGCGCTGGTGCAGCTGGTCGAGAGCGGTTTCGAGGAATAGCGGAGGATGAAACAGTCCCATTCGACAGAAGTCGTTTTAAAGGGCATCAGCGCCTCTCCGGGCATCTGCATCGGCAAGGCATATCTCGTCGACCGCGAAGGGGTGGACGTGGTCGACCGGTATGCCATCTCCGAAAAAGGCGTGAAAAGCGAAGTCAAGCGCTTCAAGTCGGCGGTCCAGAACGCCAAGCAGGACCTGCGGGCCATCATTGAAAACAGTCCCACGGGGCTGCAGAAGGCCAACATACTCGAGACCCACGTGGTGCTGCTGAACGACAAGCTGCTCTATGGCCGCACGATCGAAGCCATCGAGAAGGAACGCGTGAACGCCGAGTGGGCGCTCAAGACCGTCGTCAATCAGATCAAGGCCGTGTTCCAGGAGATGCCCGACCCCTATCTCAAGGAACGCGTGTCGGATATCATCCACGTCTCCAATCTCGTCATGCACAACCTGATGGGGGCGGAAACGCAAAGCATCGGCGCGATCGACAAGCGGGTGATCCTGGTGGCGCGCGACCTGTCGGCGGCCGACACCAGCCAGATCAACCTCGAGCGCATCAAGGGCTTCATCACCGACCTCGGCGGTAAGACCTCGCACACCGGCATCATCGCCCGCAGCCTGGAGATCCCGGCCGTCGTCGGGCTGGAGCAGGCCACCCGCATGGTCGCCAACGACGACCTCGTCATCGTCGACGGCACGACGGGGGCCGTGATCGTGCATCCCTCCGAGCAGACGCTGATGGAGTATACGGAGCGCCAGGTCAGCTATGAACGCTACCGCGCCGTCATCACGCGCGACAGCCACCTGGAGGCCAAGACCCTCGATGGGCACCACATCGATGTCATGGCCAACATCGAGCTGCCGGAGGAGGTCGTGGCCGTCCTGAACTACGGCGGCGACGGGATCGGCCTGTACCGTACCGAGTTCCAATACCTGAACCGCACCAGCTTCCCCTCGGAGAACGAGCTGCTCGAAAGCTACAGGGACGTGATCGAGGTGATGGGCACCCGGCCGGTGACGTTCCGCACGTTGGACATCAACGGCGACAAGGCCATGGCCATCGACACCGGTTTCGCGGAAGTCAACCCCGCCCTGGGGCTCAGGGCCATCCGGTACTGCCTGAAGCGGCCCGCGGTGTTTAAAACCCAGTTGCGGGCGATCCTGCGGGCGGCGGCCTTGGGCAGCGTGCGCATCATGTTCCCCATGATCTCGATCTACTTCGAGATCTGTGAGGCCAAGCGCCTGCTCGACGAGGCGGCCGAGTCCCTTGAAAAAGACGGGCTGCCCTACAAGCGCGACATCCCGGTGGGCGCCATGGTGGAGGTGCCTTCGGCCGTGGTCATCGCCGACCTGCTGGCCCGGGAGGTGGACTTCTTCAGCATCGGCACCAACGACCTGATTCAATTCGCGCTCGCCATCGACCGCGGCAACAAGCAGGTCGCGCACCTGTTTCAGCCCCTCGACCCGGCCGTCCTGCGCCTGATCAAGCGCACGGCGGATGTGGGCAGAGATAACGGGATCGCGGTGTGCATGTGCGGCGAAATGGCCAACCAGCCGCTGTACACCCCGCTCTTGCTCGGCATGGGGCTGCACGAGCTCAGCATGAATCCGCAGGCCATCCCGGTGGTCAAGCGCATGATCCGCTCGGTCCGGATCGCCGACGCCCATGCGGTCGTCCAGGAAGCATTGAAGCAGCCGACCGCCCTGAAGGTGCTGGCGGTCTTGCGGGGGGCCTACGGGGAGCTGGTGACCAATCACCGGCAGGCCCTGAAGGACTGAATGGAAAAAAGCCCCATCAAGATCGTCGCCGAAAACCGCAAGGCCCGCTTCGATTACACCGTCATCGACCAATACGAAGCCGGGATCGTGCTGACGGGCACCGAGGTCCAGTCCCTGCGAATGGGCAAGGCCAACCTGAAGGATTCCTACGCCAAAGTCAAAAACGGCGAGGTGTTTCTGTACCAGATGCACATCGGCCCCTACCCGTTCGCCTACTACAACAACCACGAACCGCTGCGGCCGCGAAAACTCCTGCTCCACAAACGCGAGATCAATCGCCTGTTTGCCAAGGCAAACGAGCAGGGGCACACCCTCGTTCCTCTCAAGATCTACTTCAAGCAGGGCAAGGCCAAGGTCCTCATCGCTCTCGTCAAGGGCCGGCGCGAATTCGACAAACGCGAAAATATCCGCGAGCGCGAGCAAAAGCGCGAGATGGACCGCGCCCGCAAGCACCGATCTTGACAAACCGCCCGAAATCCTTTATTTTTTGGTATTCGATCTTTTACATACCCTCCCATCGGCTGTCGGCTCGAACCCTTTTCCTCTCTTCGAGCTTTCAGCGTTGAGCGATACGCTTCACTATTGGGGGCGATACGGTTTCGACGGGGACAATGAAATTCAAGCTGCATACCGAGCGTCCTGTCGGCTCGTAAATCCTGATGGGGCTAAACATAATCGCAGACGATTATGCGTACGCCGTAGCTGCCTAAGGCAGCTACCGTCCTGCCGGTTCTCCTCCTGCTGATCCGGTAAAGGGCGTCGACTCGCGGGATAGTTGATCCAGAGTGCCTGCGGCTGGATCGGCGAACGTCAGCGGGCTGGCCGATTGCGCATCCCGCTTGGAGGAGTCGCAAGAGGCGAGATTCAAACTCCAAGATAAGTATGTAGATGCTTGAGTGGAATGTTTTCGGACGCGGGTTCGACTCCCGCCGCCTCCACCATTTTTATCCTGTTTTTTCAGACACTTGCGAATCAGCATCCTTTGACACTGGTAGAATACTGGTAGAATTCCAAGCATCTTCCAGCCGATTTCCATCGTCTGGCGCGGGCACGTGCCGGTAATAATGGTCCACGATCATGCGTGTCGTGGTGTGCCCGACCTGCTTCTGGATGAAGCTCATGCGCTCATTCTGATCCAGCGCGTTGGTGATGTAGGACGGCCAGTCCGCCCTGATGTTGTGTGCGCCCAGGCTGCGACACATTGCCTCCAGCAAATGAGGATAGAAGCGCTATCTCAATATGGACCTTCTCAAAGGTCAAGAGCTGGAAGAACAAATCGAGGCGGCCTCAGCTTGATACGCAATGGGCGCTGCCAAAAAGAAAGAACGAAAAATTCTTTACACTACCAATAAGCCTCGACGATCTGGCTTCGGCCGCTGTTGTGCCGGCAGATAATGAGCACATTCAGTTGGTCTGACATGAGGTCCTCTTAAAAAAAATACCGCCTGGATAGGCTTTTCCTACACAGCTCGGGATGGATCGAAACAAAGATGGATCAGCATCGAAATCCTTTCCGAGAGGAAGGCTCATACATAAATCTAAAGCAGCTATCCGAAACTTGGTTTAAACCGCGCGGCACGATTCATGAGAATCTTCGATCCATCGCAAATATGCTGATGACGAAACATACTCCGATAATCAGGACTACCAGCCAGTCAGCCACAAAGACCTCCTCAGCCATGCGTGCCTCGTTTGGCTAAACTAAATTTTTCTATGACCTCGATAGCCCCAGCGAGTTAGGAGGAGGTTAGGAAACCATTAGTTGTTGATGAAGCCTTGAAAACATAAAGCGGAAAGATGGCGGGTGGAGCTTGATTGCAAAGGGAAGTGGTCCCCTCTCAGCTCGTTGGCGTCGGCGCCACCCGCAGGTTGACCAGCATCAAGTGGGACGTCACCACCCGCATTCTCTTGGCATGGGTCGTCACGATTCCCTGTTCGGCCTTCATCGCTGTGCCGGCCTTCTTAGCCATTACTGCTATGTGATAGCGCAAGCGATTGAGCTTTGCAGCTCAACCCACTGTTGGCCAACTTTTGGAAATCGACCCATGTTTGTTTTGCTCAAAATATTCCTGCAAGATTGGTTCCCCTCTGCCGGCAACCGAGAATCTGTATGCTCATCACAGGAAGATGGGAATCACACAGATTCCCATCTTTCATTTTGGGTCAAATTTTCAGGTGTTCTCTTTTCCCCCTCCTCCTGAAGGCCTTGGCTCGACCCAACATCTGGCTACTTTTGAAAATGTTCCTTGACATGGCTGCCGGTCTTGATAATATTACCTACATAAATTTATAAGTGTAGGTTGTTATATCATGAAGCTCCTATCAACAAACACCCAAGATTCCCGGTTCGACAGGGCGGCTGCAGTCTTCAAAAAGCACAGCGGCATCCTGCACACGGCACAGGCGCTTCGTGCAGGAATCCACCCCAGCACGATCTACGCTATGCGCAACTCTGGAGCGCTGGAGGTGGTAAGCCGCGGCGTGTACCGTCTTGCCGACAGCCCCCCTCTGGGCAACCCGGACCTGGTGACCGTCGCGACCCGCGTTCCAAGCGGGGTGATTTGCCTGATTTCTGCGCTGGCCTTTCACAAGCTCACCACCCAGATACCTCACGAGGTGCACGTGGCCCTGCCGCGCGGCGCGGAGGAGCCACGTGTGGCTCACCCACCGATCAAGACCTACAGGTTCACCGGGGATGCGTTTACGGAGGGAGTGAAGACGCATGAACTTGACGGTATCGGCGTGCGCATCTACAGCCCGGAGAAGACGCTCTCCGACTGCTTCAAGTTTCGAAATAAAATCGGCCTCGATACAGCGGTAGAGGCAGTTCGCTTTTACCGTGAACGCAAACGCGTCAAGGTGGACGACCTAATGCGATACGCATCGATCTGCCGGGTTGAAAAGATCATCCGCCCATACCTGGAGGCGCTTCTGTAATGGCAAGGAATATCAAGAACTCTGCCGCCTCGGTTCATCAACGCCTTCTCAACAAGGCCAAGGAGGCATCCCGCCCCTTCAACGAATTTTTGCAGCACTTCGCCAACGAGCGGTTTATCTACCGGCTCTCCAAAAGCCCCCACGCAGACAGGTTCATCCTCAAGGGGGCCTTGATGCTCGCAGCGTGGAGCGCACCAGCATCACGCCCCACAATGGACATCGATCTGCTCGGAAGAATCGACAACAGCCTCGAAGTGATCGTCTCAGCAGTGAAGGACGCCTGCCGGATGGATGTCGAGGCGGATGGCACATCCTACCACGCGGAAACGGTGACTGCCGCGCGGATCACGGAAGATGCCGAATACCAAGGCATACGCGTCCATGTCCAAGGCAGCCTGGGCAACGCCCGCGTCCCCCTGCAGATTGACATCGGATTCGGGGATGTGATCGTGCCGTGTCCCAGCAGGGTCGCCTATCCTGTTCTACTCGACTTTTCACGCCCCGAGTTGGACGGCTACAGCATGGAGAGCACCATCGCCGAGAAGTTCCAGACCATGGTAAGGCTTGGCGTTCTGAACAGCCGGATGAAGGATTTCCACGACATTTGGATGCTGAGCCGAACGTTTGATTTCAGGGGCGAACTATTGGCCGAGGCGGTCAAGAAGACTTTCGAGAACCGAAACACGCTGGTCTCCGTTGACTCTGCGGTCTTCAATCCTTCTTTTGTGAAGGATGGGAACAAGAAGGTTCAGTGGCAGGGGTTTATCAAGAAAGCCAAGCTGACCGATGCGCCAGAGGACTTCGAGGATGTGGTCGCGGTCGTCAAGCTGTTCCTCGCGCCTGTCGCAGTTTCCTTTTTTAAGCGAGGGGTGTTCCGTAGCATTTGGAACGCTCCTGGACCGTGGCGATGATTGATGCCTTCAATAAAAACTGTGCCTCATTTCAATGATGCCTGTCAACTTATCGGTCATTCCACGACCGGATCTGGTACCCCATTGCCCTGTACCCTCGCTGGCGCTTCTCCCACATCCGGGTAAGCTGTGGGTGGTCAAGTTCAACGTAATCGTAGATGCGTACGTCCCGCTTGTCTGCATGCTCCCGGTGCAGGCGGCCTGCATACTGCTGCAGGGTTCCTTTCCAGGAAATCGGCATGCCCAGCACCAGCGTATCAAGGGGCGGATGGTCAAAGCCCTCGCCGATCAGGCGGCCGGTGGCCAACAGCACCCGTGGGGCAAAATCATCCAGTTCGGCAAGCTCTGAAAGGGTAGCCATGCGCTGCTTTTTCGACAGCCGCCCGTGCAGAATAAAACAGCGCATGACTTCATCCCCAAGGGCATTACGCAGCAGGTCCAGGTGCTCGGTCCGTTCAGTCAGAACCAAGACTTTTCGGCCCTCCTGATATGCGGCCAGAATATCTTGCGCGACGCGCCGGGTGCGGTTGGTGTCGTTGGCGAGCATGCGAAACACATCCTGGATGCCAGACTCCGGGGGGATATTCGGTGTGGGTAAGCTTTGCGGCCACACCTCCAGCTGGGCGGGAGCACTTTCAGGTCGTGAGGCGCTGTGTTGGATCGGACCGCACTGCATAAAAATAATCGGCTGATGCCCATCTCGTCGGATCGGCGTGGCAGTCAGGCCGATTACGTACTTTGCCTTGGCTTGTTTGAGAATCGCCTCAAAGGAAAAAGCCGAAAGATGATGGCATTCGTCAACAATAATCTGGCCGTACTCATCGAGCAATTCCGGTAAATCATCGATCCTTGACAGCGACTGCATGACTGCGATGTCGATCTTTCCAGTCGGGTTCTTCTTGCCAGCGCCGAAAACACCCAGAGTACCCTTGGATAGTTTAAGAAAGGTCGTCAGCTGCTCCTGCCATTGCCGGAGCAGTTCAGTGCGGTGCACCAGGATCAGGGTGCTCAACTTGCGCCGAGCAATCAACGCAGCAGCAGTGACCGTTTTGCCGAAGGCTGTCGGGGCGCATAGGATTCCCACCTCCTGCTTCAGCATCACCCTGACGGCCGTCTTCTGATCTTTTCTAAGCTCGCCAGTGAATTTGACCGGGACCCTACACCCCGCGACCCGCTCGTCCTGAATCTCTGCCCGGATGTCATTGTGTTCCAGCAGCTCCAGCAACGCATCCATGCATCCCCGGGGTAGGCCAATGTATTGGGGAAAATTCTCGGCGCAGCCGATGATGCGCGGTTTGTTCCAGACCGGCAGACGCATGGCCTGGGCCTTGTAGAATTCCGGGTTTTGAAAAGCAGCCAGGCGGATCAAGCGGTTTGCCAGCGGCTGGGACAGATCAGCTTTAGCGATGAAAATCTGATTGGCCCGCACCAGTGTCAGAGATTCCGGCAGTGGGCCGGATATCCGGCTGGAGGCTTGCGCTGGCTGTTTCCATGGCTCCCGTCCTTCCTCTTCCGAGACAAAGGCCACATCGAGCAGATGTCTGCCGCCTGTGGTCCGCAGAATGGCTCTCTCCAACTCAAACCGAGGCATGGGCCTGATCGACGTCAGAAAGCCCCACTGGTCCGGATAGGGAACGAAGGCTTCATCGACAAATAGGCTGCGCCCTTGCTCGCGGGGCTGCTTCTGCAAAGGAAGTGCGATCAGATTGCCGAATCCACCCTTGGGCAAAGTGTCCTGGTTGGGAAAAAACCGGTCGTAGCTGGACAGGGAGAGCTGCCGGGTGCGGTCACAGGTGTGACTGATCAGGGCCGCGCCGAGCTGCCGCGCCTCGCGGGCCGGGATCGGGTCGGTAAAAAATATCCAGACATGCGCACCCTTTCCGGAGCGTGATATTTCCAGTACTGCAGGGATGCTAAGTTCCCGGCACGAATCCATGAAGGCCCGGGCATCCTCGCGCCAGTCGTCTTCGTCGAAGTCCGCTGCAAGAAAAAAACAGGTGTCGTCGGCAAGGAGCGGATAGACGCCCACCGTGTGTTGACCGACCAGATGGTCGTAAATCACCTGATCGGTGACCGGCAACAACAAGCGCTGGTCGCAGTCGCCGCACTTGCCCCTTGGCTTATAACAGATGCCGGGCCGCCACTCGTTGCCGCAGGCGGGCGAATAGCCCGACTTGCCCTTGGCTGACTCCCAGCGCAGCGGGTACGCATCGCTGCGACCACGAAACAGACGACGGAAGAGTGCGACTTTTTCCGCAGGTTCCAAAAGTCGGTGCTGCTTTTCGCACGGATAGCGTGCGGTGGTTTCGTGAAGAATAGTTGCGGTATCCTCCGGCTCCCAGGGGATGCCATGCTTTTCTAGCAGGGTCACCAGGCGGGCGATTTCAGCCCGCAGGCGCTCGCACTCCTCGCAGGACCAGGACTTGCCGTCAGCAGCAGCGTCACTTTTCATGCCAGATTCCAGCTTTCACGAGCCGTTGCACAAGCGCTTTGCGCCGATGTCCAGGCTTAGGGGAACAGGCCTGTTTTTATGCGTTTAGTCTTTCGAACAGTTCAAGACTATTAGCGGCAGCGATTGCCTCGCCCCGATAAGCCGCTCGGGTTACGGCCGACTGGCTGATTCCAAGTAATATGGACTTTACCGCGCTCCACCCGCCCAGGCTGCGAATCAATCCGCCGCCGATCAGCTCCGGCCGTCTTCCCAGGGCAATTCCCCGTTCAACGAAATGCCGATACTGCCGCCGCGCCTTGGAGACCGACTTCCCAAAAAGACGCAGCACCGCATCGTTCGGCTGCCATTCGTGTGGTAAACCATAAACCGCATCGGGCCTTGGTTGGTCAGCGTGGAGATCAACCCAATGCTTTCTTTGCGGGCACAAAACCGTATCGCCGAAGTCTGTCCCATCGGAGCGTAGCTGCGACCGTATTGGTAGCGCAGTGCTGCTGCGCCTCAGGTTTCAGTTTGCGTGCATCAGCTATTTCCATGCACGCCTCTCTATCACAGCTTAACTATGTCTGCCATATTTATTGCCGCGGTAATAATATGCCGAAGACCTTAACCATTATCGCTCCGGCAATAAAATATGCCAATTTTCAGAGGGTTGAGGGCAGGCAACTCCGTGAGCCTGCGCGCGGTGAAGAATTGGCGGATTCATTAAGCTCTGGCGTAATAACTGATTAGAGCAGTCATTCCTAAGGCGTGAAAAAGTATAGCAGGGAAAACGCTTTGCGCTCTTTCTCTGACAAAACCGGTGGATAGTCCGAGCACAAATGCCGCACACAGGCACTCAGCAGTTGCGCGGGCCTGAAAACCATTCTGGAGATAGTCCGGATAAAGCAGAATGTAAACCATGAATAAAGAATATAACGTGGCAGCAGCGACAGATGGAAACGAAAAAAACCAACGGCTGTTGTGGCTTTGAATGTTATTGGGGTTCACTAAAATTCCGTGAGTTAAACTGCGGAACAAGAGCTCTGAAGCTAAAGGAACAGCCATAATAAGATAAATTGCGCCTTCACGAGTGGGAAGCAATTTCATCCCCTTGTATGGGAAATAAACTCCGATTCCCATCACGAAAAAAAATACAAATGGCAATAAGATCCACCAGCTTTTGCCCACAGGAGCTGCAAATCCAAACTGCCAGGGCCTTCTATGGGCAAAAACGCTCAGGCACAATGTGGTAAAGAAAATCAATGTAGCAAAAAATATGAAATCAGTCATCGTGAAAAGATCACGTGCAGTTGTGCCGCTGAGCCGGGATCGTGAAATGAGATACGATGCGCAAAGAGTTGAAATTCCAATTATGGCACTTGTTAGGACCAGGCTGCGAATGAAAGGGATTACCTTGCTGCCAAGGCCGGGTTTCTGAAAAGCATCACGACACGCTTTTGCGATTTGCAGCGGCGCTAATTTGGTGCCGCCGCCTTCACGAGGGGAGCCGCCTATGTCAGCCGAACCGCCCCACTTATTGCCATCCGCACGACCTCTCACCGCCGGGTCGACGAAATTCAGAATATTATACACAGCATTCAAGTCCCCTGGCATGAAAGGGTCCCAGCTGCGTAATGTATAAGCTCCTTCTTCTTTCTTGAGCACTACCAACCCAAGGCTTTCACCATACAACCTGTCCAGATAGGGCTCTAACTCGTAGATACCTAACTGGGTCTCAACTACAACAGCGATTCGGTTATTGCCGAGCTCAATACGAGCCAGTTCTTTCACATCTTTTACGTCATCTAATTCCTCTGACTTGTAAATGATTCGGTCCACCTTATGCAATATCAGAGCGGTATGCTCCAGAAAGTCAGTTTCCTTCCAAAGTCCCTTGCTTTTTAAATCAACCTCATCCGCCCTTAAGTAATCTATCATTTTTTTTGTATTCATAAGAGGCTTGGGCTGGAAACCGCTTAAAGCAGTCATCTCCAGTCCGTGCGAATCGATTATGCCTTCCAGCCGGACCAGTGCACATAAACGATTCAGCCCACCAAATTCCTTTTGCTGTATCCTCACGTGATTCAAAATCAGCCAAATTGCAAGAATTGTGTCCAAATCAGGTTCGTTTGCAATGACTCTCCAGTCCCGGCCGCGTAGATCCATGCGCTTTAGAATCATCACTAAGACCTGTTCGCAGGTCGAGAGCGTGAACGGCCGCATGCACTTTTCATGGTGGTCGAAATTATAGATTTGTTTTTCGAGGTCCATAAAGGGTTCAGACTGTGCCACACCGTCGAGATATATCGTGCAGGGAGGCGATTTTCGCACGGCTGAGGATGAGACCGTCAAACCCGCCTCAACTTGAACCTCAATATTCGGGGCTTCAAGGCAAATCAGGATTCTCTTGTTATCACGATCCTTTATTGTGTAGCGTTCGGGCTGGCTTCGAATAGAAGATAAACTCAACTTGGGTTCATCTTCGGATGAGCTATTGCCCCCTGAATATTTCATATTGTTCAAAAGGCACCTCGTTCAATTTCCATGTTCTTAAAGTCGTCATGCAAGGGATGATATGGATGAATTCGGGCATTTCAAGCAGATTTAGGAATTGCTATAAGCTGCATTTCTCACCGGAAAGCATGTCTGACGGGGACGTTGTTTCAACGCTGCCTACCTTCGCGTTTGAGCGGATCTATTGCAGCCAGCATCAATTTCGAATCGTGGTCCACTTGCTGAGCGGCCCGGCTGCCGGCCGAACGCACCTGCTTAAACCGCCGCGCCACATAGCTCCCGGGTATCGACAACTGCCGGCGGGCCATGGTACCGGTCAGTCCACGAACTTGCGCACCCGCCCCGGTGCGCAGCAGAAAATGGGCATAGCTGCTCACCAGCGTCCAGGCATGGCAAGGGGCTTGGCTATCCGTGAACAGATTCGATAGCCGCTCAAGAAAGTTCTCTCGGTCGCTCTCAGTGGATGCCCTATCGGGTATATCGAAGATGGGGCTATCTTTGTTAGTAGTTGCTGCTTCCCTCTATCATATTTTATAACATATGAATTGGAATGCGATTTGGTTTTTTAACTGCGGTTCGCAACCATTTCATAGCCTGCGCTATTCCAGGCCTCGACACCACCATCCAGGATTTCCACGTTGGTATATCCTATCATCATGTATTTAATTGCCTGACCGGCAGAAGTCACCTGGCCGGGTCAGGTACAATAAAAGATGATCTCCTGTCCCTTTTTAAGCTCTGATAATCTATCTTGAAACTCTGTGCGCGTGATCGCGCCCGGCAACCACATTTTGCTGCATGTCTCTTCATCCGGATAAGCACAGACCAAAATTGCACCTCCGTCCTTGGTCCGGCGATTAACCTCTTCTGGTGAAATGCGTATAGGTTCCATTTTAGCGACTCCGTTTGAGTGTTGCGGATTCTAATTCGAACGAAACGATATATTAAGGATAAGATTAAAACTCGGAGAATGAAGTGGTCCTGTTCAATCAATCCAACCACCCGATATTGTGACCAAATGGCACCTCTTATTAATGGTTGCCGGCTCACATTCACGACTGCGTTGGGCTTGCATTACCCGCTCGCCAAAAGAAAGCAAACTCACAACTCCTTGGCGCGAATATTTCGGAAAGCCACAACTCCGGTGCGAGATTGCAGTCCGATGAAGCTCGGAACGCCAGGCGCGCTACCCAATCCGGCACCGTAATGAATTACCATTAACAATAAAGCATGCAATAGGCCGTGATGGCCGTTTATTTGGCAGCCCTGTTTTTGTGGAGTGGTCGATAACCCTTATGCTCCCAGGGTTTCGATGCTTTGCCGTTAAGACGGCGAACGGGTCGTCCGGATTTGCAGCGAGCGGGGCAGACCGCACAATTGTTTTCATGGACGAAGTGGTTATCATTTGTTCGTACCAATGCAACCTTCCGATAGGAAAGATGAAAGATGCAGATGAAAACCTCATTGGTACTGCCTATTACAATCTTTTTGGTGGCGATGGGTCTGCTGCACGACGCCTCTGCACAGGCTCAGAGCACATCCTGCTATATTTATACAGGCATCGTAACTACTCATGTTTTCGTCCGTGAGTTGGATATGGACAGTAATCCGAAAAAGTGAAATTTTTTATAAAGGCTGGATAAATCAAAATCAGAAGGTGCCTATTTCAAGCAGCAGCGGAAAAATCGATACTAATTGTCGCCAGGCCTCTTCTGACCAAATTATTGGCGCGGATGAGGCAGGCTGCTCGGACGGCGGGTGATTTCCGTGCCATAGCAGTAACTATTTGACCACTCGGCATTTTCCCGTTTGCGGTCCTAATTGAGGAGAAGAACCGATGAAAAAGTCTATTTTTCTTTTGTTGCTTGCGGTCCTGGCTCCTTGTGTCGGTGGCCTGGCTGCAACACTGCAGAATACAGACTCGCAATCATATGAGTTGCAGATCCGGGAGTCTGGACGTCCTTATGACAGCAATTACAGCATCATTGGCCATGCCAAGGTTGAGATTTGTTTTTACGGCTGCCAAATAGTATCGCTCAGCACCGGCCAGACGGTCACGGTCAACCCGATGGATTCGGTGCTCATAAGCTACGGAGTCATGTATGTAACTCCTGCACGATAGGAGAAGCTGGCTTATACCCGTAATTTTTGAAAGCAACCAGAGCCTCTGCTTCGGTGTCACTTTGTGCAACTTGGATCAGCTTCAAAAACTACCGGCACGTTGGAGAAATCTAAGGTATCACGGCTGAGCGCAGGGGAGCGCCGTTTTCGGCGCGTGCGCTGCAGGGCTGCGTTGGGCTGACCGTGTTCGATTGCTAATCCGGGGGCTGAAGGAACGAGTCAAAAATTGATCCCGCAAAATTGGGCTGGTGTATTTTCGCGTGCAGCACCAGCCCATTCATCCCAATTAGCCAGGCATTTCCGTGCAATGCCAACGCCACGATTCCAACTCAAGAGTCCAATCGCAATACCAGTCAGATTGCGCAATTCGCATATCAAGGCTTGCTTTTATCCTTCTCCGCCATTGAGGGTGGCCAACCATGGTCGAAACAATAATAGAACTTCTGCAGCGGCAATCGGAAATCCTCAACATCCTTTCGAACCGAGCCAGGCTCCGCATTGTCAATTAACAGCCTTTCAAAAAAGCGTGAAACCGTATCCATGTCGGATTCCGTCAACCCTAATCGGGTGATCTCTATGGTGCCGATCCGCAAACCGCCCGGGTGATCCCAGTTTTCGGGAGAATCTCCGGGAATAAGGTTTTTATTGGTGATGATGCTGGCCTGAGCCAACTTTTCTGCAACGGCTAACCCTCCGCCGAACTTCGTGACATCAGCGATAACCTGGTGCGTTTGGGTGTAGCCGCGCTTGGCTCCGAGAACCGGAATTCCCCTCTGGTCTAAGGCCTTGGCCAGTGCCTTTGAATTTTTTACGATCTGGGCCATATACACATTGCCATACTCAAGCATCTCAGCAGCTGATACGGCTAACGCGGCCACCCGGTTCACCTGGTGCGTAGCAACCAAGACAGGGAAAATCGCATCCGTCAAAGGCTTGGTCAAATCCGGGTCATTCCAAAAGATCATGCCGCTCTGCGGCCCGCTGAACGTTTTACCGGCTGAGCCGGTCAGGACGGCAGCGCCTTCGTTAAGTGGGTCTTGGAACTGCCCTCCGGCGATCAGACCGGCCTGATGCGCTCCGTCAAAGAAAAACTTGCCTCCCCAATCGGAAATAACTTCGCTCATCTCCCTCACCGGCAGTGCAAACAACGTCATCGACATGCCAAGCGCCACAAGTTTGGGCTTCTCACGGCGAGCAATTTGAGTGAACGAGGCAAGGTCTACATCCAATTCGACAGGATCAAAAGGAACATCCACAATTTTCAGGCCACGCATACCGGCAGGACCATCCAGCCGGTTGCTGGAATGCCCCCCAAAAGGCTGTGGTGCCGCCATTATGGTATCCCCAGGTTGGGTCAAAGCATGATAGACGGCCATGTTTCCGAGCATGCTTCCCATCAGGCGGTGGTCCGCATAGCGGCACCGAAAGGCACGCTTCAAAAGCTCCACGCACAATGACTCGACTTCATCGATATATTGTGTGCCTGCGAACCAGCGGTTTACACGGCCGATGTGCCCTTCAGCAGCACGGGTGCCGATTTCGGCCGATAGCAGTTTGCGCACGGTCGGGCTGGTGGGAGCCTCGGGGGCCAGAAGGTTCAGGCACCGCTTCCCGCGCCAATCCTCGTTGCGTTGAACGGCCCTCAAAACGGCATCCGCCATTTTTTTGGGGGACGACTCTTGGTCCAACAGCGATTGGGCCGCTTTGAGGATTTCACGGTCATGGGCCTCAAAAACCTTTGCATCAGAACTTGCGATCATGATTTCACTCCTTTTATCGTATGGTCACCTTGGTCGCAGAGAAAAACCACTAAACGACGGGAGGCTCGACTCAGATGCTGTTGCAGGATCTTTACCGCCCGGTCGACATCCCTTTTTTGACAGGCCTGAAGAATCTTTTTGTGCTCGGCTTGTGATGCATCTCTGGCGGATAGTCCGCCCAAATAGATCAAAAGATACCGCCCAACGTTATTGTGCAGCACCCGTATCGTGTTCAGGAGACGGGGCCATTCGGCTGCCTGATACAGGGTAGAGTGAAACTCCCAATTAAGCTCGCCCCACTGCGAGCGATCTTCTTCGGTCTCGCTGATTTCCAAAACACTCGCAGCTCGAATCAAGTCAGCGGACCGAAGTTTGGGTATGGCCCTTTCGAGTGCTTTGGTCTCCAAGGCCATCCGCATCACATAGATTTCCTCGACCTCGGCAGGCGACAGTTCGGAAACAACAAAACCGCGATTTGGGGCGAATTCAATCAAACCCTCGGCCCTGAGTTGGACCATGGCCTCGCGCACAGGAATCTTGCTGACGCCGAACAGTTCAGCGATTTGATCCTGCCGTAAGGGCTGGTTAGATTCTAACCGGCCTTGCAAAATTGCGGTACGCAGGGAAGCGGCTATAAGCTCCGGAGTATTGCCGGGATTCTTGGTTTGGATGGAGAGTGTTTTTGGCATGCCAGTTAAAGTATAATCGTATACGATAATTGTCAAGCCCCACTTTCCCCGCCGAACAGAAATCGGAAGAATTGGTCAAAGTTGATCTTCTGTTCGTGGGATTGATGCCCTTTGGGTTTGAGAGAACCAGGCTGAGGGACGTAACAATTTGATATTCGGAGCTGATCGGAAATGATTCTTGGTTTTTGGGTATCTTAAAGATCATCCGAATGATAAGGTTATGGATATCGTCCGATATTGACACTTCCATTAGCCGACGCCAAAGATACGGAGAAGCATCCCATGAAGATTTCAATTCTCGATGACTATTTCGATACGCTTCGCACTCTCGCGTGTTTTCAGAAGCTGGTAGGACACGAGGTAACGGTCTGGAACGATCACACGCAGGATATCGATGCACTCGCTCCACGCCTTAAGGACACGGAGGTGCTGGTGTTGATTCGAGAGCGCACGCAGATCCGTGAGCCGTTGCTCGAACGGCTCGATGCTCTTCGGCTCATCAGCCAGCGCAGCGTCTACCCTCATATCGACATCGACGCGTGTACGCGTCGCGGAATCATCGTATCGTCCGATCAGCACGCTGGCAGCCCGTCCTATGCCGCAGCGGAACTCACGTGGGGTTTGATCATCGCTGCAATGCGTCAGATTCCCCAGCAGATGTCCGCGCTTCGCGCCGGAAACTGGCAGATCGGTGTCGGCAGCAACTTGCGCGGCAAGACACTGGGGATCTACGGATATGGAAGAATCGGCGCGACGGTAGCAGGCTATGGAAGAGCCTTCGGTATGAATGTTCTGGTATGGGCTCGCGAAGCATCGCTGCAACGCGCGCGAAGTGAGGGATACGCTGTGGCGCAGAGCAAGCGTGAGTTCTTTGAATCTGGCGACGTGATCTCCTTGCACATGAGGCTGGTCAAGGAAACGCGAGGCATAGTCACTAAGAATGACTTGTCGCGCATGAAGCCCTCCGCCTTGTTAGTCAACACTAGCCGGGCACCGCTTATTGAGCCGGGAGCGCTTGTCGGTGCTTTGCGTGCAGGGAGGCCATGCATGGCTGCCATCGACGTTTACGAAGAAGAACCGTTGCGAGACCCCGACCACCCGCTGCTGAAAATGGAAAACGTTGTGTGCACGCCGCACATCGGATACGTGACTCGGGACGAGTACGAAGTCCAGTTTGCCGATATCTTCGATCAGATTATTGCTTATGCGGCGGGTACTCCCATCAACGTGGTGAACCCGAAAGTCTTCGACACTTTGAAAAACCGGGGGGCCTCTTAGCGGTAATCGCCTATTGGGCGTCGAGCCACCGCTCGATAAGAAGAGCAGTGGTCGTATCTCAAATATTAATTATTTTCTTGAGGATACTGGTGGAGCAACTGGTTGGATAACTGGTGGCCTGGCGGGAGATCGAAAAGAAAACCCCCCGCCTGAACCGTTCACGGCAGCTTCTACTGAATCCAGCCCTGCTCCTTAAACCGCGTCTTGAGCTGATCGGCAATCTCCTTGGCGGTCTGCTTGGCCCGCCCCTGGATCTTGGCACTGCCGGAAAGCTCCCCGTAACCCTGCACACCGGCCTGGACGGCGAGCCCTACAGGGTTGTGGGTGACCAAAAGGGCTGCAAGGCCAAGGGAACCGCCGGGCAACTTCCCTCCCCCGGCATCGATCGACCCTTGGCCGAGCTTACGGGGGCCGCTTGCCGTCATTTGGTAACCTTCGACCAAGGTTTTAAGGTCGGAGGCACCGGAGCCAAACCCAAGGGTTACGCGTTTCAGCTCGCTTCCCTTGCTAACAGACAAAAGATACCCGCGAATCATGATATCGTTTACCTGGGGAATAGTCCGGGAGGTCGCCCGGACGGCAGGCAGGCCCATCTCCCGGATGTCGGCGGCAAGCTCCTCGGCTATCTGCATACCAAGCTGCTTTTCAAGTTCGACCTGTTCGGCTGTCGGCGGTGTGGCCGGTGTCGCAGTCTGTCCGGCAATGGCCGAGTCGGGGGCGACACCATCGGGGGTTGCTACAAAATCATGCACGATGATCTGGGCGGGCTTAGGAAGCGGCCCTCCTGAGTACGTCTCGCGGTCAGAAATCTTGGTCGAGGCGCAGCCGAACGCTAAAAACAGCACAAGCAGGAATGTGGTTAAAACAAAGTATCTTTTCATGGAAACCTCCGGATTGGGTTGGGGGTGCACTACTGCAAGAAATGCCGATATCGATCTTACAGAAAAATTGGTGCGGTCGTCAACGGGCGCAGGAAATCGGTTTGTTCATGCAAACTAAAAGGGGTCTGACAGGGTCGCTGTTTGACCGCCGCTTAACTTCGCGTTTGAGCCGCGCCATGATTGTCGTTGCAGCCATCATCAATTTCGGATCGTTATCCACCCGCTGAGCGGCCCGGCTGACGGCCGAGCGGTCCTGCTTAAAACTCCACGCCACATAGCTCCCGGGTATCGACAACTCCCAGGCATAACAGAGGGGTTGGCTATCCGTGAGCAGATTCGATAGCCGCTCAAGAAAGTTCTCCCGGTCGCTCTCAGCCGTAAGAATCATCCTACGGTCGATTCCCCGGATGATGCAAAGCGCAAGGGGCGTCAATGCGTGCTTGATGGGCATGAATTTGAATCAGCTGTGTTGGCGCTGCATGTCATCAATGTAACAGCGTTTTCATGTCCCGGCCGCAGGGCGGGCGCCGAGTTAAGCGGCGAACGAGTCGTGGTCTGGTTCGCGCTGCCCATCAATCCGGCACCCCGGGCCGGTTGACGCCGTATTTCCCTTCCCCGGCAGCGCCGGAAAATCTTTACAAAAACTTTACGATTTCTTTACACTGTCTTTAACCTCCCGCCTTATCTTTTGCGCAAGGAAAAACCGCGCCGCGGTTTCCAAGCGAGCCGGACGCGGGCGCAACCGAACACAGGGAGGTATTTCATGAAAACCACGTTTGCCATGATCGTCGTCGTGGCAGTAATTCTTTTCGGGGGCCACTCGGCCCAAGGCCCGGATGCCAAAATGGAGAAGCCCATGAACGCTAAGCCCCAACAGACTCAAACGGCCGTCTTTGCCGGAGGATGTTTCTGGTGCACGGAGTCCGATTTCGAGAAGGTGGACGGAGTGCTCGAGGTCGTTTCAGGCTACACCGGCGGGGGCACTGCCAACCCCACCTACGAGCAGGTCTCGGCCGGCGGCAGCGGCCACGTCGAGGCCGTGAAGGTGGTCTACGA
>JACRCN010000036.1 GCA_016219005.1 Deltaproteobacteria bacterium
CCTTATAAATGCGTATGAACCCCCGCACGCACTGTTTTCTTGATGGCACAAAATAAAACGGGGGCCGACGAAGCCCCCGTTTTTGTTTGTTGCAAGTGGTCGGGGCGAATGGATTTGAACCATCGACCCCTTGAACCCCATTCAAGTGCGCTACCAGGCTGCGCCACGCCCCGACACGACGATCCATGTAACACCTCGGGGGAGGCGTGTCAAGAAAGGATGAACGCATGCGTCCTGTCCGGCCGGAGAACCTGGCGCCCGGAAGGCCCGCGCCGTTGCTGCCGCGGCGGTTGCGGCCCGGGGCGGTGATCGGCGTCGCGGCGCCGGCCAGCCCGTTCGAGCCGGATGTGCTCGAGCGCGGGGGGCGGGTGTTGCGCGAGATGGGTTTCGAGGTTCGTTTTTCGGAGGACCTGTTCGACTCCTGCGGCTATCTGGCGGGCTCGGACGAACACCGTGCCGCCGCCTTCAACCGGCTGGTCGCGGACCCGGGGATCGATGCCATCATGTGCGCGCGGGGAGGGTACGGCTCGCTGCGCATCCTGCCGCTCCTGGATTATGACCGGGCGGCGGAACACCCCAAGGCGGTCATCGGCTTCAGCGACGTCACGGCCCTTCTGTGGGCTCTGTACTCCCGTTGCGGTCTGATCGGCTTCCACGGACCGCTGGTGACGACGCTGGCGGACGCCGATCCGGCTGACCGCCGCGCGTTGTGGAATGCCCTCGCCTCCGAGGGGCAGCTGCGCCTGCGCTTCGAAACCGCCGCCGTCATCCGGTCCGGACGCGTCTGTGCCCCGGTGGCCGGCGGGAACCTGGCGACCCTCTGCCACCTGCTCGGCACACCATATGCGCCGACATTCCGCGACCACATCGTTTTCCTGGAAGACCGCGGCGAGGCCCCCTACCGCCTCGACCGCATGCTGACCCAGATGAAAATGGCCGGCTGTTTCGACGGCGTGCAAGGCCTCGTGCTGGGGGCGTTTACGGACTGCGGGGCGCGGGAGGAAGTCTGGCGCGTCGTCGCGGAGGCGTTCGGTGACGCGCAGTGGCCCATTCTGGCCGGGGTCGACGCCGGCCACAGCCGGCCCAATGTCACCATCCCCTTGGGGGTTGAAGCGGTCCTGGACGCCGAGGACCGGACGCTCGTTTTTGAACGAGCCACGCTGGATTAACCGGAGTGCCTGAAGTTGCCAGTGCCTGAAGTGCCTGAAATTGATAAGACGCCAAGCACACGACACCCACCTCTGCGCGATGCCATGGCCGACGTGGACCGCCTCATGCAGCAGGCCGTGGCGGATTCGGTTTTTCCCGGCGGGGTGATCCTGGTCTCCCGCGAGCACCGGGTGCTCTTCTGCCGGGCTTACGGACACGCCAACCGGCTGACGCGCCGCACCATGACGGCCACAACACTTTTTGATCTCGCCTCTCTCACCAAGCCGCTCGCGACCACCCTCGCCGTCATGCTGCTTTACCAGCGCGGCCGCATCGATGTGGCGGCGGGCCTGGAGTCCGTGCTGCCGGCGTTTGCGGGCAGCGACAAGGCGGGCGTGACCCTCGCCCAGTTGCTGTCCCACACCTCCGGACTGCCGGATTACCGGCCGTATCATGCGCAGCTGGCCACCCGGCCTTTTCGGGAACGCCCGTCGGCGCTGCAAGAACTGCTCCGTCGGGAGCCCCTCGCGCACCGGCCGGGGGAACGGGTGCTCTACAGCGATCTGGACTTCATGATCCTTGGCTGGGTCGTCGAGGCGGCTGGCGGCAAGCGCCTGGACCGGTTCGTCGCCGAGGAGGTGTATGCGCCCCTGGGGGTCGATGATCTCCTTTTCATAGACCTCCAGCGCGGCCGGCCGGCGGCGGCCTTTGCCGCCACCGAGGCGTGCTCCTGGTGCGGCCGCATCCTGGAAGGCGAGGTCCACGACGAGAACGCCCATGTGCTCGGCGGGGTGGCCGGCCACGCCGGGCTCTTCGGCACGGCCGCCGCCGTCGACGGTTTGATCGCGGAGCTGCTGCAAGCCTACCACGGGCCTGCTGCGGCGCGGCTCTATCACGGCGCCACGGTGCGGCGCTTCCTCGCGCGCGTGCCCGGCACCGACAAGACCCTCGGCTTCGACATGCCGACCCCTCCGAACCCGAGCTGCGGCCGGTTTTTCCCGGAGACGAGCGTCGGCCACCTGGGGTTCACCGGCACGTCCTTCTGGGTGGACATCGAACGCCGCATCCGTGTCGTCCTGCTCACCAACCGCGTCCACCCCACCCGCGCGAACACCGCCATCCGCGCCTTCCGGCCCGCCATCCACGATGCCGTGATGCGCGCCATCGGGGCGGCCGCGTGAGGCCGCCCGCCGCGCCCGATTGTTTTTGCTTGTTTTCGAGCACCGGTTTTGCTAAATTAATTAGGATAACATTTGGATAAAAAGACACCGGCACGAGCCGAGGAGCGAGGGGATATGTCGTTTTTTGACGGATTTTTGGGAATATTCTCGAATGACCTGGCCATCGACCTGGGGACGGCCAATACCCTGGTCTACGTGAAAGGCAAAGGCATCGTCCTGAGCGAGCCCTCGGTGGTGGCGGTCAGCACGAACAGCCGCGCCAAGAGTCGGGTGCTCGCCGTCGGCATCGAGGCGAAAAATATGCTGGGCAAGACCCCGGGCAACATCCTCGCCATCCGTCCGATGCGGGACGGGGTCATTGCCGACTTCGAAGTCACCGAGGCCATGCTGCGCCATTTCATCCACAAGGTGCACAACCGGCGGACCTTCGTTCGGCCGCGGATAATTGTTGCAGTGCCGTCCGGCATCACCCAGGTGGAAAAGCGTGCGGTGCGGGAATCGGCGGAATCCGCGGGCGCGCGCGAGGTGTTCCTGATCGAAGAACCGATGGCCGCCGCCATCGGTGCCGGGCTGCCGATCTCCGAGCCCACCTGCAACATGGTTGTCGACATCGGCGGCGGGACCACCGAGGTGGCCGTCATTTCGCTCAACGGGATCGTCTACAGCCGGTCGGTGCGGGTGGCCGGCGACAAGATGGACGCCGCCATCATTCAGTACATCAAGCGCAAGTACAACCTCCTGATCGGCGAGCGCACGGCCGAGATCATCAAGACCACCATCGGCAACGCCTATCCGGACCCCCAGAACGCCGAGACGATCGATGTCAAGGGCCGGGACCTCGCCTCGGGCATCCCCAAGATCCTCTCCATCGACTCGGAGGAGATCCGGGTGGCCATCTCCGAGCAGATTGACGCGATCGTGGAAACCGTGAAGATCGCCCTGGAGCAGACCCCGCCGGAATTGTCCGCCGACATCGTCGACCGCGGCGTCATCCTGACGGGCGGCGGCGCCCTGCTCAAAAACCTGGACAAGCTCCTGCGGGAGGAAACGAACCTGCCGATTACCGTTGCGGAGAGGCCGCTGGAGACCGTGGTGCTGGGTTCCGGGAAAGCGCTCGACAACATCGGCCTCCTCAAGGAGATCGTGATCAACTGACCAGTCTATGTTCTCCAAGAAGACGGTTCTGATTTTTGCCGGGATTCTCCTCATCACGGTCAACATTATTTTTTTGACGATTACCATCCGGCGGCCCACGTCTTTCGGCCTCGGCCGGGTGATGATCGCCTTCGCCGCTCCCTTCCAGGACCTGGCCTCCCGGACGGTGAAGGGGGCGCGGGAGACCTGGCAGAGCTATTTTTCGCTCGTCTCCGTCGCCGAGGAAAACCAGCGCCTGCGGCAGTTGCTCGGCCAGGCGGAGGAGGGCAGCGTCCTGCTGCGCGAGCTTGACCTGGAGAACAACCGCCTGCGCGACCTGCTCGCCTTCCAGCGCTCCCTTCCGCATCCGGCGATCGCGGCCCAAATCATTGCGAAGGACCCCTCCGCGTGGTTCAATACCGTCATCATAGACAAGGGTGCGGCCGACGGCCTGCGCAAGGGGCTGCCCGCGGTGACCTCCCGGGGGATCGCCGGACAGGTCGTGGACGTCTCGGCCCATCAGGCCAAACTCATGCTGATCATCGACCGCAACAGCGCCGTCGATGCGCTGGTCCAGCGCACCCGGTCGCGGGGGATCGTGAAGGGGGCGGACCGGGACGAGTGCTACCTGGACTATGTGATGCACGAGGACGACATGCGCGTCGGCGATGGTGTCGTCTCATCGGGTTTTGACGGCGTGTATCCGAAAGGCCTTCTGATCGGAACCGTGGCCGCCATCAATTTCCAGGGCTCCGATTTTTTCAAGGAGGTGCGGGTTTCCCCTTCCGTGGATTTCGACACGCTGGAAGAAGTGCTGGTGATCTTGAAACCGACGCCGCGCGCACCGACGGACCGCAAATGAGATTTTTTTTCTACATCGCCATATGTCTCGGCCTGGTGGTATTCCAGACCGCCCTCATTCCGCGCCTGCCGGCCATGGGGAATTTTTTCGACCTGCTGTTGCCCCTGGTGGTTTACCTGGCCGCTTTTCGGCCGCTGCATGAAAGTGTACCGTTTGTCGTGTTTTTTGGGATTTTGATGGATACCCTGTCGGGTGGGGCGTTCGGGCTCTACCTGACCTCTTATGTGTGGCTGTTGATCGGCGTGCGACTGGCGACATCGGTCATCCGGGCCGATAACCCGATCCTGCTGGTGACGCTCATCCTGGCCGGCGTGCTGCTGCAGAACTTCATTTTTTTCGGCGCACTGGCCGCCGCCGGACCGAGTCTGCCCCACTCCGGCGATGCGCTGCGAGTGATCACCGAGCAAACCGGCTGGGTGCTGCTGGTCGGCCCTTTTCTGGCCGTGTTCATGCGGCATGCCCGGCGGTTCATGCGCAAACGGATGCAGCGCGCTGATGCCGGTCAGCCGGCGGGCGCGCGCTGATCCGGGTGCCGGCGGACGAACGCAGAGGTGCAACACATGGATCGCTATGTCAACACGTTGGACAGCGAGTGGTACAAGCAGCGGATCGTCGGCGCGTCGATCTGCGCGTTGGTGGCATTCGTGGCGCTTTTCGTGCGCCTGATCTATCTGCAGGTCGTCCTGGGGGAGGAATACCAGCGGCTTTCGGTCAACAACAGCATCCGGCTCCAGATCGTCGACCCGCCCCGGGGGTTGATCCTGGACCGCAACGGCATGAAACTGGCCGAGAACCGGCCCTCCTTCGACGTGAGCTTCACGCCCAAGGACGCCGGGGACACCGGCCGGGTGCTCGGGGACCTTTCGGTACATCTCGAGATCCCTTCCGACGACCTGCTCGGCCGGGTGAAAAACAGCAAAGGGCTCGCCGCCTTCAAACCCGTGCTGCTGAAGCAGGACATCGGCCGCGACGTGCTGGCCGTGGTCGAAGCCCGCAAGGTGGACTTGCCGGGGGTGCAGGTCAACGTGCGGCTGCGCCGCAACTACCTGTACGGGACGAGCGCATCCCACGTGATCGGCTACCTGGGCGAGATCAACACCGAGGAGCTGAAAGGCGGCGGCTTCCCCAGCCTGCGCGGCGGGGACTACATCGGCAGGTTCGGGGTCGAGCGGACCTACGAGGCGTTTCTACGCGGCGAGCCGGGCGGCCGGCAGGTGGAAGTCAACGCCAACGGCCAGGTGATGCGGGTCTTGAGCACGGTTGCGGCCAGGCCGGGTCAGAACGTCTTCCTGACGATCGATCGGGAATTGCAGCAGAAGACCGAGGAACTCCTGGAAGGGGTTGTCGGTGCGGCGGTCGCGGTGGACCCGCAAAACGGCCATGTTCTATCCCTGGCCAGCTCGCCGTCGTTCAATCAAAACTCGTTTGTGAGCGGCATCGCCGCGGACAGCTGGGAGTCGCTCCTCGCGAATCCTTTCCGGCCGATGGAAAACAAGGCCATCCAGGGTGAATACCCGCCCGGCTCGACCTTCAAAATCATCACCGCCATTGCCGGCCTGGAGGAGAAGGTCATCGACGAGACCACCACCTTCGACTGCGCGGGTTCTCTGCCGTTCGGCGGACGCGATTTCCGCTGCTGGAAAAAAGAGGGCCACGGCCGGGTGGACATCCGGCGGGCCTTGACGGAATCCTGCGACGTCTTTTTCTACCGCGTCGGACAGCGCTTGGGCGTGGACCGCCTCGCCTGGTATGCCAAGGCCTGCGGGCTGGGGGCGCGCACCGGAATCGCCTTGGACCAGGAGGCGCGAGGGCTGATCCCGTCATCGGTGTGGAAGAAAAAGCGCTTCGGCGTGCCCTGGCAGGAGGGCGAAACCCTGTCGGTCGCCATCGGCCAAGGCTACGATCTGACGACCCCGCTGCAGATGGCCTTGGTGGCGGCCTCCGTCGGCAATGGCGGCACGCGCTATCGCCCGCTTATTCTGGACCGGGTGGAGACGATGGAGGGTGAGGTCGTTTATCAGAACCTGACGCAGGTGGCCGGGAAAATCCCCGCCAGCCCGCGGACCCTGAGCATCGTGCAGCAGGGGCTCTGGAGCGCTGTGAACGGCGAGCGGGGCACGGCCAGCCGGGCGCGCCTGAAAGACATTGAAGTCGCCGGGAAAACGGGCACGTCCCAGGTCATCGGCCGCAAGGAGAGTGGGGAGGACTACCTCCCTCCGCATCTTCGCCCGCACGCCTGGTTTGTCTGCTACGCCCCCGCAGGGTCCCCCCGGGTCGCCGTGGCGGTGCTGATCGAAAACGGGGAGCACGGCTCGAGCGCCGCCGGCCCCATCGCCCGGGAAATGGTCAAGACGTACCTGCGCAAAACCCCGGCGGGTGAGCGCGGATCAAAGGATGCCGTCCAGGTGCTGGCGGGAAACGGATAGAAGTGTTTTCCTAACGCCGTCTGGCCCTGATGGCGGCGTTGCAGACCTCTCGAAAGGTTCACAACCTGCCGCGGTTGCTGCGCTTTCGAGTCCTCCTGCGCCTTGCCCTCGGGCGCGATCCGAGGTTGTGAAACCACTTCAGACACAACAGGCATATTATGTTCGATCGCCGCTTGATTCACTACTTCGACTGGGGATTGCTGGGACTGGCCATCGTGCTGGGCAGCATCGGGCTTGCCTCCGTTTACAGCGCCGTGACCGCCGATCCGCCGCCTGCCCCCCTGAAGGTCCTGTTCTACAAGCAGATCGTCTGGTTCTGCATCGGCCTGCTCGTCATGGTCGCCGCCTTCTCGTTCAACTACCGGCTGCTCGAGCGCTGGGCGCACCCGGTCTACATCGGCTGTGTGCTGATGCTGCTGGGCGTGATCGTCTTCGGGAAGCTCGCCGGGGGCTCCCGGCGCTGGCTGATCCTGGGCCCGCTGCACTTCCAGCCCTCGGAGATGATCAAGATTGCCGTGGTGCTGGTGTTGGCGAAGTATTACTCGAAAGACGCTTCCGCGCGCGGGTTCACATTGAAGGAACTCGCCCGGCCGATGCTTCTGGCCATACTGCCCGTTGGGCTGATCGTCATGCAGCCGGACCTCGGCACGGCCGGACTGGTGACGCTGATCGCCGTGACGATCACCCTGTTCGTGAAGGTGGAGCGGCGCTCGCTGCTGACCTTGCTCGCGGGTTGCATGGCCGTGGTTCCCGTCGTGTGGTTCATGCTGAAAGACTATCAGAAGCGGCGCATCCTCACCTTCCTGAACCCCGACCATGATCCGCTGGGGTCCGGCTATCACATCATTCAGTCGAAGATTGCAATTGGGTCGGGAATGATCACCGGCAAGGGCTACCTGCAGGGCACTCAGAACGGCCTGTCGTTCCTGCCCGAGGAGCACACCGATTTCATTTTTTCCATTCTCGCCGAGGAGTGGGGGCTGGTGGGTTCGGCCCTCCTGCTTTTCCTGTTCATCGTGTTGATTCTTTGGGGCGTCAGCATCGCCCACCGCTGCCGGGACCCGTTTGGAACCATCCTGGCCATCGGCCTCACCTCGCTGTTTTTCTGGCAGGTCATCATCAACATCGGCATGACGATGGGGCTCATGCCCGTGGTCGGGGTGCCCCTGCCTTTCATCAGCTACGGGGGTTCATCCACCATCACTGTTGCCATATGCGTCGGCCTGCTCATGAACGTGAGCATGCGCCGCTTCATGTTGGAGTAGAGTATCCGGGTTAGGGTGTTTTTTGCTTGCGAAATACCCGGTCACCCGGACGCCCGGACGCCTTCACGCCCGCCCGAACCATGCTTGCGCTGAGCGCCAATGCCTGCCGGCGACCGGTTTCGGTCATAACCGAAAAAAGCTACAAAAATGCTTTGACAAACATTCAAAGGCAATGCTATAGACCCCGCAATCCAAATTTACCCTTTCTTAACAATCAGACACGTCAGTACCATCTGCCGATAGAGTGGAGGTTGATTCTATGGGACAACCGGGTACGCGTTGGAGCATGTCCGGCGCTGCGGCGATCTTCACGACCTTCATCCTCATCCTGTCCAGCGGCCAAGCGCTGGCATCCTCCGGTGAATCCGGCGGCGGGGTGACGGTCATCCCTGACGGGTCCGTCATCATCCAGATCGCCAATTTTCTTTTCCTCATTTTCGCGTTGAACCTCATCCTTTATCGCCCCATCCGCAAAATCCTTTCCGATCGCAGAGACAAAATCAAGGGGCTCGAATCATCCACGGAAAACGCTGCGAAGAGCCTCCAGGAAAAAGAGCGCACGCTGGCCAAGGCCATCAAGGACGCTCGGGCCCGCGGGCTGAAGGAAAAGGAAAATCTGGTGACGCAGGCGGAAGCGGAGGAGCGTAAGCTGATCGAGGCGATCAATGCCAGGGCACAGTCCGAACTGGAGGCGACCCGCCAGAAGCTCGCCGGTGAGGCCGAAACCGTGCGCCAGGCCCTGCAACGGCAGGTAGAAGCGTTTGCCAGCGAAATCACCAAAAAAATCTTGGGGAGGGCGGTGTGATGAGGCTTCTGGGATCAAACCGGCGGCAGCCCCGGAAGAGGATGTGGACGACGATCCTCCCGGCGGCATCGGCCCTGCTGGTCTGTGTTTCCGGTACCGTGTGGGCCGCATCCGGCGGCGATTCCGGGCATGGGGGGTTCACCAGCACGGACTGGTTCCGCATCATGAACTTCGCGGTCCTTTTTGTCGTTCTCTTCTTTCTCCTGCGCAAACCCATCCCCCGGGCGCTGAATAGCCGCATCCAGGGCATTCAGGACCAGCTCAAAGATCTGGAGACCAAGAAGGCCGAGGCGGAAAAGCAGCTGGCGGAATACAATCAGAAGCTGGGCACCCTGGAGAAGGAGGCGGAACGGATCATGGCGGACTACATCCGCCAGGGGCACGAGGCCAAGGCCCGCATCCTGAAGGAGGCTGAAGCCGCGGCCGAGAAGGTCCAGGCCCAGGCCGGCCGTAACATCGCGCACGAATTCGAGCAGGCCAAGGCCCGGTTGCAGACTGAAATTTTTGAGAAATCACTGGCGCACGCCGAGGGTCTGCTGAAACACAGCATCACGGCAAAGGACCAGAGCCGACTCGTCGAGGAGTATCTGGAGAAGGTGGTGGCGTCATGAAGAACCTGACCGTTGCGCGACGCTATGCAAAAGCGCTCCTGCTGATCGGGGAAAAGGATGGGCAGATCGAGTCGTATCGGATCGAGCTTCAATCCGTGGCGGGTTTGGTGGCGAATAACAGCCAACTGGAGCAGGCCATTGTCAATCCCCTCTACGAAAGCGCGGTGCGCCGAAAGGTTCTGACGACGCTCATCGACAAGATGACGCTCTCCCGGGTCATGGCGTCGTTTCTCGTCCTGCTCCATGAAAAAGGCCGTTTCGGGTTCCTGCCGCACATCAACGACGTGTTCCAGAAGTTGGCCGATGATTTGAGCGGGCTGGGCCGGGCCACGGCGATTTCCGCCCAGGAACTCTCCGCCGAGGCCGTGGAGCGATTGCGCGCAGCCCTGTCGCGGCGGACAGGCAAGGACATCGTTCTGGAAGTCAAGCAGGATCCGGGTCTGATCGGCGGGATCATCACGCGCATCGGTGATCTTGTGTTGGACGGAAGCATCAAGACGCAATTACTCAACATGAGAGAATCTATGAAAAGGGGTGAGGGTGCCTAATGGAACTTAGAGCGGAAGAAATAAGCCAGATCATCAAAGAGCAGATCACGGATTACGAGAAAAAGGTCGAGTTGAGCGAGACCGGTGTCGTGCTGTCCGTGGGCGACGGGATCGCCAGGGTCTACGGGCTTGAAAAAGTCATGGCTCTGGAGCTGGTGGAGTTCCCCGGCAAAATCCTCGGGCTGGTGCTGAACCTGGAGCAGGACAACGTGGGTGTCGCCGTCATGGGCGAAGACATCCACATCAAGGAGGGGGACATCGTCAAGCGCACCGGCCGCATCGCCGAGGTGCCGGTCGGTGAGGCCGTTCTCGGCCGCGTGCTCTCGGCCACGGGCGAGCCGGTCGACGGCAAGGGCCCCATCGCGGCCAAAGAATTCCGCCGCGTGGAAATGGTGGCCCCGGGTGTCATCGCGCGCAAGAGCGTGCACGAGCCCTGCTACACGGGCCTCAAGGCCGTCGATGCCATGACCCCGGTCGGGCGCGGCCAGCGCGAGCTCATCATCGGCGACCGCCAGATCGGCAAGACCGCTGTCGCCATCGACGCCATTCTCGCCCAGAAAGACACCGACGTGTACTGCATTTACGTCGCCTGCGGCCAGAAGAAATCCACGGTCGCCCAGGTGCATGCCATTCTCGAGAAGCACGGCGCCATGGAATACACCACCATCGTTGCGGCCTGCGCCAGCGACCCGGCTTCGCTGCAGTACATCGCGCCCTATGCCGGGTGCGCCATGGGCGAATACTTTCGAGACAACGGCAAGCACGCGCTGATCATTTATGACGATCTGTCCAAACAGGCCGTCGCCTACCGCCAGGTGTCGCTGCTGCTGCGGCGTCCCCCCGGGCGTGAAGCCTTCCCGGGCGACATTTTCTACAACCACTCCCGCTTGCTCGAAAGGGCCTCCAAGCTGAACGACCAACTCGGGGCCGGTTCCCTCACGGCGCTGCCGATCATCGAAACCCAGGCCGGCGACGTGTCGGCTTACATTCCCACCAACGTCATCTCCATCACCGACGGTCAGATCTACCTCGAACCCAGCTTGTTCTTCGCCGGTGTCCGCCCGGCCATCAACGTGGGACTCTCGGTGTCGCGAGTCGGCGGCGCCGCCCAGGTCAAGGCCATGAAGCAGGTCGCCGGCACCCTGCGCCTGGACCTGGCGCAATACCGCGAGCTGGAGGCCTTCGCGGCCTTCGGCAGCGATCTGGACAAAGCGACGCAGCGCCAACTTACCCGCGGCGCGCGGCTGGTCGAAATTCTAAGGCAGCCCCAGTATCAGCCGCTGCCTCTCGAAAAACAGGTCAGCATCCTCTACGCCGGCACCCGCGGCTTTCTGGACAAGTATCCGGTGAGCGCGCTGTTCAAGTACGAAGCCGGCCTGCACAAGTTCATGGAGGACCGCTATCCCCAGGTGCTCTCCACGCTGAAGGAGAAAAAGGAAATCACCCCCGATCTGGACAAGCTCATGACCGAGGCGCTGAACGCCTACGACGAGGAGTTCAAGGACACCGTCAAGTAAGGGGAGTTCATCGGGCCGAGAGACCAGGCAGTCCGGAAAAGCTGCATTTGAAGGCGGGATCGGTATGGCAACTTTAAAAGACGTCAAGAACAAGATCAAGGCCGTTAAAAAGACCAAGCAGATCACCAAGGCCATGAACATGGTGGCGGCTTCAAGGTTGCGCAGTTGCCAGGCCAACATGGAGGCCTTCCGTCCCTATGCCCGCAAGTTCGCCGAAGTGCTCGGCAGCCTGGCGGAACGAGCGGGGGAAGGGGCGAGCCCGCTGCTCGTTGCCCGCGAAGACGTGAAAAAAATCCACATCGTCCTGTGCACGTCGGACCGGGGGCTGTGCGGCGGTTTCAACACCAACCTGGTGGAGAAAGCCGAAGCGTTCATGAAGGGCAAAACCGGCACCGGCGTTGAATTTTCGGTCACCGCGTTCGGCCGCAAGGGCCGGAACTGGTCTCGCAAGAGCAACGCCGCGCTGGCGGGCGAGCACATCGGGATCATGGGGAGTGCCATCAAGTTCAATGAAGCTGCGACGGCCGGCCGCAAACTGGTGCAGGGCTACCTGGATGGAAGCACGGACGAGGTGGTCATCATATACGCCGAGTTTCTCAGCAGCGCGAGACAGGTTCCCGTGCTGAAAAAACTGCTCCCCATTCCACCCATCGCGAAGGCGGAGGCCGAGGAAAAAGCGCAGGCCGCGTATTTGCCCGAGCACATTTGCGAGCCGTCTGCAGCCGAACTGCTCGGCGAGATGCTGCCGCGCAATGTCTATGTTCAGCTATACAGCGCACTGCTGGAGACATCGGCCTGTGAGCACGCCGCCCGCATGATGGCCATGGACAATGCCACCAAAGCCTGCAACGACATGATCGGCAATCTGACCCTGGCCTACAACAAAGCCAGGCAGTCGGCCATCACGGCGGAACTCATGGACATTGTCGGCGGCGCCGAGGCCCTGAAAGGATAACGGTTGCAAACAGCGTTCACCGCGTTTGAATAGGAGGTCGTTCAATGGGAGAGAACTTCGGTAAAGTAGTGCAGGTCATGGGCCCGGTCGTCGACGTGGAATTCTTGCAGGGCAAATTGCCGACGATCTACACGGCGCTGACCATCACCAACCCGACCATCAGCAAGGAGGCGGACAACCTGGTCATCGAGGTGGCCCAGCACCTGGGCGACAACGTCGTGCGCACCATCGCCATGGACGTCACCGACGGCCTGGTGCGGGGCATGCCCGTGAAGGACACCGGCAACCCGATCATGGTTCCGGTGGGCGAAGCCGCACTGGGGCGGGTGATCAACGTCGTCGGGAAGCCGGTGGACGGGATCGACAACAACACCATCAGCCGCGAAATTGTTCGTCCGATTCACAAGCCCGCACCGGCCTTTACGGAGCAGGACACCACCGTGCGCGTGCTGGAAACCGGCGTTAAGGTCATCGACCTGCTGGTGCCCTTCCCCCGCGGCGGCAAAATGGGCATGTTCGGCGGCGCCGGCGTGGGCAAGACGGTTGTAATGATGGAGATGGTGAACAACATCGCCAAGCAGCATAAGGGCATATCCGTCTTTGCGGGCGTGGGCGAGCGCACCCGTGAAGGCAACGACTTGTATCACGAGATGAAGGCGTCCGGGGTTCTCCCACAAGCGGCATTGGTCTATGGTCAGATGACCGAACCGCCCGGCGCGCGTGCGCGTGTCGCGCTTTCGGCGTTGGCCGTCGCTGAATACTTCAGGGATGAACAGCAAAAGGACGTTCTGATCTTTATTGACAATATCTTTCGTTTCACCCAGGCCGGTTCCGAAGTGTCCGCCCTCCTCGGGCGCATGCCCTCCGCGGTCGGGTACCAACCGACGCTCGCCGTCGACCTGGGGGAGCTGCAAGAGCGCATCACTTCTACCAAACGGGGGGCGATCACCGCGGTGCAGTGCGTGTACGTGCCCGCCGACGACCTGACCGACCCGGCCCCGGCCACCACTTTCGCGCACTTGGACGGCACCGTCGTTCTGTCGCGGCAGATCGCCGAGCTCGGCATCTATCCGGCGGTGGACCCGCTGGACTCCACCTCCCGGATTCTCGATGCCGCCTACATCGGCGAGGAGCATTACCGCACGGCGCGCTCCGTGCAGCAAATCCTGCAGAAGTACAAGGAACTGCAGGACATCATCGCCATTCTCGGGATCGAGGAGCTTTCTGACGAGGACAAGGTCACCGTGGCCCGGGCTCGCAAGATGCAGCGGTTCCTCTCCCAGCCGTTCACGGTTGCCGAAACCTTCACCGGCAAGGCAGGCAAATATGTCAAGCTCGCCGACACGATCCGCGGCTTCAAGGAGATCATTGAAGGCAAGCACGACGACATCCCTGAGCAGGCCTTCTACATGAAGGGCGGCATCGAGGAGGTCGTGGCGGCGGCGAAAGAAATGGCATCCGCATAATAGAACCCGAGGTTGGACTATGGCTGGTACTATCCGACTGGAAGTGGTCACGCCCGAAAAGATCGTTGTCAGTGAAGAGGCCCAAATCGTGATGGCGCCGGGTGTGCTGGGAGAGTTTGGCGTGCTCATCGGCCACACCCCGTTTCTCACCGGGCTCAAAACCGGTGTCGTGCGCTTCAACGACCCCCAGGGCCATGAGCACATCATCTTCGTCAGCGGGGGCTTCGCGGAAGTGCTGCCCGGCCAAGTAACGATTCTGGCCGAATCGGCCGAGCGTCGCCGGGACATCGACATCGAGCGCGCGCGCGCCGCCCTGGAGCGGTCCCAAAAGCGCCTGGCCGAAATGCGCTCCAAGGATGAGATCGACTTCACCCGGGCCCAGGCGGCATTGCAACGGGCAATCCTGCGCCTCAAGATCGCCGAGAGCAGGCCGCAACGTTAGGCGGACCTCCGCGGGGCCGGGCGGCCGCAGACGGTTTTCCGAAAACACAAGGGCAAACCGGAGGAGGTTTGCCCTTGTGTTTTTTTTGCGGTATCCTTTGGGCCGACGAAACCGCTTATCCTTCCACAGGTACTATGAAAGAGCAGATCGCCGTCATCATCCTGGCCGCCGGCCTCGGCAAGCGCATGCGCTCGCCGAAGGCGAAGGTGCTGCACGAAATCCTGGGGCGACCGATGCTATCCTATGTGATCGATGTGGCGCGGGAGATTGCCGGCCCCAGCGTCATCGTGGTGGTCGGCAACCAGGCCGAAGCCGTGCGCCGTGCCGTATCCGGGGCCGCCGCCGTGCGATATGCCTACCAGGACCGGCAGCTGGGCACTGGTCATGCGGTGCTGTGCGCCCTGCCGCAGCTGCCGGACGATTGCGAACAGGTCGTCGTGTTATGCGGGGACACCCCGCTGCTCACGGCGCCGACTCTGAAGACCCTCGTTCAAGATCATCTGGCGGCGGGGCGTGACGCCACACTGCTGGCGGTTGAGCTGGATGCCCCCAAGGGCTATGGCCGCGTGCTGCTCAACGACCGCCACCAGGTGTGCGGGATCGTCGAGGAAGCGGACGCATCCACCGGGCAGCGCGCCATCCGGCTTATCAACACGGGGATTTATTGTGTCACGCGGCGGTTTCTCTCCGAAGCCCTGCCGAAGGTCACACCGGAAAACGCCCAGGGGGAGCTTTATTTCACCGACATCATCCGGATCGGTTACGAATCGGGCCGCAACATCGGGGTCTCTTACGGCGCGGCACCCCGGGAGATCCTGGGGGTCAACACGCCAGAGGATCTGGCCCGCGTCGAGGCCCTCATGACCGGCCGTTCCGCAATTATTTCTTGACTTTGCGAGATATTAGAGATTAAATTGAAGCACAATCGCAGAAAGGTCTACTGGTTTTGGATATCGACGCACTGCTCAGCCAATTCACCGAAATCGAGAAAAAAGTCGAAAGATTGATTGAGATTTGCAGGTCCCAGCAGGCTGCAAATTTGGAGCTACACCACAAGATCAAGCAACTGGAGGAGGAACTTAACGTCAAGAACGAGGCGGTCAAACGCCAGATCGAAGAGAGAGCGTTGATCCGGTCGAGAATTGACAAGCTGTTGGCCAAGCTTGAGGAGACGAATCCTTCATAGTCTTTGGCCCAAGGGGACACGGTCGGGAAGGTGTTTTTTTGGAACACTTTGTAACGATAGAGCTTTTCGGGCAACCATATACTTTCAAGTCCGATGCCGAGGCATCGAAGGCCAAGGAAGTGGCCGACCTGCTGATCCAGGAGGTGGCGAGCGTTCAGGAACAGCAGGGTGGCCCATCTGCGCATATTTCCAAACTGACCATTTTAATCATCGCCGCGTTGAACATCACCAACCGCATCGTGCAGTTGAAAGACGATTACGGCGAATTCGCAGAGAAAATGGCAGAGCGGTCTGACCGACTGAACCGCATGCTCGACGATGGGTTGAACCTATCCCAACCCTTTCGGTTTCCCGTATAGCCCGAATATTCCGTTAAGCTCCCGAATCAACCCCACCACGGTACCGGTTCCCCGCGCCCCGGAAGAGAGGCGATCGACCTTGCTGTCCGGCAGTGTTTACCAGCCTGCCGGGCGAGGGGACTGCGTTCTCGGCTGCACCGCCTCAACACCGGCCGCCGGCTTCCGCCTATTGGGCGGTGGCGCGCTAGGGGCATTACACCACCTTCGCTAACGGGCCGCGAAAGGCCCTGGGAGACATAACAATGGATGGATATGGCATTCCACTCGGCATGGTTGGCCTGATCGCGGGCTTTCTGGTCGCCTTCTGGTTGAAGGGGCGCATCTTGTCCCAGAAGGTGAGGGCGGCGGAGAAAGAGGCCGTCGCCATCATCGAGGAGTCCAAGCACAAGGCCGAAACGCTTCTGAAAGAAGCGGAAGTCGGGATGAAAGAAACGCTTTTCCGAATGAAAAGCGATTTCGACAACGAGGCCAAAGAGACGCGGGCGGAGTTGAAAAAGCGTGAAACGCGGCTGGTGCAGAAAGAGGAGACCCTGGATCGCAAGCTCGAGCAGGTCGAACAGCGCGATCAGGAGATCACCCGCCGGGAGCGGCTGGTTCAGAAGCGGGAGCAGAAAATCGAAGCCCGCGAGCTCGAATACGACACCCTGATCGAGGAGCAAAAGCATCAGCTGGAGAAAATATGCGGCCTGACCTCCGAGCAGGCCAAGGATTTGCTGATCCGCGCCATGGAAAACGAGGCGCGCTTTGAGGCCGCCAAGCTGGTCAAGAAAATCGAGAACGAGACCAAGGAACTGGCGGACAAGAAGTCCAAAAAAATTCTGGCCACTGCCATCCAGCGCTATGCCGGCGATTTCGTGGCCGAACGCACCGTCTCCGTGGTCCCGCTGCCCAACGACGAGATGAAAGGCAGAATCATCGGTCGGGAAGGCCGCAACATCCGGGCCCTCGAGGCCGCCACCGGTATCGACCTGATCATCGACGACACCCCCGAGGCTGTGATTCTCTCCGGCTTCAACCCGGTGCGCCGGGAGGTCGCGCGCCTGTCCCTGCTGCGCCTGATCTCCGACGGCCGCATTCACCCGGCCCGGATCGAGGACGTGGTCAAGAAAGTCGGGCTGGAGGTCGATCAAACCATTAAGGAGGCCGGCGAGCAGGCTGCTTTTGATCTCGGCGTGCACGGCCTGCACGCCGAACTGGTGCGCTACATCGGCCGGCTGAAGTATCGCACCAGCTATTCCCAGAACGTACTCCAGCATTCGTTGGAAGTGGGGTTCCTGGCCGGCATTATGGCCTCGGAACTGGGCTTGAACATGAAGCTCGCCCGGCGCATGGGACTGCTGCACGACATCGGCAAGGCCATCGACCACGAGGTGGAAGGGCCGCACGCGGTCATCGGTTCGAAGCTCGCCAAGAAGTACGGTGAGAACTCCAAGGTCGTGCACGCGATTGCCTCCCACCACGAGGATGTGCCCCCGAACTCGGTATACGCCTTCCTGGTTCAGGCCGCCGATGGGCTGTCCGGCGCCCGGCCGGGGGCACGCAAGGAGTTGCTCGAGAATTACGTCAAGCGGCTGGAGGACCTGGAAAAGATCGCCAATGAGTTCAAGGGTGTGGCCAACACGTATGCCATCCAGGCCGGCCGTGAGTTGCGCGTGATCGTTGAAAGCGACAAGGTGACCGACGACGAAGCTTTCCTGCTCAGCAAGGACATCGCACGCAAAATCGAAGAGTCGTTGAACTTTCCGGGTCAGATCAAAGTTACGGTGATCCGGGAGACCCGGGCAGTGGAGCTGGCCAACAGCAACTGATGGATGACTTCGCCAATAGGCTGATTTCGGCGTCGCGCTTCATCGCATTGGCGCTGCGGCGTAATTAGAGAGTACGCCTTGCGCCACGAAATTCGCGCGCCCTGGCTTTCTTTACGAAGTCATCGAAGCGGCGGCAGAAGAGACGATCCATGACGAATCTGGTGGACATACTGAGGGAACGGGGGTTCATCGAGCAGACCACCCACGACGAGGAACTCCGCGACCACTTTGAAACGCACCGGGTCACCGGCTACATCGGTTTCGACCCCACGGCGTCCAGCCTGCACATCGGCAGCCTGGTGCCGATCATGTCCCTGGCCCATATGCAGCGGCAGGGGCACCGGCCGATCGCTCTGGTGGGGGGCGGCACCGGCCTGGTAGGGGACCCGAGCGGCAAGACCGAGATGCGCAAAATGCTCACCCTGGAAGAGGTCGATGCGAACGCGGCCGGCATCAAGCGGCAGTTGTCGCGGTTCTTGGATTTCAGCGACGGCAAGGCGCTCCTGCTCAACAACGCCGAGTGGCTCACCCGGCTGGCGTACATTCCGTTCCTGAGGGACATCGGCCGTTATTTCTCCGTCAACCGCATGATCAAGGTTGAGAGCTACAAGATGCGGCTCGACTCGGAGGAGGGCTTGAGCTTCATCGAGTTCAACTACCAGGTGCTCCAGGCCTACGACTTCCTCGAGCTGATGCGGCGGCACGACTGCCGCCTGCAGATGGGAGGGCGGGACCAGTGGGGCAACATTGTTGCCGGAGTGGACCTCATCCGGCGCCTGCAGCAGCAGTCCGCCTTTGGGATCACCTTCCCGTTGATCACGACCAGCGCCGGCGAAAAGATGGGCAAGACCGCCAGGGGCGCCGTGTGGCTGGATGCGGCGCGCACCTCGCCCTACGACTACTACCAGTACTGGATCAACACCGACGACCGCGACGTTGCCCGCTTCCTGGCGCTGTTCACCTTCCTGCCCATGGCGGAGATTCGGGCGGTTGCGGCCATGCGGGGGGTGGGGCTCAACCTGGCGAAGACGATCTTGGCTTTCGAGGCCACGCGGCTGGCCCACGGGCACGCGGAGGCCCTGCAGGCCCTTCAGGCAGCGCAGCGCCTCTTCGGCGGCCGTGAGGTGCCGGAGGACATCCTGCCCTCCAGCACCATCCCGCGGGGCGGTGCTGAACCCGCCGCCGCCGGCATCCCCTGCTCGGTCATTCGCCTGGAGATACTCCAGGCGGGTATCCCCGCGTTCAAGCTCTTTCACGAAACCGGCCTGGCCGCCTCCGGCGCGGCCGCGCGTCGGCTCATCGGCCAGGGCGGGGCCTACGTGAACGGAGAGCGGATCGATGCCTACGACCGCCTGATCACGGCCGCCGACCTGACGCCGGACCAGTCCCTGGTGCTGCGGTCCGGCAAGAAAGCCTATCATCAGGTTCGAGTCGAAAAATAGTTTCATTATTTTCTTGACAAAGGTGGTAGGTCCATATAAATATGCTGCGTTTTGTCGCTGAATAATCACATGGCGGCGGCAAAAATGCTTTTTGAAAAGAGATTAAAAAAGTTCTTGACAACTGCAGCGGAATCGATATATTGAACAAGTCGATCTGCGGCACTGCAGTTGGTTAGAGCGTGCGTTTGATGGCGCGGATCTTTTGATCTTTGAAAACTAAATAGTGGCGTCCGGTCGAGTTCAAACACGTTAGTTCCGTGCTGTCGCTTGCGACAGCACACTCCAAGTTAAAGTGGAGAGTTTGATCCTGGCTCAGAATGAACGCTGGCGGCGTGCTTAACACATGCAAGTCGCACGAGAACGCTTCAGCTTGCTGGAGCTAGTAAAGTGGCGCACGGGTGAGTAACGCGTGGGTAATCTACCTCCGAATTGGGGATAACACTGCGAAAGCGGTGCTAATACCGAATGACATCCCGGGGACTTTGGTTTCGGGGATCAAAGGTGGCCTCTACATGTAAGCTACCGTTTGGAGATGAGCCCGCGTACCATTAGCTAGTTGGTAGGGTAATGGCCTACCAAGGCTGCGATGGTTAGCTGGTCTGAGAGGATGATCAGCCACACTGGAACTGACACACGGTCCAGACTCCTACGGGAGGCAGCAGTGAGGAATTTTGCGCAATGGGGGAAACCCTGACGCAGCAACGCCGCGTGA
>JACRCN010000037.1 GCA_016219005.1 Deltaproteobacteria bacterium
ACGTCGACAAACTGGTCCCGTCTCTGTCTATGTTTTGAATTCATATTCGGAAAAAAACCCCAAAAAAAGGGGACAGGAAATTCTGTTTGCGATTGACAACTGTCAGCCATATCAGCTGACCAACACCAACAAATTCTGTCGAATTTCGAAAAGTGGTTTTATCACCGGTAGACGAATTGCAAGCCGGGTTGCTATTTCATATAAATATCTGTTGCCGTAAGAAAAAAACAGGCAAAAAAGTAGGCTGTCACACACGCAGCTTTCTTGGGGATCGGATTTACGGTGATATTTCCAACGCCCAGGGTCAGGCGCGCTGTAAAGCGTCGCCTGCACCCTCTTGTTGGCCATCCGCTTTGAATCCGTCGTGAAAAGTGACGGTGCCCTGCGGAGTGTGCCCGTCGAAAGGCAGAGCGAAAAAGACCTCCGGCGGCACTCCCTCATGCACAAGTCCCGGCAGGTTTTTGAACCCGAATTTCCTGTAGTAATCCGGGTGTCCCACGAGACAACATCCTTGAGCATTCATATCTTTCAGCCGTGACAGCCCTTCCCGTATCAGGGCTTTGCCGATTCCCTGCCGCTGGTACTCCAGCAACACCGAAACAGGTCCAAGGCCGTACCAGTTCCGAGTGCCGTCTGAAATGGTCACAGGAGAGAATGCAATATGGCCTACCACACGATCATTGACTTCGGCGACGAGAGATATCGTGAGGGCCTTGGCGGCGCGTAGCGCCTCGATGATGAATTGCTCCGTGTGATTGCTGATCTCCAAGGTCTTGAACGCTGCAATCGTTACTTTGGTTATGGTGCCGATATCGGCGTCAGTCTCGCTCCTGATTGTGATTTCCGGTTTCATGCGTCTGGGTTCCTTCTTCTCAATGGCCAACAATGATTAGATGGTTACATATAAAACCCCACAGCGATAGAATATCACAGCTTTGGCACTTGGTGATTTGGCGGATGATATTTAACAGGTTGATTTTATGTGATTTATAGACGCTACCACATTCGCATGGTTCAAGTCAATTCGGATGTGCCTTGCGCCATCCCTTATGTCTGACATTCTTCTCCCTCCGGGATTGAGCCATGAGGATTCAGTGCCTCCTCTAGTTTCAGTTGACCTGTCTGTTCCATGCATTAATCATAGTTGTCAAACACCAAACCAAGGATTGTGAAATGTGCGGACGATTTGCACGGTTCAGTTCAAAACGCGAGCTTGAGCGATTCTTTAATGCTCACCCAGGGGCATTCGAGATTCATCCCAACTTCAACGTGGCTCCCACTCAGGAGATCCCTGTCATCCTCATGCACGAGGACGCCAGACACATCAAGAAACGCCACTGGGGATTGGTGCCTTTCTGGGCCAAGGACACCTCCATCGGCGCCCGGATGATCAATGCCCGTGTGGAAACCATAACCTCGAAACCCGCCTTCAGAGCTGCACTCAAACAGCGCCGGTGTCTGATTCCGGCTAACGATTTTTACGAGTGGCAGGGCAAAGCAGGGAGCAAACAGCCCTTCTATTTCCATTTACCGTCCGGGGATCCGTTCGCCTTCGCGGGTCTGTATGAGATCTGGGATGACAAGGAAGCACCCACGGAAGCCGGCCCCTACAAATCCTGCACGATCATCACGACCGATGCCAGCGACTCGGTCAAGGATATCCACAACAGAATGCCGCTGATCCTCAAACCCGAGTCCTATGACGAATGGCTTGACCCGGAAAGCAAGGAACCTGGCAGAATCGAGGAAATCCTGAAGAAAGGTTCTGTGAAGGAACTCAAGCGCTATCCGGTTTCAAAGCTGGTCAATCAGGTTGGAAACAACAAAAAGGAATGCATGGAACCGTTGAAGGATGTCGGCAGTGAGGTTTGACCCGGCTTCAAAGAGGCAAAGCATCGCTCCATAACAGCCATGTCCGTACCCAGGCTCCTCGCAACGCCGTGCATCTGATGCGACTGCTTTCCGAACGAGGTCTCACTTCTTGCGGGGACATGAGGGGAAAGAAGCCAGAAAAGTTGGAATTAAACGGAGGAAGCACGCCGAAATAGCCGGGATAAATTCATCGCTCAGGTTGATTGGATCTAGCAAACTGACGCTTTGTGAGAGGCTCAGAGCGAGGGTTTAATCGCCGATATACGTACCACAAGCCGGGTTGCTATTTCATGTGGAGATGACTTGCTGTAGGAATGAATAGAAGTGAGACGTATGCTAGATAACCTGTTTAGCGCTAACGGAATTGGTAGGGATATACCCCAGAAACACAGTCTATCCGCAGTAGTTTTCTCAGAGGCAATTCTCCCAATAAAAACCCAGGAACCTTTTCCTATGCGACTTGCTTTTGTGACGAGTATAGCTTTAGCTTCTGCTTAGGTTTGATAAACCTAACCGCACCAATCGTGGACAGAATTACCAAAAAGCTTAAAGCGAGGTCCTTTATTTCTATAGAGGCTGTACCTGAGAAGAAGCCCAAAGCTATGAGCGATACCCCCAACGCTAATAGACCGATGATGAGAGGTGCCCACAGACAAAACATCTTCATGTCGCTTACCCATTTATTGGGTATTGGGTTGCGGCAGGAGACAAACATAACCACGTAAAGCCAAGCGGCTAAGCAAATGAAAAGAACTCCCCAAAATAGCATTGTATCCTCACTTGACTATGAGTTGCCCTTTGGAAATCCCTTCATTTCACCGTTGATTATTTTTTTCCCGTAGTCCCAGCAACGATTTATGGCTTCTTTCTCGGTGAGGTATGTTTCTGTCAGCCTAAAGTCCTCGGAAACGACTATTCCGCGTTCATTTTTTTTGATCTTTAGGTGAACGATCCACTGATGGTTCTTTGAGTCATGCTCGGGAAGTGCTTCGACTTCGCAACCATGATGGATCATTGCGATCATGGGAATCTGCCTATACTGGTTAGCGACCAGCAGCATATGCTGTTAGCTTCTTTTTGATGCCCAACAGTTTAATCAATATAGCCGTGCCAGCGGCGGCCGCTAAACTCAACAAATACTCCTGCGTTGTGATAGGCGGTGCATCACCCTTAAAAGAAAGAAGAAACAACGGAATTCCAATGGCAATAAACCCTACTATTAGGATTCCCCAAACATATTGGACCATCAAACTGCTTGCCCATTTGGGTTGGCTGGGATGCCGGGCACCAAGCATGGCCATAATCGCAACTACAACTGACAGGCATACAAAAAAAGTCCCCCAGAACATAACCGATCCTCCCAATTCAAGATAATTTAGTTAGTTTTTTTATATTTCACCTGAAGCAGGGCCTTTTTCTTTTTCTTGTCATAAATCCCATCATACAGAACCAGGTTGGGATGATCGTCGAGTGAATGGTAATCCTTGACTGATACCTTAGCGCTGCCTGCCGCTGAATCGGAAAACACCCTGATGTCAAATAGATCTATTTCCTTTTTTGGTTTCATGACAGCCTTGAGCGCCCAAGCCCAGGTTGGATCTTCTTTGAATTCAACCACCAAAGTTGAACCCACCGCATCGGGCACGCCCTTGGGGCCTGGCAGTTTATCTGATCCATCCGCATTCTCTTTTTTGAATAGACCGAACATGGAGTTCTCCTTTTAGGGCATTTTAATTAATGAATTATACTTCATGCTTTATTCGACCTATTTAAACCATCCGGTAAAGAGCAAGTCAATAAAATTTTGAAAAACTGAAATTAAAATAGTGAGTGATAACTTATAGTTAGAAAGTTTTAGCTCCAGAGGTATGTATTTGATAGCTTGCAATTTCAATTTAATATGTTAATAAATTAGCGAGTTATAACGATTGAATGGAGAAGATGATGGCAGAGTGGACCTTTATTACCAATCACGCTGTCGTACTAAGCTGTGTGGCAAAAAAACCACGAATAACAGCGAGAGAGATGGCCAATCAAATTGGCATCACGGAACGGGCTATAAGGAAAATCATCAAGGATCTTGAGACCGCAAAATTTTTAGTAAAAAAGCGAGAAGGGCGAAGGCTGCGCTATAGCATACGACCGAAGCTTATGCTGAGACATCCAACTCAGAAAGACAAAGCAGTAGGTGAATTGCTGAAGGTGTTGGGTTGGAATGACGAGCTGAAAAAAGTTAAATAGAATAAACGTAGATAGGCTGCTTCTATCCCAAAGAAGCCCTCTCGGTGAGATGTCGGATGATTTCCCAGTTATCCAACATTTCAAATTAATTGCAAATTAGTTTTGAATATCAAAATCTTACCTCCGTCGGCCTGTTCCTGTAAAACCCAAACTGAGGGGGGCAAGCCATCTTCAGCCCCTTCTTCCAGGTGATAGCCACAGTCCACCTCACGTTTCAAGAAACCTGATATGGTGCCGGATGCTGTTGAATTTCAGCGTCAGGGGAAGGGGAGTTTCTTGAAGTATTTCCGAACGAATGTTCGGAGTCACTGCGTTGGCGAATTAGGAAAATGCAGATAAAAGCAAGGTGCCTCGCGTGAAGATGAAGCTCGGGAAAATCTGCGGGCCGCCAATCCCGTGCACGCTATGGTTCGCTCTCCATCTTCTCCCGCAGCCTATGCCGCCCGGGCGGCGCCCTTGGGAGCCGGAGATCCCTGCAGCAGACCTTGCGTACTCAGGTCCTCGTCGATATCCGGCCAGTGAATGCCGTAGCCAGCTCCTGCGACGCGCCAGTTGGCCCGCTGCTTAGGTGTCGCATGGAGTAGGCGGGGGAACCAAGCCAGGGGGGCAGTTATGGTTCGTCCGTCGTACAAATCAACGCTGACCGTGTCCTCCGTGACGCGCACGTCCAAGACACGTTCACCCGCCTTAGGTTCGGAAGTATTCATTCCATGCCTCCATGAGCTCCTGTTGGTGCTCCGATATGATCGATTCGATTCTCAGCAGTTCCCTCGGTGGATAGCCGAGATTGTAAGCCAGCGCCACTGGATTAATCCAGAACTTGGCAGAGTAAGCATCCCGGTCGACATGCACGTGGGGCGGCTCGTGGAGGTCATGACTGACGAAGTAAAATCTGTAAGGTCCTGACCTCAGTACAGCGGGAGCCATCCATGTTTTCCTTGTCCGCGTGGTTTTGGGCGAACAACAACTTTCTGGATGATATCCTATGCCCCGCCAACCTTGCAATAGGCAACAGAAATCAAACGAATCCTGGGTAAGATGACGTGCCTGAGTCGAACATAGAATTGATGGACTCGTAAAAAGTCATCATAACCGATGGCTTTGCAAAAAGCCCAAGTTCAAGGCGCGCGAATCCCGTGGAGTGAGGCGTACGTGCAGTACGCCGCAGCGACAGTGGGATGAAGCGCAACGCCGAAATTGGGTTTTTTACGAAGCCATCAGAATTAGGCGTGATGGGATTGAGATTAGAAGCAGGAAAAACGAGCATGCGCCCCCCGGAGGGAGGAGGGGAGTGCATGCCCGTCGGTGCGGGGGAACCCGAAGGTTCCCCCGGGCGGAAAACGCAGATCAAATGTCGAAGTACAGGAAAAACTCGTGCGGGTGCGGGCGCAGCCGCACGGGGTCGATCTCGTTGGCGGTCTTGTACTCGGCCCACATGTCCAACACGTCCTGGGTGAAGACGTCCCCCTTCATCAGGAACTCATGGTCGGCCTTCAGGTAGTTCAGGGCCTCTTCCAGCGAGCCCGGCGCCGAGGGCACCTTGGCCAGTTCCTCGGGCGGCAGGTCGTAGATGTTCTTGTCCAGCGGGTCGCCCGGGTCGATCTTGTTCTGGATGCCGTCGAGAACCGCCATCAGGATGGCGGAAAACGCCAGGTACCCATTGCAGGACGGGTCCGGGGTCCGGAACTCGATGCGCTTGGCCTTGGGCGAAGTGGAGTACATCGGGATGCGGATAGCCGCGCTGCGGTTGCGGCTTGAATACGCCAGGTTCACCGGGGCCTCGTAGCCGGGCACCAGTCGTTTATAGGAGTTGGTGGTGGGGTTGGTGATGGCGCAGATCGCCTTGCAGTGCTTCAGGATGCCCCCGATCGCGTGCAGCCCCATCTGGGAGAGACCGGCATACTTGTCGCCGGCAAAAAGGGGCTTGCCGCCCTTCCAGATGCTGCAGTGGGTGTGCATGCCCGAGCCGTTGTCGCCATACAGGGGCTTGGGCATGAACGTCACCGTGTGGTTGTGGCGGTAGGCGACGTTTTTCAGAACGTATTTGAACCACATCAGCTGGTCCGCCATCTGCACGAGCGAGCGGAATTTCATGTCGATCTCGGCCTGACCGGCGGTGGCCACCTCGTGGTGCTGGGCCTCGATCTCGATGCCGAGTTTTTCCAGAACGAGCACCATCTCGGTGCGCAGGTCCTGAAACTTGTCCATGGGGGGCACCGGGAAATATCCTTCCTTGGGCCGCGGCTTGTAGCCCAGGTTCGGTGCTTCGTCCCGGCCCGTGTTCCATGAGCCCTCGACCGAGTCGATCTCATAGAAAGCGCCGTTGCTTCTGGAATCGTAGCGGATGTCGTCGAAGATGAAAAACTCCGCTTCCGGGCCCATGAACGCCGTGTCGCCGATCCCGGTGCTCTTCAGGTAGGCCTCGGCCTTCTTGGCGATGTTGCGCGGGTCGCGGGAGTAGGGCTCGCGGGTGAGGGGGTCGGCGATGTCGCAGATCATGCTCAAGGTCGGCTCGGCGCAGAAAGGGTCCATCTTCGCCGTTGCCGGGTCGGGAATGATCAGCATGTCGCTGGCGTTGATCGGCTGCCAGCCGCGGATGCTGGACCCGTCGAAGCCGTACCCGTCCTCGAAGTTGCCCTCCTCCAACTGGTTGATGGGCACCGAGAAGTGCTGCCAGACCCCTGGCAGGTCAATGAACCGCAAGTCGAGCATCTTGGCGCCGTTTTCCTTCGCAAAAGCCAGTACTTCTTTGGGTTTCATGTTGATGTCCTCCTTACCGTTAGGGATTGGTGAATTATGGGAGCAAAGACCGATTTTCCCAGTTCCAGAGTGAATCCGACCTGAAGGCCCATTCCGTTGCCCATCAGCCAGTCACTTAAATTAAGGTTTTCTACACCGCCGGGCTGACCGGCAGACCGGCCGCCCTAAACCGCATCGATTCCCGTTTCGGCCGTGCGCACGCGCACGGCTTGTTCTACGGCCAGCACGAAGATCTTGCCGTCGCCGATTTTGCCGGTGTAGGCGGACTCGCGGATCTTGGTCACGACCTGCTCGACCCGGCCGGCGTCGACAACGATTTCGAGTTTGATCTTGGGGATGAAGTCCACCACGTACTCCGCACCCCGGTAGACCTCCTTGTGGCCCTTCTGACGGCCGTATCCCTTGACTTCGGACACCGTCATGCCCTGGATGCCGATCTCGTTGAGCGCCTCTTTGACGTCATCCAGTTTGAAAGGTTTGATGATGGCTTCGATTTTTTTCAACATACGAATCTTCCTCCTGTTTTTCCGCCCGGTTTATTCCAGTTCAAAAGCCCGCTCGCCGTGGACGGCGCCGTCCAGGCCCGTGATTTCGTTCTCTTCACCCACCCGCAGGCCGCCGGTCAGCGCCTTGGTGACATAGACCAGGACCAGGGTGCCGATGGCGGTAAACCCGGCGGTGGCCAAAATGGAGACGATCTGCACCAACAATTGCTTCGGGTTGCCAAAGAACAGCCCCGTGCCGGCGGCGTTGATCGCCGGATCCGCAAAAAGTCCCGTGGCCAGGGCGCCCAGGGTGCCGCACATGCCATGGACCCCGAAGGCGTCCAGGGAGTCGTCGTAGCCGAGCTTGTGCTTGAGCCTGGACACGGCGAAAAACCCGAGGCACCCGGCCGCAAGCCCGATGAGGATGGAGGCCCCGACGCCCACGAACCCGGCTGCCGGCGTGATCGCCACCAGCCCGGCGACGACCCCGGAGGCGATGCCGAGCACGGTCGGCTTCCTGGTGACGACCCACTCGGTGAACATCCACGCCAGTGCCGCCGCGGCGGCCGAGGTGTTGGTGACCAGAAAGGCCGAACCGGCCAGACCGTCGGCAACCAGCGCGCTGCCGGCGTTAAACCCGAACCAGCCGAACCACAGCAGTGCTGCGCCCAGGGCGGTCAGCGCGATGCTGGAAGGGAACATGGCCTCCTTGCCGTAGCCGATGCGCTTGCCCAGCACCCGGCAGAGCACCAGTCCCGCTACCCCGGCGTTGATGTGCACCACCGTGCCGCCGGCAAAATCCAGCGCGCCCATCGTGGCCATCCAACCCTTGCCCCACACCCAGTGGGCGATGGGCGTGTAGATGCAGGTTACCCACAACACGGTGAACACGATCCAGGAGGAAAACTTCATGCGATCGACGATCGATCCCAGCACCAGGGCCACCGTGATGCAGGCAAAGGTCATTTGGAACAGCGCAAACACGTTGGTGGGGATGGTCCCCTCCAGGCTCGCCGGGGTGATCCCCGACAAGAAAATAAAGTCCAGTCCGCCGATGATGCCGCCCACATCCGGCCCGAAAGCCAGGCTGTAGCCCCACAAGACCCAGACCACGCTGGTCAGGCAGTAGGCGACGAAGGTCATGGCCAGGGTGTTCAGAAGGTTCTTATAGCGCGACATGCCGCCGTAGAAAAGAGCCAGCCCCGCCGGCGTCATCATCATCACCAGCGCCGTGGACACGATCATCCAGGCCGTGTCCCCGGAGTTCAGGCCGTCGGCTGCCCAGGCCGGGGAAAGCGGAAGCGCAAGGAGCATGGTAACCGTCATTAACCGGATGCGTTTCATTTTGTCTCTATTCCTCCTCTGGTAAGTTTGCTACCCCATTTTCGTTACGCGATGTTCGGCAGCCGCGCCATGACGGCCTCCTTAACGGCCGCGACACGGTCGGCGGCATCCACTTTCTGGCCGGTGATGTCCCGCACGTAGAAGACATCCACCACTTGATCGACCTTGGTGGCGATCTTCGCCACCCAGATGTCCAGCCCGCAGCGGAAGAGGGCATCCGCGATGCTGAAGAGCAGGCCGGGGAAATCGTAGGCGAACACCTCGACGATGGTGAAGAAACTGGAGCTGGTGTTGTCGACCCGCACGCGATGGGCGCGTCTGGCCGTGCGCGGCTTGGTGTACTGGGGCGATTCGAGGCGCGGCCTCAGCGCGGCGGAAAGATCCAGCTTCCCGGCGAGGACCGCCTTGAGGTTGTCTTCGGCCCGGCGCCACCTGTCGTCCTCGAAAATCAGGTCCGGCGGCGGGGTCACTTCGAAGACGTCCAGGGCCGTGCGGTTGTGCCAGGTGAACACCTGGACGTCCAGGATGTTGATGCTGTTCAGGGTGAAGACGCCGGCCATGCTCGCCATGAGCCCCGGGCGGTCCTTGGCGCAGATGGTCACGGTGCGGGTCTTGCCGTCGGGCGAGGGCGCGACGGTCCAGATGAAATCGCGCTCACCCAGCCTCCCGAACAGACGGATGTGCTCCACGATCCTCTCGGCCGGGACCGACAGGAGATAGCGCGGGGAAAGCGCGGGGAACAACCGCTCCTGTTCCTGGCGTTCGGCGGCGGAGCGGGCCGAGGCGAATATCGCCTCGCGCTTGCGCTCGACGGCCTCCACCGCAGCCGCCGAGGCCAGCTCGCCTTTTTCCAGGGTGTTGAGCACCTTGAAAAAAAACTCCCGCAGCAGGTGGGAGGTCCAGTTGTTCCAGGCCGCCGGCCCCGTGGCCATGGAATCGGCCACCGTCAGCAGGTAGAGCATTTTAAGCCGCTCGACGTCCTTGACCCGGCGGGCGAAGACGATGGCGGTTTCTTCGTCGTGGATGTCGCGGCGGGTGGCGGTTTTGATGAGGGTGAGATGCTCGCGCACCAGAAACGCCGCCGTGTCGACCTCGGCCGGGGTGAAGCCCCGTGCGGCGAGGACCCCCCGGGTCAATTCGGCACCCCGGCTCGAATGATCATACTCGGTCTCGCCCTTGCCGATGTCGTGCAGCAGCGCTGCCCAGAACAGCGGGGTCTTGTTCTTCAACTCGCGATAGATCCTGGCGCAGAGCGGCTCGGCCTCGGCACCCTCCCCGGCGAGTTGCGTGATGGTCTGGACGGTCCGCAGCAGGTGTTTGTCCACGGGGTACAGGTGGTATTCGTCGTATTGAATCCGGTTGGTGACGAACTGAAACTCCGGGATGAATGCCGCCAGCAGGCCGGTCGTCAGCATGTCATCGAGGGCGCTCGCGGCCGAGGCCGGCGCAAGCAGGATGCGCTCGAAGCTCCGTACGGTCTCCGGTGCTGCGCGAAAGGCCGGGTCCACCAGGTAGGTGAACTCCCGCACCAGACGCTTCGCCTCCGCGCTCAGCGGCGCCTTGAGCACGACACTTTCCTCGAAGATGCGGATGAGCAGCTCGGGCCGCTTCAGGATCGCCTCCGGGCGCGCGAAGTTCAGCAGCCCCCCGTCGACGATTTCGATTCCATCCATCGGGCTCTTGGGTGTCGTGGGGCGCCGCCGCTTGCGTTTGTTTTCCAGGCCGAGCTCGTGCAGCAGCATGAGGTGCTGGTGTTTGATCGAATCCATCCGGGCATGGAGATCGCCCAGGAAGCGCTCCACCGGCTGCTGCCCGGATTCCTCCCGGTACCGGAACCGCTCGGCGAGCTTGATCTGGTTTTCGAAGTGCAGCTGGTCGGTCTTCCGGCCGCAGAGATGATGCAGGTGGTTGCGGACGTTCCACACGAAATCCAGGGCCTCCCAGAGGCTCTGGTATTCGGCGTGGGAGAGCAGCCCCAGGTACTCGAGATCCCGGGTCTGGCGCAGGTCGTATTCGAGTCGCGCAAGCCAGACCATCGTGTGGTAGTCCCGCAGCCCGCCCTGGCCCTCCTTGAGGTTCGGTTCCAGCAGATACGCGGAGTCCCCATAGTGGGCGTGGCGGCCGTGCGTGTAGGCCATCAGCTCTTCGAGAATGCGGCCGGAGTGTTTGCGGATGACTTTTTCGCGGAGTTGCACCATCAGCTCGGAGAACAGCATCGACATGCCGCAGATGAAACGGGCGTCCAGGATGGGTGTCAGAACGTTCAGGTCCTTGGCGGCCAGGGACAGGCACTCCTTAAGCGAGCGGGTGGCGTAGCCGACGTCCATCCCGATGTCCCAGAGCGGGTAGATCATCTCCCGGATCAGGTTTTCGGCCTGGGAGGGGACGCGTTTGCCGAAGAGAAACAGCAGGTCGACGTCGGAGTAGAGGCACTGCTCCTCCCGGCCATAGCCGCCGAGAGCGATGATGACGTAAGGGTTCTTGTTGATTTCCAGCCGGGGTCCGATCATGCTTGTCTCGAAGGCCTGCTCGAAATAGTCGTCCAGCGCGCGGGAGTGCTGCTTCAGGAAGTCGGGCTGCTTGCCCCGCAGAAAGCGGTCGGTCAGTTCCGCCACTTTTTCCTGCAAGGACTGGGTCGCCTGATCATGTGCGCCGCGCATGCCGAATCTACCTTTTCCTTTCCGAACGTTCCCACGGATATTGAGCAAGGCCCGTGCCAGTATGTTTTGAATAGAATAATACAAATGTTTTCAGTGGATTGCCTTGATTTCGGGGCGACGGGTGGGGTCCGTTATAGATTACATTTTTGTAAAAAAATAAAATTTTAATATTACATTATTGTATTAAAACGACCGGGCGGGGGGGCGGGCTCAGCGTTCCCGGAAGACGGCCTTCCAGATCCGGCGGATGCGCTGCTGCAGGCGGTCGAACTTTTCCGCGGGGACGGTGGCGGGCTTCGCCTGCAGGCTCAACTGGTGGGCGGCCGCACGGTAGATCAGGTAGGCGTGCTTGAGGACGTGGGCCGTGACCTCGTTCAGCACCGTCGCGCCGATCAGGGTTTGGATCAGGCGCACGTTGTCGGTCCACTGCACCAGTTCCGGGTGGCGGTGGGCGAGGCGCAGGACCAGGTACTGGACCAGAAACTCGATATCGACCATCCCGCCCGGGTCCTGCTTGAGGTCGAAAACGCCGGCTTCGGGCCGGCTGCGCTCCCGGCGCATGCGCTCGCGCATCTCGATGACATCGGCGCGCAGCCGGGTCGTATCCCGGCGCCGGGCGAGGGTCTGCGCGCGGATCGAATCGAAGCGGGCGGTGATCGCCGCCTCCCCGCTCACCGCCCGTGCCTTGATGAGGGCCTGGTGCTCCCAGGTCCAGGCTTCGTTCAGCTGGTAGTCGCCGAAGGCCTCGACGTGTCGGACGAGGATGCCGGAGATCCCGCTCGGCCGCAGGCGGGTGTCGATCTCGTAGACCTTGCCGGCGCGGGTGTGGGAGGTCAGGATGTGGATCACGCGCTGGCCCAGGCGGTTGAAAAACTGTGCGGTATCGATCGGCCGCGGCCCGCCGCGCGTCGGTCCGTCCACGCCCGTGTGCAGAAACACGAGGTCCAGGTCCGAACCGTAGCCGAGTTCGAGCCCGCCGAGCTTGCCGTAGGCGATGACGGCGAAGCCCCGCTCGCAGGGCCGGCCGTCCAGGCGGCAGACAGGGGTTCCGTGCCGTTCCACCAGGTGGTCCCAGGCAAGGTCCACGACGGCGTTGACGGCGATCTCGGCGATGTCCGAGAGAAAGTCGCTCACCCGCATGAGCGGGAGCCTCCCGGTTACGTCCGCCGCTGCAACCCGCAGGACGTTGCTCTGTTTGAAGATGCACAGCTCTTCGATCTGGGATTCCAGGTCGTCGGGCGGGGCCTGGGCCAGGCGGCGCCGGATGTCGGCGGCGAGCGCATCGCGGTCGGGCGCGCGGTAGAGGGTGCGCGAGTCGAGCAGCTCGTCGAGGAGCACCGGGTGCTGCGCGAGAAACGAGGCGATCCAGGGGCTGGCGTCGGCCAGTTTGACCATGTGCCGCAGAGCGGCAGGGTATTCCAGGAGCAGCGCGAGGTAGCTGGTGCGCCGCTCCACGGTCCGGACGAGGTCCAGGATGCGCCTCAGGGCGCTGAGCGGCTGGGAGGCGTGGGACGCCTCGCGCAGAACCAGCGGGATCAGCCGATCCAGGCGCTGGCGGCCGGTCAGGCTCAAGGCCCGGGTTTCCGCGTCGCTGCGTAGGTGGTCGAGCAGGCGCAGCACCTCCTCCGGCTCGCCGTAGCCGATCCGCGTGAGGATCTCGGCGGCCCGGGTAACGCCGGCCGCCTGCGTCCAGATCGTGTCCAGCTCGCGTGCGCCGGCGGATTCGTGCGCTTCCCCCTCGGGCTCGTCGAGCAGCATCTGGAAATGGCCGTGGACCGCATGGCGGTGCCCCTCTAGGGAGGCCGTGAAAGCCGCGGCGGTGTCGAACCCCATGGCGGTGGCCAGGCGCGTCATCCCGGCAGCTTCCCGCGGCAAATCGTGGGTCTGCTGATCGGCGGCCTCCTGCAGGCGGTGCTCGACGTTGCGCAGAAACACATAAGCGGCGTCGAGTTCGCAACGGGTGTCCTCGGAAATGGTGCCGCGCTCCGCCAGAACGGCGAGGACCTTCCGGATGCCGCGCTCCTGCAGGTCCGGGGTCACCCCGCCGCGGATCAGCTGAAAGATCTGGCCGAAGAACTCGACTTCGCGGATGCCGCCCGGGCCGAGCTTGATGTTGCGTTCCAGGCCCTTGCGCGCCACCTCCTGGGTGATCATCAGTTTCATGGCGCGCAGGGACTCGAAGGCGCCGAAGTCGAGGTAGCGGCGGTAGACGAACGGCTGCAGCCGACGCAGCAAGTCTTCCCCCGCCGGCCGGTCCCCGGCCACCGCGCGCGCCTTGATCCAGGCGTAGCGTTCCCAGTCGCGTCCCTGTTCCTGGTAGTAGCTCTCCAGGGCCTCAAAACTCATGACCAAAGGGCCGTTGTCGCCGAAAGGGCGCAGGCGCAGGTCCACCCGGAAGACGAACCCGTCGGCCGTCGGGTGGCCGATCACCTGGATCAGTTTGCGGGCAAGGCGGGTGAAGAAGTCGTCGTTGGCTACCGACCGGTCGGTCTCGCGGGTTTCCCCTGGGCCGGGATAGGCGAAGATCAGATCGACGTCCGAGGAGAAGTTGAGCTCGCCGGCCCCGAGCTTGCCCAGCCCCAGGACCACGAGAGCCTGCGGGCGGCCGTCGGCGCCGGCCGGGACCCCCTGCTCGGCGCTTTGCCAGCGGGTTAGCCAGGCCAGGGCTTGATCCAGGCAGGCTTCGGCCAGGGCGGAGAGGTCGGCGGTGGTTTCGGCAAGGTCGGCCAGGCCGACGAGGTCGCGCCAGGCGATACGGACCATCTCGCGTCGTCGGAAGCGGCGCAGGCGGAGACCTAGATCCGCGGGCTCCGCGACTCCATCCAGGGCGCGCGAAAGCCTGGCGGCGCATTCGCCCGCGCCGGAGGTGCGCTGCAAATCCCCGCTGTCGGTCAGATCCGCCAGGAGCCGGGGATGGCGGGCGCAGCACTCGGCGACAAAGTCGCTGAACGCGAGCACAGCTGCGAGCTGGCGGTGGAACTCCGGTTCATCCGGCAGTGCGACCCCGGCCTCCCGGCAGGCCTCGCGCAGCCGGCTCGTTTTGGCATCCGCATCTGCCTGCATGATATCCGGCAGCCGATCCACGGGGTTCATGCTCATCCGATCGTCCGGCGGGTCCGTGTGCGCCTTAACGGACGTAGCCCCATTGACGCAAACGCTGGTAGGCGTGCTGGGCGTACTGGCCTTCGGACACTTTCTGCAGGTAGCGGCGGTAGTCCTGGGCCGCCTGGGGCTGGCGGTTCATGCCCTCCTGGGCATAGCCCTGGAAGAAGATCACGTGGGGATTGCCGGGCATCAGCCGCTCGACGGTGTTGAATTCCTGGTAGGCGCCCTCATAGTCCTTGGTGTGCAGCCGGGCGAAGCCGCTCAGGTGGTGGCCCTGGGCTTCCTGGGGGTAGGCGGCCTTGGCTTGGTCGGCGTAGCGCAGTCCCTCCGCGTAATCCTTCTGGGCGATCCGGCAGGTGGCCATCATCACCAGGCCGGCATAGTCGTTGGGGCTCTGCCGCAGGGCGTTGCCATAGTGCTGTTCGGCCTCCCCGTACTTTTTCACCCTTACGAGGGACTGGCCCTTCTCGAGCTCATCGATGGTGCCCTGCATGGCCCGCAGGCGGGCCGTGCTGTCCATGAATCGCTCGCGGTAGATGGGGTAGTCCTTGGCCTGCGGATACTGGGTGCGCACGGTGTCGACCGCGGTCTGGTAGCGCTCGTCGCTCATCGGGTGGGTGGCAAAGAAGATTTCGACCCCGCTCGGTTTGCTCTTGGAAAGGCTGCGCAGCATGTCCATCAGGCCCACCATGCCGGCGGGCCCGTAGCCGGCGCGCACCATGTACTCGGTCCCCAGGGCGTCCGCCTGGCGTTCGTTGTCGCGACTGTAGGAGGCGAGCAGGGCGCCGGCCCCGATGCCCCCCAGCTGGGAGGTGATCTGGCCGAAACCCGGGGCTGCGGCGCCGGCCAGGATCGAGAACCCGCCGACCACGGCCTGGCTCAGCATGCCCTTGGACATGGCCGAGGCGGTGTGGCGGGCGTTCACGTGGCCGATTTCATGCCCCAGCAGGGCGGATAGCTCGGCCTCGTCGTTGAGCTTCAGGAGAATGCCCCGGGTGCAGGCGATGCTGCCGCCCGGGAAGGCATAGGCGTTGACGTAGGTGGCGTTGACCACGCGGAACGAATACGGCATCAGGCTCCGGTGGGTCCGGGGCGTCATCGCCCTGCCCACCTGGTTCACGTAGGCGTTCAGGGCGCTGTCCTGGGTCGCCCCGTAGTCCGACGAGAACTGCATGGGCGAATATTGCCGGTCCATCTGGATCTCCTCCTCCTCGGAGACCATCATCAGCTGGCTTTCGCCGGTGACCGGGTTGGTGGCGCAGCCGGCGGCGGCAGCGGCGGCCGCGATACCCGTCAGCCGCATGAACTGACGGCGGGTCAGCCCGTATCGATACCCCAGGGCAACATCGCATGACTTCATCCCTTCCTCCCCTGAAAGAGCGCGGAAACGTGCGCGATCGAAATGGATGGACCTGCAACACGCCGTCAAAATTTATAAAAGATATCCGTGGGCGTGTCAAAGGGAAGTTGAGCCAATGGAATCGACACCATCAACGGCCGCCCCTCCGCACCCGGCTGCTTACAAAATTGTAGCCTTTGCCGCCATTCCGACCCCTGCGATCGGTTTTCAATTGACTCCGCGATTTTTTTATTTCATAATGCCCATTCTGTTGTCTGTTGCAGCCCTCTTGTGTTCCCGGGTGCTTACCGGCGCCCACGCTGCTTCGGTTCGAGCGCGTGGCACACGGATTGCTTGTCAAAGCAGATGGGGTGGTATCCGCAGGGGGGGAGGCTTCACGGGGTTAGCCTGGGAAAGCCCTGGTGGCCCGCCGCACCAGTCCCCGCATCGAATTGGCCCATCCGGTCGTGCCGCGCTTCACCCGCAGACTCGTTCCGGTGCGTGCACAGAGCAACAATTCGCCGTCGGTTGATTCTCAATATTAAGGAGAGTTCCATGTGCCGGTTGTTTGCCATCACCAGCAAAGAGCCACTGTCTCCCATGGTGGCCGTCGAGGCGCTGAACGTCATGCGCGAAGGCCATGACGGCTCCGGCGTCGGACTGTTCCTGCGGGATTTGAGCGGCCCCTTCGAAGATCTGAAAGACGCCCCGATCCTGTCCGGCATCTTCAGCGAGGAGGGGCTCAAACGCCTGGACACCTTCATGATGGACGTCGGGTTCATGACCAAATACAAGATCTCCATCAAGGTCCCCAAGACCCCGCCGCCGGGGGTGCCCCGGCGGGACATCTACCTGATCCGTGCCTATGAATACCCCGAGGAGTGGGAGGGGCTCAGCCGGGAGGATCTCCATTTCAGGCTGATGACCACCCGCCTGCAGCTGCGGAGCATGGGCGAGCAGAAGGAGGACATGATCGTGTTCTCCTTCTGGCCGGACGTGATCATGCTCAAGGAGATCGGCGACCCCATGGCGGTGGCCCGACACCTGCAGCTCGACCGCAAGGAGCTTCGTGCGCGGGTGCTCATGGCCCAGGGCCGCCAGAACACCAATTACGCGATCAACCTTTACGCCTGCCACCCCTTTTTCATTCAGGGGTTTGCCAGCATGACCAACGGGGAGAACACGGCCTTCATCCCGATCCGCACGTTCCTCGAGTCCCGGGGATTCCCCGGCTACATCGGCTACAACTCGGACTCGGAGGTCTTCACCCACATCCTGCACTACACGACCACCCGGCTGGGGTTCGGGATCGAGGCCTACAAGCACATCATCACCCCGCTGCAGGACGGGGACATTGAAAAACACCCGAACGCCGAGTTCCTGCGCCGCCTCAAGCAGACCTGCCGGCCGCTCATCATCGACGGCCCGAACTGCGTCATCGGCTGCCTGCCGGACGGCAGCCTCTTCATGGTCCAGGATCGCAAGAAGTTGCGGCCCGGGGTGGTCGGAGGCAAACCCGGGATGTTCGCCTTTTCTTCGGAAATCTGCGGCCTGGACGCCGCCATCCCGCTGCGGGACAAGAGCCGGGACTTGCAGCCCATGTACCTGGACACCGCGGTGGTCGGCCCGGACCGCCAGGAGGTTCGCCTATGCAGCCAGAAAGACCCATTAGCCCTTCCTCGCTGAGTGTTAAGGACCTGCGCTGGCAGATCCTGTGGGATAAAGAAACCTGCACCCTGTGCGGCAAGTGCACCGCCGTATGCCCGGTGAACGCCATCGAGCTCGGCGTCTTCCGCAAGCGACTGATCGAGCCGCCGGTCGGCTTCCTGGAGCCGCCGGGCAACATCACCAAGTCCTATTACGGCGTGCGTCAGAAGACCGACCCGGCCTATGCGTGCGTCGGCTGCGCCATGTGCAACATGGTCTGCCCGAATAACGCCATTGCCCCGATGCGGGCCGACGAGGTCGACAAGCTGCGCTTTCATCTCGACCGCGGGGGCCAGCCCCGGCGCCGGGGCGGCCGGCGCAATGTCCCCGGCGTGCTGTTGGACCGGCTGAAGTTCATCCGTATCTCCATGCTGACCGACCCGGCCCTCGACGCCGGCCGGCACGAGTTCGAGCTGCGCACCCTGCTCGGCCGCGTGCTCCCGCCGGAGGAAAATCTCCAGCACATCCGCGAGCACGGCTGGATCCCGCCGGTGCGCGAGATCTACCCGCTCGTGATCGGCGGCATGTCCTTCGGAGCGCTCTCCCCGAACATGTGGGAGGGGCTTCAAATGGGGGTCGCCTACCTCAACGAGGAGCTCGGCATGCCGGTGCGCATGTCCACCGGCGAGGGCGGCTGCCCGCCGCGGCTGCTGCGCTCGCGCTTCCTCAAGTACGTGATCCTGCAGATCGCCAGCGGCTACTTCGGCTGGGATGAGATCCTGCATGCCATCCCCGAGATGAAGGAGGATCCCTGCGCCATCGAAATCAAGTACGGCCAGGGCGCCAAGCCCGGCGACGGCGGGCTGCTGATGTGGTACAAGGTCAACCGGCTGATCGCCGCCATCCGCGGAGTGCCGGCCGGGGTGAGCCTGCCCAGCCCGCCGACGCACCAGACTCAGTACTCAATCGAGGAGTCGGTGGCCAAGATGATCCAGTCCATGAGCATGGCCTGGGGCTTCCGTGTGCCGGTCTACCCCAAGATCTCCGGCACTTCCACCGCCCTCGCGGTGCTGAACAACCTGACCCGCAACCCTTACGCGGCGGGACTCGCCATCGACGGCGAGGACGGCGGCACGGGGGCTGCCTACAACGTCTCCATGAATCACATGGGACATCCCATCGCGAGCAACATCCGCGACGCCTACCTCACTCTGGTCAAGCTGGGCATGCAGAACCAGCTGCCGCTCTTTGCGGGCGGCGGTGTGGGCAAGACCGGCAATCTCGCCGCCAACGCGGCGGCCCTGATCATGCTGGGGGCGAGCGGGATCCAGACCGGCAAGTACATCATGCAGGCGGCCGCCGGCTGCCTGGGCTCCGAGTCCGACCGTTGCAACATCTGCAACATCGGCCTGTGCCCGAAGGGCATCACGGCCCAGGATCCGCGCCTCTATCGCCGGCTGAACGTCGATGACGTCGCCCAGCGCGTCGTGGACGTGTTCCTGAGCTTCGATACCGAGCTCAAGAAAATCGTGGCCCCCCTTGGCCGCTCGACCTCGCTGCCGATCGGCATGTCCGACGCCCTGGGGGTGGACGACTACCGCACGGCCGAGCGGCTGAGCATCAAGTATGTGGTCTAACGGAGCCGGCAGCTGAAAGCTCGAGGCAGTAGTGGACAAGTCAGATTCTCGGCACTGAAACAGAGCGCCTGGAGTATAATCGAATGGACGATCCCAAGCAAAGCGGTTCGAAAGCGGTTCACGTAATTTCCGGCAAGCGGGGCGACGAGCGCGTCCGCTCCCGCATTCTCGAGGAAGAGGTGCAGGAGGCCGTTGCCCAGGGCCACCGCCGGCTGCAGATCGAGGCCTACGGCCAGCACGGCATCGGCGGCCGCCTCTGGCGGGCCGGGAGGGAAGCGGTGTCCATCCGGATCACCGGGCACCCCGGGCAACGGGTGGGGTCCATGGGGTTCCCCCACACCGCGATCGAGGTCCTCGGGCCGGTGTCCGACGACGTGGGCTGGTTGAACGCCGGCGCCGAGATCGTCGTACACGGCAATGCCGGCAACGGTGCCGCCAACGCCATGTCCCAGGGTCGGATCCTGGTCGGCGGGAACATCGGCGCTCGCGGCATGACCATGACCAAGCACAACCCGCGCTTCAGCGCGCCGGAGCTTTGGGTGCTGGGGTCCGCCGGGGACTACTTCGGCGAGTTCATGGCCGGCGGCATCGCCGTCATCTGCGGACACGAGGCCCAGACGCCGGAAAACGTCCTGGGCCACCGGCCGCTCGTGGGCATGGTCGGCGGCCAGGTGTTCTTCCGCGGCCCCCACGGCGGCTTCAGCCAGGCGGACGCGAGGCTGGCGCCCATCGGCGAGGCCGACTGGGACTGGCTGCTCGCCCATCTGAAGATATTTCTCAAGAAGATCGGCCGCTCCGAGCTTTGGCGGGTGTTCGCCGAGCGCGAGCACTGGCAGCTTCTGGTCGCTCGCAAACCCAACGAGAAGGCCGGCCGCGCGACGCGCTCCATTGCGGCCTTCCACCGCGAGGTCTGGGATGCGGATCTCGGCCCCGGCGGGTTGATCGGCGACCTGACCCGGATCGACCGCAGCGCCATCCCTCTGATCGTCACCGGCAGCCTGCGGCGCTTCGTGCCGGTGTGGGAAAACCAGAAGTACGCGGCCCCCTGCGAGGCGAGCTGCCCCACGGGGATCCCGGTCCAGCGCCGCTGGCAGCTCATCCGCGAGGGCCGGGTGGACGAGGCCGTCGACCTCGCTCTTGCCTACACCCCTTTTCCGGCGGCGGTGTGCGGCTACCTGTGCCCGAACCTGTGCATGCAGTCCTGTACGCGCGGCACGGCGGCCATGGCCCCGGTGGATACAACCCGGATCGGCCAGGCCAGCATCCGCGCGAAGCTCCCCGAGCTTCCGCCCCTGAGCGGCCGGCGCACCGCCGTGATCGGCGGCGGACCGGCGGGGCTCTCGGTCGCCTGGCAACTGCGGCTGTGCGGCCACGAGGCGGTGGTCTACGAGCTGGCCGGCCGGCTGGGGGGCAAGTTCACGCGCGTCATTCCCGAAAGCCGGATTCCGCGGGAGGTGATTGAAATCGAGCTGGGCCGCGTCAAGGAGGTCGTGCCCCACGTCTACCTCCAGCAGCCGCTCGCCCGGGAAGACGTTTCCCGTCTGCGGGAGGACTTCGACTTTGTCGTCATCGCCACCGGCGCCCAGAAGCCGCGCATGCTGCCCATCCCGGGCATCGAGCGGGCCGTTGCGGCGCTGGACTTTCTCGAGGCGGCCAAGGCCGGGACGGCCGCCTGCGGCAAACGGGTGGTCGTGATCGGTGCGGGCAACGTCGGCTGCGACGCCGCCACCGAGGCGCGCCGCTTCGGGGCCGAGGACATCCTGCTGCTCGACGTGCAGCAGCCGGCCTCCTTCGGCAGGGAGCGGCAGGCCGCCGAGGCCGCCGGCGCCCGGTTCCGCTGGCCCGTCGTCACCCGCGAAATCACGGCGGCCGGCCTCACCCTCGCCGACGGCGAGGACATCGCCGCGGACACGATCATCGTTTCCATCGGCGATGTCCCGGACCTCTCCTTCCTGCCCGAAGGGGTCGCGGCCGAGCGAGGCTTCGTCAAGGTGGACGCGGATCACCGCACCAGCGACCCCAAGGTTTTCGCCATCGGCGACGTGGTGCGACCCGGGCTGCTGACCGAAGCCATCGGTGCGGGGCGCCGGGTGGCCCAGAGCATTTGCGACGAATCCGACGGCCGGACGCCGGCGCCTTTCCGGCGCCAGATGATCGAGAAGCGGCGGGTGACCCTGGAGTACTTCGACCCGCGTATCACCGTGTTTTCCGATGTGCACCAGTGCGGCTCGCAGTGCCTGTCCTGCGGGGCCTGCCGGGATTGCGGGGTCTGCGTCGCCATCTGCCCTCCGGGGGCTATCCGCCGGAACGAGCTGGGCGGGAAAAACTACGAGTACGCGGTAAACGAGAACCTGTGCATCGGCTGCGGATTCTGCGCCGGGGCCTGCCCCTGCGGGGTCTGGAACCTGGAGGAGAATTATCCGCTGGAATGACGGCAAGCGAGCCGGCTGTCATGTTCCAAGGATGAGAGCCGGATGGTTGCATGGACGCTCTCGCTGCAATTGGGTTGCGGCGCCCGGTGTTATTCTGTATGTCATGAAGTCCTTTTATCTGTGGGAGCGGCTTCCAGCCGCGATTGCTTCGCGTGCATTTTAATGAGGTTGAATCGGCCATGTTGAAAACTGCGGCGTTGACGTTAAAGGATGAATCCGACAAGCCCCGCGAGTCCTGCGGCATTTTCGGGATCTGCGGACAGCCGGAGGCGGCGGCATTGACCTATTTCGGCCTTTATGCGCTGCAGCACCGGGGTCAGGAGAGCGCCGGCATTGCCGTGGCCCGGGACGACGCGATCGTCGCCCACAAGGGCATGGGCCTGGTGGCCGACGTGTTCGACGTCGACCACTTGGAGGAGCTCGCCGGCTGCTGCGCCATCGGGCACGTGCGCTATTCCACCACCGGCAGCTCGATTCTCACCAACGCCCAGCCCTTCATCGTCCGGCACCGCAACAAGATGTATGCGGTCGGCCACAACGGCAACATCATCAACGCCCACAGGCTCAAGGAAGAACTCGAGCAGGCCGGCTCGATCTTCCAGAGCACGATGGACAGCGAGATTTTCCTGCACCTGTTTGTGAAAAACCTTACGCTCGGCTTCGAGCGGGCCCTGGTGGAATCCGTGTCTCGGCTGGAAGGCGCCTTTTCTTTCGTCATGCTCACCAACCGGGGCGAGGTGGTCGGAATCCGCGACCCGCACGGCTTCAGACCCCTGTGCCTGGGCCGCCATGCCGGCAATTACGTGCTGGCCTCGGAGAGCTGCGCCCTGGACCTGGTGGAGGCCGAATTCATCCGCGAGATCGAACCGGGCGAGATCGTCATCATCACGCGGGACGGGATGCGCAGCATCCAGACCCCGGCGGCTAGTCGGCGGGCGTTCTGCATCTTCGAGCTCATTTACTTTGCGCGGCCGGACAGCACCATCGACGGCAAGAATGTCTATCTCGTGCGCAAGGCCCAGGGCCGCCAGTTGGCCCGGGAAGCGCCGGTTTCGGCCGATTTGGTGATGCCGTTCCCGGACTCGGGGACTTACGCCGCCATCGGCTACTCGGAGGAATCCGGCATCCCCTTCGAGCTGGGGATGATCCGCAATCACTACGTCGGCCGGACCTTCATCCAGCCCACCCAGAGCATGCGGGATTTCGGCGTGCGCGTGAAGCTCAACCCGGTCCGGGAGCTTCTGAAGGGCAAGGACATCATCATCGTCGACGACTCCATCATCCGCGGTACCACCGTCAAGACGCGGGTCAAGGCGCTGCGGGAGCTGGGGGTGAAGCGGGTGCACATGCGCATCGCCGGTCCGGCGCACCGGTTCCCCTGCCACTACGGCATCGACTTCTCCACCCGCGGCGAGCTGATCGCTTCGGGCAAATCCGAGGAGGAACTGCGCGTTATGCTGGACCTGGATTCGCTGCACTACCTCAGCATTCCCGGCCTGCTGGAGTCGACGGCTGTCCCCGACGCGGAGAACATGTTCTGCAAGGCCTGCTTCGACGGCGCCTACCCCGTCCATTTCGACGACGCCGTTTCCAAGGACTGTCTGGAAAAAAACTGCTGATCGCCGGACGGGCAGTCCGCTTCCGCCTCCCTTTCAACCGGTTCCATCAGGTTGACAACGAGGCGAATGCCGCAGTCGGTGAGCGCGGTGAGCTTGGCGGCAGCTTCCGTTTAAGCCGCCAACCGTTTCTGTTCCGGCACCAGACCCATACCCGCCAGATGTGCGTGAATCCGTTGAGGCGAAAAATTGATCATGTTCTTTGCAACCTTCAAGACTTCGAATCCTTGTTTGGCGAGAGTTTCCATTGCAGGGGAAACATAGCGTCGCATGGGAGAGGATGCCGCCACAATTATGGTCCCGGCCTGCTGAGCCTTGGCAAGTTTTTGGACTTCATTCATGACGATTGCGGAGAAGCGACGTCGCAACTCGCCGAGATGTTGTTCCCGCCGATCGTCATACCCGTGAACAGGTCCACCGCGGGGTGCAGTACCCCTTCCTGTCTTTGAATCGGAATATCTTTCCTGGTCGCCCACCATCGCTTCAGGGTTGATAAGGTCTTTAAGTTCAACGATTCGGGGGCCCGACTCCAAATCCGGAAATTTCACGGGTTGGAGTGTAAAGACTCTTGCCTTTTCGTCATTGGCCAAAACGATGAGATATTCACCCATGACTTACCCTCCTTTCATTCATCTCTCGGCTGTGGATTAGGATAGGGTCTGATGTTCTTAAGTTAAGAGTTATAGCGCAGAGATCAATTGCCTGGAGTTTGGGCATTGCCTTCAACTATCTGCAAGCGGATATGATCTCCTCATTTAACTGGTGGGGTTGCCCGTTTTAATTGTATTTTCCTCCTAACCGGGATCTTGAATATGTCATCGGATCAATGAAGTGGTGAACGTCGTCAGCAGCAAGACGGAAGCACAGGCGGCGGTGGATTGTGCTTAACGATTTCAATAAGTTAAGTCTTTTTAGGAGGGTAGGAGGTTCGTGGGCATTGACTGCTGATCGCCGTGCTGGATCATCCGCCCCGGCCGCATTCAGCGGCTGAATCCTCCGGCCGGCTTGCGCTTTCGGCCCCGCCGGTGTAAAGTTCCCATATTATCCGGCGATATTGTCATGATCTCCGCGGAATCCGGCGGCGACAGGTGAGCGAGGGGTTTTATGATCGAATCGAAATACCTCAAGGACAACATCGAGAACATCCAGAAGCTGATGGCGATTCCCGCCCTGCGGGACTTCGAGACCAGGAGCCTCGGCAAGCTGCTCAAGCTCAGCAAAATCCGCGAATACGAGGACGGCGAGGCCATCATCCGCGAGGGCGATTCCGACCCGTGGTTGTACTTTCTGCTCTCCGGGAAGATCCGCATCAGCAAGGAGAGCCTGGAGATCGGCATCATCGACAAGAAGGGCGAGATCTTCGGCGAAATGCGCATCGTCGACAGCATGGACCGGTCGGCCACGGTCAAGGCGTTCGGTAAGACCGTCTGCCTTGCCGTCGACTCCGCCGCCGCGAGTCGCATAACCCCCAACACCCCCCAGGAGGAAAAACTGGATTTTCTCCTGCTGCTGTACCGCATCTTCGCCGAGTACATGTCCATCCGCCTGCGGGCGACGAACGAGGAACTGGTCGCCGCCAAGAAGAAGGTCAAACGCCTCATCAGCAAACTATGATGACGGCTTCTTCCACGGTTGAATTTACGCGGCGGGCGGCGAATGTTTTTTTTCATGTGTTGACGCGCTGCAACCTGCGCTGCCGGCATTGCTACATCCATCCGAAACAGCACGGCCGGAAACGGCTTCCCATCGCATCCATCGAACGCTGGCTGGCGGTCTTCGCCGAACGCAGCCCGGGCGCGAACGTGGTGTTCCTGGGCGGCGAGCCCACCCTGCACCCCGATCTGCCCCAGGCCGTGCGCTGCGCCCGGCGGCTCGGATTCGCCAGCATCACCATCGACACCAACGGCTATCTGTTCAACCGCATCTTGGATCGCGTAACCCCCGCGGAAGTGGATGTGTTCAGCTTCAGCCTGGACGGGGCAACTCCCGCAACCAACGACGGCCTGCGCGGTCAAGGCTCCTACGACACTTGCCTTGAAGGCCTGCGCAAGGCCAGGGCCAAGGGATTCCGCACGAGCCTGATCTACACGGTCAGCCGCGCCAACCTCCACGAGCTTCCCCGGATGGGCCCCCTGTTGAACGATCTGGGGGTCGAGCGCTTTTTCATCCAGGTGCTGGGACTGCGGGGCAAGGCCGCCTCCCCCGGAGGCGCGGCGGGGGCGAGGCCAATCCTGCGGGTGTCGCGGACCGAGTGGCTGGAGATTGTGCCGGCGGCGGCCGCGGCGGTGGCGCGGCGCGGCATCCGCGTGATCTACCCGAAGGTGTTTATGGCACCGCATGAAACGTTTGAGTGCGCAGGGCGCGTGGCCGACAACTACTTCGTGTTCCCGAATGGCCGGGTCTACCGCTGCCCCTTGTGCGAAGACCTCCCCATCCACAGCCTCGCGTTCGACGGCGACCGTCTGGTGGAAACCCCGTCGATGAACGAGAGCGACCTCTTCCGGCTGGACATCCCCGAGGGCTGTGTGATGAACAAGCTGATCCAGCCGGACAATCTCACCGCCACTGCCGCCGGAGTGCCCGAATACAAAATCGCCTGCTGCCTGCTGAAGGAAGAAATCTCAGCCGGAAGTTAATCGAAGCGACCGATGGAATCGCACACCATCCGCCAAGGCATCATTTCCCTGCTCAGCGAGCAGGAGCTGGACGCCCGGGATCTCTCCCAGGAATTGGGGCTCAAGGAGAAGGATATCTATGAGCACCTCGCGCACGTTGCGCGTTCGGTTGCGGCTTCGCGGGGGCGTTTTGTCGTCACCCCCAGCCAGTGCCTGCTGTGCGGCTACGTGTTTAAAGACCGCCGGCGGCTGACCCGCCCCGGCCGCTGTCCGCAGTGCCGGCGCTCCAAGCTTCAAAACCCTTCCTTCCGTATCTTGACCTGAGCCCACGTGCCGGCGGTTGCCCTCACCGGCTTCGCATGCCCGCCAACGAAATTGTTTTTGACTTAAGTCAAGTTTTTTTCTATAGGTAGCTGCTATAAACCTTTCCTAACCATTCCCTTCGATCCAACGCACTGTAAAAATTTATTTTTCCACCTGTTCAGACGGCATCCTGCGGTGTCCTTTTGCATCCAACGAACCTGACGAGGTTTGAACGATGAGTGCTCTGAAGAAACACAGATGGAAGATCCTGTTGGGGATCGTTGTGCTGGGCGGCGCTTTGGGCATGTTCCTGGGTTTCGGCCCGCCCCAGCTCTTGGCCAAGACCGAAAGCCCCCTGTTTTGCAGCTCCTGCCACGTCATGGAATCCAGGTTTGAAGCGTGGTTCAACGTCGGCGCGCATCGCACCATCCGCTGCGTCGACTGCCATCTGCCCCATGAAAACCTGCCCGCCTACTACGTCTGGAAATCCGTGGACGGCATGAAGGATGTCCTTGTCTTCTATTCCGGCCGGACGCCGGAGACCATCGCCATTTCCGAACGCGGCAAGAAGTTCGTGCAGGCCAACTGCATCCGCTGCCACACCGAGCGTGTGGCGATGATCGACCAGGATCGCCGCTGCTGGGACTGCCATCGGTTCCTGCAACACCAGCTGGCCGGCGTGCGAATGACGAACTGAAACCCATCGATCGCATGTAACCCAAAATGCATTTTAGGAGGAGGAGATGTCCTACAGCGCAAAACACATCGTGGCGGGCTTTTTGTGCGTGGCCCTGGCATTCGTCCTCATCGGGTGTGAGTCGCCCAAACCGCAGGCGGTGAAGACCGTCAATATCCCGGACGGGGAGATCGACCCGGCGGTCTGGGGCAAAGCTTATCCCGAGGAGTTCGAGCTTTGGAAAAAGACCATGGAGCCTGTGGCCACCCGCCGCAGCAAGTACAAGACCGGCATGGACGGCGGGGCGGTCAGCGTGGACAAGTTGTCTGAATTTCCCTTCATGGCGCTGTTGTACAATGGCTGGGGGTTCGGCGTGGAATACAACGAGCCCCGCGGCCACGCTTACATGATTCGCGACCAGATCGATATCGATGCCACGCGCATCGGGGCCGGCGGGGTGTGCCTGAGCTGCAAGAGCCCTTATGCGCCGGGGCTGCAGAAAGAAATGGGAGTCGATTACTACAAGACGCCCTTCAAGGAAGTGCTTGGAAAAATCCCCGAGAAGAACCGGGAGCTGGGGGTCGCCTGCATCGACTGCCACGACAACAAGGACATGTCTCTCAGGATTTCCCGCGGGTTCACGTTGATCGAGGCCTACAAGTCCATGGGGGTCGATCCCGCCAAGCTGACGCGCCAGGAGATGCGCGCGGCGGTTTGCGCCCAATGCCACGTGACCTACAACATTCCCAAGGACAAGGAAAACAAGTCCGTCGGGCTCTACTTCCCGTGGCAGAACAGCAAATTCGGCGGAATCACGATCGAGGACATCATCAAGCAGATCCGCAAGGATGAAACCGTCAGGGAATGGAAACAGACGGTCACCGGCTACCGGATGGCCTACATCCGCCATCCCGAGTACGAATTTTGGACCAACAACAGCGTGCACTTCAAGGCGGGTGCCTCCTGTGCCGACTGTCACATGCCGTACACCATCGCCGGGGTGCACAAGGTGTCGGATCACCGCGTCATGAGCCCGGTCCAGGCCGACATGAAAGCGTGCAAGCAGTGCCATGCCGAGAGCCCCGAATGGCTGCGGGAGCGCGTCTTTTCCATCCAGGACCGCACGGTATCCATCATGATCCGCGCCGGGTATCAGACCGCCACCGTGGCCAAGCTGCTGGAAACGACCCATAAGGCCCAGGCGGAGGGCAAAACCATTGATCAGCCGCTTTACGACAAGGCCAAGGAATTCTATGAAGAGGCGTTCTACAGGGTTCTTTTCATCGGCGCCGAAAACTCGATGGGGTTCCACAACCCGCCGGAAGGTCTGCGCATCCTGGGCGACTCCGTCGCCTTCGGCAGCCGGGCGGAGGCCTACCTGCGCCAGGCCCTGACCAAGGCCGGGGTCGATGTGCCGATAAAGGTGGATCTTGAAATCATGAAGTATGTCGACCAGCGGGGCTCCAAAAAGCTGCCGTTCGACCCGAAGCTCGAGATCAAGGATCCTTACGGTCTGCAGGAGAGGTTCTTCTAAGGCGAACACGCGGTCCGGCATGGGCAGCGCCGGTCAGCCCCACCCGACAAAAAGCCCCCAGCGATTTCGCCGGGGGCTTTTTCATGTGACGTTCAGCCGTCAACTTCTAGCTTGCGGCTTACATGGCGTAGAGGTCTAGTCCATCGATGACCGGGACCCCTTCGCGGCGCAGCACCTCGGTGGCCGCGGCGGTGTTGTCGAAGCGGAAGATGAGCACCGCGTTCTGGCCGCTCTGCCGGACAAAGGCGTACATGTATTCCACGTTGACACCGGCCTTGGACAACGCCGTGAGGATCTGGTGCAGCCCGCCGGGTTGGTCCTGCACTTCCACGGCCACGACCTCGGTGATGCGGACCGTGAAGCCGTTCTCCCTGAGCAGCCGCTTGGCCTTCTCGTTGTCGTTGACGATCAGCCGCAGGATGCCGAAATCGGAGGTGTCGGCCAGAGAGAGCGCCCGGATGTTGATCCGGCCTTCCTCAAAAATGCGGGTCACCTCCGACAGGCGGCCGGCCTTGTTTTCCAGGAATATCGAAATCTGCTCGACGTTCATGTCCGTCTCCCATCCGGTTTTGATGATCTCTTAAAAAATCATCCCATTCGATGATAGCGCAAAAAGGCCAAGCTCAAGGCGCGCGAATCTCGTGGAGTGCGGCGCCCATTCAGTATGCCGCAGCGGCAACGTGATGAAGCGCAACGCCGAAATTGGGCGTTTTACGAAGTCATCAGATGTTGCGTTTGTCGATCACGCGCACGGCCTTGCCTTCGCTGCGCTGGATGCCCTTGGGCTCCACCAGCTTGACCTGGGCGGCAACCCCCAGGGTTTCGCGGATGTTCCTCTCCAGCTCCCGTTCGATGGACTGAAGGTTCTTGATCTCGTCGGAGAACATAGCCTCGTTCACCTCCACGAGCACCGTCAGCTGGTCCAGGGTGCCGATGCGTTCCACCACGAGCTGATAGTGCGGCTCGAAGTGCTTGGTCTCCATGATGACGCTTTCGATCTGGGACGGGAAGACATTGACGCCGCGAATGATGAGCATGTCGTCGCTGCGGCCCTGGATCCGGCCCATGCGCACGATGGTGCGGCCGCAGCGGCAGGGCTCGGGGTAAAGCACGGAGAGGTCCCGGGTGCGGTAGCGAATCAGCGGGAAGGCCTCCTTGGTGATGGTGGTGAACACGAGCTCGCCGGGGGTCCCGTAGGGCAGCACCGCGCCGGTGTGAGGGTTGATGATCTCGGGGATGAAGTGGTCCTCGAAGATGTGCAGGCCGTTCTGGGCCTCGATGCACTCGACGGATACACCGGGGCCCATCACCTCGCTCAGCCCGTAGATGTCCATCGCCTTCAGGTTGAGCGTGCGCTCGATCTCCCTGCGCATCTGCTCGGACCAGGGCTCGGCGCCGAAGATGCCCGCCTTGAACTTGAGGTCGCGGAAGCTCACCCCCATCTCCCCGGCCACCTCGGCCACGTGCAGGGCGTAGGACGGGGTGCAGGTGAGTACGGTCGGGCCGAAGTCCTTCATGATCATCACCTGGCGCTTGGTGTTTCCGCCCGAGATGGGGATGACGGAGGCTCCGAGCCTTTCGGCGCCGTAGTGCACGCCCAGCCCCCCGGTGAACAGGCCGTAGCCGTAGGCATTGTGGACGATGTCGTCCCGGCGCGTGCCGGCCGCCATCAGGCTGCGCGCCATCAGCTCGGCCCAGGTCTGGATGTCCCGCGCGGTGTAGCCCACCACCGTGGGTTTGCCGGTCGTCCCGGAGGAGGCGTGGATGCGCGTGACGTTGTCCATGGGCACGGCGAACATCCCGAAGGGGTAGTTGTCGCGCAGGTCGGCCTTGGTGGTGAACGGCAGTTTCTGCAGGTCGGAGAGCGAGCGGATGTCCGCGGGCGCAACTCCGGCCTCCTCGAAGCGCCGCCGGTAAAACGGTGTAGCGTTGTAGACCCGCGCCACGGTCGCCTGCAGTCGTCTGAGCTGGATGGACTCGAGCGCCTCCCGGGGCATGGTTTCGAATTCTTCATTATAGATCATGACGTTTCCTCTTTGAGGCCGGTCCGCTGCGCCACGTCCGCGAGGCTCAGCCCCTTATTTTCCATGATGGTTTTGATGCGTTGCCCGACTTTTTCGGTTTTCACATGCGCTCCCCTGCGGCAAGCATGGTTGCTAAAAAAGAGATGGTCTATACACTAGATGGGCGGCATGTGAAAGAAAAAACAGCGCCGCGGCCCGGCCGGGCAGGCATGGCCGGGAGGCTTGCTGACATGCCAGAGAGGAGCCCGCATCCCAGGACGGTATGCCATTTTCCGTCGCCTCGGATAACATGCAGAATCGCCGCGCCCGGGCAAAAAATAGCCGGAAGCGGTATGCGCTTCCGGCTTGTTGAATACCCATCCGATGGCGGCGGGTTTACTTCACCCGCTCGGCCGTGATGATCATAAGGGTGTCGACGGGGACATCCTGGTGGCCGCCGCGATTGCCGGTCTTGACCTTCGTGATGGCGTCCACCACATCCAGGCCTTCCACCACTTTGCCGAACACGGTGTAGCCCCAGCCCTGAGGCGTCTTGTTCTTGTGGTTCAGGAAGTCATTGTCGACGCTGTTGATGAAAAACTGGGCCGTGGCGCTGTCCGGGACCTGGGTGCGGGCCATGGCGATGGTGCCGCGTAGGTTCTTCAGGCCGTTGTCCGCCTCGTTTTTGACGGGCGGTTTGGTGGGTTTTTCCTTCATGCTGAGGGTCATGCCGCCGCCCTGGATCATGAAGTTGGGGATGACCCGGTGGAAGATGGTGCCGTTGTAGTGACCGTCGTCCACGTAGGCGAGGAAGTTCTTGACGGTGGCCGGTGCCTTGTCCGGGTAGAGCTCCAGCACAATGCGGCCCTTGTCGGTCGCCAGGGCCACCTTGGGGGTCTCGTCGGCCACGGCGGGTGTTACGGCTGCCAGAACGCTCAGTGCGGAAATCCATGCAAATTTCATAGGCGTGTCTCCATTCAGGGATTTAAATGCCCCCGCAACATAAACGAAAATCACCCGAAGTCAAGCGCAATCTGGCTCCTGTATAGCTCGGCGAGGTTCGTCGACACATCCCCGGGCCATCCTGAGCCTTGCCGGTTGAATCTGCAGGGAACCTGTGAAAATATCGCTTTCCGCCTGGTTGCGGCAGGCCAACGCGGAGCTATGAGAATCCATGCCCCATGAAGGAACGGCCATGAACGGTGTCTACGTGTATGATTTCTGCGTCCCGGCCGATGCGGCCGACCCCAACGGGCACGTCAGCAACATCGACTATGTGCGCTGGATGATCGAGGCCGCCCATCGGCACGCCGCGTCCATCGGCTGTACGGCTGCGACCCGGGAATCCGGCGCCACGTGGGTCGTGCGGTCGCATTGGATCGAATACCTGCGGCCGGCCTTCGCCGGCGACGCAGTGACGGCCATGACCTGGGTGGCCGATCTGCGCCGCGTGCAGTCCCTGCGAAAATACAGGTTCTTGCGCCAGACCGACCAGAGCGTCCTGGCCCAGGGAGAAACCGAGTGGGTCTTCGTGGATGCCGCCACGGGGCGGCCGCGCGCCATCCCCCAGCCCATCAAGGCCCTGTTCCGCGTCATGCCGGACGGTCCCGGGACCCGCACACGCGGCTGAGGGCGTCGGATTTCAGTTGCGGTCGATGTCTATTTTGCCGCGCCGATACTTGTTTTCGCCGGCGATGCGCTCGATGTTCTTGCGCGCCGGAATGTAGGAAGGATCCAGCGACAGGGCGGCGTGATAGTTTTTCAAAGCAGCTGACGGATGAGCGCCTTGGACTTCCAGAATGGCCCCCAGCAGGTTGAACGCCTCGGGTCGCGAAGGGTCGATGGCCACTGCCTTTCTCACATGCGCACCAGCGGCCTCGAAACGGTAGTCGGCAATGCATTTCTTTGCCAGCTCGATCAGCGTCGGGTAGCCCTCCGCCTGCGATTCGTCGATAACTTCCCGCTCCATGACTTTGCCGACCAACTCGCGGATTTCCGCCGGGGTACAGGGCTTCTGAAGAAAATCGACGGCGCCGAGTTTCATGGCCTCGACCGCCGACTCGATGGTCCCGTGGGCGGTGATCATGATGACCCGTACTTTCGGGTGCCCCTCCCGAATGCGGCGCAGGAGCTCGATCCCGTCCATGCCGGACATTCTGAAATCCAGGAGGGCCAGATCGAAATCGGTCTTTTCCAATCGCGACAGCGCTTCTTCACCGGTTGCGGCCGTTCGGGTGTCGAAACCTATCTGGGCCAGCGTTTCGGAAAATGTCAGGCGGATGTTCTTTTCATCGTCGACAACGAGCGCCAGTTTCTTGTCCACGGATGACCTCCTGTCTCATGTTGTATTGCAAGGCCCCAGCCAGGGTGCACGGTCGATGGCGCGCATCTTCGGGGAGTGGAAAACCCGGTCAACGGGTGGCTTTGAAGGCCTGTCTGCTGAAGGCTTCGTGGAGCTGCTTCAGAAGGGCCTCGCAAAGGGCCGTCGCCTTTTGCTTTCGGTCAAGCGAGATGTTGAGCGAGGTGACGTTCGTGTTTTCACGCGACCACTTTAGCACGCTCGCCGTCACCGCCCTGAATTCGCGATCGGCCGCGACCGCTGCGTTCACGTAGGGCTGCATGTCGGCAGGTGCCACCAAGCGTGCCAAGGTCGTGAGCGAGCGCTGGACGACCTCCTCCTTGGCGTGGATGACCTGCTCGATCCGATTCATCTCCTCGTCATCCGGCGTTACAATGTGAGGGGCATGCAGGCTGAGGATCTTGAGCTCGGCCGAAAGCGCGTCGGCCGCTGCACGGATGAGCCGGGCATCCGTCACCTCCCGCGTCATGGCGTTCAGCGCATTTTCGAAACGCTCGACCGCTTCGCGCCCCTTGCCGAAGGAGAGCCTGAAGGCCTTGAGGTTGGTGTTCTGAACCGCTAGATCGAGAACCACCCGGTCGATCTTGCGGACCTGCTCCCAGGCGGCCTCGAATTCGTGGAGCAGTTTCGACTCGTCCGCTGCAGGGTGCAGGCCGACCAGCCGGGACAGCTCTTTGAGATCGACCTCCACGGCTTCAGCCGCGCGCCTGGATTCATCGGCGAAAGCAAGGGATGCTTCATCGGTTTCGGCCATCACGGCGAGCTTCTCGGCCTCGATCGATTTGAGGAAATTGATTCTCAGAGCGGACAGGGCTTCGAGTTTCTGCGCCAACACGTGGGGGACGTTCTGGAATTCCAGCGGGGTGTTCCGATAGTATATAAGGATGAGGAGCAAAACGGCCGTTAAGCCCAGGCCGGCCCATAGCGGCCGCAAGCCAAGGGCACTGGCAAGACCGGTTTTGGGCCGCGACGGCGCCGTGGCCGCTTCCATCAGCTCAGAATCTTCCGGGGTCACGTCCGCCTTAATCCCTCGGGCCTTCAGCGGGGTGACCTTATCATTGCTATTGTTTTGCATGCCGCCTCCTAAAACCTGATTTGCGCCCCCAGCTCGATCACCTGGTTGGGAGGGATGCCGAAATAAACTGTTGGGTTGGCCGCATTGCGGGACATGAACGCAAAGATGGCCTTGCGCCAGCGCATCATGCGGGAGGTGCCGGTGGTCAAAAGCGTCTCGCGGCCGAGATAGAAGCTCGTCTTGGCGGGCTCCACGGAAAGGCCGCATCCGGCGGCAAGCTTCATGATCTGTGGAACATTGGGGCTTTCCATGAAACCATAGATAGCGGTGAGCCGGTAAAACCCCTGCCCAAGGTCCTCCAGGCTCATCCGCTGGTCGCCTGCTACCGCCGGCACATCCGCCGACTGGATCGTCAGCAGCACCACGTGCTCGTGCAAAATGTGATTGTGCTTGACGTGGTGCAGCAGGGTGGGCGGAACGCCTTCCGGTGAAAGGGTCATGAACACCGCCGTCCCCCGCACCCGGGGCAGACGATGCCGCGCGATATCCGATAAAAAGGCATCCAGCGGCAGCCGGTCGGTGAGCAGCCGTTGTTTCAGTTCTTCGCGGCCCTTTTTCCAGGTGGAAAAGACGGTCGTGATCACAACCGCCACCACCAGAGTGATCCAGCCGCCGTCGAAGATCTTGAAGAGGTTCGCGCCGAAGTAAGTCAGATCGAAGAGCAGGAAGAGGCCCACGGGCGGCAGGACTTTCCACACCGGCCAGCGCCAGACGCAAATCGCGGCTACAAGATACAGACCGGACGTCAGACTCATCGTGGCCGTCACCGCAAGTCCGTAGGCTCCGGCCAGGCGGCCGGATTCTTTGAAGGATAACACGAGAAGCAGGCAGGCGATCATGAGGGCGTAGTTGACGGCCGGGATGTAAACTTGTCCCTTGACCTCGGCTGAGGTGTGAACGATCTGGATACGCGGGCTGAAGCCGAGTTGAATGGCTTGCTGGGTCAGGGAGAACGAGCCGGAGATCAGGGCCTGGGAAGCGATAACCGTCGCGATAGTTGCCAGGGCCACCATGGGATAAAGCAGACCGGCAGGCACTAGTCCGTAGAAAGGGTGAAAACTGGCCCCGGGGTTGTTCAACAGCAGCGCGCACTGGCCGAAATAGTTCAGCAGGAGCGCGGGATAGGCCAGGCCAAGCCAGGAAAACTGGATGGCGCGGCGGCCGAAGTGACCCAGGTCGGCGTAAAGCGCCTCTCCTCCCGTGATGCACAGGACGACGGAGCCTAGTACCACGAAACCGTGCAGGTGATTGGCTGCGAAGAACCTCCACGCGTAGCGGGGATCAAGTCCCGCAAGGATGCGGGGAGATTGCAGAATCTCCAACAAGCCGGCGGCCCCGATGGTCAAAAACCAAATGACCATGACGAGACCGAAGACCTTGCCGATGCCGGCCGTGCCGCGCTTTTGCAGCAGAAACAGCGCGACCAAAACGGCGCAGGTCAGAGGCACGATGAAAGGCTTGGCCGTTTCGGTGGCAACCTCCAGCCCCTCGATGGCGGACAGCACCGAGATCGAAGGGGTGATGATGCCGTCCCCGTAAAGCAGCGCAGCCCCGAAAATCGCTCCCAGAAAGACGGTTGACCGCATCTGCGGCGATAATTTTTCGCTCGAACCCGCTATCAGTCCCAGCAGGGCGAAAATTCCGCCCTCGCCGCGGTTATCGGCCCGCAGAATGAATCCCACGTATTTGACCGTTATCACGATGGTCAGGGACCAGAAGATCAGCGACACCACCCCGAAGAGATTGACCTCGTTCAAGGCGATGGCATGCGGGCCGTTGAAGCATTCCCGCACGGCATAGAGCGGGCTGGTGCCGATGTCGCCGTACACCACGCCCAGGGCCGCGATTGCCAGTTTGAGCGTCTTGCCTCCAATAGGGAGGTGAGGGACGCCGGGGGCTGGGCAGGTGTGTGAGCCGGCCGAAACCGAATCTCCCGCCGGGGCTTGTTTCTCAAGGCCGCCGCTCCGAAGAGCGTCCTCTGCTTTGTTTGGGCGATTAGCCATGCACCTCACCTTTTCTTCCAATCTCTAAAGCAGGCTTGTAGCCGATATCGAAATTGAACTTGGGGAAAAGCGTGGGCAGCTTCATCATTTTGAACACCATCACCCCGATGGATATACGGTCCAACCAAGACGACATGGGCCATCCAAAATGAACCGTGATGACCCGGTCCGAAAGTTCGTATTCGATCACCTTGAGAAACGCGACCATGCGATGGTAGATCCCGGCCTTCCCGAAGGGCAGCCTGAAATGGTTGACGCCGGCGCGAGCGGGGATTCCCTGCCGGGGAGAGAAAAAACTCACGTAGACGTCATTGCGCCGGTCCGGCACCGCGGAGTCCTCACGCGGCCGGCTGAAGAAGATATTCAGGTCCCGGCTGGCGGCCTCGGCCAGGTAGAGAATCACTTCCATTTCGCTCTCCGCCTGGGCGACTTCGGCTTTCTCGGGACGGCGCTTCTTGGACACGATAATCCCGGACGTCAGCACGATGCACGTGAGGAGCCCCCAGAGCGCCGTGCCGTGCGGCTTGTCCCAGGCGAGAAACACGAAACAGCTGGTCAGCACGACAAACAGGGCCAAGGTGCCCAGGCGGCTGGTCGAATACGGGATCACTTCCTTGGTGCCCATGAAATAGCGATAGATGATCAGAGATCCCATATTGATGCAAAAGCTCGCCACGATCCCGATGGCATACATATCGGCCAGGATCTTCTGGCTTCCGCTGGTGATGAGGACGATCGCGGAGAAGAGGATTGCATCCAAAATATGGATTCGGTAGAGGGAATTGCTCCGGTTGGTGGCAATGATCCATTGAAAGCCGTAGCGGTGGGCCACCCTCTCGATGAGCTCGCTGGAGGCCACAAAGGCGGTGTTTACGGCCATGAGCAGGGTGAAGCTTGCAAGCACGGCGACGGTCACCCCGAACCAGACGCCGTTCAGGAGAGTCGCGAAGTAGGTGATCAGGTCGCCCTCGTGCTCCGGAAAGTCGATCGGGGCTGAGAGCGTCAAGACCGCAACCAGCGGGGTGACGACGCCCACCGTCAAGGCCAGAAACAGGTAGGCTTTCTTGATCGCTCGCCAGTTCTCGACAAAGCCGGCGGTTTGGATCACCGACTCGATTCCGGAGTAGGCCAGGATGCAGAAGGCGATATTCTTGATGAAATTGCCGTAGGTCTCTATCCATGACCCGCCTTGCGTCGAGGCCACGGCTTGGCGACCGGATTCCTTTATTTGTTCGACCGAGGCGTGATCCAGATCCATGAGCCCGGAAACAATCAAGTTGAGGATGACGACGGCGGCGAAGATGAAAATAGCAAAGGTGAAGCGGACATTTTCCCGGATGCCCAAGATGTTCAGCCCGGCAACAAACCAGATGGCTGCCAGGACAAGCGATTGCACCAGCAACGGTGAATCGGAGATGGCCGGAAAAAAAGAAGACGCGTTCAGCACGGCGCTCACCGCGGAGATGCAGGCGGTGAGAATATAGTCCACCATAATGGATGAAACCGCCACAAAGGACACGACCGGTCCGAGCACCAGATAAGAGAAGGAATAGACTCCTCCGCCGATCAAGCCGTGATGCTCAAGGATTTCGGCGATCTCCACGAAACGCGTGCTCAGCAGACGGATCAGGAGACTTGTCAAGGCAATGAAGATGATGGCGCTCGATCCGATAAACCTATAGGACTCGGCCGGCACATAGAAGATGGATGTGAACTCATCCATCAGGGTGATGATGCCGATGCCCATCCATGTCAGCCACAGGCGGCCGGACCGGTAATAGGTAAGAAGACCGCGCATCCTCAGGAGATAAACAAAGAGCCCCACCAGAAACAGGTTCAACGCCAGCAGGATCATTACTTTCATCAATGCTCTCCGAAAAGCAGGGCTGATAGGCGCCGTCCTGTCAAAAGGGACGGACCCCTAAAGCAATCAATCTCCGATCCAAATTGTTTCGCCAGGCCTATGTTGTCGGCGGCGCGGTTGTTCTCCGCTCAATCCTGCGGAGGAAGGGCTTGGGCCTATGCACACCAATAACCTTTCGGTAGGGGTGGATTCTATGTCTGCCACGGCTGAGTCTCCTTAGTGTCATCTCGGTGGATGGTTCGGTCATGGCAGGATGGCATCGCGGGGCGAGGCCGTCCATTCGGTCTCCGCAGTCCCCAGGGCCGATCCTGCGGCGTCGGTCATCTCGGGTTCCGCTCTGCGGGAACAGCTTGCTGGTACTCGATGGCGGCCATGTGTTCTTCCAGAAGGTGCGCAGCGTCCTCTGCGTTCCGGGCCGTCACCAGCTCCTGGCGCAGCATAGTGAGCTGCGCCAGCTTGCTGATGCGACTCAGGAGCTTGACATGAACTTCCGGCGGCGCCATGGGCGACAGCAGCAGGAAGACAACGCGCACGGATTTGCCGGTTGACGGTTCGCTGACTCCCTGCTTGGCCACGCCTATCCCGACCACCGCCTCATCCAAGCCTGCCAGCCGGGCATGGGGGAGCGCTACGTCCTCTCCCAGAAAGGTGGATCCCTGCTGTTCCCGTTGGACCAGGGCTTGCCAGGCCGGCTGCTCAGACACTTTTTTGTTATCCCGGCAACATGCGGAAAGCAGCTGCCGCATCGCCGCTTCTTTTTCCATGGGCTCATGCCAGATCAGCACCGCGACCCGGGCGGGGAAAGACCTGGCCGATTTCGACTCCGCCGGAGGCCGGTTCGTTTTGTCCGTATCCAAAGCGGTGCCTTCCACCCGGGCGACCGCGCCGGTTCCGACCTCGCGCGTATCAAGCACAATGACCGTGATCCCTTTGGCTTCCTCCACCAGCCGTTGGATGAGAGTTGCCTTGCCGGTCAGCCGCTGCCACACCGGCAGTTTCCGGCCGCTCCGTCCGACCACGATGTGCCCGACCCGGTATTCCTTGGCAAATTGGAAGAGCGTCCTGACGACATCATCCCCTTTGTAAGTGAACACGGTCGCCCCCAGCTGCTGGGCCAGGGTCAAGGCGTTGGACAGCACGCGCTGTGTTTCGGAATCGATCTTCGTCGGGCTTTCGGAAGCGGTCTGGACGTAGACCGCATACCAGTTGCGATTCAGTCGGCCGGCGAGACGCGAGGCATACCGCAGCAGGGCTTCGCTGTTCGGGCTGCGCGAACTGAGGCAGACCATCACCTGATCGGGGCTGGAAGGCACATCGTCGCCCCGGGGGGCGCGGTGGCGCGAGTCGATCTGGGCCGCGAGCTCACGCAGCGTGAGCTCGCGCAGCTGCTCGAGGTTGGACTGCTTGAAGAAGTGGGTCAGGGCGGTTTCGATGCGTTCGGTCGTGTAGACCTTGCCTTCCTCCAACCGGCGGCGAAGGTCCTCGGTGGTGATGTCGATGTTCACGATCTGGTCGGCCTCCGTTGCCACCCGGTCGGGTATGCGCTCGCGCACCTTCACTCCGGTCACCTGCTCGACCGTGTCGTACAGGCTTTCCAGGTGCTGCACATTCAGGGTCGAGATCACGTGGATTCCCGCCGCCAGGATCTCCTCCACATCCTGGTAGCGCTTGGCGTTGCGGCTTCCGGGCACGTTCGTGTGGGCCAGCTCATCCACCAGCACCACGGCAGGCTTGCGCGCGATGATGGCGTCCAAGTCCATCTCATGGATCTCGATGCCGCGGTACACGATCTGCCGGCGCGGGACCACCTCCAGCCCCTGCAGCAGGCATTCCGTCTCCTCGCGCCCGTGGGTCTCCACCAGTCCGACCACGACACCGATGCCGTCCTCCTTGAACCGCTGGCCTTCCAGCAGCATCTGGTAGGTCTTTCCCACCCCGGCGCAGTAGCCCAGGTAGATCTTGAGCTTCCCACGCTGTGAACGGCGGACCAGCCGCAGGAAACTGTCGGCGCGGTTTTCCATGGTGCTATCTCCGTTAGGCGACATTTACGGCAGTGGTCTCGGGCCCTGCATCCTCAGGCAACGTGAACCAGAAGGTCGAACCCTTCCCGGGTTCGGAGGCCACGCCGACACTCCCGCCGTGGGCCTTCACGATTTCCTTTACGATGGCAAGCCCCAGGCCGATACCGGTCGGCCTGTCCTGTCCCGGCACACGGTAGAACGGATCGAAGAGCCGGCCGAGGTGCTCGGCTTCGATGCCCTTTCCGCTGTCGGTTACCGCGACTCTCACCATGCCGGGTTCGGCCTCGGCTCCGACCGACACCGACCCGCCGGGATTCGTGAACCGCAGCGCATTGGACAGCAGATTCGCCAGGACGTGCTGCAGCCGTTTGCCGTCGCCAAGGACATTCGGCAGGCCGTCAGGCACGGTCATGGCCAAGGCGATGCCCTTGTCCTTGGCCTCGGCCAGAAACGGCTCGACGGCGTCCCGGACCATAGCGTGCGGTGAAACGGATTCGATGTCCAGCAGGGTCTTGCCGGATTCCATCCGGTTGAGGTCCAGAAGCTCCTCGACGATGGCCGCCAGCCGCTCGCTCTCCTCCCGCGCAGCGAGCAGAAGCTCGGTCTGTCGGGCGTTGAGAGGCCCGAGCGTCTCCTCGAGGAGCAGGTGGACCGACATGCGGATCGAGGTCAACGGGTTCCGCAGCTGGTGGGACACCGTGGTGACCGCACTGCGTTTGAGCTCCTGCTGCTCGCGCAGCGAGGTCACATCCTTGAGGATGACCGCCGTGCCGGAGATCTCCCTCCGGCCGGACTCCACCACGATGGGCACGACCACGGGGCTGAAAAAGTATTCGCGGTTGTCCCGGAAGATCTGGATGCAGGCCTCTGCGGCGGTGTCTTCCACGACGCGGCCCTCATCCTGGGCCCGCCGCTCCATGGCCGTCAGCCATTCGTAGCCGAGATCCTTCAGGCGGACGCCCGGTTTGAGACCGAAGAACGTCTCGGCGGGCTCGGTGGCGACTTCAACGCGGTCTTCGAGGTCCAGCACGGCGATGGCGGCGGGCAGCGCTTTGAACACCTCGCCGAGGGCTTGACGGGTGCGCATGAGGTCGCGGCGATTGCTGCGTCGGGTGCGCCGCAGGCCCTCGGCCATGGCGTTGAACGCTTCCGAGAGCCGACCGATCTCGTCCCGCGAGCCGGCGTTCAGCACCAACTCGAGGTTGCCGCGGCGGATCTCGTTCGCAGAGTCGATCAGGCGTCGGATGGGGTCCAGTATCCAGCGTTGGGCAAGCAGGCTGAACAAGATGGCCACTACGGCGCAGGATAGGATGGCAATCGTCATGCGGCGTTGCGCCGAGGCAGCCTGGGAACGGGCGGCATCGTTGGCCTCGCTCATGTTGGCCTGGTTCATCTCCAGGATCTCCTGCGCGAGTCCTTTGATTTTCTCGAACAGGGGCAGGAGCGTCGAAAAGTACTCCGCACGCCGCTCTTCGAGAGGGCGGGACGGGTCGATGACTCTATGGACGATCTCGGAATACTCGTGGAAGATCTCTCCGAGGAGGTGGGACTTCTCCCTTTCACCTGGCAGGGTGATGTTGCCCATCTCCACCGTCAAAGCCTTCGAGAACTGCTTCATGCCGGCCTCGATCTGGCGCCGGCCATCGGCATCCGCCCCCAGAAACGTGAAGACGATCCCGCTGTCGACGCGCTCGAGGGATTCCCTCATTTCCTGACAGGCCACGACACTGCGGTAGTTCTCGCGCAGGATGACGTCGATCGCTTCGCCCAAGTGCCGGATCTGCACGATGGTCATCACACCGATGACCGCCACGATCACCAGCAGGCCGCCGAAGCCTAACATGAGTTTTTGCCGGATGCTGAACATGGTTCTCCTCCGCAGGCAATACGCAACTAAGCACGTGCCGTGCCACTTTTCTGTAAAGAGGTGCGGGCGGCGGGGATGGATGTCGCGCAGCAGCAAGGGCAACGGCTGGACCCCGTTTCACCTCTGCATGGGGAGGCGGTCGTCTGCGCCCGGTCCGGATGCGCAGTTTGCAAATTACAACCCCGGCCCCCGATCACCCTTGCATTGTGCAAGGTCAAAAACCTCCGACAGTTCGGGTACAAGAGAAGGGCCGTCAACGTCCGATGAGATTGCATGATGCAAGCCGCAGAAGCGGTCACCTTGTCTATTTCAATCTCGCCGTTCGCCATATCGAGAGTATTCCTTTGAAATTACGCAAAATCGGAGATGGCACGCTCTATGCTAAAAGTCGTGGCCGAGGATCCAAATTGAAGAAAAGGAGTACAGGCATGGGAGATGCGGCCTACATCATCGGTGTGATCGTTTTTTTCATTCTCTGCGCGCTGTACGTTGCAGCGCTCGATAGGATTTGAACATGGAAATTATAGTGGGTTGTATCGGTGTCGTGCTGATCGTTTACTTGTTCATTTCGGTCATAAGGCCGGAAAGGTTCTGACCATGCAGGTTTTCAACGACAACTTCGGGTGGGTTCAATTGGCCGTGTTCACCGGCCTGCTGCTGCTGCTCACCCGCCCGACGGGAGTTTATCTCTCCCAGGTGTTGGACGGGTCGGGAAAGACGTTTCTGGGCCCGATTCTGAGGCCGGTGGAACGATCCCTGTATTTTCTCCTGAGGGTGGACCCCCAAAAGGAGCAGGACTGGAAGCAGTACACCGTTTCCATGCTCGCGTTCAGCCTGGCGGGCCTTCTTTTCACCTATGCGATTCTGCGGCTGCAGCACCTGCTGCCGTTGAACCCTCAGGGGCTGGGGCCGTTTAGCGACCACCTGGCGTTCAACACGGCGGTGAGTTTCACGACCAACACCAACTGGCAAAGCTACGGCGGGGAATCCACGGCCTCCTATCTGACCCAGATGGTGGGGCTGACGTTTCACAACTTCACTTCCGCCGCCGTGGGGATAGCCATAGCAGCCGCCCTGGTACGCGGCATTGCCAGGCAATCCGCCAAGACCATCGGCAATTTCTGGGTGGACCTCGTGCGGGTGAATCTTTACGTTCTTCTGCCTCTGTGCATCGTCTACGCCGTGTTCCTGGTGTCCCAGGGCATGATTCAAAACTTCAAGCCCTACGACACGGCCCGGATCCTTGACCCCTACACCGTCGAGGTTGCGAAAAAGGATGACAAGGGCGACGTCGCCAAAGACGCCCTCGGCAACCCGGCGATGGAGGAGCGCAGGATCGAAATCCAGGCCATCGCGCAGGGCCCCATGGCCTCGCAGGTGGCGATCAAGATGCTGGGCACAAACGGCGGCGGTTTCATGAATGCCAACGCATCGCATCCGTATGAGAACCCGACGCCGCTCTCAAACTTCATCCAGATGCTCTCCATTTTCCTGATCCCCAGCGGCTTGACGTATTACCTCGGCCGCATGGTGAAAAACCAGCGTCACGGGTGGGCGATCTGGGGTGCCATGGCAGCCATCTTCCTGATGGGCGTCGTCGCCTGCTGGTGGGCCGAGTCTGCCGGGAACCCCCGCTTGCATGCGTTGGGCGTGGACGCTGCGTCGGGCAACATGGAAGGCAAGGAAGTGCGCTTCGGCATCTTCAATTCCGCCCTGTTTGCCACCATCACCACCGATGCCTCCTGCGGCGCCGTGAACTCCATGCACGACTCTTTCACGCCTTTGGGCGGGTTGATACCCTTGATCAACATCCAGCTGGGCGAGGTGGTCTTCGGCGGGGTCGGGGCGGGTCTTTACGGCATGCTCGTCTTCGTGGTGCTCGCGGTGTTCCTGGCGGGCTTGATGGTCGGGAAGACCCCCGAGTACCTCGGCAAGAAGATCGAAGCCAACGACGTGAAATTCGGCGTCCTGTTCGTGATGGCGGCGGCGTTCAGCATCCTGGGTTTCGCGGCCTGGGCCGCGGTGAGCGCCTGGGGGCTCGCCGGCTTGAACAACGCAGGCCCCCACGGCCTCAGTGAAATGCTGTATGCCTTCTCGTCCGGCACCGGCAACAACGGCAGCGCCTTCGCAGGGCTGACCGCCAACACTTACTGGTACAACACCACCATCGGTCTGGCGATGCTGATCGGCCGCTTCATCATGATCATCCCGGCCCTGGCCCTGGCCGGAAACCTGGCGCGCAAGAAGCGCGCGGCGGCAACGGGCGGAAGTTTTCCGGTATCCGGCCCGCTCTTTTCCGTCCTTCTGCTCGGCACGATCCTGATCGTCGGTGCGCTGACTTTTTTCCCTGCGCTCTCACTGGGGCCCATCGTGGAACACTTCCAGATGACCGGCTCGAGCATCGCTTATTAGAATAAGGATATCCAACAATGGCTGCACGCATTCAAATGAGTTTCGATCGGGCGATTCTAAGCCAGGCGGTTGCGGACGCGTTCAAGAAGCTTCATCCGGTTTACATGCTGAAGAACCCGGTCATGTTCGTCACGGAAGTCGGGGCTGCACTTACCACCCTTGCGATGGTCTTTCGGGCGGAGGGCGAGCCGCTCGGCTTTACCCTGCAGATCGCCCTCTGGCTCTGGTTCACGGTGCTGTTCGCCAATTTTGCGGAAGCCGTGGCCGAAGGGCGGGGCAAGGCCCAGGCCAATGCGCTGCGCAAAACCCGCACCCGGACCATTGCGCATCGCCGCGTGCACGGCGGATCGGGCTACCAGGATGCCCCGGCGGATCAGTTGCGGAAGGGGGACGTCGTGATGGTCTCCGCCGGCGAGGCCATACCCTCCGACGGCGAGGTCATCGAGGGCGCCGCCTCGGTGGACGAGTCGACCATCACGGGCGAGTCGGCGCCGGTGATACGGGAAGCCGGCGGCGACCGCAACTCGGTAACCGGCGGCACCAAGGTCTTGTCGGATCGACTGGTGATCCGCGTCACCGCCAACCCGGGCGAGAGTTTCCTCGATCACATGATCCACCTGGTCGAAGGCGCCCAGCGCCAGAAGACACCCAACGAGATCGCCCTCACGATTCTGCTGTCGGCGTTGACGATCATTTTTCTGGTAGTGGTGATGAGCCTGAAATTTTTCGGCATCTATTCCGAGGTGAACTTCTCGGTCACCGTGCTGACCGCGCTCCTGGTGTGCCTGATCCCCACCACGATCGGCGGGCTTTTGAGCGCCATCGGCATTGCCGGCATCGACCGCCTCGTGCAGAAGAACGTGCTCGCCATGAGCGGCCGGGCGGCTGAAGCCGCTGGCGACGTGGATGTGCTGCTGCTCGACAAGACCGGCACGATCACCCTCGGAGATCGCCAGGCGACCGAATTCCTGCCGGCCCAAGGGGTGAGCAAGGAGAAGCTGGCCGATTCGGCCCAGCTGGCCTCGCTTGCCGACGAAACGCCCGAAGGCCGGAGCATCGTTGTGCTGGCCAAAAGATACGGGTTGCGGGGGCGCGCGATGTCGGAGATGCCCGCGGCTGTTTTCGTTCCATTTAAAGCGGAAACGAGAATGAGCGGTGTCGATATCGACGGGCGCAGCATCCGCAAGGGTGCTGCAGACGCCATTGCGGAATATATCGGCGATGCGCTGCCGCCCTCGGTGAATGCGGAGGTGGAACGGATCTCGCGCTCGGGCGGGACCGCGCTGGCGGTCGCCGAAAACCGCCGCGCGATCGGCGTGGTGCACCTCAAGGACATCGTGAAGGGCGGGTTGAAGGACCGCTTCGAGCGCTTCCGCGCCATGGGGATCAAGACCGTCATGATCACGGGGGACAACCGCCTGACAGCCGCCGCCATCGCCCGGGAAGCCGGAGTGGACGATTTTCTGGCGGAGGCCCGACCGGAGGACAAACTGGCCCTGATCCGCAAGGAACAAGCCGCCGGGCACCTGGTCGCCATGACCGGCGACGGCACCAACGATGCGCCGGCTCTTGCGCAGGCCGATGTGGGGGTTGCCATGAACACCGGGACCCAGGCTGCCAAGGAAGCGGGCAACATGGTGGATCTGGATTCAAACCCCACCAAGCTCATCGAAATTGTTGAAATCGGCAAGCAGATGCTGATTACGCGGGGGGCCCTGACGACCTTCAGCGTTGCCAACGATGTCGCCAAGTACTTTGCCATCATCCCGGCGATGCTGATGGCCACGTTTCCGGCCATCAGCCCGCTGAACATCATGGGCCTGCATTCGCCCTTGAGCGCCATATTGAGCGCCGTCATTTTCAACGCTCTGATCATCATGGCCCTGATACCGCTGGCGCTGCGCGGGGTGCGGTTTCGGCCGCTCACCGCCGCCGCTCTCCTCCGCCGCAACCTGCTCATTTATGGTCTGGGGGGCGTGGTGGTGCCTTTCTTCGGGATCAAACTGATAGACCTGACCGTCGCGGCACTGCATATAGTGTAGCAAAGGGGACCTTCAAATGAAAAACATGCTGTCCGAGTTTCGCGTTGCGGTGGTCGCCACCTTTTCTCTGGCCGTTGTCTTGTGCGGCGTCTACCCATTGGTGGTTTGGATTATATCTCAAGGCCTGTTCCCACACGAAGCGGACGGGTCATTGATTCAGCGCGGCGGAACCATCGTGGGTTCCGAGTTGATCGCTCAGAACTTCGGCAGCCCGAAGTATTTTCATCCGCGCCCATCGGCTGCAGGGGAAGCGGGTTTCGACGCCGGTAACTCATCCGGAAGCAACCTGGGGCCCATTTCCAAAAAACTGGCCGATGCGGTTAAGGGGCGTGTCGAGGCCTACCGCGCTGAAAACGGCCTTCCGGCGGACGCGCGGGTCCCCGCCGATGCGGTGACCTCGTCGAGCAGCGGCCTGGACCCGCACATCAGTCTTAAGAATGCGCTCATGCAGGCGCCGCGAGTGGCACGGGCACGGGGTGTCGGCCGTGAGGCACTCGAAAAAACCATTCATGCACATACGGATGGCCGCGACTTCGGAATCTTCGGTGAACCGAGGGTCAATGTGTTGAAACTCAATCTGGCCTTGGATAAGAAAATGTGAGCCCTATGGTGGCGTCAGATCCCTAAGTGCTTGCGCTTGCGCCAGAGGGTGGCCTGATCGATGCCCAGGATCTCGGCTGCTTCCTGAAGGGATTTGGTCGTGGCCAGTACGCGGCGGATGTGGTTTTCCTCAACCATGCTCAGAGGCACCCGGTCGCCCAGTTGAATGGGGGGGCGATGCGGAGAGATGGACTCGGGAAGATTTTCGATGCCGATGACGTCTCCGGGGCAGAGAATGGCCGCGCGTTCGATGACGTTGCGCAACTCCCGGATGTTGCCCGGCCACGAATAGTCCCGTAGCGCCCGGAGCGCATCGTCGGATAGCCCTCGGAAGGCCTTGTGATTCTGAGCGCCGAAAAACCCCAGCATGGTCACGGCCAGAAGCTCGGTGTCGTCCGGGCGCTCGCGCAGGGGAGGGATCTCGATCTGAATCACGTTGAGCCGGTAGTAGAGATCTTCCCGGAACCGGCTGTCTTTGACCGCTTTTTCCAGATCGGCGTTGGTGGCCGCCAGGATGCGGACATCCGCCTTGCGGGTGTGCTGGTCGCCCACCCGCTCGTAGTCGCGGTCCTGGATGAAGCGCAGCAGCTTGGGCTGGATTGAAAGCGGGAGGTCACCGATCTCATCGAGAAAGAGGGTGCCGCCCTCGCAGGCGGCGACCCGGCCGGGGTTATCCCGCAGGGCCCCGGTGAAGGCCCCCTTCACGTGCCCGAAAAGCTCGCTTTCGAGAAGTTCCGGGTTCAAGGTCGGGCAGGAGATGATACCAAGCGGCTTGGACGTACGCTGGCTCCACCCGTGGATGGCGCGCGCCAGAACGGATTTGCCGGTGCCGCTCGGCCCCCGCAGCATCACGACGGCTTCGGAAGGCGCCACCTGCCTGGCCAACTCGATGGCCCGCTGCATCCCGGGGTGATTGGATTGGAACAGAATTTCCGGGTGCACCCGTTCCAGGTCTTCCTGGAGCCCTGAAATCCGCTGCTCCATGGCGTGCAGGGTGGCGATGCGCTCCGTCACCAACGCGACCTGGTCGGGTTTGAAGGGTTTGGGGATGTAGTCCGCGGCCCCGCGCCGAATGGCTTCCACAGCCGTGTCGATGGAGGCATAGGCGGTGATGACCACGATTTTAAGCCAGGGGCAGGCGGACAGCAGAACGGAGATCAAGTCCATCCCGCTTTCCGTTCCCAGCCGGAGGTCGACGAACGCCAAATCGAAGACCTGCAGGGCCGCCGCCTCCTGGCCATCCTTGGGGCTGCCGACGGCGGTGACGCGGTGCCCCCTGGTCTCCAGACAGACGGCCAGGGTCTTGCGGATGTTGGCTTCGTCGTCGACGACCAGGATGTTCAGGGGTCCCGGTTTTTGATATGTGCGCTTGTTCATAGATTTCATCCGGCCGTCCGGCGAGCCGGAAAATACGTGAATCCTACCATCGGTGCGATTCGCTGTAAAGCGCAACGGATTTCTGCGTGGTTTTCGAAAGCAGCGTTTGTGCTCCCCGGAACGTATGGCCTCTGAGCGTACAGCCCGCCTCCGTACTACGGCAGTCGGTCTCCCGCAATCCCAAACAGCAAAAAATTAAATGGATGATGACATATCGCTGCCCAGATGTTAAATGGCAATAGCACGGATGGGATTCTTCTGGTTTGCAGGGTGGGTGGTTCTTCCTCGCCATTCCAGAGCGCCCGGCATGTTCACTCCTTTTTAATAACGGTGCCCGCTGGAATTGGCGTTCACCCTTAAGCAAGGTACGGGACCGACCGGCTCGATATAATTCTATCAGAATAGGATCAGACCCATGCGAGTTACCAAACCCAACCGTGTCACACGTACCTTTAAGCAACAGCTTGTGGCGGAGCCCTCGAAGGTATTCCCTTTGCTGTGCCCCGTGCGCGAGGCGGATTGGATTGATGGCTGGGACCCCCTCGTTGTATTCAGCGAATCCGGTATAGCTGAACCCGATAGTGTTTTTCTTACTGAAGCGAGCCCGGGCAATGCAATCTGGTACATCACCAAACATGAGCCGAGCAATGGCTTAGTGGAGATGATCAAAATCACCCCGACCATCACCGCCTGCAAATTGACCATTGAACTGCGCCCGGTCGAAGGGGGATCGGAGGCCAGCATTACATACTCTCACACGAGCCTGGGACCGGAAGGTGACGCTTTCGTAGCGTCATTTACGGAAGGGTATTACCGGCAATTCATACAGGATTGGGAGGCACGCGTGAATCATTACCTTACGCATGGGAGCATGTTGCGTACAGCGCGGGGCTGACATCGCGTTCGAGACGAAAGATGAACAGGAGATATTCAGTGGAAAACAGCGTCCCTGTTTCAGGTGACTGGGTAAATGGCGTGATCAGCGATTTCATCGCCGCTTCACCCGAAAACACAATGAGAAACAAAACTGAGGACCCTGCATGGGAAGATGCCCTGGTTGGATTCGCTTCCGGTGCGGACCAGATTTGGCAGCAGTACAAGGAATATGTCGGGCCCTTCCACTGGACCCCCTGGGAGGTCTTCAACCAGCACTGTCCCGCGGAACCGGCAGGCGCTGAAGAACTGACCGTCATCTCATGGGTCTTGCCGCAACGGGCGGCGGTCCGCAAAGCTAACCGCAGGACTAAGAACTATCCATCCGAAGAATGGGCACGGATCAGGGTCTACGGTGAGGAGTTCAATGTAGCCCTGCGTCGGCACCTGGTCGATCGTCTTAAACAGGTTGGCCATGCTGCCATTGCTCCGATGCTGGCTTCCAACTGGACCATCGTCAAATCTGAACGATTTTCCTATGCCTCTTCCTGGTCTGAACGCCATGCCGCCCATGCGGCCGGTTTGGGCACTTTCGGTCTGTGCGACGGGCTCATCACCGCCAAGGGCAAAGCCATGCGGGTTGGATCGGTAGTGGCCAAGATATCCATTAAACCGACTCCCCGGCCTTATTCCAACCACCGTGCTTATTGCCTATTTTTCGCTGACGGAACGTGTGGCAAATGTATTGATCGTTGTCCGGTCCGCGCTATTACCGAGGCCGGCCACGACAAGGAGAAGTGTCGGCAGCACTTGGCTCGCGCTAGAGAGTATGTGAAAAAGACCTATAAGTTCGATGGCTATGGATGTGGGTTGTGTCAGGTGGGTGTCCCCTGCGAGGCGGGCATACCTGTAAAGGCAGCCCGGGAAGCCCTGGAGCGTGGAGAGTTGCCGCCTCCAACGCCGCCTTTGGCTTGAGCCCAGACACCCGACGATCGGCCTGAATTTAAAATGCCTAAAAACCAAGCTTCACACCGGCGCGCCATCGTCCTTCTGCTGCTGACAGCGCTGCTCTGGAGCACCAGCGGCTTGTTCGTCAAGCTTCTGCACGGGCATCCGCTTTCGATCTTCAGCGCCCGAGGCATCGTCGCCAGCGTGGTGTTCCTGATCTGGCTGCGGCGGGTTCCGCTCCGGCCCACCCTCTGTATTTTTGAGATAGCTTCTAAAAATCCTTAAAGTCGTCCGCGCTATCCAGCGGGATCATCTGCTCGGGGTCCGGTCCAGCCTTTTTCTTTAAAGAGGCGCTTTTAGGAAGCCCCCTGCTTTTCTGCCCGCGGCCGGACGCGCGGGGGCCCTCCTTCGGGGCTTTGGACTTGACCGTTCGCTCGGCGTTTCCGCCGATGATGGTGACGAGCTGTCCGATGGCGGCTTGCATCTGTTCCGCCTGGGCATTCAGTTCTTCCGAGGCCGACGCGGACTCCTCGGCCGTGGCCGCATTCTGCTGCACCACCTTATCCATCTCCGAGACCGCCTTGTTGATCTGATCGATTCCCTGGGCCTGCTCGGTCGAGGCTGCATTGATTTCGGAGACAAGATCGGCGATCTTCTTTGAACTCGTGGACACCTCCGTAAATGCGGCGTTGGTGCTGTTTACCAGCCCCGTGCCGTCCTTGATTCGTTTGACCGAGCCATCGATAAGATTGGAGGTGTTTTTGGCTGCCTCGGCCGCGCGGATGGCGAGGTTGCGCACCTCGTCGGCCACGACGGCAAACCCTGCACCGGCTTCGCCCGCCCGAGCAGCCTCCACCGCGGCGTTCAGCGCCAGCAGGTTGGTCTGGAACGCGATCTCGTCAATCGTTTTGACGATTTTCTGCGTCTCTTCGCTGGACTTTGAGATCTCTTTCATGGCGCCGGTCAACTGCGTCATAGACGCATTGGCCCTGTCGATGATCTGATTTGCCTCGGTGCCCATGATGTTTGCCTGCCGGGCGTGTTCCGCATTCTGTTTGGTCATGGAGGATATCTCCTCCAGCGAGGCGGAGGTCTCCTGGATGGAGGCGGCCTGTTCGGAGGACCCCGCGGCCAGCGTTTGGCTGGAAGATGACACCTGGCCGGCGGCTGAGGCCACCTCCCCGGAGCCGGCGGTGATCAACTCAACCACGCGACCGATTGGTTTAGTAAGGGATCGGGAAAAAAATATGATGGCAACAACCGTCAAAGCAAGGAGAACCGCACCGATCAGGATGATGGCGTTGCGTATGGAATGCGCTGTTGCCAGGAATTCATCCTCATCCTGGGTGACCATTACCGTCCAGCGTGTGAGATCGATCGGCGCAAATCCGGCAATCCTGTTCACTTTTTTGAAGGTGTAACGCTCAACGCCCTTTTTGACCGTACGGATGGACTTAAAGAGGTCCGACATCTCGGGGATTTTGCTTATGTCCAACTTCAGAATCTGCTCCTTGTCCGGATGGACAAGCGCTAGACCCTCAGGATTTATGATACCCGGATATCCTGTTGCTCCGATTTTGACATTCACGATATGTTCGGTCAAAAAATCAATTTTCATCATGATTGCCATCAGCCCGACGAGTTTGCCCGCATCGTCTTTCACTGGCGTACAGATCGGGGCGATCAGTCTTCCGGTTGATTTTGAGACGACCGGGTCAGCTACATATGGTTGCCCGCTGGCTTTAACCTTCTGGAAATAGACCCTTCCGGATGTATCAATCCCGGTTTGTGTTCCGTTTTGAGCATCGGCAAATACCTTGCCGTCCAGTCCAATCAATACAAGGGCTTCATAGTCTTTCGAAATCGGTTTGAAGGAGGCCGCCAGGTCGTTGTTAACCGCTGCTATTTCAGTGGAAGCCGACCCGGCACCAGCTTCCTGCACCTTTACGGCGGCTGACTTTACAGATGCCCTCGATGCCAACTCGGTCACCAATTTGACTTCTTCCTGAAAAACAAGTTCCACCATGTCAGCAAGGTTGCCCGCGGTTCTGACCGCCTGCTCACTTGAGATTTGAGTCAATGCGTTCGAAGCGGTAATCAGAGAATAGAGACCGATAGCCAGGATGGGGACAAGGACAACCAACACTCCGCCAACTATTAATTTAAAACCAAGAGAACGCCTTTTCATGAAAAATAATTCCTCCTAACCGATTGAAATAACCTCACGATGCACTCCGGAACAAGCCGCCTGCCGGCACCACCTCTTTATCGGCAAAAGCCTTTAGCTACGAAATATTCAGTTGCTGTATCGCTTGCTTCGTTAGTGGATTATTCGGCGGGTGGTTGAAAAACTTTAGGCTTTTGAACCGCGGGAGGCTCTTCAAGGTGGCAATGGTTTAATCCTTGCAACAGTCGGCAATTGGACGGTCGCCAGCGGAATGAGGGCATCCGCGCAACGCCGGATCGCGGCCTGACGCGTCCTTTTTCAACACGCTGATAGAGCGTGTTGACACACTTCGCGCTGTCCCATATGTTGGGCCAAACGGTGATCGTCGTCATCGTCGGGTGCTTTTTCTGGAAGTCCTGGAAGCACGCCAAGACGGCCGGGCCCTGACCGCTCGCGGCATTCCCGAATCGAAAAAGTTTGGGGTTTCTTGGACGCAACGAAAGTGAAGCGGTTGGTCAAAGTCATCGGAAGCGCGGTGCTGATCTACGCGGCCTATTGCCTGCTGCTGTTTTTCGTGCAGCGGCACGTCCTTTTCCCGCGTTATATGATTCCGACCCCAGAGCCGCCGGCCCTCAAGACGACGCGCATCGAGCCCTGGTGGCTGGAAACCTCCTTCGGCAAAGTTGAGGCATGGTATCTGCCTCCGGCGGAAGCCGATCAACCGGCAGCGGCGGTCATTTTCGGCCACGGCAACGGCGAGTTGATCGACTACTGGCCGAATGCGCTTGCGCGGTTTTCGGAAATGGGCATCGGCCTGCTTTTGGTGGAGTTCCCCGGCTACGGGCGCTCGGCCGGGTCTCCGTCGCAGGCGCGCATTGCCGAAACCTTCATCCTGGCCTATGACCGGTTGGCGGCCCGCGCGGAGGTGGACCCGTCCCGCATCCTGTTGTTCGGCCGCTCGCTCGGCGGCGGCGCGCTTTGCGATCTGGCGCTCAAGCGACCCTCGGCGGCCCTCATCCTTATGTCCTGCTTCAAGAGCGTCAGCGCCTTTGCCGTCCGCTACCTGGCCCCTGCGTTTTTGATCCGCGATCCGTTCGACAACCTGGCGGCCGTTCGCCAATATAAGGGCCCCGTGCTGGTCGTGCATGGGAAGTTCGACGAAGTGGTGCCCTTCGGCCACGGCCAGGCTTTGCACTCCGCCGCGCAAAACGGTAAAATGATTGTGTACGATGCCGGCCACAACGACTGCCCGCCGGACTGGGCGGTCTTCTGGCGCGACGTGAGGGATTTTCTGAGCGCGAATGGAATCCTGTAAAACGGATTTCATCAGTCGTCTGCTTTGAGCATACAACTTCTCGTGGAGGCGCGTTGAAGATCAAAGCCCTTCATCGACCGAGGCATTGCAATGTCGCCTGAAACCACGGTGTGGCTCGTCCGGCACGGCTACGTTCACAACCCGAAAAAGATCATCTATGGCCGGCTGCCGCGCTTCCGTCTGAGCGAACGCGGCCTGGAAGAGGCCCGGGCCGCCGGGCGGATGATGTCCGAAATGACGCTGCATGCCGCATACAGCAGCCCGCTGCTGCGGGCCCGCCAGACGGCCCGGGAGATTCTGGCGTTTCATCCGCAGCTCAGGCTCAGGCAGTCCCCGCTTTTAAATGAGGTGTTCACGGCGTTCGAGGGCAAACCCAGCCATGTGGGGGACAGCCGGCGTGATGATTATTACACCGGCGTGGGGCCGCCCTATGAGCAGCCGGCGGACATCGTCGGCCGGGTCTTGGCGTTTTTCGAAAATGCGCGGCGGCGCCATGCCGGCGAAAACGTGCTGGCCGTCACCCACGGGGACATCATCGTCTTCACCATGCTATGGGCCCGGGGCCTGGCGTTCAGCCCGGAGAACAAGATCAATCCGCACGCCTTCGGGTTCGATGGATATCCCGCCACCGGCTCGCTGACAGCCTTCATCTTCCGCACGGACGCCGACGGCGAATTGCCTGAAGTCCGCTACATGCAACCTGCCTTGACAGAGGGCTGAAAAACCGCGCCTAAGGCCGGGAACCGGTGTTGTGCGGCTTGTGTAAATGCTCACATAGTGTCAGGCCGGGAGCATTTCAAATGGCGGAACAACGCAGCCATCGGCTCTCGGATGGGGATCAGCAGCAGCCCTCAGGGTGGAGCCTCGACGTAGTGGAAGGCCTCGGCCAGGCCGAAGGATTCCCCCGCCGCCATCTCTCGGCAGCGCTGGCGCAGCCACTCTTCCGGGTCGCCGCGTTTGAACTCGCGCACCTGAGTCTTGTGGCAGCGCAGGGCGGCGATCTTGAGGTCGAAGGTCGCCGTGATGTCCGAGCGGCGGTTGATGTCCTCCGCGCCCCAGAAGTAAAGCTCCTGCACCTTGTGGGGTGCAAGGCCTTCCGCTATCAGGTCGGGGTAGGCCAGGTGGTCGCGCGCGAACGGGAAGACGGCGTCCAGGACGACCTGGCCGATGATGCGGTGATCGCGGTGCCAGATGTAGCGGCGGTAGGGGTCCGAGGTCATGACGATCTTCGGCCGGTACGTGCGGATCATGCGGACGATGAGCTTGCGGAACTCAGCCGTGTCCTCGATCCCCTGGTCGGGCCGCCGCAGGAACACCACCTCCTGCACCCCGAGGGTGCGGGCCGCGGCGCGCTGCTCTTCCTCCCGGATCGGGGCCAGCAACTCCGGGGTCAGCGACGGGTCGCTGGTGCCCTTTTCGCCGCTTGTGCAGACGACATACGTGACCCGTCGCCCTGCCTGCACCCACTGGGCCACTGTTCCGGCGGCACCGAACTCGCTGTCGTCCGGGTGGGCCGCAATCACCAGCACATCGGCCTGAACCGTCATTGTAAGCCTCCTGCCGCCATCAGCACGGCCTCATCTGCACGGCATCCTGCGATTTCGCAACGCCCGGCCGCGCAGGGTGCCGCCGTGTCATCATGCGCATCTTCGATCGTCGGCCCCGCGGCCATGCGGCTGTCCCGGTATACCGCCAGAACCTCTTCGGCCACCCTGGACCAGTCATATCGCCATACCGACCGGCGCACCACCTCAGGGCGCTCCCCGTTTTGCGATAGGACCTCGGCGATCGAATCAGCCAGCGAGCGGGCACTGCCACTTTTCGCCAATCGCCCGTTGGCCTTCTGGTGAATGAGGTCATCGGTGGCGCCGACGCGTGTTGCCACCACCGGCGTTCCGCAGGCCAGGGCCTCCAGCGCCACCATCCCGAAGCTCTCATAGACCGACGGCAGTACGAGCAGGTCCGCGGCGCTGTAATACTGGGGCAGCACGATTTGATCGACACGCCCCGCGAAGGTCACCCGCTCCTCGATGCCGGTATCACGGCACAATTGCCGCATGCGCTGATGGGCCGGATCGTCCTCACCGTCTCCGCCGACGATCATCACCCGCAGATGCGGGTAATGCTTCATGCAGGCCACGGCGGTGAGCAGCCGGTCCAGACCCTTCTCCGGGGCGAACCGGCCGACATACAGGACCAGCCGGTCCTGCGGCGCGACGCCGATGCATCTGCGTGCGGCCGGTTTCGCAACCGGGCGGAACAGCCCGAGATTCACCCCGCAGGGCACGACCGCCAGCTTCTCGGCCGAGGCGCGGTAGTGGCAAAGCAGATTCTGCATTTCCCGGCTGGAGGTGACCAGGATCCGGTCGCAGGACTCTACCAGGCGGAATTCGGCGGCGATGCGGGTTTCGGATTCGCACGCGTTCGCGCACAGCAGGTTCTTCACCGCGCCAAGGGTGTGAAAGGTGGTGACGTGGGGGGCGCTCCACGCCTGCCGGGCCTGAATCCCCACCTGCCCGGATAGCCAGTAATGACTGTGGATGACGCCGTAGTCGATGCCCTCGCGCTGGCGGAATTCCTCCAATGCCCTGAAAAAGGCGAACAGATACGGGTAGAGCTCTGTTTTCGGAGCATCGGTGCTTGCTCCCAGATCCAGGTGGATAACCCGCACGTTCTCGGACAGGGCGATCCGCTGCCCCGGCTGCGCGCCGTCGGCGGTGCGCGTGAAGATGTCCACCCGGTGTCCGCGCTCCCCGAGTTCGCGTGCCAGTTCCCGGATGTAGACGCTCATCCCGCCGGTGTCCTGGGTGCCGAGCCGGCCGACCGGGCTCGAGTGGACGCTGATCATCGCAATGCAGTGGGGCCAGGGACGCACGGGTATCTTCTCTTTCGGGGTCAGGCCGTTTCGATCCGGCAATGGTAAACCGGCACGTCCCTGCCGCCGAGCTGTCGTTTGTAGGTTTCGTTGCCCTTCAGAAAATCATACTTGGCCAAACCGCGGGAGATGGCATCCTGGATGCTCAAGACTTTACAGAGGATGCCCACGCTCAAAGAACCCTGACCGGAGTCAAAGGCGCTGTTGTATAGGTAGCGCGTCGCGCCGTGGTCGAAGCACATTACAGCGGCTGCGGCAGCCCCGTCAATATCCAGAAATCCCAGGCGTGTTGCCGGCACCCGCCGCGCCAGCGTCCGGAAGAACGATTCCATGCGTGCGGTCATGAATTCGGCCTTGTCGGCGCGGTTCATGCGGAAAAGCCTCAGAAAGTCTTCCATGCCGGCGTCGATGTCCCCGCGGCCGCCCACCATTCGAAACGTGAAGGCGGCGCTTTGCTGCAGCCGCCTGAGCTTGCGTCGGACTTCGTGGCGCTGCTTGCCGGATAGCCGATCCAGGTATTCCTCCCAGGTGGGCGGCAGATCGGCCTCGAACAGGACGTCTTCGGTTTCGCTCGCAACCGGCCACCCTCTCCCGCGGGCTTGCGGCACCAGCTCCGTCATGACGACCGAATCAGGCCGGACCGGCCCGAGTTCCATCCGGGTCACGGCCTCGCGGTTCACATAATCCAGGAGGGTTGCGCAGAATTCCTTTATCCGCCGGGGGTCCACCACGACATCCAGATGATCGCAGACATCCGCACCCCCCATGAGCCGCAGCGAGCCGCCTTCCCGCTGGAGAGGGGCGATCCCGATCAGCCGGCGGTCCTCCCGCACGGAAAGAATCAGGGATTCGGCCGGAGGGGCGAATACCTCCCACCAGGCGTGCAGCCAACCGGGCAGGATGAATGGGGAGGCCCATTCCAGCTCATTTCCGGGCACCTGAACCGGGTCGGGCAGGCTATCAAACGTCTCCACGCTGACCGTGAAATGACCCGATGCCCGGTCCGAGGTCGAAGAACTCTGCCGCATCATTCACCCACCCGCCACCGGGCGCCGCGGCTCGTGTCCTCGACGACGACGTCGGCCCGCTGCAGGCAGTCTCGCAGCATGTCGGCTTCGGTCCAACGCTTTTCCGCCCGTAAGTGATCGCGCAGGCTGAGCAATTCCTCCACCAGCGGCCCGAGGCACTCGGCCGTAGTGCGCGGTGCTGCGGACATGGCGGTTCCCATCAGGACGACCCACTCCCGCAGGATTTCCCGCGTCTGGGAGATGAACTCCTCGCTTTCGAGATCGCGGGAGGCCCTCCAGACGATGCGGTCGAGCTCCAGGATCGCGGACGACATGTGCGCGGGGTCGCGGCGGTCGAGGCCTTCCTGAAACCTGCGTTCGAGCGCGTGAACGCCTTCCCAGAACGATCCGGTGTCGCCGGAGCCGGCCGGCGGGTGCGGCTCGGAAACCGCTCCGGCCGGCCGGTGGGCGGCGGGTTCAAACGGCTGGCCCCGGAGAACGTCCAGGGGCGCGATCTCGTTTTTCGTTAGCACCCGTTCCGACCCGGCATGGCGCAGGACGACACTGCCGATCCCGCGGATGCGCACCTCGTTGCGCGTAAGATCGATGATGCAGGCCGTATGTTCTTCGAGGCCGAGGATGACCACATCGTCCGGAAGGAGACTCTCGAGAGCCCTGAAGCGCGGCTCCCCCATGAAGCAGAAGCGAGTGTCGTGGTTGCCGCCCTCGGCGTTGTTCCAGTGGGGGACCACGACCAGGTTGAGGCCGAAGCGGCCCAGGATGTCGATTCCGGGCTCCCAGCGCGGGTCTTCGCCCACTTTGTAGATTTCGTACACCGGCAGCGTGAAACGCCCCACGGTCAGGGCCGCCGCACTTGCCGCCACCAGGCACCCGCCGGACTCGATGCGTTGGGCCAGAATGTCAGTGACGGGGGTGCCGGTCCACTGGCGCACGGCGTAGGTGGGGCTTCCGGGCCCGATCAGAACAAAGTCGGCCTGTTTGAGTGCGATAAAGGCTTTTTCGGATTCGAACAGTGCGGCCCGGGTCTTGGACTTGTATGATGCCAACGCCATGGGATGGCCGACTTTGTCGCGGAAATACTCGCCGGCCTTGGCCGAAATCTGGTCGGCGTTCAGCTGGAACCCGGCCGGCGTGTCTAAAAATACGGCCCGGGCCTCGGGGCCGAGCCTTCCGATCATGTCCTTGTGAACTTCCACCATGGTGGCGGTGAGCTCACCCGAGCCCATGAGGACGATATGGCCCTTGCCTGGGAGCATAAACACCCTTCGTGAGTGCCTTCCAAGCTGGAAGCTGGAAGCTCGAAGTCGGAAGATGGCTACCTAAATTTTTTCTTTTGCTTCGAGCCGTCTATTCCGGATTCGTTCCGGAGTTGGCCCCAACTTTAGAGATGATCTTTGACCTCGATCGGCAGCAGGACCCGTTGTCCATGATGAAATACGGCTTGGCCGTCGGGTTCATAAACGGTTACGGCCCCTTTGCCGTACACTGTCCATTGGCCTTCGGGCCTGTCATTCAGCAGGCCGGTTTCCTCGTCGATCCCGATCAGGAGCGCCCCCGGTAACAGACGGGTCAGTCGCGGCGCCCAGTTTTTGCCGAAAGTGTCATGATGCGGCAGCACGCACACCTCCGGCAGAAGATCGAGGCCCGGCAACACGTTGCCGGAGGCTGAATCAAAATAGAATTCGCACAGCACCATGGCCCCGGCGCTGCTGCCGGCGATGACGGCACCGGCCCGCAGGGCGCTCACCATCGCCTGCCAGGCCAGGCTATCGGACAGGGTTTCCGCCAGGTAACGGGTGAAACCGCCCAGCACAAAAACAAGCCGTGCGCGTTCGATCTCCTTTGCCAGGTCGGGCCGGTCGGCAGAAGCGCGGTCGATGATGTCAACTGCCCGAACGTCGGCAGCCCCGAGGCTCTGAAACCAGCCGACTCCGTTCGCTGCGGCGCGCGCGTGGTTGTTGTCCGGAGCGGCCGCGGCCGGGATGATGCGGACCGGCTGCGCCCGCCCGCCGCAGACCGCTATGGCGCGCTCATCCGCGGCCGCCATCCCCGCGTTGAACTCACTGCCTCCCTCGAGCAGGACAAAACCCATGGTGTCCCCATAACCTGCTAAATCGATTGGAGATCAAATTAACACCAAAGCTGGGGATGTCAACAGCGGGCTTCAAGTTGAAGGCGGGTTTCACGATTTGAAAAATCCCTCTGGCCACCTCTATCAAAGGGAGGATTTTATAAGCGACTTCTTCCGAAGTTGTTCCGGGCGAATCCGGCCTTGCAACGGCAAAGAAAAATCTTCTGTTTTCGATGCAGTCCTGCCTTTTTCTTGACACCGCACGACCCCTAACATAGAATGCATTTCCTCAATGAAACCGGCTCTGTGACAGACGGGATTGATGCTCGACGAGTCAACAACCACCAACAATGTAGGGAGGTGCTCGATGAAAAGACTGTTCAGTGTGTGCGTGGCGGTTCTGTTTGTGATCGGTGCGGTGGCCTCGGTGCAGTCGGCCGACAACCTGGTGCTCGCCACCGGCGGTACTGCCGGGACCTACTACCCCTTCGGCGGGGCCATGGCCAAGATCTGGAACTCCAAGATCAAGGACATGAATGTCACCGCCCAGACCAGCGGCGCCTCGGGCGAGAACATCCGGTTGATCAACAAGAAAGAGGTCGAACTCGCCCTGGTTCAGAGCGACACGCTGGACCAGGCCTGGAACGCCATGGAAGCCTTCAAGGAGCCGCTCAAAGGCATGAGTGCCATCGCAACACTCTATCCTGAAATCGTCCAGGTCGTAGTACGGGCCGACAGCCCGATCAAGACCTTCGCCGACCTGAAGGGCAAGAAGGTAGGTGTGGGCGCTCCGGGCAGCGGCACCGAGATCAACTTCCGGCAACTGATGGACATCTACGGTCTGAAGAAGGAAGACGTCAACGGGCAGTACTTGTCTTACTCCGAGAGCGCGGAAGCATTCAAGGACAAGCACATCGACGCCTTCATAGCGACGGCCGGCATCCCCAACTCGGCCATCATGGATGTTTCCACGCAGAACGAAATCCGGATTCTCCCGATCTCCGCCGACATCTCAACCAAGCTGATCCAAAAACATCCCTTTTTCGCAGCGGTGAAGGTCCCGGCCAACACTTACAAGGGCCTGACTGCGGACGTGCCCACCGTGGCGGTGAATGCCGTGCTGATTGCCGGCAACCAACTGAAGCCGGATATGGTCTACAACCTGACCAAAGCCCTGTTCGAGAACCAGACGGACCTGGCCTCCGCTCATGCCAAGGGCAAGGAAGTGAGCCCGAAGTACGCGGTGCAGGGCGTGTCCATTCCCTTCCATCCGGGCGCGGTGAAGTATTTCAAAGAAAAAGGCCTGATGAAGTAAACAGCCATCCCGCCCCCAGGGCGGAATGGCTTTCGAGTCCAAGGGGTCCAGGGTTCAAGCGAAACGTCTTCACGCGGTGTTCACTTGCCCTCGACCCCTTTGATCTGTTCCCGCGTGATCAAGATAGACCGAGCGCGATCTTTGATGAGCCATCGGCTGAGTTTGGGTTTGCTGATTGCGGGAGCTGCGGTGGTCGTGGTTTTCGGCTGGCCCTTCTTCAGCGTGCTTGAGATCAGCGATTTAAATACCGGCCGGGCCGTGCTGTGCGCCCGCATGCGCGCCGGGGAGGAATTCGTACTCGCGTTCACCCACTCCGTCAACCGACGGCCGGTGTACGACACGCTGCGGGCGGAAGGCGACCGCCTGGTCATCGTCAAGTCCCGGTTTGACTCCTTCGGTGCCGGCATGCCGGAGGCTTCGACGGACGAGGGGACGCTGATCGTCGCCCCGGACGGCTGGCTGGAATGGACGGTCAACCGCCCCGTGCCTGAGATCATCGTCCGGGTGGGGCGGGTGGCCGAGCATAAATTGAATTTCAAAGGACGCGAGATCCGGCTTGCGGATCTGGCGCAACCCGGGGCACCATTAATCATGCGCGTTCGCAAAGCGCGAATGCTCGATCTCGTGAAAGGCAGGTGCGTGCCGTGAGCGAAAAAGAAGAAGATCCGGTTCAGTCCGGTGTCCTCACCACCAAGATGGAAGGGGTCGAGGCCGTTTCCAAGGAAGAGATCGAGAAGATCCTCAAACAGGTCGACAAGGAGGCCCGCGCGCGCAAACTGACCGGCACGCCGCATTGGATCGTCTATGTCATCGGCGTTTCGTGGTCGATCTTCCAGGTATACACGGCGGCCTTCGGATTGCTCCCTGCCCAGCTGCAACGATCCATCCACCTGGCGTATGCCTTCGCATTGACCTACCTGCTGTTCCCGGCCCGCGCCGGCAATGAGGACAATCGCCTGTACTGGTACAACTGGGTCTTGGCCATTTTTGCCTGTTACATCGGGTTGTACATGGCCTTAAATTACGTGCGCATCATGGAGGCCGGCGGGGATTATTCACGCATGGATTATTTCGCCGCCGGATTCGGCATCCTACTCACGCTGGAGGCGGGGCGACGGGTGGTGGGGCTGCCGATCGTCTGCCTGGCGACGTTTTTTCTGTTCTTCTGCTATTTCGGAGCATATTTCCCCGGTTTCATGTCGCACCGCGGGTATTCATTGGAGCGCATTGCATCCCACATGTACCTGACCACCGAGGGCATCCTGGGTATTCCTTTAGGGGTGGCGGCGACGTTCATCTACCTGTTCATCCTGTTTGGTTCCTTCCGTGAAAAGTCGGGGCTGGGGCAGCTCTTTATCGACATTTCCAACGCGGTGGCCGGCTGGGCCTCCGGCGGCCCGGCCAAGATGGCCGTCATCACCAGCGCCCTGGAGGGAACGGTGTCCGGAAGCTCGGTGGCCAACACCGTGGAATCCGGAAGCCTCACCATCCCCATGATGAAGCGTCTGGGCTACCGGCCCGAGTTCGCGGCGGCGGTGGAAGCCTCATCCTCCACGGGCGGGCAGATCATGCCGCCCATCATGGGGGCTGCGGCCTTCATCATGGCCGAGTTCCTCAATGTGCCCTACCTCGACATCGCCAAGGCGGCGGCCATCCCGGCCTGCCTCTATTTCTTCGGCGTGTTCATGGAAGTACACTTCGAGGCCAAGCGCTGCAACCTGCGGGGCCTGAGCCGCGATGAGCTGCCCAGGTTTGTGGACGTCATGAAGGAGCGGGGGCATCTCTTCGTTCCGCTGTTTGCGATCATCATATTTCTTTCGATCGGGTTTACTCCGCTTTACGCCGCTCTTATGGGCCTGGTGACTTGCATCATTGCGGGTGCTTTGAAGAAAGCAACCCGCATGAGCCCCCGGCAAATCGCCGACGGGTTCGAACTCGGTGCCCGCAACGCTGTCGGGGTGGCGCTTGCCTGCGCGTCGGCCGGCATCATCATCGGCGCGATTACCCTGACCGGGCTGGGGCTCAAGCTGGGCAACGGCCTGGTGGAATTAGCCGGCGGCAACCTCCTGTTGACGCTTATCTTCACCATGGTTACCTCGCTCATCCTCGGCATGGGGGTTCCGACCACGGCCAACTACATCATCACCTCCACCATCGCGGCCCCGGCTCTGATCCAACTGGGGGTGCATCCGCTGGCGGCCCACATGTTTGTCTTCTACTTCGGCATTGTGGCCGATATTACGCCGCCGGTCGCCCTGGCTGCGTACGCCGGCGCCGGTATCGCCAAATCCAACGCCTTCTGGACGGGGGTCACTTCCACCAAGCTCGCCATCGGGGCGTTTCTGACGCCCTACATCTTTGTCTACAACACCTCCATGCTCTGGATCGATACGACATGGTACGCGATGATCCAGACCCTGATCACGTCCTGCGCCGGCATGACGGCAATCGGGGCGGCCATGATCGGTTATTTCGTGGCACCGATGAACTGGGTCGAGCGGATCTTGTTTGTCATCGGCGGCCTGCTGCTAGTGGACCCGGGCACGCTCACCGACATCATGGGCCTCGGCCTGCTGGCCGCGTGCGTGGCCAACCAGTATCGAAAGAAAAGAGCAGGAGTCGTCAGCACGGCAACGACTGCGGACGCTTGAACGAAAAGCCCATGGTTCAGGATCTCCGAGGAGAGGTTCGCCGCTGAGCGGCTTGTCGGCAAATGAAAAAGGGTCTCAGCAGGAATGCCAGGCTGGGACCCTTTTTTTTTGTGCGCGTTCCACCGGAGAATCTATGTGCGGTCGTTGACTGCAGCCGACAGCCGGTCGCTCTCCATGCTCACCTGTTCGGCTATCCACTCTGACGGCCGGCGCAGCGTGGCACAGCCGGACTCAGTATCCTGGACATGACTCTCTCTCTCAGTTCTTTTTCTTCATCGCATCAGCCAGGTTCTGAACGGTACCGACGACGGCCAGCGCCAAGACCCCAAAGATTGAAAGCTGGATGATCCATTCTGTTAACGTCATGATTTCAATCCTTTCCCTTCTCTTATCGATGGCTTCTATTCAAGTCGTCCGCATCGCCTGTGAGCCCAACCGATTGCTGAATCACTTTCCGCCGGCGGAGCGACCCTCTTCAATCGCCACGTCCGCAACGCCGCCGCGGGCGGGCTCCGTTTCGCATTTCAGCCTCTTCTGGTAGAGGATCCACTTGCTCAGACCGCAGACGAAGACCACGAAGAAAGCCATCGACGCATACTCCGTCCAATGGGGCAGGTTGAAAAGCCCGACGACAAACGGGTCGGTGGCCATCATCTCGCCGCCCACCTTGCCGAGCAGCGCCGCCCCGAGCCACAGGATGATCGGGTAGCGGTCCATCAGCTTGGCAAGCATGGTGCTCATGAA
>JACRCN010000038.1 GCA_016219005.1 Deltaproteobacteria bacterium
GGTGGTGCACGACTCGCCCATCGGCATTGTCGGGCCGAAGGGCATGACCCCCGAACGGGTCAAGGTTCTCCACGACGCCTTCCAGAAAGCCCTGAGCGACCCGGCCTTCCTCAAGGCCATGGCCAGCTACGAGATGCCGGTGCTGTATCAGAACACAGCGGATTTCGCCAAGTTCTGGGCCGAGGCGTATGTGGAGGCCGGAATGCAGGTCAAGAACTACATCAAACCATAACATTGAAAAAAACCTATCTCATCACTCATTTCGTCTGGATGGTGTCGGCCCTGGCCATTACCGCCGAAGCCGGCCGCTTGGGATTCGGCACCTTCGGCCGGCCGGGGCCGGGGTTCCTGCCCTTTTTGGCTGGAACCTGCCTGTCCGTTCTGGCCGGTGTCGGCCTGATTCAGACCGTGGTTCAGAAGCCGGCCGCCGCGGCCGGCGGCGGTTTTCACGCTGCGGACATCCTCAGGATCGGCCTGGTTTCGGCTGTCTTGTTCATCTACGTGTTCCTTTGGGACATCATCGGGTTTCCGGCCTCCACATTTCTGCTGCTCCTGTTTCTGTTCAGATGCGTGGAGCCGCTCAGGTGGCGAACGGTCTTCGTGGCGGCCGGTCTGACCCTGGCGTTCACCTACATTCTGTTCTCGGTTTTGCTCGGAGCCCGCCTGCCGGCCGGACGACTATGGACCTATTTTATCAGCTGATCAGCGGCTTTGCCGTCGCCTTTCAGCCCGTCAATCTATTTTATTGCTTCCTTGGCTGCCTGATCGGCACCCTCGTGGGGGTTCTGCCGGGGCTGGGGCCCACCGCAGCCATGGCGCTGCTCTTGCCCGCCACCTTTCATGTCGCGCCCGTCACGGCCATCATCATGCTGGCGGGCATCTACTACGGGGCCATGTACGGCGGGTCCACCACCTCGATCCTCGTGAACATCCCCGGTGAAGCCGCCTCGGTCATGACCTGCCTGGACGGCTACCAGATGGCCCGGCAAGGCAGGGCAGGAGCTGCGTTGGGGATGTCCGCCTTCGCCTCGTTCATCGCCGGCACCCTCGGCCTGGTCGGCCTGACCCTGCTGGCACCCCCCCTGGCCGTTTTTGCCCTCAAGTTCGGACCCCCCGAGTATTTCTCCCTCATGTGCATGGGCATGGTGGTCTTGAGCTTCCTGACCGGCGCTTCCATGATCCACTCCCTGATGATGGCCTGCTTCGGCATCATCATCGGAACGGTCGGAACGGACACGGTATCGGGCAGCACCCGGTTCACTTTCGGGCTGACCGAGCTGATGGACGGCGTCGGCCTGGTGCCTCTGGTGATGGGGCTTTTCGGCATTTCGGAAATCATCCTGAACCTCGAGCAAAACGTGGACCGCGATGTCTTCAAGGCCAAGGTCAAGGGCCTGCTGCCGACCCTTGAAGACTGGGTTCAGGCGAAATGGGCACTGATGCGCGGGACGATGATCGGCTTTTGGCTGGGGATCCTCCCCGGGGGCGGTGCGGTGCTTTCCTCGTTTGTGGCCTATGCGGTGGAAAAACGCTTCTCGAAGCAGCCGGAGCGGTTCGGCACCGGCATGATCGAGGGGGTGGCCGCGCCGGAGGCCGCCAACAACGCCGCGGCACAGTCGGCCTTCATTCCGCTGCTGACCCTGGGGCTGCCCGCCAACGTGGTGATGGCGCTGCTGCTCGGTGCCCTGATCCTGCACGGCGTGACACCGGGGCCGCTCTTGCTTACCAAGCACCCGGAAATCTTCTGGGGAGTGGTCGCCAGCATGTACCTGGGAAACGCCATGCTGCTGGTCCTGAACCTGCCCCTCATCGGTTTGTGGGTGCAGCTCTTGCGGATCCCTTACCCGTATTTGATGCCGGCGGTCGTTTTGTTTTGCATCGTGGGGTCTTATTCGGTGGCCAACAGCATCACCGACGTTTACCTCATGCTGGGCTTCGGGATCTTCGGCTACCTGATGAAGAAACTTAAATTTGACTCTCCGCCGCTGGTCCTGGCCTTCGTGCTGGGCCCGCTGATCGAATACTACTTTAAATCCTCCCTGATGTTCTCCCGGGGCAGTTTCGCCGTGTTTTTCACCCGCCCGATCAGCCTGGTGTGCCTCGTCATCACCGGTGTCATCTTCCTGTCTTCAATCATTTCAGCTCTCCGCAGGCGTTCCCCCGGGCTCCTGCCGAAGTAACCCGAGACCGGCCCTTCGCCCTCATCCCAGTGGGATTTTACTAACAAAAAACTAATGATTTTCTAACTGAAGCCGATAACCCTAGCAAGTGGGTAGGATTAATTCGGCTTCAACCGGATCTGGTTCCCTGCGATTCACGCGCTGATCTTCATCTTGTCATCGGGCTCTGCGAAGATCCTCCTGCTTTTTATCAATCCGATTGACATCGGCACCCCGATGCCGATCCAGACAGTTTCAGGAGGAGGGTTTGTTCGATGAAACTCAACACCAAGATCATCATCCTCATCTCGACCGCCCTGGTTCTCACGGCCGCGTCGATCGGCATGGTTTCAACCTGGAGAATCCAGAAATCCGGAACCGAAACCACCGCTCAGATCGAGCGCCTGGGGCAGGACAACATCCAGCGCATCAAGGCGGACGGCGACCGGCAAGCGGCCGCTTTCAGCGAGGAGCTGCTGGCGCTGAAGAAGGAATACCTCAAGTCCCAGGTGCAGACGGCCATGAGCCTCCTGGAAGCCGTTGAGAAGGATGCGGGGCTCGGCCCGCAGGAAAAGCAAAAGACAGCCGCCGATCTTGTCCAGGCGCTGCGCTATGGGCCCGAGGGCAAGGACTACTTCTGGATCAACGATCTGCAGCCCGCCATGATCATGCACCCGTACAAGCCCGAGCTCAACGGCAAGGACGTTTCCGATCACAAGGACCCCAGCGGTAAAAGACTTTTTGTCGAATTCGCCCGGGTAGGCAAGGAATCCGGGGAAGGCTTCGTCGACTACCTCTGGCCCAAGTACGGTGCGGACAAGCCCCAGCCCAAGCTGTCCTTCGTGAAATTACTAAAGGCATGGGGCTGGGTCCTCGGCACCGGACTCTACATCGATGACATCGAAGTCCTGGTCAACGCCCGGAAGGCCGAACTGGGCCGGCGGTTGAAAACGGAATCCGACCAGTTGAACAAGGAGATAGAGGCCGCGAAACAGAACTCCCGGGACAGCATCCGCGGCGTCCTGGCATGGATCGGCGGGATCTCTTTGGCCGCGTTGACGGCCTTTCTGGTCCTGGGCTTCTTCTTCACCCGGCGCAACATCACCCGGCCCGTGACCCGCATCGTTGCCGGCCTGAACGAAGGCGCGGATCATGTAGCATCCGCCGCCTCCCAGATCTCCTTCACCAGCCAGCAACTGGCCGAGGGTTCGTCCGAGCAGGCCGCCTCGATCGAGGAGACCTCCGCCTCGCTGGAGGAGATAGCCTCCATGACCCGCAAGAATGCCGGCAACGCCCGCCAAGCCGACCACCTGATGAAGGAAACCAAAACCATAGCGGCGCAGGCCAAGGATTCCATTGCGCGGATGTGCCAGTCCATGGATGACATCACCAAAGCCAGCGAAGACACTTCGAAAATCATCAAGACGATCGACGAGATTGCCTTCCAGACCAACCTGCTGGCACTGAACGCGGCCGTGGAAGCCGCCCGGGCCGGCGAAGCGGGTGCGGGTTTCGCGGTGGTGGCGGATGAGGTCAGAAACCTCGCCATGCGGGCCGCCGATGCCGCCCGGAACACCGCCGGCCTGATCGAAGAGACGGTGAAGAAGGTCAAGGACGGCTCGACGCTGATGTCCGCGACCAATGGCGTCTTCGGCCAGGTGTCGGACAGCGCCAACAAGGTGGCGGACCTGGTGGGTGACATCGCCGCCGCCTCCGGGGAGCAGGCCCAGGGGATCGAACAGGTGAACAAGGCGGTTTCCGAGATGGACAAGGTCACCCAGCAGAATGCCGCCAGCGCCGAGGAGTCCGCCTCCGCTTCTGAAGAGATGAGCGCCCAGGCCGAGACGATGAGGGCCATGGTGAGCGATCTCTTGAACATGGTTGGCGGCCGTGTAGGCGACACTGCGAATTCCCAGCCGAAAGTTATCGGCAAAAAGCCGGTGGCCGGGGCTCGGGAAGCCGGGCGGGCCGTGACGGTTCAACCGATAGCAAAAACCAGGAAAGCGGCCGGGCCGCAAGGCAGGCAAAAAAGGCCGGATGAAGTGATCCCCTTGGAGGAAGGCGACTTCAAAGATTTCTGATATCCGGCGCCCTCAAGACCGTTTTTGCCCGGTAAACACAATGCCCCGCGGCATGCCGCGGGGCATTGTGTTTACGGCCTGTTCTGCGCCGGGCTACTTTTTCGCGGGACCGAAGGATCTGGTGAAGAGGTCCTGGATGGCTTTGAGGCCGTCCCCGGTGAGGTTCCGGGTCCCGGTGCCGACAAAGGTTTTCTCGGAGATGACCGGTGTATCGGCCACCCACTGGTTGTTCTTCCAGGAGAACCACCCCCGGCGGTCCTGATCGTAAACGTTGACGTTGCGGTTGAAGAGCTTGGCCAGCTCCACTCCCCAGCCGGTGCCGCCCTTGACGGTGTTGTCCGGCTGGATCCAGCCCACGGCGATCACCTGGTAGCCGTTGTTGACCATGTGGAAAATGGACTGGATAACCTTGCGGATCTTGTCCGCCTTGGAATAGGTGCGGCCCATGCGGGTGGAGACGATCTCCATGCTGACGTCGCCCTTGTCGAGCTCCGCGGGTCCCAACACCCGGACCCCCCGACTCCGCGCGATGTCGTGGCCTTCGAAGGAGAAGGTGACTTCCTGAATCCCCCAGCGCTCGGCCAGTTTGCCGAATTCCGCCTCGGCCCCCCGGTGGCCTCCGCTGTACAACGTGATATGCGAGTGATCCGCCATTGTTTCTTCTCCTTGTCTTTGTATTTGAAGTGGTGAATATAAGCCGGCTTGGCCCGATGGCAACCCCGGCCGGTGCGTTTTAATTCCGGCCGTGATGGCGGATCAGCCCTTCCTGGGCCACGGTGGCCGCCAGGAGCCCCTCCCGTGTGAAGATTTTGCCATAGGCCAGCCCCCGGGCTTTGCAGGCATTGGGGCTTTGCATCGCATACAGGAGCCAGTCGTCCATGCGAAACGGCCGATGAAACCACATGGCGTGGTCCAGGCTGGCGACCTGCATCGCCGGCTGCCAGAAGTTCTGGCCGTGGGGATAAAGCGATGTCACCACCAGGCTGTAATCGGATGCATAGGCCAGCAGGTACTGGTGGACGGCCGGGTCCTCCGGCATCCGGTCGATGGCCTTGACCCAGTTGTAGCGCACCGGCTCGCGCTTCTCCGGCGCAAAGGGATTCATGGGGTCAACCGGCCGGACCTCGATCGGCCGCCGGCACAGAAACTTTTCGCGGATGGGGGCCGGGATCTGGTCGGCGATTCCGTTCGCGAGCTCCAATTCGGAAGCAAGGCCCTCGGGGCCGGGTACGCTGGGCGCCGGATCCTGGTGTTCAAACCCCGGCTCGTCGATTTGAAACGAGGCCGACATGTTGAAAATCGCCCGGCCCTTCTGAACGGCCACGACCCGTCGGGTGGTGAAACTCTTGCCGTCTCGAATGCAATCGACGTTGTAGACGATCGGCCGGCGGACATCCCCCGGCCTGAGAAAATAGGCATGCAGGCTGTGGGCCCGGCGCTCCGGCGGCACGGTCCGGTAGGCGGCCGAAAGCGCCTGACCCAGCACCTGCCCGCCGTAAACGTTGCCGAAGCCGAGATCCTGGCTCTGGCCGCGAAAGATGTTCTCCTCGATCTGCTCCAGCTTCAGCAGCTTCAGCAATTCTTCCAGCACGTTGTTTTCAAGGCAGGTTTCCATCGCTGTGCATTTCTCCGGCGGCGGGTTCGGCCCGTCATCCGGCCCGACCGCATGGCCCGTGGGTGCTATTTGTCCGTCTTGACCAGGTGATCGGAAAAATATTTCTGCCACGGGCCGCAGCCGCGAATAAAGGGCTGCATGATCGCCCGTTCGGCCTGGATCGTGTGGTTGAGATCATGCCCTGACCATTCGTGCACCATTTCCCCCATCGTCACGATTCCCAGCTCCTGGTGGCGGGCTTTGCGGCCGAGGTCGCTCGGCCCAATCCGGGACAACGCCTGCAGGCTCTCTGCGCGCAGCCGTGCGAACTCTGCGGCGAGCGCCGGCGGGGACGGCTGTGTACCCGGTTTCGTGCCCTGTTTGTCGGGATCAAAGGCCGGAAAATCCCTCTCTTCCAGCAGGCACTGGAGCCGGAAGCAAAATATCCGCTCGGTGTCGATGAGATGCTGCAGGCACTCCAGGGCTGACCATTGACCGGGAGCAGGCGCCCGGGACAACAGCTCGGGCGGCAGCGCCCGGGTCAGGCTGTTCCAGTGGCTTGGCGTGGTTGCGAGCACGGAACGAACCAGCGGTAGTATCTCCTCCATGATTTCCAATCCTCCTTCCTTTAAAGGGTGTCAACAGGGTTATCTCTCGAACGGACCGCAAGCTCCGACACGTCCCGGACGATGAAAGGGGTGAGGGTCCGCATCTGCCCGGCCGTGGCGAAACCCGTGAGCACGCCGATGGATGCCTTGAGGCCGGCGTTCGCGCCCATCTGAACGTCGTTGAGGGCGTCCCCGACCATGACGGCCTGCGAGCGATCGACCCCCAGGCGGTCGAGGATGATGTGAATCATCTCGGGATCCGGTTTTGAGCGGGCCACCTCTTCCCCGCCGACGAGCAGGTCGAGCGTATCGCTCACACCCATGTACTCCATGGCCAGCCGGGCGCGCCTGCTGACGTCCACCGTCGCCAGCGCAACGCGGCAGCCGCGATCACGAAGCGCAGCCATCAGGGACACCGCCCCCCGGATCGGCCGGATGAACCGGCTTAGGTCAGCGCTCGAAATCTCATCGGCACGCTCGAAGGCCTGCTCGCAGAGCCGCAACGTGTCTGCGCGGCCGATCCCGTCGAGATAATCGAAAGCCGCCTTGATCACGATCTCGCGCTTCTTGAGGCCGACCGGGCCCCCGGGCCTGAGGCATCCGGCGCTTTCATCCACCCCCAGCGCCCACCGCAGGCCGGCCTCGTGCTCCCTGCCCAGCCCAAGTGCCTCGCAGATGAGCCGGGCACGCAATGCCACCATCTGCGACCAGTAGTGGTGGAGCTCGATCAGGGTCCCGTCCTTGTCGAAGATCACGAGGCCCACGTCATGAATTACGTCTGAGTTTACTGAAAGGTCGATCATAAGCAACTGTTCGGGTGTCTAGGCTGAAGTCTTAAGTCTATAAAACATCTCGCACGGCACGTATCAAGCCATTCAAGACCTTCTAATCCTTTAAAGCCCCCATCGTGAGCCCCTGGACGATGGTTTTGCGCACAAAGAAGGCAAACACCGAAACCGGCAGCACGATCAGGGTCGCGGCCGCACCGATGCCGGCCCAGTCGATCTTGCCGTAGGAGATGAAGTTGTACACGGCCACCGGCACGGTCTTGGTCTGTGGGCCGGAGAGGATCAGCGAGAAAAGGAACTGGTTCCAGGAGAAAATGAAGGCCATGATGGCCGATGTGGCGATGCCGTTTCGGACCAGGGGCAACACGATGATGAGAAAGCTTTTCAAGCGGGAGCACCCGTCGATCATGGCCGCGTCTTCCAGTTCGGCCGGCACGCTTTCGAAAAAGGCGACCATCAGCCAGGCCACCATGGGCAGGGTGATGATCAGGTGGGTCAGGGTCAGCGCCGTGTAAGTGTCGATCAGCTTCAGGTGCCGGAAGATGATGTACCAGGGCAGCAGGTAGCTCACGAAGGGCGTCATCCGGGCGAGCAGGATGATCATTCCGATCCTGCCCTGCCGGTACTTGGCGATGGAATAGGCCGCCGGCAGCCCCAGCGCCAGCGAAAGCCCCGTAGCCAGGGTGGCGATGATGAGGCTGTTCATCAGGTACCTGAAAAAATGGTGCTGCTGGAACACCGCCTGGAAGTTTTCCAGCGTGGGTGTAAAAATGAACTCCGGCGGGTAGGCGATGTTCTGCACGCCGGTCTTAAGGCCGGTCATGATCATCCAGACAAAGACAAACAGCGGCCCGACGCACAGCGCCACGGCACCGGCATAGAACAGGGTTGATTTCAAGGCCTTGACGGCTGCCCGTTTCCTCATCATGCCTCACGCCACGGCCCCGGTCAGCGCTCGAGGGCGCTGAGCCGCATCCGGTTCATGACCACGTTGAACACCAGCACGATCATAAACACCGCCACCATGAGGGCTGACCCGTAGCCGGCTTTGAAGAAGCCGAACCCGACCTGATAGGAATACAGGTAGAGGGTTTCGGAGGCGATGCCCGGCCCGCCCTGGGTGATGGTGTAAATCATGTCGAATTCCTTGAGGTTGTCCAGGGAGCGCAGCATCAGGGCGGCAATCAACACCGGCCGGATCAGGGGCAGGGTTATGTACCAGAAGATCTGCAGGGCGTTCGCCCCGTCGATGCGGGCCGCCTCGTAGGGGTCCGGCGGCAGGGACTTCAGCCCCGCCAACACGATGAGGGTGATCATGGGAGTCCACTTCCACACATCCACCATCACCAGCGAGAGCACCGCGGTATGCTCGCTGCTCACCCACAGGCTGCCCGGCAGGCCGATGCTGCGCAGCAAATAGTTCAGGACACCGATTTCAGGATTAAGCATGACCCGCCAGATCAGCGCGACGGCCACCGGGGTCGCGGCGAACGGGAAGATGTAGATGGCCTGGACGGCCTCGCTGCCCCTGAATTCGCGGTTGAAGTACAGCGCGATGAAAAGCCCCAGCGCCAGCTCGAGGCAAAGGCTCAGACCGCTGAAATAGACCATCACCTTGACCCCGTTCCAGACGCGCTCATCGGTGATCAGCTCGAGGAAGTTGTCCAGGCCGATAAAGCGCGGCTGCGCGAGGCCTACGGTCCACTTGGTGAAGGCGAGGTACAGGTTGAACGCGATGGGCAGCACCACGATGAGAAACAGCACGATCACCGCCGGCGCCGGGTAAACCAGCGCCTGGCGGCGATCCACGAAGCGGCTGATGGCGCTGAGGGTATGGCTCATTTCTCCATCTTTTTGTCCATCAGTTCGGCGGCCTTCTTGGCCGAGGCTTCCACATCCTTGCCCTGGATGGCGTCCACGATCACCTGGCCGACGATGTCCCGGATCTCGGGCACGTTGATGACGGGCGGGTTCCACTGGGGCTGGCCCATCTCAAAGGACTTCAGGGAGTTTGCGGTCCAATCGGGCTGCTTGTCCCCGGCTTTGTATGCGGCGGAATTCCAGGCCGAAGCGCGCCCCGCCGGAACACCAACCAGCATGGCCGCAAGCGAGTTCTGTTTGTTGGTGGCCCACTGGATGAACAACCAGGCCGCCTTCTGGCGCTCGGCCGGGCTGTTTTTGTTGATGGACAGGCTCCAGTTGGACACGTGCGGCACGCTGCCCGCCGGTCCGGCCGGGATGACCGCATAGCCGACCTTGCCGGCCACCTTGGATTCCTTGGGGTTCTCGTAGAGCGACTTGAACACGTTGGCATCATAGATCATGGCGGCCTTGCCCTCCATGAAGCTGGAGGTGCTTTCGGCCCAGTGCAGCATGCTGCCGCCCTCGGGTCCGTAGTTTTTCAACAGGTCGCCGTAGAACGCGAAGGCGGCGATGCTGCCGGGGGCCGCGATATTCGACTTGCCCTGGGCATTGGTCCAGGAGCCGCCGAAGCTGTAGAGGAAATCCACCCACTGGGAGGTCGCCGCGGCGGCCTTGCCGCGCAGGGTGATTCCGACCATCTTCTTGCCGTCAACCTCCTTGCCGTAAAAGAACTTGGCGGTCTCCTGCAACTCCTTCATGGTGGCGGGGACCTTGACCTTGAACCGGTCGAACAGGTCCTTGCGGTAGGCCAGCAGCGAGGTTTCGGAGTTGATGACAACACCGATCTGCTTGCCTTCGACGGTTGCCGCCTTGGTGAAGCTCGCGAAGAAGTCCTTGGGATCCCAGGCCGCCTCGGTCAGCTTGGGGTCCTTGATGTAGTCGTCCATGGGCTGCAGCCAGCCCGCTTTCCAGTAGTACAGCTCGTCCTGGCCGGGCATGATCATGTAGCCGTCCAGCTTGCCGCCGGCGTTGAGCTCGATGGTGCGCTTGTTGCGGTATTGGTCCTCCGGGAAGACTTCCATGACCACCTTGATGCCTGTCAGTTTTTCGAACTCGGCCACCTTGGGTTCGATGAAGGTCGTAAACGGGTGCTTGTTCATCAGGAAACGGACCTCGGTGCCCTGGAGCTGTTTCCAGTCGACCTGGGCCAGGGCGGTTCCGGGCGCCATCACGGCGCACAACAGGGCCATCAACACGATGTATGTGATTCTTCTCATGTTTCGCCTCCATTTTTGGGTGATTGCCAACCGATGCCGAACCAAACGTCCTGTCCTACACAATGGTTTGGGACGTCTCCTTGTCGAAGATGTGAGTCTTGGGCATCTTCAGGTCCACCGCGAGGCTCTGCCCCACCTCCAGCGGGTGTTCCGGGGCCTCCATCCGCGCGACGATGGAATGGGGCCCGCAGGTCAGGTAGACAAAGGTTTCCGCTCCCAGGGTTTCCACCACGTCCGCCCGCGCCGTCAGGGTGTTCCCGTTGCCGCCGCCCGCCGCCGCATCGCGCGCCGCCATGTCCTCGGGCCGCACGCCGAAAATGACCGGACGGCCGGCGTAGGGTTCGAGACGCTCATAAAACGCCTCGGGCAGGCGCACCTTGAAACCCTCGGCGTCGATGACATACGTGTCCTGTTCACGGACCAGGGTTGCGTCGATGAAGTTCATGGCCGGCGAGCCGATGAACCCCGCGACGAACCGGTTGGCCGGCTGCTTGTAGACCTCCAGGGGAGCTCCGGACTGCTGCAGGGCGCCGCGGTGCATGATGAAGATCCGGCTGGCCATGGTCATGGCCTCGACCTGGTCGTGGGTGACGTAGATGATGGTGGCCCCCAGGCGGCGGTGGAGCTTGCTGATCTCGGCCCGCATGGCCACGCGCAGCTTGGCGTCCAGGTTGGAGAGCGGCTCGTCGAACAGAAACACCTTCGGCTTGCGGACGATCGCCCGGCCGACCGCGACGCGCTGTCGCTGCCCGCCCGAGAGCTGCTTGGGTTTGCGGTCCAGCAGTTCGTGGATGCCGAGGATGTCGGCGGCCTCCTGCACCCGCTGGTCGATTTCCGCTTTGGGAAACTTGCGCATTTTCAGCCCGAAGCCCAGGTTGTCGCGCACGTTCATGTGCGGATAGAGGGCGTAATTCTGGAAGACCATCGCGATGTCGCGGTCCTTGGGCTCGACGTCGTTGACCCGCCGGTCGCCGATGAAGATCTCGCCGGATGTCACCGGCTCAAGGCCGGCGATCATTCGCAGCGCCGTGGTCTTGCCGCAGCCGGAAGGCCCCACCAGCACGGCGAACTCCCGATCGTGGATCTCGATGCTCAGGCGGTCCACCGCGGTCACGGACTTGAATTCCTTGACCACGTTTTTCAGGATTACGTTGGCCACTTGGCCTGCCTTTCCGCAACGTGAGGAATTGAGCCCTTACGCGGCCGCGGCATCCTGCCGCGGTCGTCTTGCGCCGGGCATCGATCGAATCGTGGCGGCAAGCCGCTCTCGGCCGGCCATCCCGCCGTCGTCAAATCGAATACGACGAAAACCCTCCGTCTATCGGCACCACGACACCGGTCACGAAACTCGATGCATCCGAGAGCAGCCAGACCAGGCTGCCGATCAGGTCGTCCGGCTGCCCGTACCGGCCCATGGGCGTGTGGGCGATCACCTTGCGCGCGCGCGGCAGGAGTTCACCCGTCTTTCGATCGATGTGCAAAAACTTCAGTTGCTCGGTCATGAAAAAACCCGGCGCCAGGGCGTTGACCCGCACGCCGGTGCGGGCGAAATGGACCGCCAGCCAGTGCGTGAAGTTGGAGACCGCCGCCTTGGCCGCCGAGTAGGCCGCCACCTTGGTGAGCGGTGTAAAGGCGCTCATGGAGGAGATGTTGACGATGGCCCCCCGGCCCTGCGCGACCATGCCCGGGGAAAAGGCCTGGGTCACGATAAACGTGCCCAGGAAGTTCAGGTCGAACACCTGGCGGAACCCGGCGGGGTCCAGGTCGAAAAACGATTGCGCCCCCGCGGCGGGGGAGCCTTGCGGGTCGTGAAATTCCTCGGACGTGCTGCCGCGGGGGTTGTTGCCGCCGGCGCCGTTGATCAGGAAATCCGGCGGCCCCCACAGGCGGCGGACCACCTCGTAGCACTCCCGCGCCTGGCCGGGATCGAGCACGTCGCACCGAAACGCTCGGGCCTTGCCGCCGGCCTGGACGATGGACTGCGCCCGCGCCTCGGCCTTTTCCAGACTGAGGTCCAGCACGGCCACCGCCACACCCATGGATCCCAGGGCGTCGGACATCGCGCCGCACAACTCGCCGCCGCCGCCGGTGACGGCGGCCACTTTCCCCCTCAAATCAAAGCGCTTAAGGATCTCGTTTGTCATTCCGTTTGCACCTGAATCTGTTTAAACGGCAGGCCTGTTCAACTAATCAAACATTTCCAAAAAATCAACCGTCTCGCTTGCACCGGCATTGCCGCATGAACGGATTGCATTATACTCCCATTTCACAAATCGGCGAGATCTTTGGGTTGACCGGTTCCGCGGTCAGTCGACGGGTGGGTGTGTTAAAATCCAAAGCGGTAAATGATAAGTCGATCCGAAAAAACTCCAGCCATAAAATCAATAATCGAGATTTCACAACCTATCCCATTTGTAAACTTTTTAAAAGTCCGCCCAATCCTCCACTTTTAGCGTTTCCACGCGACTAAACTCCCTCACATTGTGCGTGATGACGCAGAGTCCTTTCGAAAAGGCGATGGACGCTATTTGAAGATCTCTTTCGCTGATCACGACACCTTTTTTTTCAAGCTGAGCTCTGATGACCCCGTAGTCGGCAGCGGCTAATTCATCAAAAGGATGAACTTCCAGTGTCGAGCGTATCTGTTCAATTTTTATTCGTCGCTCTTTCTTTTTCACCGGTGATTTTTCGATGCCATAATAGATTTCAGCCAGTGTGATCGCAGAGATCGAAAGATCCTTGGGACTGTGGCTTTTAATCCGGTCCAACAACAGTCGGTGGCCGCGCATCCAATAGCTCACGATGTTGGTATCGAGCAGATACATCGAGCATTCCTCTAATCCAGTGAGAATTCTTTCGATGGCATTGGCTTTGGGATTTTGAACCCTGGATCCAGCTTAAAACCGTCCCAGAAGCCATCAGGCCATTGAGACTTTTCAATAGGCTCGATGATGATTTTTTCGCCATCTTTGCGGATTTTCACCTCAGTTCCTTTAAAGCGGAAATCCTTGGGAAGCCTGATGGCTTGCGACCGACCGTTTTTAAAAAGCTTTGCCGTAGATTCCATAACGACCACCTCTTGATGGTTTGATATATACCAGTCTATACCAATTTCACAAATTGTCAACACCCAATTAGTAATACAAGGTTAAGTAATTAAGAGCTATCGGCGTAATTGAACCGCGTCCGGCACCAGGGGCAGCATCCGCTAAGGCGGATCAACGCAGACTGCATTCTCCGGCGAGTCTGAGGCAGGCTCAAGCCAGAAGTTTTTTTTAA
>JACRCN010000040.1 GCA_016219005.1 Deltaproteobacteria bacterium
AAACGGGGTGGGAGCCAGCCCTCGATGGAGCGCAGATCCGGCTGGCGCTCCGGCTTCCGGTAGACGCTGTCGTACTCGGGCGCGCGTGCTGCGTAGTAAGACTGCATTGATGCTTCCGGAGTAGCCATGAAAGCCTCTTATTGTGGAAGGGAGGGTCGCGAACGGCCAAGCCGCGAAACGTATCTTTCGACTGCCGGGGTGAGCGGAACGGGCAGGCTTACGCTGCGTAATACGAACCGCTGGGCGCACTCGCCAGCATGGACATCACCGCACCGATCTTTTCAGGTGGAATGTTCTTCACAGATCCCTGATGCGCGGAGATGGAAGCCCACACTTCGATGACCACAAACTCGTTCGCGTTTTCCTGGCTGCGAAGAACCTGACACGACTCGCAACCTTGCGATTGTTCGAAGAGTGGAACAATCGACTTCAGGAACGCGTGCAGATTGTCAGCCATGCCGTCCTTAGCTTCAAACTTGTTGATTCGCGTAACGCGCACCGAGCCTTCCTTTCTGATCACGCCCAACCATGTATTAACTTGACGCCCGGAATAATCTAGTACCGCGGATGCTGGATGGCAAACGATAGTGGGTTTGAGAACTCTGTTCGGTAGGCTTAATGCTCAGTTCAAGTTCTGACACCACATATTTCAAACATCGGCATCAGAGAGTCGACCAGCGTGCCGACGGGAACGCTCACCGACCTGATCTACAGCCTGGCACTTGGGGACGTGGCCAAGGGTGTTGAGATCATCGTAATCGGGGCCTGCGGTGCGGTGACATCCAAGAATTTAGACCTCGCGGGCCTGCAGCTTGAAATAGGCCCGGCGGCGACCGATTTTGAGTTCCGGCCGTTCCCGGAAGAGTTGGTCCTGTGCCAGAGGTATTGCCACGTGTGGGGCGGGCTGGCAGCCAACGAGTTTTTTCGAGGGGCCAGGCTGTCGTAAACAACAATGTTTTTGCTTCGCCAGATCGGCCCATCACGATGAGGGTCACTCCGAACTTTTCGTATTCGGCGCTGGGCGATTTTCAAGTATCCGATTCTCCTGGGGGGCTACACGCCGACCGTGCTAAGCCAAAGCACCATGTCCACCAATTCGCAGGTAATGTTCGACGTCAGCTTTGCCAGCACGCCGCTTACCGTCAACAAGCTTTATATCCTACAGGAAGTCAACACGAATGCTCGGCTGGTGTTCAATTCGGACTTTTAAGGGAGTGGCAATATGTTCTGGGACTGGAGTCGGTTATATTGCCCTTGTAGATCCGCTTCCGTAGCTGTTTTACGAGAATGGGGCGACAAACTTCACAGGTCCAAGTTTTACACCTAAGATTTGCTCTTATCCCTTGAATGGAAAAAGCATCTTTTTGTCAGACAACCCAACCGCACCCGCATCCACTTGAGATCATATAAAATTTAATATATGCTGTTAGCGTAATGCAACCATCAAACACAATATTTTATCAGCTCCGGTTATTTGAGGGTCAAAAGAACAAACATCTAAGGTGTTGAGGCAAAGCCATGAAAGACATACCGTTAGGTTTGCGGCATTCATTGGAATCTGGCGAGTGCGTTCTCTTCATCGGAGCAGGAATTGGCAAGTATTTTATTAACCAAGAAGGCCAGCAAGCACCAACTGCTATTAAGCTAGCCGGTGAACTCTCATCTCATTTTTCAATAGCAACCTCCAACACCGATCTCAAGAAAATCTCCCGAATTGTAGAGCTCAGAAAGGGCCGACCAGAGCTAATATCTTTTTTGAGCAAGAGACTGTCCGACCTCCAACCTGACGAAATTGTTAAGTGGATATCCACTCTTAAGTGGAAGGCCATCTATACTACGAACTATGATAACGGTCTCCAGAAAGCATACGACATATCATCAAATCCAAAACAAAAATATGTGACTATAACTTCCACATCTGAAATAGTACCATTCGATTCCAGATTTGATGTTCCGATTTACCATTTACATGGTGCTCTTTTCGATTCCCAATCTCCAGGAATAGTGATCACTGAAGACGACTATGCTAAGTACAAAGAAAAACGCAGGATGCTTTTTAATCTTTTAAAGCACCATTTTATAACGTCAAATATCCTCTACATCGGCTTCTCCAATAGTGACTACGACTGGCAAATAGTTCTAAATGAAATCGAGCAAGAGTTTTACCCTTCTTCAATGCCCACATCTTATCGTATTGCTCCAGAAACAGATGCCGTAGACCGGGAGATACTCGAAGCCAAGAAACTCTTCAGCATCGACATGAATTTTGAAGAATTCGTAGCCAATTGCGCTTCGACTTTACGGCATCAGGAAATTGATTCGGAAAAGCTTAGCAAATACGAGTCTATGGTTCCCGCTGGCCTCATTGAGGCATTTCATAGAAATCCTGTCGCCGTCACAAGATTGCTTTCCTCCTGGACCTATGTGAACCAAGAGGCCTTTAGCGAGAGTCCGAATACAAAAATGTTCCTTGAGGGGGATAAACCGAATTGGGCCCTGGTTGGTTCTGGGGGCTATTTTGAAAGGGATATCGAGGAGGAGCTGTTCGATGACCTTTTGGACTACGCTACAAGCACCAAGGATGTTACAAACGTCAAATTATTACTTGGTTCTGCTGGTTATGGAATTACCACTCTTCTCATGGCGTTGGCGGCTAAATTAGTTAATACGCGGGCGGGAGCTGTCTACATGTTAAAACCAGCTCATCCGTTGTTACAGGGAGATATAGAATTTGCTACCAGCATTTCTAATGAAAAGGTTTTCTTTTTTATTGATAATGCTGCTGATCATCTTGGGAGCTTAAGGTCAATAATTCAGCATTGCCGGGAAACCAAGAAAAGCGCCTTATTTATGATAGGAGAAAGGCTTAATGAATGGAGACAAATAACAACTGTTGGTCTGGGAAAGGAATATTTAGTTGAACCACTGTCAGATCCGGAGATTAATCGATTACTTGACTATCTTGGCAACCATTCTGCCTTAAACAAGCTAGAGTATCTGCCAAGAAATCTTCAATTTTTAGCTGTAAAACGAAACTACAACCAGGAACTCCTGGTGGCTATGCGAGAAGCAACTGAGGACCAGCGATTTGATGCAATTTTAGAAAGTGAATTTTGGGGGATAGAAGATCCTCTTTCACGAACAGCCTATCTTGCCGTTTGTTGCTTTTATTTGCATGGCGTTTATCTTCGTGACTCCCTACTATCTGATCTCCTCGAAATCCAGTTGTCAGATTTAGATGCTAGAATCGGAAGATCTACTTCAGGAGTCATTATATATGATGAGATTGATTCAACCTCTGGCATGTATGGGGCTAGAGCTCGGGCTCGTAAAATAGCTGAGGTAGTTTGGGAGAGATGTGGCGCTCGATCCGAAAAAAGCACTATCGTTAAGAGAGTATTAGATTCTTTGAATCTGAATTATGTAATTGATAAAAACGCCTTCGAATCATTTTATAGATCAGACCATCTTGTTGATTCAATTGGATCCCTCGATGACAAGCTTGAATTTTTCGAAAAATCTTGTCGAAAAGACCCTGAAAGCCCTTATGTTAGACAGCATTATAGCAGAATGCTATACCGAGAAAACAAATTAGATTTGGCTCTTTCTAAAATTGATACAGCGATAGAAATAGACAAAAAAGCAAAAGTTCTTTATCACACCAAGGGGTTAATACTTTCTAAAATAGCTGCAGAGGTTGATAGTCTTGATATAGCGCGGAAAAGACTTGCCCAAGCAGAGAATTGCTTTAGAAGAGGGATTAGCCTGGCACCTAAAGATCCATATTGTTATCAAGGCTTAGCTGAACTCTACCTTAACTGGGCAGGTAAATCCCTAACCGATTCTGAAGCAACTGAATACATCGAAAAGGCGGAAGAGATTATAGGAGAAGGCCTTAGAGAGGTACGAATGAGAGAATATCTTTGGATTCTCTCTGCACGAATTCAGAGTTTTCTTGGCAATCATCCAGGTTACCTTCAGTATTTAGAAAGGGCAGTACATGAACACCCCGAGAGCATAACAGCGCGATATTTACTTGGGCGCGCATTTAGAAAGAATGGCAATTATAATAAAGCAGCGGATATTCTCGAGCCGCTAGTTTTAAAACACCCCGAGCATTACAGATCCTATGTTGAATATTCTTTATGCCTATTCCAAATTGGTAAAAACTACAAAGAATGTATTGCCATTCTTCAACAAAGTACCTTATACGGATTTTATGACCCCCGATTTATAGCAACATTGGGTGGCATGTTGTTCATGGATTGTAGCTTCTCAACCGCAGAGCAAGTTTTTTCCGAGTACAGCAAAAGAAATTTTACCGCGGAGGAGGCAAACACAATTCAATATCGTGCCTGTGATCCAACAAATCGAAGAACCCCTTTGAGGGTTGAAGGACGTGTAGTTAACGTTAAAGCTGGGTTTTCATGGATTGAGTCGACAGGTTATCCTAAAGCTTTCTTCTGTCCTGGATCAAAGTATAAAGGGCTTTTGATGGAGAAAGGCCTGAAGGTGACATTTCAGGTTGCATTCAACGCTAAGGGTGCAATTGCTGATGATCCAGCTTCGCGATAATAAAGAAACACTGAACGTTTATTATGCGTTGATTGAATAGAGAGTTGTCAATCTTATTCTTTTTCTAGGAATCCGGTTAGCTGCGGGTCGCCCCCGGTTGCCGTGGATCAGGCCGGCGGCCCCCCTTTGGCGAAAGCGGGCGGCCAGTCGTTTGGCGTGACAGGAGCTGACATTCATAGCGGCAGCGGCTTTAACCAAGCTAAGGGCCCTTTGATAACCATCTGCAACAGATGAAACCGCTGTCGTTCCCTCTGACTCATGGCTAAAACGTCCTTGGTCTCTATGGGGACATTTTAGCTTTGCAGTTGATGGGGACATAATCGCATTGCTAACCACAATGTCCGGTAAGGCTTGACACGAGGCAAAACATCAAATATTATCCAAGTAGGAGGATTTATAAGTGACCAAAATTCTTGCAAAAAAATTTTACCATGAAGCCGGAGAACAGGTTGACCGCAAGCTTGAACACATACAATCCGTTATTTTCAGGTTAGCCTGCGTAAGAGCCAATCCAGCTAAGAAGGCAAGCTGTAAACTTGGGAAGCTTAGCAAGAGAAGCGCATCCAAGAAAAAATAAGGCCGCTAATATATGCAGGCCGAGCATTTATACAGCGATGGAGACCTAAAAAGACTTTTACCTACCCCTCCCTCCTCCCCTTACAGAACAGAATTTCGACGAGATCACGGGCGTTTAATACATTCTGCTGTCTTCCGCCGTCTTCAGGGAAAAACTCAATTATTTCCCTGCTACGAATCTGATTTCTTTCGCAACCGTCTAACACACTCCATAGAGGTTGCGCAAATAGCAAAGGGAATAGCTGAAAGGATCAACTATACCGACCCTAATTTTAAGGGTGCCAATTCCATAGATCTTAATTTGGTAGAAACGGCTGCCTTAGCTCACGATCTTGGCCACCCACCCTTTGGTCATAATGGTGAAGCGGCCCTTGATGGTTGCATGAAGGGGTTCGGCGGGTTTGAGGGCAATGCCCAGACACTTCGCATTTTGACCAAATTAGAAAAGAAGGATCGTGACGGGAACTCTCCCGCAATTTCGAATGGCATAGATAACAGGGTCGGCCTCAATTTGACGTCTCGGGCCCTGTTATCTGTTCTTAAGTACGATAACATGATCCCAGCGAGCAGGGACGAAAACGACAAACTTGTAAAGGGTTATTATTATACCGAATCTAATATCGTTAGGAGGCTTAAAGCTAATGTGTTCAAAACAAGCGCACCAGCCTCAATAAAAACAATTGAATGCCAAATAATGGATATAGCCGATGACATTGCCTACTCAACCTATGACCTTGAAGATGCCTTCAAAGGGGGCTTTTTAAGCCCCATAAAGATACTTAACAATACGCGGGATTTTATAGAAAAGCTCACTGTTACAGTTAACGATTCCCTAAGATATCATAGACTCAGAGTAGACGAGAACGAAGTTAATCAAATTCTCTTTCGGAATTATGAAGGTATTTTCAGAGAAGAGACGGTGCGCAAAATTAGAAAAGTATGCAATACAAACAAAATAAAAGAGTTAAATGACATAATAGCATTATCCGTCCAAATAGGCGCGATGGATGTTTATGAGTTTTCATCCTTGATGTGCGAAGATGGGCATATTCGAATAAACCACACTTCATCAATGATAAATGAGTATATTTCCGCAGTAAAGGTTAAGTACAATCAAACTAATCCCGCACTTTCTTTAATCGCATTTTCTCCTAATACTCGCAAAAAAGTTGAAGTTTTGAAAAGGTATGTTTACGCGACCGTGATAAATTCCCCGATTTTGAAAATAAGCGAAACTCGGGGATATGATATTGTTAAAGATATATTTTTGGCGCTTACTGACAACAGACAAAAAGGCCACAATCTTCTTCCACAAGATTATAGGTCGCTATATGATAGTTTTGACGGAGACGATGCGTTACAGAAACGTGTTATTTGCGATTTTATAGCAGGAATGACTGACAGATATGCAGTTGAATTCTATTGTCGTTTAAAATCAGAAACTCCTCAAACTATCTTTAAACCCTTCTAACATTGCTATCACCATAGTTGATTAGCAGTTGATTACTCATAAACCATAGCCACTTATCCTAGTCGGTGTTGAAAAACCCAAATTATAGCTGATTTTATAGGTAATTGTTTATAAACTGTGCTATCAAAATTGCAAGCTTTTTGGCATCAACCTTCCAAAACCTTGCAATTTTTGAGCATGAAACCAAAGAAATCACCGCAAGAAAATCGGTGTCAACCCGCTGTGCGGCCCGGCTGACCGCCGAACGCGGTCCTGCTTAAGCCGCTTTAAAAAATTCTCTCGGTACTCGCCATCCGTAAAAATCAGCCTCCGGTCAATTCCCTGGGTGACAACATGATGCAAGAGTCTCTGTGGTGAAGCATGCGGCGTTATTGAACCAGTTTGAGGAAATCCTCTGCGGATAGCCTGGCTTGCTTCAGAATGTGTGCAAGGGTGGATCGCTTGATGGGGCGCTGGGCGGGCAGGGTCAGCTTCAGGGTTTCGGCATGCAGATGTTTCTGAAGTCGGATATGAGAGCCTTTCTAGCGGACAACGACCCACCCGTCTCGTTGCAGCGCCCTGATGACTTTCTCGTACCCCAGGCTCGGTACTTTGGTCATACAGCAACTTCCATGATCTCAGTATCCGGCGACGGGGTCAGATCGTCTTCAACAGGTTCCAAATACAGCTCGATGGCTTCCCTGATATTCGATATGGTCTGCTCCCGCGTATCGCCTTCACTGATGCAACCGGGCAGGCTGGGAAGGTAGGCCGTGTAGCCCCCCTCATCACTGGGCTCGATAACAACTTTCAATTTCATCTATTTACCTCCGCCATCCCGGCCTGTTGCTGTAAAACCTGTTTTCAAATTAACACAGGCGGCCATCTTTTCAAGTTTTCGGAGATATTGGCAGCATCTAATTGTTGTTCGCATCGGCGAAATACTTGATCATCATTTCACCGAGTTCCTTGGAGCGCAGGGTGGCAGCCTCCACGGCGTTGATCAGGGTGGTGCGCAGCCCGCCCTTTTCCAGCGTGTGGATCCCCGCGATGGCGGTCCCGCCGGGCGAGGTCACGCGGTCCTTCAGTTGGCCCGGGTGCTCGCCGGTTTCCATCAGCATCTTGGCCGCGCCCATGACGGTCTGGGCGGCGAGGAACTGGGAATCCTTGCGGGACAAGCCCATCTTCACCCCGGCGTCGGCCAGAGCATCGACAATGATGAAAATGTAGGCCGGCCCGCTGCCGCTCAGGCCGGTGATGGCGTCCATCAGATAGTTCTCGCGCAGGAAGACGGCCTTGCCCACGGAATTGAAGATCGCCATCGCCAGCGCGACGTCTTCCTTCCTGGCATGCTTGCCGGCCGACAGCGCCGTCGCGGACTCCTTGACCGAGGCGGCGATGTTTGGCATGACCCGGATCAGGCGCAGCTCCTTGTGCAGCAGGGACTCGATCGCCCGCAGCGGAACACCTGCCGCGATGGAGATGATGAGCTTGGACATGTCCAGCAGATCGGCGGTTTCCTTCAGCACCTCCGCCATGAGCTGCGGTTTCACCGCGTAAATGACGACGTCCGACTGCGCGACGGCCTCCACGTTGCTCGATGTCGTGCGGACCCCGTAGCGGGCGCGCAGCTCCGCCAGCCGCTCCTCGCGCACGTCGGTGCAGACGATGTTCGCCGGTTTCGCCGACCCGGAGTGCACCAGGCCGCTCACCAGGGCCTCGCCCATGTTGCCGCAACCCAGAAAACAAAGCTTCTTGTCGATCAAATTGTCCACTGCCGCCTCCTTCATTAACTTTCAACAGCCTGTTATATCGAACCGGATTCTTAGGATCTCACTCTCCGATAGTCAAGCACTATATCGGCGCGGCTGCCGTTTGCGCTTGACACGCTGGCCGCTCGAGGATATAAATGGTCTAACCATTACAATTGTACTGCGACGGACACCCCGCCATGTTTCAAACCGCCAAACCCACCAAAGTCTTCCAGGAAGTGGTGACCCAGATCGAGGAGGCCATCCTCGCCGGCCGCATCGAAACCGGCCAGACCCTGCCCTCCGAACGCGACCTGAAGGAGATGTTTCAGGTCAGCCGCGGGACCCTGCGCGAAGCCTTGCGGGTGCTCGAGCAGAAGGGTCTGATCGAAATCCGTTTAGGTGTCGGCGGCGGATCCGTGGTCCGGGCCATGGATGCCGGACGCGTCAGTGAAAGCCTGGGGCTGCTCATCCGCTCGCAGAAAGTCTCGTTGAACCACCTGGCGGAATTCCGCGAGGCGGTGGAGGGCAGCATCGCCGCGCAGGCGGCCGAGCGCCGTTGCGCTTCCGACATCCGGAAACTGAGAGAGCTTCTGGGGGTCGCCCGTTCCTGCGTGCAGGCCGGTCGCGGGCGGCGCGATGAATTCCTCGAGGTGGACAAGCAGATCCACATGGCCATCGCCGCCACCACCCGGAACCCGATTTACCAGAGTGTCCTCACCTCCATTCACGACAACATCCACCGCTATTACGACCGTTTTCTGTCGATGGACGACCACGAAATCCAGGAAAACTGCCGCGACCTTAGCGACCTGGTCGATGCGATCGAAAAAGGGGCCGCCGATGACGCCCGGCGCCTGGCCCGCGGGCACGTCCAGCGCTTCAACGGCTACATGCAACGCCGCGCACAGGAGGAACATGCCGGCGCGACCGCTTCCTTCCGCCGCAAAAGCTTAGCGCCGAAAGGCGAGGCCCGGAGGAAACGATGACGCCCATGCGAATCCGCAAACACCCGATTCTGCCGATCTCTGAAAAAGACGATATCTCCTTCACCTGGAACGGCTCCCCCCTGTCCGGGTTCGACGGCGAAATGATCTCCTCCGCCCTGGTGGCCAACGGGGTCCACATCTTCGGCCACCACGCGAGGGACGGCAGCCCCCAGGGGATTTTCTGCGCCAACGGCCAGTGCTCCCAGTGCCTGGTCATCGCCGACGGGCGGCCCGTCAAGGCCTGCATGACGCCGCTGCGGGAGGGACTCACCGTCGCAAGCGTCGAAGGTCTGCCCCGGTTGCCCGAGGAGGACGCCGCGTCGCACGTGAGTGCCATCGCGTCTGTTGCGACCGAGGTGCTCATCATCGGCGGCGGGCCGGCCGGCCTGTCGGCTGCCATCGAGCTCGGCAAGCTCGGCGTGCGCACCCTGGTGGTCGACGACAAGGACCGCCTGGGCGGCAAGCTCGTGCTGCAGACCCACAAGTTTTTCGGGTCGGTGGAGGATTCCTACGCCGGCACCCGCGGGTTCGAGATCGCCAACATCCTCGCCGCGGAAATCGCCCGGCACCCCTCGGTGGAGGTCTGGCTGAACGCCACCGCCGTAGCCGTGTTCTCGGACCACATCGTCGGTGTCGTGCGCGACGGCCGCTACATCACCGTCAAACCGGCAAAACTCATGGTGGCCACCGGCGCCCGCGAAAAAATGCTCTCCTTCCCCGGCAACACGCTGCCCGGGGTTTATGGGGCCGGGGCCTTCCAGACCCTGGTCAACCGCGATCTGGTGAAGTCCGCCGCGCGGGTCCTCATCGTCGGCGGCGGCAACGTGGGGTTGATCGCCGGCTACCATGCCATCCAGGCCGGCATCGAGGTGGCGGCCCTGATCGAGGCCCTGCCCCAGGTCGGCGGCTACAAGGTCCACGCGGACAAGCTCATGCGGCTGGGGGTCCCGATCTTCACCCGCCACACCATCGTCTGCGCCACAGGCGGCGACCACGTGGAGTCGGCCACCATCGCCGAGCTCGACGACAAATGGATCGTGAAGCCCGACACGCAAAAGACCTTTGCCGTGGACACGGTGCTGATGGCCGTCGGCCTGGCCGAGGTGAACGAGTTTTACCTGAAGGCCCGGCAGTTCGGCATGGACGTCTTCCACGCCGGCGACGCCCAGGAGATCGCCGAGGCCTCGGCGGCCATGTTCACGGGAAAGATCGAGGGCCTGAGGATCGCTACCTCCCTGGGGGTATACTCCGGCGAGATCCCGCAGGAGTGGGAGAATAAGGCAACCGTGCTCAAGTCCCGGCCCGGCGGCGTGGTGCGCCGCGAGCCGCCTTCCAGGGAAGAAGGTGTTTTCCCGGTCTTCCACTGCTTACAGGAGGTGCCCTGCAACCCGTGCACGTCGGTCTGCCCGCAGCATGCCATTCACACCGAAAACGACACCATCACGGGCCTGCCCTATTTCACCGACAGCGAGGTCTGCACCGGCTGCGCCAGCTGTGTTGCAGTCTGCCCGGGGCTTTCGGTGACCCTGGTCGACTACCGCAAGGACCCCGAGCACCCGATGGTCATCCTGCCCTACGAGGTCTGGCGCGAAAAGGTGGAGGTCGGCCGGAAGGTACCGGTCACCGACGTGGACGGCGCCATCCTGGGCTATTACGCGGTGCAAAAGATCAAGACCCGCAAGAAATACCCCGGCACCCTCATGGTTCACGTCCGGGTCGACCGGCCGGTGGCCAAGCGCGCCGTCGGCATCTGGGTCCAGGAGCAACAGATCGAACCCATGGCCGTCTACGAAAAGGCTCCGCCCCCGGATGAGGCCATCATCTGCCGCTGCGAGCGCATCACCGCGGGCGAGATCCGGGCCGCCATCCGCTCGGGTGTTCTGGACCTGAACCAGCTGAAGGCCCTGACCCGGGCCGGCATGGGCGCCTGCGGTTCCAAGACCTGCCGCCCCATGATCTGGCGCATGTTCAAGGAGGAAGGGGTCGACCTCGGCACCGTCACCGACCGGGTGGACCGGCCGCTTTTTGTGGAGGTGCCCATTGGCGCGTTTGCCGGCGCCCCGGAAGGACCCCATGACGAAACCGTATGACGCCATAATAGCCGGGGCGGGTTCGGTCGGCATGCCGACCGCCATGGCACTGGGCGCAAAGGGTGTGCGCACCCTCGTCATCGACATGCACCCGTCCCCCGGGCAGGGTGAAAACAAGCACGCCATCGGCGGGGTGCGGGCCACCCACTCCGCCCCCGGCAAAATTCTCACCTGCCTGCGATCGATCGAAATCCTGTCCACGTGGCAAAGCCTCCACGGGGACGACATCGAGTGGCTGCAAGGGGGCTATCTCTACCCGGTGTACCGCGAGAGCGACGCCGAACTGCTGAAAAACCTGCTTCCGCTCCAGAAGTCCTACGGGCTCAAGATCGATTTCGCGGAGCCGCGGCAGGTCCGGGCCATCGTACCGGGCATCAACCCCGAGGGTCTTCTGGGCGGCACCTTCGCCCCGGAGGACGGCTCCATCTCGCCGCTGCTCGTGGCCAACGCCTACTATCGCCGGTCCATGAGTCTATCGGTCGCTTTCCGGTTCAAGGAGAAAATCAGCCGCATCCTCGTGGACGGCGACCGCGTTATCGGCGTCGAAACGGACCGGGGCCGGTACGAGGCCCCGGTGGTAATCGACGCCGCCGGACCGCTTTCGGCGTCCTTGTGCGAAACCGCCGGCGTCAGGGTCCCGGTGGAGCCGGACTGCCACGAGGCCGCCATCACCGAGCCGGTCAAGCCCTTCTTCGAGTGCATGGTGGTGGATATCCGCCCGGCGCCGGGATCCAAGAACTATTACTTCTACCAGAACCGGCATGGGCAGGTGGTGTTCTGCATCACCCCGGACCCGCCCATCGTGGGCATGGACAAGCGCGAAACCTCCGTGTTCCTTCCCCAGATCTGCCGCCGCCTCGTGCACCTGCTGCCGCGCCTCAGGCACCTGCGCGTGCGCCGCACGTGGCGGGGCCTTTACCCCCTGACCCCGGACGGCTCGCCGGTGGTCGGCTGGGACCGGCAGGTGCAGGGGCTGATGCATGCGACCGGCATGTGCGGCCAGGGCCTGATGCTGGGCACCGGCGTGGGCGAGATCGTCGCCCGCCTGGTCACCCGGTCGACCACGGACAACGATGCCGTCATCCTGAAGGAATTCTCGCCCTACCGGGAGTTCAAGGGAGCGGAGAAGCTGAAATAGAATTGAAAAAGGTATTTGAGTATCGCGGTCTCTGGTTGTTTGACCAAACACCGAAACAACGGAACACCTAAACACCTCGCGCAAAGCGCGATCAAAGGAGAGAACCATGTCCGGTTACGAACTCACGCTCCAAAAGACCTTCCCATACCAGCGGCCCCCCATCGAAAGGGGCTACGCCAACCAGACGCTGCACCTGAACCTCTCCGATCTCGCCGTTACGACGAAACCGGTGCCGGCCCGGATGAAAGAGCTCTTCGTCGGCGGCAAGGGGTTTGATCTCTGGCTGCTGTGGAATGCCGTCAAGCCCGCGACACGTTGGGACGACCCGGAGAACGCCGTCTGCATCGCAAGCGGCCCGCTGGGAGGAACCCCGGCCTACCCGGGCTCCGGCAAAAGCATCGCCGCCACCATCTCCCCTCTCACCGGCGCGGTCATCGATTCAAACGTGGGCGGCTATTTCGGCCCCTACCTCAAGTTCTCGGGCTTCGACGCTCTCGAGATCCAGGGCAAGACCGACCAAGACATCGTCGTGTTCGTGGACGGCATCGACCAGAAGGTGGAGATTTTTGCGAGCACGGGCCTGCCCGAGGACGCCTACAGGCTCTCGGAGGTGCTGACCGAACACTTCGCCCAGGGCAAGCTGCGCAACATCTCGGTGGTGTCGGCCGGCCCCGGCGCGAAGCGCACTTACTTCGGCTGTCTCAACTTCAGCTGGTACGACCCAAAGCGCAAGCGCGCCCGCTACAAGCAAGCCGGCCGCGGCGGGGTGGGCACCGTCTTCGCCGACAAGGGCATCCGGGCACTGGTGGCCCGCTGGGATGCCGCCATCTCGCTCGACACCAACCAGCCGGCTGAAAAGGAACGTTTGAAGACGGTCGCCAGGCAGCATGCCCGGGAGATCGTCGAGCTCGACCCCAAGCAGAACGAGATGGCAACCATCGGCACCACGCACATCGTCACCATCATGGACGACCACGACCTGCTGCCGACCCATAATTTCCGATTCGGCCGGCACCGGGAGGCCGCCAACCTGGGCCAGGCGGTGTTCCGCCGCCTCTTCGACCCCGGCTACGACGGGTGCTGGATGGGCTGCACGGTGGCCTGCGCCCACGGCGTGCGCGACTTCGTCCCCATGAGCGGCCCTTACGCCGGCCGCAAGGTCTTCGTCGACGGCCCCGAGTATGAAACCATCGCCGGCTGCGGTTCAAATCTCGGCATCTTCGACCCGCATACCGTGATCGAACTCAACTTCTACTGCGATGCCTACGGCCTGGACACCATTTCAGTGGGAACGGCGACCGCCTTCGCCATGGAGTGCTACGAGCTCGGCCTGATCACCACCCAGCACACGGGCGGCCTGGAGCTTTACTTCGGCAACCGCGCCGCCGCCCTCGAAATCGTCCACCAGATGGCCCGCGGCGAAGGCTTCGGCAAGCGGATCGGCCAGGGGATCCGCCGGATGAAGGCGGCCTTCGCCCGGGACTTCGGCGCCGACCCCCGGATCATGGCCGACATCGGCATGGAGTCCAAGGGCCTGGAGTTCTCCGAGTACGTGTCCAAGGAGTCGCTCGCCCAGCAGGGCGGCTACGGCCTGGCCCTCAAAGGACCCCAGCACGATGAAGCCTGGCTGATCTTCCTCGACATGGTGCACAACCTCATGCCGACCTTTGCGCAGAAGGCCGAGGCGTTGCACTGGTTCCCCATGTTCCGCACCTGGTTTTCGCTCTGCGGCCTGTGCAAGCTGCCTTGGAACGACATCATCCCCGAAGACAACATAGGCACTCCGGAACCCGCCAAGGTGATGAAGCACGTCGGCTGGTACGCGGAATACTTCAGTTCGGTGACCGGCCGGGAGTCCGGCCCGGACGATCTCATCCGCATGAGCGAGGCAGTCTACAACTTCCAGCGGGTGTTCAACCTGCGCATGGGCTTCGGCCGCCGCGAGCATGACTGCCTGCCCTACCGGGCGGTGGGCCCGGTGACCGAGCTGGAGTACGAATCCCGGGCCGAGCGATACGACAAGCAGCTTACGGAGACCTACAAGGTCGATATCGGCGGCAAGAGCACCGCGGAGAAGGTGGCACTCATGCGCGGGCTGCGCGAGGCGCAGTATAAGACGCTGCAGGACGCCGTATACAAACGCCGGGGCTGGACGCCGGACGGCATCCCGACGCTCGCCACGGTGAAACGCCTGGGGATCGATTTCCCGGACGTGGTAGCCCTGCTCAAAGCCAACGGGGTGACGGCGTGATCCGGGTGGCAGGAATTGAACGCCCCTGGCACGCGGGCATGACGGTGGCGGACGTGCTGAAGGAAATCGGCGACGAAGCGGACGCCTGTCCCGTGGTGCGGGTCAACGATCACTATGTCTCCCGCCCCAACTTCGACCAGACGAACATTCCGGACAACGCCCAGATCTTCCTCATCCCGATGATTGCCGGGGGATAGCCTGGACCGGGGGGCGGAGAGGTTGAAACCCTGTTCCCATTTTCAACCCTGCGCCGCCCCCTTTCCCTCTTCACACTTCACGCTTCTTTTCCCCGCCCTCGTGGATTTGCCAACCCCAGGCGAGTATGGTAATCTATAATTCTATACCGAATCGGCGCCAACGGGCGGCCCGATTCACTTTTCCGCATTTCCGCTCAAGTTCTGCCGTCGGCCGGGCGATATGCTTAATGACGAGGATGCAGTGCGCGCCACGTCATGGCGTGGGGTATGAGGTTCGCACGACCGGCCGGCGAGCCCGATGAGCGGCCGGGAGGTCGGAGTTGCCATGTCCATTTTGACGAGTAACTTTGTCAACGCCGTAGCCGCCATTCTTGGCTTCGTGCTGAACATTTACATGTGGGTCATCATCGCCCGTGCCGTTTTGTCGTGGGTGAGCCCCGATCCGTACAACCCGATCGTGCGGTTCATCCACAGCGTGACCGAACCGGTGCTCTCCCGGATCCGCCGGCACCTGCCGGTGGTGTTCGGCGGCATCGATCTGGCGCCGATCGTCGTTTTCCTGGCGATCATGTTTCTAGAATACTTCGTGGTCAGCAGCCTGCAAGAATTCGCTGCCGGCCTGCGGTAACCCACTTTACTTAAGGAGGAGTCATGCCACTCACCGCGCTGGACATCCAGCAGCAGCGTTTCCGGACGAAGGTTCGGGGGGTCGACCCCAAAGAGGTGCAGACATTTCTCGAGCAGGCGGCCGCCGCCTTCGAAGACCTGCAGCGGGAGCATCACCGCCTGACCGGCGAGGTCCGGCAGCTGCGCGGAGAGATCGACGAGCACCGCAAACGGGAGGGCACCTTCAAGCGCGCCCTGATGCAGTCTCAGAAAGTTCTCGATCAGATGAAGGTCAATGCCGAAAAGCAGGCCGACCTGATCGTGACCGAGGCGGAGAACAAGGCTGAAAAACTCCTGCACCAGGCGCAGCGCCGACTATCCCAGCTCCAGGAGGACATCACGAAGCTCAAACGCCAGCGCGTGCAGATCGAGGTCGAGATCGGCTACGTCATCGAATCCCACCGCCGGCTGCTGACCCTCGGCCAGGAGCAGATCCGGGCAACCGACGAGCAGGACGAGAAGCTGAAAGTGCTGAAAAAGGCGATATAACGCGCCACCAACCGCGCGCAACCCCGGGACGATTTCATGGCAAAGATCGATGCGTTTTTCAAGTTGATGCACGAGCAAGGCGCCTCGGATCTCCACCTCGTGGCCGGCCAGCCGCCGGCCCTGCGCATCCGTGGAGAAATCGAGCGCGTCAAGTACAAGGTGCTGACCAGCGACGACCTGCGGGCCATGCTCTACGAAATTACCCCGGAGCACAAGGTCAAGGTCTTCGAGGAAACCGGGGACGTGGACTACGGCTACGAAATCCCCGGACTGGCCCGCTACCGCGCCAACTTCTTCATGCAGAAAAACGGCGTGGGCGCCGTGTTCCGGGAGATCCCCAGCACCATCATGACGGCCGAGCAGCTCGAACTGCCCGGGGTGGTATCCAAGCTGGCGATGCTGCCCCGCGGCCTGGTCCTGGTGACGGGGCCCACCGGCAGCGGCAAGTCCACTACCCTCGCCTCCGTCATCGACGTGGCCAACCGCAACCGCAAGGACCACATTATCACCGTCGAGGACCCGATCGAGTTCGTCCACCAAAGCCAGGGGTGCATCATCAACCAGCGCGAGGTCGGTCTCCACACCAAAACCTTCTCCGCCGCACTGAGGGGTGCCCTGCGCGAGGACCCGGACATCATCCTGGTGGGCGAAATGCGCGACCTCGAGACGATTTCGCTCGCGGTCGAAGCGGCCACCACGGGCCACCTCGTCTTCTCGACCCTGCACACCTCCAGCGCGGCCAAGACCGTCGACCGGGTGATCGAGGTCTTCCCTGCCCAGGAGCAGGCGCTGATCCGCTCCACCCTGGCCGAAGGCCTGCGGGCGGTCATCTCCCAGGTGCTCTTCAAGCGCGTCGACAAGATCGGCCGGATCGTGGCCCTGGAAATCATGATCGCCACCCCGGGCGTGCGCAACCTGATTCGCGAAGCCAAGGTCCACCAGATCCCGTCCATGATCCAGACCGGCAAGAAATACGGCATGACGCTGCTGGACGACTCGATCATGGACCTTTTCAAACGCGGCGTCATCAGCGCCGAGGACGCCTACGCCAAATCCAACGACAAGGCGCGCTTCCGGCCGCTGCTCAGGGGCGCGCCGGTGGATTTCACGGAGGCGTGATTCCGCATCGGAATTTCGAATCGAATACCGGCTTGAAGCCCAACCCACTTGAACTTCGGCGGATGAATCGAACGATTCGCAAGCCGCGCCAAAAGAGGGCAAATTGAAAAGACAGGAAATAGACCACATCCTGGTCAAGATGCTCGACTCGCACCGTGAAGTGTCGGACCTGAACTTCACCGTCGGCAAACCCATGCAGGTGGAAAGCGCAGGCGAGCTCGTCCCCGTCGAACTCCGCAATCACATAAAGCCGCTGACGGCGTTTCAGACCGAGGTCATCGCGCTCAACCTCATCAACCAGGACCGCCGGCTGACCGAGGCCATGCTCACGACCGGCTCATGCGATCTTTCCTACGCCCTGCCCGGTAAGGCCCGTTTCCGGGTGAACATCTTCTCCCAGAGCGGCAACTTCTCAATCGTCTGCCGCAAGCTGGAGTCCAAGATCCCGACCATCGAGGAGCGCGGGCTGCCCAAGACCTTGTACCAGATCGCCAAGGAAAAAAACGGGATCGTCTTTGTCACCGGGGCTACGGGCTCCGGCAAGACCACCAGTCTGGCCACCATCCTGGACGAGATCAACGAAAGGCGCTCGGTGCACATCGTCACCCTGGAGGACCCGGTCGAATACCAGCATCCCCACAAGAAGTCCACCTTCAACCAGCGCGAGCTCGGGATGGACTTCGACACCTACGCCCACGGTCTGCGGGCCGCCCTTCGGCAAGCCCCCAAAGTGATCCTCGTGGGTGAAATGCGCGACCGGGAAACGGTGGAGATCGGCCTGAGCGCCGCGGAAACAGGCCACCTGGTGCTGACCACCCTGCACACCACCGACGCCGGCTCCACCATAAACCGTGTCCTGGGCATGTTCCCCAACGAGGACGAACAGCAGATCCGCATCCGGCTGGCGGACTCTCTGCGCTATGTCGTCTGCCAGCGGCTGCTGCCCAAGGCGGGCGGCGGGCGGGTCGCCACCTTCGAGATCCTGGGCACAAGCCTGCGGGTCAAGGACGCGATCCTCAACGGCGAGACCGAGGGCAAGACGTTCTACGACATCATGGAAGCCGGCAACGCCTTCGGAATGACCACCTTCGATCAGCACATCGTGAGCCTCTACGAGCAGGGCGAGATCACCCAGGAAACCGCCATGGCCTTTGCCTCCCACCGTGGAGCGGTGGGCCGGGGCATCGATATGATCAAGAGCGCACGGGGAGAGGCGACCACCGACATCAGCAAGCTGGAAATCGACCGCACGTACAGCAAGATGATTTAGGGCGGTGTCAGGGTTCAGTGTCATGGATGAAAGCCGGTTCCAACACGCGCTGCCATCATGGCCCGGACACGTGGACCGCATCGTCGACCGGCGGCTCCGGTTTCACTGAGGAGAGGTGCACCATGGAAATCATTTGCAGCAACTGCCAAGGCAAGTTCAAAATCGCCGACGACAAAATCCCGCCGGGCAAATCTGCGTCCTTCCCCTGCCCGAAGTGCCGCACCCCCCTCACGGTCAACAGCGAGGCCCCGGCCCCCCGGGCCAAGGTGCCCCTGAACGAAATCGACACCAGCGCCTACAACCCCACCGACCGGCCGTTTGACTTCGTCGAAGAAGAGGGTAAGACGGCGCTGGTCTGCGAGCAGCAGCCGCTGCTGCGCAAAACCATCACCGACACCCTCGAGCTGATGGAATACCAGATCACGGTGGCGGACAACGCGCGGGATGCCCTCAAGCGCATGCGCTACCATGTTTACGACATCGTGGTGGTGAATGAGGATTTCGACACCGACAACCCGGACGCCAACGGGGTCCTCATTTACCTGGAACGCCTCGGGATGTCCGTGCGGCGCAACATCTTCGTCGCCATGATCACCGGCCGCCACCGGACGATGGACAACATGACCGCCTTCATGAAAAGCGTCAACCTCATCATCAACACGAAGAACATCGAGGACTTCGGCAAGATCATGAGCCGCGGGCTGACCGACCATCTGGCCTTCTACCAGATCTACCGCGAAAAACTCAAGGAGACCGGCCGGGCCTGATCCTTCTCCCTGCGGCAGCACCCGCTGATCTGCCGCTCGCCCGGCCGCGGGTGCTTGCGCCGCTTGCCCGCCTCTGCTAAAACCATCCCGCAGTAAAAGACGGCATTGCCGACGCTATTTGCCGGAACGGAGGTCTCGCCCATGAAGGCCGACATTCGACCCTGCGGCGATCATGCCTTCATGATACCGCTCACCCCGCCCTTGGACGGTTTCTCCGATTTCATCAGCGCCTGGATCGTCCAGGGGCGGCCGTCGTTTCTCGTGGACGTCGGTCCCGCCTCCACCACCGGTCAGCTGCTTACCGCGCTGGACACGCTCGGTATCGCGCGGTTGGACTACATTCTTCTGACCCACATTCACCTCGACCACGCCGGGGCGATCGGCCAGGTCTCCGCCAGGTTCCCCCAGGCCCGGATCGTCTGCCACGAGAACGGCATCCCCCACCTGGTTGACCCGACCCAGCTGTGGGAGGGCACCCGGAGAATCCTGGGTGCCGTGGCCGACGCTTACGGTCCGCTCGATCCTGTGCCGCCGGAGCGCTTCGTCCCGGCGCAGGACTTTGCCGCGGACGGCATCGCGGCGCTCATTACACCCGGCCATTCCCCGCATCATGTCAGCTATGTCACCCCGGCATGCCTGTTCGCCGGCGAGGCCTGCGGCGTATGGTACCGTTTCGCCGGAGGCCGCGAGTACATGCGACCGGCCACCCCGCCCAGGTTCTTCATGAACGCAGCGCTCGCGAGCATCGACGCCCTCATCGCCTGCGCCCCGACGCGCATGGGGGTCGGCCACTTCGGCATGATCGAGGATGGGGCGGCGCTGCTGACCCGCCACCGTGCGCAACTGGTATTTTGGGACAAATGGATGAGGGATCGCATCGGCGGGCCGACCGGGGATGCGGCGGTTCAGCGCTGCATGGAGGGGCTTCTGGCCGAGGACCCGTTGCTATCGGCTCTCGACCAGTTTCCGCCGCCGGCGCAGAAGCGGGAGAAATACTTCTTGGGCAACAGCATCAACGGGTTTCTGGGATGGGTATCCGCGCAAAAGAGCTGAGCGGATAGGTCGTTGGGTTATGATTGACGGGGGAGAGGGAACTGCGAAATACGCGAAATGGGCAGCCAAGCTGTTGTTTGCGCTTCGTTCATCAAGGCACTTTCGCGCATTCCGCAGTTAAAAATGATTTCAGATAGCTGAGCCGTAACGATTTTTTAACCCAACACCCCGGTCATTCAACAATTCACAATCGCATCCACCACCTTGCACGTCGCCGCAGTATTGCCCACATCGTGCACGCGCACGATGTGGGCGCCGTTGAGGATGGCCGCCGCCACCGCGGCCTGGGTGCCGATCGCCACCATCGGAGCGTCCGGGGCAATGTCGCTTTCTCCGGTTTTTGCGACGAGCCGACGGATGAAGGCTTTGCGGGAGGGGCCGACCAGGATGGGCATGTCCAGAGCGGCAAGCTCAGCCAGGTGGTGGATCAACTGCAGGTTGTGCGCCGAGGTTTTTCCGAAGCCGATCCCCGGGTCCGCGATGAGCATCGATCGCGGAACCCCCTGCGCCTCAGCCGCGGCGGCGGCAGCCTGCAGAAAATCCCGAATCTCGCCGATCAGGTCATCATAGCCGGGGGCGACCTGCATGGTCCGGGGTTCGCCCTGCATGTGCATCAGGAAGAGGGGCGCCCCGAACTCCGCCGCCACGGCCGCCACGGACGGATCTCTCCGGAGCGCGGAGATGTCGTTCACCATGGCCGCACCCACCTCGAGCGCCCGCCGTGCGACGACGCCCCGGGTGGTGTCGATGCTGATGGGCGCCGACACCCGCTGCGCCAGCTCGGCAATCACCGGCACCACGCGGCGGATTTCTTCCTCGGCCGCCACCGGTTCGGAAAAGGGCCGGGTCGACTCCCCGCCGATATCGATGATGTCCGCCCCCTCGGCCGCCAGCCTCTCGCCCTGCGCCACGGCCGCCGCCGGATCCAAAAAGAGACCGCCGTCCGAAAATGAGTCCGGCGTCACGTTCAGGATCCCCATGATGCAGGTCCGGCGGCCCAATTCGAGGACATGTCGGCCCCATTCGAGCCGGTAGGCCTTCCGGAGCCGCATCAGGACACCCGTTCCGGCTTGGGATCCTCCTGGGGGGGCAGCTCCTGGCGCGGAGGCGGTTCCTCGTCGGCCTCGATTTTCTTTGAAAGCAGCTTAATGCCCGGGCGCATGGACAGGATGAGTTCGTCCAGCTCCTTGCCCATGATGGTTTCTTTTTCGAGCAGGATGCCGGCCAGCTTGTGCAGGATGTCCAGATTCTCCAGCAGTACGCTGCGGGAGCGCTCGTAGCAGGCCTTGATCAGCCGGTTGATCTCGTCATCGATCTTCTCGGCCGTGGCATCGGAATAATCGCGGTGCTGGACGATTTCCCGCCCCAGGAAAATCGTCTCCTCGCCCTTGGAGTAGTTGAGCGGCCCAAGGGTGTCGCTCATGCCCCAGCGGCGCACCATCTGTTCGGCCAGGGCGGTGGCCTGCTTGATGTCGTTGGCCGCGCCGGTGCTGATGCGGTTGAAGACGACTTCCTCGGCAACACGGCCGCCGTAAGCCACCGATAGCTCGCTTTCGAGCTGATCTCGGAACTTAAAATCCCTTTCCTCGGGCAGGAACCAGGTCACACCGGCCGCCCGGCCGCGGGGGATGATGGTCACCTTGTTGACGGCGTCGGTTTCCGGCAGGAAGCGCGCTACCAGGGCGTGGCCGCCCTCGTGGTAGGCCGTCACCTTGCGGTCCTCGTCCTTGATCACCTTGGACTTGCGCTCGAGGCCCATGTAGACCTTGTCCTTGGAGTCCTCGAAGTCGCGCATGTCGATGTGCTCTTTGCCGCGCTTGGCGGCCAGCAGGGCCGCCTCGTTCACCAGATTTTCGAGATCGGCCCCGGAAAACCCGGGAGTGCCCTTGGCCAGCGTCAGCACGCTCACGTCCTGGGAAACCGGTGTCCGGCGCATGTGAACCTTGAGGATCTTTTCGCGGCCCTTGATGTCCGGCAGCGAGACCACGACCTGGCGATCGAAGCGCCCGGGGCGCAGCAGCGCCGGGTCGAGCACATCGGGGCGGTTGGTGGCCGAAATCAGAATGACGCCTTCGTTGGACTCGAAGCCGTCCATTTCGACCAGCAGCTGGTTCAGGGTCTGTTCACGTTCGTCGTGCCCGCCGCCGAGGCCCGCGCCGCGGTGCCGGCCGACGGCGTCGATCTCGTCGATGAAGATGATGCACGGTGCGTTCTTCTTGCCCTGCACGAACAGGTCCCGCACGCGGGAGGCGCCCACGCCGACGAACATCTCCACGAAGTCCGAGCCGCTGATGCTGAAGAAGGGCACACCCGCCTCGCCCGCGATCGCGCGGGCGAGCAGGGTTTTGCCCGTTCCCGGCGGGCCCATCAGCAGCACCCCCTTGGGGATCCGGCCGCCCAGGCGGGTGAATTTTTTGGGGTCTTTCAAGAAGTCGACGATTTCCTCCAGCTCCTCCTTGGCCTCATCGATGCCGGCCACGTCGGCAAAGGTGACTTTCTCCGAGGTGTCCGACATCAGCCGGGCGCGGCTTTTGCCGAAGGACATGGCCTTGCCGCCGCCGGACTGCATCTGGCGCATGAAGAAGACCCACACACCGATCAGCACCAGCATCGGAAACCACGACACCAGCAGCGACATGTACCAGGGGGAATCGGCTTCGGGCTTGGCGCTGATCACCACTCGTTTCTGCCGCAGCAGGGGCATCAGCTCGGGATCCGGTGGGGCGTATACCTTGTAGCGGACGCGGTTGACGTCGGTCACGAGGAGTTCCCGGCCTTGAAGGACGACCTCCGCCACCCGATCGTCGTTCACCATGGATAGAAACTGCGAATAATTCATGCCGGATTCGCTGAGGTGCTGCTGACTGAAGATGTTGTAAAGCATGACCATCATGAGGGTGATGACCAGCCACAACGCCATATTCTTATAAAACGGGTTCAAAACGGATTACCTCCTAAGGCTGTGGGGCAAGTCCAGGATATAGGACATAACGAGCCAAGTATTTCGTATCTGGCTTAAAAATTCAAGTGCCAAATTGGGCAGCGGTGCAGCGCACCCCCTTTGGGAGGGCCGGCATGCAAACAAAACGGGTCTGCGCGTGACGGTTTACATGATGTGACAGGCTGTTGAAAAACAAGCATCAGGCCGTCAGCCAAGGCGTGCGGCGTTTTGGAAAACGCTGCCTAATATGTGAACATTTACAAAAGCCGTGCAATGCCGGTTCCCGGCCTCCCTCAGGCGCGGTTTTTCAACGCCTTGGTTTGGTAAGGCAGGCGATGGTAATCACTGCCTACTGTTTCGCAAGAAAAAGCTCCGCCTTGAGCACCCGATGTGTCTGCCGGCTCAACCCGGCCCGGCCGTCCAGACGGTGGCCGGCGACCCACAGGAGCCGGCCGCGGCTGATGAGCAGCGGGCAGCGGCGACGATCTTCCCGGCGGACCTTGTGGTCGATGAAGTACTTTTTGAGCTTTTGGGTGCCGGCCAGGCCCAGGGGCGAAAACCGGTCTCCCGGACGGAAATTGCGGACCATCACGGGAAATTCGACGGCCGCCATGTCCATGTAGACCGTCTGCGGGCTGCGGCCGGCAAGCTCCGGGATCGCGGCGGCGGCCACCTCGGACAGGCGGATGCAATCCCCGGTTTCCAGGATCGTCAGGCCGCCGCAGCCGGCCAGGCGGTACTCGAAGTCATGCGGCGCTTCATCGGGCAGAGGCCGGCCGCTTACGCCTTCCGACCGCGAGACGATGATCTCGTCCCCCTGGCGGCGCACATGGACACGACCCGGCAGGTGCAGGGGGCCGGCGTCCGTGGTGCGCCTCACCAGATCGAGCACCTGCTCGACATGGTCGAAGGCGACGCGGCGCAGATCATGCTTGACCTGGATGAGCGCCTTGCGGACGACCCGGCGGGCGGCAGCGAGCGGCAGCCGGCCGAGCGCGGGCGCCGAAAGGCCGACACGGCCCTCCCCGTCGGCCGTGAGCAGACTTCCGTAAATCGGCTCGACCAGGCTGTCGAGCCACTCTTCCTCGGCCCTCAGGATGAGAGCGGTGCGGCTGAGAACGGCCCGCATCCCCGGGTGGTAGTCGCGTTCCAGATCCGGAATCAAACGGTGACGGATTCGGTTGCGAAGAAAGGTGCTGTCCGTGTTCGTGGGATCGCTCACGTACGCAATCCCCCGGGTTCGAAGGTACTCCGCGATGTCGGAGCGGGTGGCGAAGATCAGGGGCCGGATGGTGATCCCGGCGCGGACGGCCGGAATGCCGGCGAGTCCCAGCCGCCCGCTGCCGCGCAGCAGATGCAGGAGCAGTGTCTCGGCATTGTCGTCCGCATGATGGCCAAGAGCGATCTTCGCATAACCGTTGGCAGCACACACCTCCTCGAAAAATGCGTAACGGACCTGCCGGGCCGCCTCTTCGAGAGACAGTCGGCAACGCGCCTGCCGGGCCCGGACGTCGGCCCGGTGCCCATGAAACGGCAGACCCAGGTCTCCGGCCAGCTGCCGGACGAATTCCTCGTCCCGGTCGGCACTGTCGCGCAGCTGATGGTTAAGATGGGCAATACCGAGATGCAGGCGGCGGGCCGGCGCCCGATCAAGCAGCAGGTGCAACAGCGCGACCGAGTCCGGCCCCCCGGAAACACCGATCAGAACGGATTCGCCTTCCGCGATGAGGCTGAGCTTCGTCAGGGCCGCGTCCACGAGCCGGTCCAGCCGGCTAAAGTCGGCCGATGCCTGCCTGGTCATATTCCATGCTCACGAAAGATTCTGTTTCGAGGTTCATGCAACCGGTCCCGGCGGTCGGGGCGCGAGAACGCCTGGCCCATTGATGCGCTTCGATAAATATGTTACCCCCGTTTACAAGTCAACCTGCGGCAGGTTGCCCGACGCGCGCAGCACAACCTTTCCCCTTGAAAAAAAGAGCCAATGGAGTATGGTAGTCTTGGAAAGTGCAACAGCAGGCAGCCAACGGTTGCCTGTGAGCACACCTCCCCCATGCCAGGCTCAACGGCCACGCCAAGGGTTCCAGCAAGGGCTCCCGGATCCACCCGGCCGGTCGCCACGCAACAGACGGTCGCGAACCTCGTCAGGTCCGGAAGGAAGCAGCGATAAGTGACGCAGGCTGTGTCGTGCTCCGTTACCGGTTGCCGGTGTTCCGGGGGCCCTTTCTGGGACCCTTGACGTGAGTGAATAGCCCACCGCCCGCATCCCCCATCTGCCCAGTAAGCACCTAATTATCCCGGTAAAAAGCCTGGTCTCTTTTTCTTGACAGACGGACAGACTGCCTTATGTTTGTCCACGAATTACTGGGAGGAACTGGAGATCGTTGCATCATGCCTGAATCCAAGCGGATCAAAATCGTGACCGAAGCGGACGATGTTCCGGCGGCTGCTGATGCGGCACCCGAGGAAACGGCGCCAGCGGACACATCCGGGCAGCCCCATGCGCCGACCGCTGAAGAACGCATCCGGGATTTGGAAGACAGGCTTGCCGCCAAGGAGAAGGAATACGACGAAACCCGCGACCAGTTGCTGCGGGTGTCCGCCGAATTCGAAAACTACCGGAAACGCACGGCCCGGGAGATGGACGATTTCCGCAAGTATGCCGTTCAATCCCTTCTCAAGGAAATGCTTTCGGCCGTGGATCACATCGAGCTCGCCATCCAGGCCTCGGCTTCCAACTCCGCGCCGGATAAAAAACTGGCCGAAGGCCTGAGCCTGACCCTCAAGGAACTGCTCCGCATTTTCGAGAAATTCAAGGTGATGCCCATCGCGGCCGTGGGAAAGCCCTTCAACCCGGAATACCACGAGGCGATCCTGCGCGAGGAGTCCGACGAACTCGCGGAAAACACCGTGCTGCGCGAGATGCAGAAGGGATACATGATCGGCAGCCGACTGCTGCGGCCGGCGCTGGTGGTGGTGGCCGCCCCCCGGGATGCGGCCCGGCAATCAGCCTAGCACAACCCGGCTCAGTGGCACCGGGCAATGATACGCCAAAATAGATTCGAACCGTAAGAACCAAGGAGGGTACAGGGTATGTCGAAGGTTATCGGAATCGATCTTGGGACCACCAATTCCTGCGTCGCGATCATGGAAGGGGGCGACCCAAAGGTCATCACCAACCCGGAAGGCGGGCGAACCACCCCTTCCGTAGTGGCCATCGCCGAGAACGGAGAGCGTCTTGTCGGACAGATTGCGAAGCGCCAGTCGATCACCAACCCGGAAAACACCGTGTTTGGCGTCAAGCGGCTGATCGGCCGAAAGTTCTCCTCCAAAGAAATACAGTACGACAAGAAAGTGCTGCCCTACCGAATCGACCAGGCGTCCAACGGGGATGCCCACATCTCCATCCGCGGCAAGCAGTTCAGCCCGGCGGAGATCTCCTCGTTCATTCTGGCCTTCATCAAGAAGTACGCCGAGGACTACCTGGGTGAAACGGTGAACGACGCGGTTATTACCGTACCGGCCTACTTCGACGACAGCCAGCGGCAGGCCACCAAGGACGCCGGCAAGATCGCGGGCCTGAACGTGCTGCGGATCATCAACGAGCCGACCGCGGCGGCCCTGGCTTACGGCATGGACAAGAAGCGTGAAGAGAAGATCGCGGTGTTCGATCTGGGCGGCGGCACCTTCGACATCTCCGTGCTCGAAATCGGCGAGGGCGTCTTCGAGGTGAAGGCCACAAACGGCGACACCCACCTGGGCGGCGACGACTTCGACATGCGCCTCATCAGCTATCTGGCGGACGAGTTCAAGAAGGACCAGGGCATCGACCTGCGCAACGACAAGATGGCGCTGCAGCGCCTGAAGGAAGCCGCGGAAAAGGCCAAGATTGAACTGTCCACGTCGATGGAAACCGACATCAACCTGCCGTTCATCACGGCCGACGCGAGCGGTCCCAAACACCTGAACCTGAAGATCACCCGCGCCAAGCTGGAGGGGCTGGTCTCCGAACTGCTGGACAAGCTGGAGGAGCCCTGCCGGACCTGCATGAAAGACGCGGGCCTGAGCCCGCGGGAGATCCACGAGGTAATCCTGGTGGGCGGGATGACGCGCATGCCCTCTGTTCAGGAACGGGTACGGCGAATCTTCGGCAAGGAACCTCACAAGGGGGTCAACCCCGACGAGGTCGTGGCCGTGGGTGCGGCCATTCAGGGCGCCGTGCTGAAAGGCGATGTCAAGGACGTGCTGCTGCTAGACGTAACACCGCTGTCCCTCGGCATCGAGACCCTGGGGGGCGTCATGACCAAGCTCATCGAAAAGAACACCACCATCCCGACGCGCAAAAGCCAGGTCTTCTCCACCGCCACGGACAGCCAGCCGGCGGTCTCGATCCACGTGCTCCAAGGTGAGCGCGAGATGGCCGCCAACAACAAGACGCTGGGCCGTTTCGAGCTCGTCGGCATTCCCCCGGCGCCGCGGGGGGTCCCGCAGATCGAGGTCACCTTCGACATCGACGCCAACGGCATCGTGAACGTGTCGGCCAAGGACAAGGCCACCGGCAAGGAGCAGTCCATCCAGATCACGGCCTCCTCCGGCCTGACCAAGGATGAAATCGAGCGGCTGGTCAAAGACGCCGAGGCGCACGCCGAGGACGACCACAAGAAACGCGAACTGGTGGATGCACGCAACCACGCCGATACGCTCATCTATTCCACGGAGCGTTCCATCAAGGACCTGGGCGAGAAGGTGGATGCGGCCACCAAGACCAAGATCCAGGAGGCCATCGACAAGCTGCGCAAGGCCATGGAGGGCGACGACAAGGACGAAATCCGTCGCTTGAGCGAGGAACTCACCAATGCCTCCCACAAGCTGGCCGAGGCCATGTACCAGCAGGCCTCCCAGGCTGACGGCCAGAAAGCAGGCGCGGGCGCAGGTGCTGCGGAAGGCGCCAAGGCCTCCAAACCCGAGGAGGACGTGGTGGATGCGGACTTCGAAGAGGTCAAGGATGACAAGAAAAAATAGCAGGCGCGCCCGGCCTTGACCATGATCCCGCGGGGCCACCCCGCGGGATTTTTTTTCGGGGGGGCCTGCGTGCAACGACATCCCCGGCGGGCCAATTGCCGGGAAGTGCAACGGAGGTGGCCAGCATGAACACAGAGAAGACCGACCGGGATGAAGTGGATGCACTCTGCAAGGAGTGCGGTCACGCGTTCAAGGTCTTTGTCGACCGGGTGACGCATAGCGACCCGGCGTCATTGGAGGACATACCCGGTGTCGAGTGCCCGGTCTGCGGTTGCGGCAAGTGCCGGATCGGCAGGTGAGCCGGGCGATCGGCCGGACATGCGCCGCGCCTTTACAACGGCGGGGCGATAGTTAGATTTACGGCACGATCAAAAATCGTTCGCCGCAAAAGGGAGGTTCGACCATGGAAGTGAAGAAGATCCTGTGGCCGACTGATTTTTCCAGAATCGCCGAGAAAGCGTTGCCTCACGTCAAGTCGCTCACCGAACGGTATGGGGCGGAGATCCATGTGCTGTACGTAATCGAGGACGTGGCCCACCACGACGGCTGGTACGGTGCGTTCGAGGAAAAGCGCGTGCAGGAACTCATGGAGCATGCCGGCAAAACCGCCACCAAGCGCCTCGGCCAGATCTGTGAAAAATACCTGGATGGTTGCCCGCTGTATATCAAGCACGTGGCCGTGGGCGACCCGGCCCAGGAAATCCTGAAGCTGATCGATGCGGAAAAGGTGGACATCGTGGTCATGGCCAGCCACGGCGAGAAAGGCCACTTCCGTTTCGGAAGCGTGACGGAAAAGGTCCTCAAGAACTCGGCCATACCCGTGACCATTATCCCGGTGGCACCCGCGAAGTAGGTCCACCCTCGGCGGAAAGGGGTCAGGGGACACGACGCCTCTCCCATTCCAATCACGGGGGGTGCCCCGTCAGGATTCAGCCGCAGGGATGACGATGGCGGTTGATTATACCCGGGGGCCGCTCGGGAGGTTCCGGGCGAACCGCGGCTTTATTGCCGGCGCTCAGCCCCCGGAGGTTTGGGGAAACGTGGTGTTGGTATAAAGGTATTCCATCTTCTCCTTGTGCTTCAATTCCTCGTTGGCCATTTTAAGCAGCATGTCCCGTACATCCCCGGCCGGATGCTGGTTGGCCAGTTCGGCATAAAACCGGTGCGAGCGTGATTCGCGGTGAGCGGCCACGAGGTAAACCTCCGAGCTGCTCATGTCCGTTGAAACCGTCGGCTCCGCCTGGTGTTCGGCAATCTTGTAGTACACCACATCGCTCAACCGCAGCTCACCCTGCCCGTAACCGCCCTCCCGGTACTTGATCAGAAACGCCCGGTGCTTCTGCTCCTCCCCGGCGATCCACTGAATGGTGTCCTTCACCCCGGCGTCTAGTACCCGGCCGTGAAGGGCCATGTAAAAGGCATAGGCAGCTTCTTCGCGTTGGATGGCCGTGTCGATCAGCGTCAACAGGTTCTTGTCCATGACGGACCCTCCTTGGGTTGTGTCTCGTCAGAAAAAATTCACCTCGAAGCTCAGCCACGATCTGTGCGCGCCCGGCGCAATCTGCCGACGACGGCGCCGTAAGCCAGCAGGTACAGGGTTGCCACCGCAAGGGCCGCAAGCGTTCCCCCGTAAATCCCCAAAGGCGGGTACAACAACGAAACCGCCAGGGCGTATGCGATCAGCGCGCCCAGCCCCAGCGGGAAGTTCTTGATGATCGTATGCACATGAGCTTTATCATAGGTGATGTGCACGATCAATATCAGCGGGAACAGGGCCGTCGGGAAAGCGGCAAAAAGCCCGGCCCAGGCCGGCCCGACCGCCCGGGCCGCTCCGGTGACGGCGAGAATGATGAGCGCCGCCAGGCCGGCGCGCAACAGCAGCACGACAAAAGTAAACCGGACGCTGCGGGTGATGGCGACATTGGGGACCTTTCGGAACAGGCGGGTGAATATCAAAATCGATGCGACCGGGACCAGGACGGCCGCGGTGGGCGAAAAGGGGATGAAGTGCAGCAGCCAGGCCATTGCGAAATACCCACCCAGAGCCGTAAGCGTGGCGGCGGGGATGACCTGGCGATGCAGCGCCGCCGAGGCCCGGTAGTAGCCGTAGACGAACACCTGGGAGGCTACCAGACCGACCAGGGTGTAAACCGCACTTTGGGCCGCGAAATCGGGGCTGATCTCCAGGCCCATGAAAAACAGCGCGATCGCCGCCCCCATCGGGTAGCCGGACAGAAGGCCTGCGACCCGCGGGCTGACACGCTCGGCAATCGCGGAGAGCGCAAGCACCATGCCGACGGTGACAATGACTTTGCTGAACAGAACGAGGCTCATGGGCTTTACACCGACCCGGTCTTTAGGCTAATTAATAACGATCATGACGATATCACACACTCAAACGGAATTGAGACAGGCCGTATTTATCCGCCTTTCTCCCGGTATGGACCTCATCACGGGAATCGCGGACGTCTGCCGCCTGCGAGGGATCCGGGCGGGCGCCATCACCAGCTGCATCGCCAGCCTGAGGCGGGCATCCCTTTTCGTTGTCGTCCCCCTGGGCAACAAGACCGGCGGCGGCTACAGCGACCCCAGACATCTCACAGAACCGGTGGAGGTCGTCGGCGGGCAGGGAACCATCGGGGAAGAGCAAAATGGAGAGACCTGCGTGCACCTGCACGCGGCCCTCAGCGACTCCCAGGGCCATGCGCACGGCGGTCACCTGATCCCGGGGACCTGCCCGGTCCTCATCACTTCGGAGATCGTGATCCTGCCGCTGGAAGGAATCCGGCTCGTCCGCACCTTCGACGCCGATGCGGACATGCCCGTGCTGAAACCCACCGCAATGGATTGACGATTCAAAGGCGTGTCGCGGGGTGCTTGTAGCAAGAAACTTAAAAACGCCGGAGCGGCGGACCTTGGGCCTTGAGCGCTTTCACAGCCCCCTGTACAGCGCCGTAAGCCGTGGCGATGGCCAGCCCCGCGCCGCATTTCATGCGAATCCAGTCCTGGTGGGCGAGAATCGAGCCGGCGGCAAAAAGATGCGCATGCGCCGGGCGGCCCGAAGCCGCGAGCACCCGGAAGCTGTCGTCGATCTCGAGCCCGGCGCGGTTGACGGGATGGCCTTTCGGATCGAGAAAATCCTGGCGATGCCAGCCGTCCCGTCCCTCCGGCTGGTGCACCGGGAGATCGAACAGGGACTCGCGCACGCCGCGCCGGTCCGCCTGGAGGCCGCCGCCCATGAAGCGGCCGGTCGCCAGAATGACGGAGGTGGCTGCGATGAGATGTTCGGCGTCGCTGCGCCCGGCCTCGATCAGAAATCCGCCGGACGAATCGTCAACGGCACGAAAGACCCTGTTTTCAAGCAGAAGCCTCACCCCGCAGTCCCCGAGCCCGCTTTCGAACGCTTCCTTCAGGCGCAGCCCCGTCGCGCCGGGCGGCATGGTGGGGATCTCGAACAGCGCCACCCCGAGGCGCCGCTCGATATCCTGCATGACGTGCACCGGCCGGGAAATCCCCAGAATGGCGGGCAGACCCACGGCGTCAACCCCTTTGACGTGGGGCGCGAGGGCCTCGGCGAACTTCCCGCGGTTCCGGTCGAGTTCAAGCGAGCGGGCCAGGCGCTCCGCAAAGACCTCGCTCGCCGCGTGCGTGTCCGGATACACGACCCGCGCCGTCTGGAGGCCCGGCCAGACAGGCCCTAGCGTGTCCGCGATCTGCCGGGCGCTGAACCCCTTGAGCCCCTGAATGTCCACCAGCCGACAGGACGCCCTGCGCTCCCGGGCCGCCACGGCCTGCCACATCGTCCGGGGCACCCGGTAGGTCGTTTTGAGGGTGCCGACCGCCGTCGGGACGGCCACATTGCGCTCCGGATGCCCTGCGTATGCCAGGCCGTTGGCCTCAAAGAACCGCAGCAGCTCGTCGAAGGCGGCACGGATTTCCCCGGCCGCCAGGCGCGCATAGGGATGGCGCGGCAGGTCCTTGACCAGCGCGGCCACCCCCGCCCAGGGGTCGCTCCAGGTTTTACCTTCCTCCAGCGGGTGCACGCCCAGCAGGTCCAGCAGTCCCGTGGCAAAAATGATCTCGCCGGTCCGGCCCACCAGCACGGTGGCAAGCCCCCGGTTCGCGGCAAAAAGTGCCGCAGACATGCCGGCCATGCCGCTTCCGACAACACAGACATCGCAGGCGATGCGCGCGGGATCCGTCACGGTCGGCCCTCCAGTTCCAGCCCGAAATAGCCGCAGTGCAGCGCTTCCTGCAGTTCCTCCTGGCGCAGTGCGGCGTCCCAGAGAATGGGGCGCATCCCCCGCCAGCGGGCGCTCAGGAAGGAACGCAGGTCCGTAAGCCCCTCGCGCCCAACGAGATCGCCGCGGTCGTAGAGGTACGCGCAGATGCGCACGCCGCAGAAGGCGCCCTGGCAGGTGCCTTTGCCGATGCGGCTGCGGCGGCCGATGGCGTAGAGATCGGAGGTCCCGCCCTGCTGATGGATCCCGGCAATGACGGCATCCACGGCGCTGGCTGGCACCATTTCGCACTCGCACAACAGGAGATCTTCCGGTTTCCGGGCCTTCATCCAAAGCCTCGGAGAAAGGCCCGCCGCGGTCCACTGGTTGGCGGCGCAGGCCGTGAGCGGCTTGACCCGCGTGAGGCCGGAGCGCGCAACGCCCAGTTTCCGGCAGACCAGGTCGGCGGTTCTTTCGGCCATGCGTCGATACGTCGTCAGCTTGCCGCCCGCAATCGATACGAAATTGTCGAGCCCATCGGCGGCGTGATCCATCAGGGCAAAGCCGCGGCTCAAGGCCCGGCCGTCCTTCAACGACCGGGAGCCGACCAGGGGCCGGACGCCGGCGTAGGCGCGGATGAACCGGGTGGTTTGAAGCGACGGCACCATGGCCGAGGCCATGTGGATGATGGCATCACTCTCTTCTACCGTGGGCACGATGCGGTCCAGGGCATTGATGGGGATAGAGGTCGTCCCGAGAATGGAAACCGTTCCGCCGGGGACCAGAATGTCCGCATCCGAGGCCGGCCGCAGCCGGTTTACGACGCGGTGCGTGATGCGCTGGTCGGTGATAAGGAGGCTGCCTTTCGAGTAGAGCAGGTCGATATCGATTCCGGCCAGGCCGGCCACCTCGCGCGCCCAGGCGCCGGCGGCGTTCACCACCAGCCCCGCTTCGACCACCACCTCTTTCCCGGTGCGATCGTGGCGCAGGCGTGCGCCGCAGATGCGGCGGTTTTCGATGATGAACCCCGTCAATCGGGTGTGCAGCAGCACCCGGCCGCCGAGTTCCAGGGCCTCGGCCAGATTGTCCAGGGCGAGGTGGAACGGGTCGACGGAAGCATCCTCCACCCGGAAGGCCGCGATCAGCCGGTCGGAAAGGACCGGCTCCATCTCCCGTGCCTCGGCGACGCTGATCGCCTGGCAACCGATGCCGCAGCGGGCGCAGGAACCGGGGAACTCGGCCACGTATTGCTCATCGTCGCCCGCCACGGCCACGAAGAGCCCACCGGTGTCCTCGATGCAATGAGGCGCCAAAGACTTGAGCAGAGCACTTTCCTCGCGGCACTCGACAGCCGCCACCGGGTCGCTGCGGACATAACGCGCGCCGCTGTGCAGCAACCCGTGGTTGGCGCCGGAAGCACCGGCGCAGATGTCTCGGCGTTCAACCAACAGGCAAGAAACGCCGCGCAGGGCGAGATCCCGGGCGAGCCCGACCCCCGTAATCCCTCCGCCGATGATCAGTACCGGGGTTTCCAAAACCATCCCTCCGCCGCACCCTTCGCAAGGCGACATGAGCAGGCCTTCGCAGCACCAACCCACACCGGGGTAGTACCGCGCAATTTAAATTCTACCATAAGTGGTCGGCAAGTTCGAGTATTCCAGCCATATCGGATGGCCCGCATGACTCACTCTATCCCGGAGATACAACGTCGAAAAATGGATGCGCTCCACCATATTGAAGGGGATGGTCCTCGATGATGCTGACATGGGTGAGCAACGTTTTCTCTCCCCACAGTTCCGTGAAAAAGTGCAGCATCAGGGCAGGCGGCTCCAAAATGAATGCGGATGAAGCCTCTTCCCGAAGGTCCAGGACCAATTGCATGCCGACACCCGGACATACCGTCGCCGTCGTACCGGCAAAACGACGGCTGATGGCACGATGAATATGCCCGCACGTAATCCGCTCGACCTGGGGGTGCTTGCCGATAATGGAAGCGAGCTCCTTTCTTCCGGCAAAGACCTCTTTGTCCATGTGACCGATGCCGGAGGCAAACGGAGGGTGGTGCATGAATATGACCGTGGGTGCATCCGGTTTTTCGGAAAGGACCCTGTCCAGCCAGGAAAGCCGTCCGGGGTTAAGACCGCCGCCATGCTCCCCCGGTATAACCGTGTCGAGGCCGATCAGACGCACGGGGAAGTGTTCGATGGTGTAACAGATAGCCTTATTCCCATCTGGCTCCACATGGCCGTTCAGGTAGCGATGCTCAGGAAAAACCTCACGGAGGCCTGCCTTGTGATCATGGTTCCCCGGAACCATGAAGAAAGGAAGTTTAAGCGACGCGAGGATTTCCCTCAGGACCTGATAGGATTCGAAAGCGCCTTCGTCCACGAGATCACCGGTGATCAGAACCGCATCCGGCATCGGTTGGAGATGGTTGATGTGTTCGACGGTGCGCCTCAGCGGAGAAGCGGTCTCCGCCACATCATACGCGAGGACGCCTTCGGGCTTGAGATGAAAATCGGAAATTTGAACGATCAGCATAGGTCTCATGAGTCCAGGCGTAACAGGGCGCCGGGATCGATCGCCACTTCTACCCGCTGCCCTTTCTTGAAGGATTGAATGCCTTTCGTTTCTATCGTGAGATAATCGTCGCTTGAGCCCTCGATGATCACTCGTGTTCGATCCCCCATGAAGAAGGAGGCCACCACCGTCGCATGGAGGTGCCCTTGACCGAACTCGACCAGGGCGGCATGCTCGGGCCTGAAAAACAATTCGACATTTCCGTTTTCTCCGGCACGAACCGCAGACGACGCCGGCAGCGGGATGCTGCCCCCGGGGAACACCAGCCGGTCCTCCTGGAGACGACCCTTCAGCCGGTTGATCGTACCGATGAACTCGGCCACAAAGCGCGTCTGGGGTTCGAAGTAGATTTCCCGGGGTGAGCCCACCTGAGCCACCCGAGCCGTGTTCATAACGACGATCCTGTCACCCAACGCCATCGCCTCGGACTGGTCGTGGGTGACGTAGATGGCGGTAATGCCGAGAGAGCGCAGGAGGGAGTCGATTTCCACCCGCAGCAGATCGCGCAGTTTGGCATCGAGCGCCGTCAGGGGCTCGTCCAGAAGAAGCACCTTGGGCCGGACAGCGATGGCCCGGGCCAAAGCCACCCGTTGCTTCTGGCCTCCCGAGAGTTGATCGATGTGCCGGTTCTGGAGTTGCCCGATCTTCATCATGTCCAGCATCTCCGACACCCGCTGATGGCGCGGGGCCGCCTCGATGCCGCGCACCTTCAGACCATAGGCAATATTTTCAGCCACCGTCATGTTGGGGAAGAGCGCGTAGCTCTGGAAGACCATGCCCACGTTGCGTTTTTCAATGGGCACATCCGTCACATCGTCTTCGCCGAAATAAACCCTGCCATCTGAATCCGGCGACTCGAGGCCCGCGATGATTCTCAGCAGGGTGGTTTTGCCGCATCCGGAGGGTCCCAGAATGACGACGGTTTCACCGGCCTCGACCTTCAGGTTGAACGGCTCGAGGGCACGGGTCCCGTCCACGAACGTCTTGGCGCAGTTTACCAGGCGCAAGGCGGTTCCCGACAACTTTCGCCCCCCCTCTTTTTGATCCGGCGAGCACGATGCGGCGGCGATCGGTCGCAGCACGGTCGCTCCTGTTGCAGCGTGAGATTTTTCCATCACGAACTCCCTTTGGCGGGGCTTGGCCACCCATTGCATGGCGATGAGAAGGGGAATGATCATCAAGAAGAAAATGATCGTGTACGCCGAGCCGATTTCCAGCCGCATGGACGCATAGCTGTCGGCAAGGCCCACCGGCAGGGTCTTGGTCATGGGCGTGTGCAGCATCCACGTCAAATTGAACTCGCCGATGGAGAGCGTAAACACCATCAGGGATCCGGCCAGGATCCCCGGCAGGGCGTTGGGTATCACGACCTGGAAAAAGCGCTGCCAAAAACCCGCCCCCAGGCTGGCGGCACCCTCCTCGAACTCTTTCAGGCTGACGGAGTTCATGATGGCGATCACCGAGCGCACCATGAAGGGCAGCGTGAAGATAACATGGCCCACGAGGATAAAAATCCAGCTGGTGCGAAAGCCCGTAAAGCCCCCGTAATTGATGATGAGCGCCAGGGCAATGGCCAGCCCGGGCACGGCGAGCGGAGTGACCAGGAGCTCTTCGAACAGCCGCGTCCAGCGGTTCTGCTTTTTGACCATGGCATAGGCGGCCGGCACCCCGAGGATGAGGGTGACGGCCAGGCAGGTTAAGGCGATCAGGATGGACAGGAAAATGGTGTCCCGGTAAAGGCTCCAGACTTGAACGAACCAGCGCAGCGTCAACCCGCTCTTGACGCCCATTATGAAGTTCTCGGTCAGACCCGCTACCACCGACTGAACCACCGGCACGATCAGGAACGCGCAGACCAGCAGGGTGAACAGGAACTGGGCATGGAACAGCATGGATTTGGTTTTTTGCATGTCAGCCTGCCGCAGCGACGCTGTTGCCGGCTGCGGCGCGCGCCACCGAAAGTGCCATCCAGGTAATCAGCCCCAGCACAATGGAGAGGGCGGCGGCCATGGCAATATTCGCGATCAAGGTGAACTCGGTGTAAATCAAGATGGGCAATACATCGATGTTGGTCGCCAGCGTGAACGCGGTCCCGAATGCGCCCATGGATGTGGCAAAGCATATCGCCCCCGAGGAGATCAGGCCCGGAACCAGGGCCGGGATGAGGACATCTTTGACCACGCGCCAGGGCGAGGCCCCAAGGGACCGGGCGGCCTCCTCGAGGCTTCTGTCTATTTTCTCGGCGGAGGCCATGATGGTCGTAATCGTCCGGGGGATCGAGAAATACAGGTACCCCAGAAAAAGCCCGGCCATGGAATAGGCCAGGACGAGCTTTTCGCCGGTTAAAAGTTTGGTGATGTCCCCCATTAACCCTTGGCGACCGACCAGGAGAATGATCATGAAGCCGACGACCACCCCGGGGAACGCCAGCGGAAACGTCAACATGGAAACCAAAAGGCTCTTGCCGCGGAATTCATTGCGTGTGAGGAAGACCCCCACGATGCCGGAAATGACGAGCGTGACGAGGGTCACCCCGGCCGACAGGAGGATGGTGTATACGAGGGTTTCCAGGTATCTCGGCGTGGTGATGGCCGCAAGGTAGATCTTGAACCCGGAGGGCCCCATGGCCGATGCAAACGCCAGCCGCGCCAGCGGCAGAAGAAAAAAAGCGACGAACACGGCAAAGGCCGGTGCGAACAGCGCCAGTAACAGCCAGTTGTTTCGCTTCTGCAATTTTCCCCCTCAACGTGAAAATGAAGCGATGCCCGGTGCGCCTCCGGGTCGGGGGTGCGCACCGGGCCGGGCGTCAACGCACCTCGTTGAGATACCGGTCGCGGAATTTCTCCTGGGCATCCGCCATTTTCTTCCAATCCACCGATCTGGCGCGGGCGTACTCGGATTCCGGCAGGAACTTGGCCGCCAGTTCGGGGAGCATGGCCGTCGGCCGAACCGGCCGCAGGAACGCGTTGGCCCAGACCGCCTGGCCCTTGTCCGACAGTGTGAAGTCAAGCGCCTTCTTGCCGTTTTCCGGGTGCGGACCGCTTTTCACCAAACTCACGACGTAGGGGGCCACGAGCGTCCCCTCGGCCGGAATGACAAACTCCACATTCGCCTTGTCCTTGTACTTGCCCCGGTAGGCATTGAAGTCGTAGTCGAACAGGATGGGAATCTCCCCTGAGAGCACCCGTGCGTAAGAGGTCTGCTTCGGGACGATGGGATCATTCTTCTTCAGCTCTTTGAAATACTGGATCGCCGGGTCGAAGTTGTCCAGCGTCCCGCCCAGGGCGATGTTCACGGCCACGGCGGCCGAATACCCGACGGCGGCCGAACTGGGGTCCAGATAGCCCACCATTCCCTTGTATTCGGGCTTGAGCAGATCCTTCCAGGACTTCGGGACCGGCTTCCCGCCGAGGGCATCCTTGTTCACGAAAAGCCCCAGGGTCCCCGAGTGAATCGTGAACCAGCAGCCTTCGGGATCTTTGAGTCCTTGCGGAATCTGGTCCCAGAGAGCCGGCTTGTAAGGGGTGACGACGCCCGACTCCTTGGCCAGGATCCCGAACGTCACCCCGAAATAGGCGATGTCGGCAACCGGGTTGTTTTTCTCCGCGATGAGTTGGGACAAGGTCTGCCCCGAGTTCTTGTTGTCATGCGGGATGTCGATGCCGAGGTTGTCTTTGATCGCCTTCAACTGACTGGCCCAGTCCGCCCATTCCGGAGGGCAATTGTAGCAAGTGGCTGTCTCCGCGGCAAAACCTATGGTGGAAAAGCCGAGCATGAATACAGCAACCAATAATGGAAATGCCTGCATACCTTTTTTCACGATGACCTCCTTCCGGTTAGGGGTTCGCCTAGGATAGCTTGGCCGTACAACAAACAATTATTGCATACGCCCTCGAGTGGTTTTGATCGATTCATCGATGCATTGGCCTTTGGGTTCCTGCTTAGGTTTAAACATGCTTCCCGGATGTCAGGGAAGAGTTACGTTTTGGTTCGCAAACGGTGAGTCCGGCCGTCGATTCTCTGACGACAATGCCGGTCTCGAGAATTTTGTGAATGGGCCTGCCGTCTCTCCTCTTGATTTGGCTGAGCAGGATTTCAGCCCCCAGCCGCCCCATTTCATAAGCGGGCTGTCGGATGGTGGTAAGGCCCGGGTTGATATACGAAGCTATGGCCATGTCGTCGAAACCGACGATGGAAAGACCTTCGGGCAAGGCCACGCCGACTTCCCGGGCCCCCTGCATGGCCCCGATGGCCATGAAATCATTGGAGCAGAACACAGCCGTGGGCGGTTGCTCCAAGGCAAGGAGGGCTTTGATTCCCTCCCGTCCGTTTTCAAGGGCGTATTGGGTTTGCAGGACCAGGGCAGGGTCGTAAGGGATGCGGTGATCCCTCAGGCACTTCTTATAGCCATGCCACCGATGCAGACTTTTATCCGAGAAGGAAAACCTGCCGGCCAGCATGGCAATGCGCCGATGGCCCAAATGGATGAGGTGCTCCGTGGCGCTGTAACCCCCGCGAAAGTTGTCCACCCCGACCGCGGATATCGGGCCTTTTCTCACGGTGCTGTATAGCAGAACGAGGGGGAAATGGTCGTCTAATAGGTCGCGGAGCACCTTGCCCCTGAGTTTGGTGGTGGTGATGATCAACCCCTCGACTTGTCTTTCGCGAAGAACCTCGCAGAGCCGAGCCTCCTTGGCGTATTCATAATCGGAGTTGCCCAACAGCGCCTGATAGCCTTCCCGGTGGGCGAAATCCTGCACGCCGCGAATGGATTCGGCAAAAATCGGATTGGTGATAGAAGGGACAATGAGCCCAAGGGTGTAGGATTGTTGGGTGACAAAGCCGCGGGCGAGGGCGTTGTACTGATAGCGGCAGGCCTTCATCGCTTTAGCGACACGGTTCCGCGTTTCCGGGCTGACCACCTCCGGCGAGTTGATCACGCGGGATACCGTTGCCGTAGACACTGCGGCGATCCTGGCCACATCGCGAATCGTGCTCATGAACCATTTCCATGTAAATGTTTACATTTTTTTACCCGGTTGGCGCCGAACTGTCAAGTGGCAGCTCACCTGCATGAAAACATCGGCCGGGTTCATCGCCGGACGGAGTCCGAAAACAACCGCAACCTTCAGATTCACTCTTGAGCAGGCTTGACATGAAGCCATTTTAAAAATAGCAGATCCCAGCCGAGGGCAAGGCGCACGCCGATGAAAAGCGCAAGCCGCGGCAGGTGTGGTGAGCATCTTTCAAAGGAGGGTAACGCCGCCGGCAACTGTCAGATGCATTTTGGAGATAGCTTCATTTAAGAGGGCAGAGGGAGGGGGCCTCGATCGAGACTTGACAGCATGTTGAAAGGGATAAATTACCGCGCAAAAAAAGGGGGAGGTTGAGCCTCCCCCTTTAACATAACGTCAGTTACTGCCCGTAAGGTCCGCGGCCGTAGCCGCCGCCCATGCCCATGCCCATGCCGCCCATGCCCATCCTGGAGCCCGGCCCCCTGCCATACCCCGGCCCCATGCCCCGGCCGAACCCCTTGCCATACAGCTTGGGGTTCTCTTTCTGCATTTTGAGCCGTTGATCCAGGACCTTCTGGTCGAGCTCGCCCTGCAGCCCGGAGACTTCCTTCTGAAGCTCGGCGGCCTTTTTGGCATCCGGGCTCTGCTTGGCCATCTCGGCCCGGAGCTCGAGCCCTTTCTGGTAGAGCTTGTCCCGCAGGTCACGGGTCTCTTCGAAGAAGGCGTTGCGCTCCTTCTGCAGTGCGGCGATTTCTTCGTCCGTCAGGTCGGCGCCGCCGCCCGGGCCGTATCCGCCTCCCACCATTGGGCAATTGCCTCCGCCCCCTCTTCCCCAACCGGCAAAGGACGGCGCGGAAAAGCCGACAATACCGGCGATGGCCAGAACCAGCAATATCGCAGTGATGTGTTTTGTTCGCATGGATTGAACCTCCGTTTCGTTTGATGTATGAATTTGATTCACGGAAATGACGTAGAGCAATGCCTGTGCCAGTCTGATTTTCAAGTACGCAAATCCAATTGTAATAAATTGATTTTGTTTTTAATATTCTATTTTAACGGCTATGACATGACGATCGAGCTTGGATTGAGTTTCAAATAAGCGGATATTTTATATCCAGAAGAGCGCTATTTACATGGATACATTGAATACTTAGTATCCAGATTGTTGTCACTGGTTGCATCGAACGGAAAGCCTCCAGCAACAGGAGAGCGGCTATAACGCCTGCCGGACCAAGCTGCCGAGGTGCATGAAGTGTCTTCTGCATGATTCTTGCTCAGAAGCGGTTTGATAGCCTCGGGTCACGCCCGGGAGTACAAGCTGATTCGAAGGCGCACTCCCGCCTGGGCGAGGTGAGAAATGCATTTCGAGCGGCCGGCAACGCCGCCCCGGGAGTCAGACGGGGATAGGAGACCACTTACCCGGTTGTTGAAAAACAAGCATCAGGCCGTCAGGCAAGGCGTGCGGCGGTTTGGAAAGCGCAGCATATTCTATTATATGTGAGCATTTACAAAAGCCGCACAACGCCGGATGCCGGCCTTAGGCGCGGTTTTTCAACACCCTGGTACAGCTCCGCTGAAGCCTGAAAGGGCCACGGGTTTACGGGATAGCCGCTTAGCATGTTTACACGAATGATGTATAAAAAATTCTGGACCGGGGTGCCGCCCTGGGTGCTCATCGGCTCGGTGGCGGTGCTGCTGCCGATTTTCACGTTCATGACCGTGGAGAACGTGCACCGGGAGAAGGAGTTCACCACCCGCCTGCTACTGGAAAAGGGAGCGGCCCTGATCCGGGCGTTTGAAGCCGGCACCCGGACCGGTATGATGGGCATGCAGCGGGGCGGTTTCCAGCTGCAGCGCCTGCTCACCGAAACGGCCCAGCAGCCCGACATCGCCTACCTGATCGTAGCCGATGCGGACGGCACGGTGGTCGCCGCGAGCGATCTCGACCAGGTGGGCGCAGCGTATGGAAAGGATCTGGACCTCGCATCCGTTTCGCGCTCCAAGGCCAATCAATGGCGGCTGGTGTCCAGGCCGAGCGGGGTCCAGGTGTTCGAGGTGTTCCGCAAATTCGAACCGACCGGCCCTCCGGGGGGCAGGATGCGCGGCCCCATGATGCGCATGCCTCCGGACGGAGCCGAGCCGCCGCCCGATCCGCCGCGCGTCATTTTCGTGGGGCTCGACATGGCAGCCCTCGAAGAGGCCCGCCAATCGGACGTGGGACATGCGATCGTCCTGGGGGTAGTGCTGCTGCTGATCGGGTTCGCCGGCATCACCCTGCTGTTGCTGGCCCAGAGCCATCGCGCGACCCGCGCGACCCTTTCGCGCATCAAGGCGTTCTCGGACCATGTGGTGGAAAACATGCCGATCGGGCTCGTGGCGACCGACGGCCACGGACGGATCGCGGTGTTCAACCAGGTGGCCGAGTCCGTGCTGCGCCTGCCGGCATCCGCCGCGGTGGGCAAGGAGGCCCAGGGGGTCCTCCCGCCGGAGCTCTGGCAGCAAGTCCGGACCCACACGGCGTCCGAGACCGTCACCGGAGCCGAGATCGACTGCGTGCTCGCCGACCTCCAGCGCGTTCCGCTGGAGGTCGGCGCCGGCACCTTGCGAGACGAAAGCGGACGTTTTGCCGGGAGCATTCTGCTGTTCAAGGACCTCACTGAGGTCCGAACGCTGCGCCAGGAGATCGCGCGCCACCAGCGCCTGGCGACCGTCGGCCGGCTTGCCGCCGGCGTGGCGCACGAAATCCGCAATCCATTGAGTTCGATCAAGGGGTTTGCCACCTACTTCAAGGAGCGCTACCGCGGAAACCCGCAGGATGCGCAGACCGCCGCGATCATGATCCAGGAGGTGGACCGCCTGAACCGGGTCGTCAGCCAGCTCCTCGAATTCGCCCGGCCGGTCCACATCATTCCGCGGCCCACCGCGATCGCCGTGCTGATCGCGGATTCGCTTAAACTGGTCGAGACGCAGGCGCGGGAAAAGTCCATCGCCGTAACGGCGGAGGACAGCTCCACCGCGGGCGAGGCGCTCCTCGACGCAGACCGGCTCAACCAGGTGCTGTTGAACCTGTATCTCAACGCCGTCGAGGCCATGCCGCCCGGCGGCACCCTGACCGTTCGCGTGAGCGACCTGAAAGGCACACCCGGGATCGAAATCCGCGTGTCGGACACGGGCGCGGGCATCCGCCCGGAGGAGCTGTCCCACGTCTTCGACCCGTACTTCACTACGAAACCGGCTGGCACGGGCCTGGGGCTGGCCATCGCACACAACATCATGGAAACCATGGGCGGTGACATCACGGCCGCAAGCCGCCCCGGCGTCGGAACGACCTTCACGTTGAGGGTGCCGCTGACGCGAGCCGAATAGCATATTGCTTCGAATTCCGGATTTCGTTCTTCGGATTTTGTCAGTCGCGGGCCTTGCCTGAGGTTTTTCCGGCAACCCTGTTTGGGAAAGACCAACAAAATGTCAACGCGCAATACCATACTGGTGGTCGACGACGACACGGCCCACCGCACCATGCTGAGAACCCTGGTGGGCGGCTGGGGCTACGAGATCTTCGAGGCGGACGACGGAGAAGCCGCGATCCACGGGGTCCGGCAGCAGCCCTATGACCTCGTGCTGATGGACGTGCGCATGATCAAGGTCTCGGGACTCGAGGCCCTCGCCGCGATCAAGTCCATTAACCCAGCCATCCCGGTCGTCATCATGACCGCCTACTCATCGGTCGAGACGGCCGTGGCCGCCCTCAAGCAGGGCGCCCACGACTACCTGACCAAGCCGCTGGACTTCGACAAGCTCCGCATCACCCTTGAGCGCGCCATGGAGCACAGCCGCCTGAAGGCGGAAAACCGGCTGCTGCGCGAGCAGCTCGGCCTGCAGTTCGACCGCCGCCACATCATCGGCCGGAGCTCGGCCATGCTGCGGCTGTTCGACAGCGTGGCCCAGGTCGCACCGTCCGAGGCCACCGTGCTTATCGCGGGCGAGTCCGGCACCGGCAAGGAACTCATCGCCGGCGCCATCCATTTCAACAGCTCCCGCCGGGACGGCCCCTTTGTCCGCCTCAACTGCGCGGCGATCACCGAAACACTCCTGGAATCCGAGCTCTTCGGCCACGAGAAGGGCGCCTTCACCGGCGCCGACCGCCGCCGCGAGGGACGCTTCTTCCAGGCCGACGGGGGCAGCCTCCTCCTGGACGAGGTGAGCGAGATGCCGCTGCCCATGCAGGTCAAGCTGCTGCGGGTTCTTCAGGAACGTGAATTCACGCGGGTGGGCGGGGATGCCGTCATTCGGGTGGACGTGCGGGTGATCGCGGCCACCAACAAGCACCTGCCCGAGCTCGTCTCCGGCGGCCGGTTCCGGGAGGACCTCTACTACCGGCTGAATGTCGTCGGGCTCGCCATCCCGGCCCTGCGGGATCGGGCCGAGGACATCCCGCTGCTCGCGCAGCACTTCCTGGAAGCCTTCGCCCTCAAGAACCGCAAGGAGGTGAAAGGCTTCACCCCCCGGGCGATGGACCGCCTGATCCGTTACGCCTGGCCCGGAAACGTGCGCGAACTCATGAATGCCGTGGAGCGGGCCGTTGTCATGACCCGGGCCGATTTCCTCGCCGAGGAGGATGTCGCGCTGATCCCAGCCGCTGCAGGGCCGGAGCCGGAGCCCCCGCCGGCGGCCGGCGCTCGGCCGCTGGAGGAGGTCGAGAAAGCCGCCATCCTCACCACCCTGGAATCCGCCGACGGCAACAAGAGCGAGGCCGCGCGCCGGCTCGGCATCACCCGCCGCACGCTGCACAAAAAGCTCAAGGCCTACGGCGTCATGAAATGAAGCGGGGCGGTCGCCCTGTTTCACCTTTACTTCGCGGCAAAGAGGATTAGATTTCGGGCACGTTTCGACATCGCAACCCCTCAGAAGGCCCATGAACCAGACGACCGACGCTCAAATTGTCCACTGCCCGCACTGCGGGGCGGCCAACCGCGTCCCCGCCGAGCGACGGGGCTCACCCGCCGCCAAATGCGGCAAGTGCAAGTCCCCTCTGTTCCCGGAGAAGCCGGCGGCCGGGGCCGCAACGACCTACAAGATGCGCTGCGGGCAGTGCGGCGCCCGCAACCGCATGCCGGCCGATCGGCTCGGATCCGGGGCCAAGTGCGGCAAGTGCGGCTCGCCCCTGAAGACCGATGAACTCTTCGCCCCCCAACCCGTCATGGTGACGGATGCCAACTTCGAACCCCAGGTTCTGAAGTCTCCCCTCCCGGTGCTGCTGTTCGCCTGGGCCCCCTGGTGTTCAACCTGTGTCGCCGTGACCCCGATCATCGAGCAATTCGCATCCGAGTCCAAGGGTCGGGTCCGGGTGGGCAAGCTGAACATCGATGCCAACCCGAACCTGGCCAACCGGTTCAGCATCATGAGCGTGCCCTTCCTGTTCATCTTCGACAACGGCGAGCTGAAAGAAAGCCTGCCGGGCACGCTTCAAAAGCACGAGCTGATGCTGAAGATGGCCCACTATGTCTGACGATCACGTCGCGGACGATTGCGCGGATGTGGCCTCCCGGATCCGGGACATGCTGGCGCGGGGGGTGAGCCTGCCGCCGGAGGTCCTGCGCTTCATCGACTCGACCTTCTTCAACCCGACGGCGGCGGAACTTGCCGCCGTCGCCGGGGATGAATCCGCCAGCGAGCGGGACCCCTTGCTCGAGCTTCTGTTCGCCCCCGATGAAGCATTCCAGGTCGAGCTCGAAGAAATGATCGCCGGCCGGGGGCTCGATGAGGAACGGGTGGCCGGCCTTCTCTGCCGGCCGCCGCTTAAGGTTTTGTTCCGGTTCCCGGATGCGCGGAAAACCCTCGGGCTGGAGATGACACCGCCGCTCGCCCGGCACTTTGTCTCCCAGCTCCGGATCGCCAGGCCGATCCCCGCCGACCTGTCGCAGGCGATCGAGTCCGCCGCGGACGCCGGCGACCGGCAAAGGGCGCGGGTCCTCATCCGCAACGCGCGCGTTCAGTTCACGCCCGAAACCATCGCGTTCCTGAGCGCCTTTCTGACGCAGGTGGGCATCCGGGACGGGCAGGCATGGGAATGCCTCCGCGTCGCGTTGGACGTGCTATCCGACGGGCAGAATCCGGCCGGCCTCTTCCAGGCACTGGCGGACCGCAAGCGCTGGCTCGTCAAGGCCCTAACCCGCGGCCGGAAGCAGGAGGCACTTCTCGGACAAGCCAACATCGAAACTCTCATGAGCCAGGGCGCACGCCTGACCGTCATCGATGAGGCCGACACTTGCCGCCGGATCGGCTGCATCGACCGGATCTGCGCCGCCGTGTTCGGCCGGGTCCCGCCGCCGGGGCCGCTGTGGACCGGTGATGATGCGGTCGAACTCACCTCCGAAACGGTTGTCGACGCATGGCGGCATTCGGATTAATCGGGCATCCCGGTCTTGCCGGACACTCAATTATCCGACGTGCTGTGAGGCGCGGCGGATAGTTGATTTGACATCCATTCCAGAAACCTTTAACGTGCCCGCGCGTTCCATTGCCGGAACCGCATTCCATCAACCGAAGCGAGCATTGCGATGAACCATTATTTCGTTAAATCCGTTCAGATCCTCATCCTCCTGGCGGCGGTCGTGATGGCGGCTCTGCCCGCCGCGCTGAGCGCCGAGTCCATGCCGCCGCTCGACACCATCCTCAAGGAGCTCGAGAAACGCTACACCGGGTCGCAATTTTCCGCCGACTTTCTGCAGGAGTCCACCATCAAATCCATGGAGATCACGGACTTTGCCTCGGGCCGGGTGTACGTGCGCTACCCAGGCATGATGCGCTGGGAATACGAGAAACCGGAGCAGCAGGCGATCATCACCGACGGCCACAAGCTGTGGATCTACCGGCCGCTGGACAACCAGGTCATGACCGGCAATGCACCGGTTTTCTTTCGCGACGGCAAGGGGGCGAGTTTCCTGTCGGACATCCGCCTGATACGCCAGAAATTCACCATCACCCCGCACCCGCCGGAAGGCGAGTATCTCTACGAACTGAGACTGGTGCCGCGCGAAAAAACTTTGAACATCTCCCAAATCCGCCTGTACGTTGTCCCGCGCGCGTTCACCATCGTCCGCATCGTGACAGTGGACGACTACGGCGACGACACGCGCATCGACATCGTCAATCCGCAGTTCAACGTGGAGCTGGACCCGGCGCTGTTCAAGTTCGATATCCCCAAGGGTGCGGACGTGCAGAAAATCGACGAATAAAAAAGCCTCCCGCCAACAAAGGCGGGAGGCTTTTTTATGTGAGCATTTCAAGCTGCGGGGCAACGCCGCCCTTGAGCGTCAGATGGGCCTTTCAACAGGTCTTTCATGCCCGGTTGGCCACGTCATCCGGTATGTCGGCGTTCGTGTAGACCTTCTGGACGTCGTCGCAGTCTTCCAGCATGTCCATCAGCCGCACCATCTGCTCGGCCTCCTTGCCGGCGAGTGCTGTGGTGTTCTGGGGCAGCATCGTGACCTCGGCGGCGATGTATGGCACTTTCAATTCATCGAGGACCTTCTTCACGGCTTCAAAGTCCTCCGGTGCGGTGATGACCTCCCAGCTGCCGTCCTCTTCGCGGACGTCCTCGGCCCCGGCCTCCAGGGCCTTTTCCATCAACGTCTCCTCGTCCACGGCCTGGCGGTCCAATGCGATGTAGCCCCTTTTCTTGAACATCCAGGCCACGCAGCCGCCGGTGCCCAAACTGCCGTTGTTCTTGGTGAAGACGTGCCGGATCTCCGCCACGGCGCGGTTCTTGTTGTCGGAGAGGGACTCGATGAGGACCGCTGCGCCCCCGGGCCCGTAGCCCTCGTAGACACTCTCCTCGTAGTGCACGCCCTCCAGTTCGCCGGTGCCCTTCTTGATGCCGCGCTCGATGTTGTCCTTGGGCATGTTTTCGGCCCGGGCCGCCAGGACTGCCGCACGCAGCCGGGGGTTGCCGTTCTGGTCGCCGCCGCCCATGCGGGCGGCCACCGTGATTTCCTTGATCAGCTTGGTGAAGATCTTGCCGCGCTTGGCATCGTTGGCACCTTTTTTGTGCTTGATGCTCGCCCATTTATTGTGACCTGACATGGGGCCCCCTTATTTATGATCGGACTGTTTCTTTTTTGCCTTTGCCGATGAGGTAAATTTCCATGCTCGCCTTGCGGCTGCTCTGGGGTTTGAATACCCGGCACTCCGCGAAGCCGCTCTTCACGTCCTCGGTGAACTGTTTGAAGTCCTCGCCTTGAAACATCTTGCAGACGAACGCGCCGCCGGGCCGGAGGACCTGCCGGGCGATGGACAGCGCCGCCTGGCAGAGGTTGAAGGACCGGGCGGTGTCCACCACCCGGCTGCCCGTGGTTGCCGGCGCCATATCGCTCAGCACGACATCGAACGGACCGTCGAGAAAACGCGCCGGGTCCTCGGCCATCTCAAACACGTCGCCGGTGCGCGCGCTGGCGTTGCCGGGCAGCGCCACGGTCACCGGCGTGAGATCAAGCCCCACTACCCGGCCCGACGGCCCCGCCGCCTCCGCCGCATAGATCAGCCACGAGCCCGGCGCGCAGCCGAGATCCAGGACATGGTCTCCCCTCCGGATGACGCGGCTGCGCTTCTGGATCTCCTGCAGCTTGTACACGGACCGGGCCGGATATTGTTCCTGGCGCGCCCGCCGCGTGTAGGGGTCATCGTCCCAGCGGTTGGTTTTCGCAGCCCCCCGCCTGATGTGCTTGTTCCGGCCGTCGGTAGGCAATGTCCATCCTGATTTAATAAATGTGATTTTATACTATAAGCGGCTGATTGAAGTCAATGCACACGCAGCTCAGAACAGGGATTCGACGGCCTCGGAGACGGTGCTGACCCCGGCGATCTCGACCCCTTCCATCGCCGGCAGCCGTCTGAGGCTGCTCTGGGGCACGATGCAGCGGTTGAAACCCATTTTAGCGGATTCGTAAATCCGGGTGTCCGCCTGGCCGATGGCCCGTACCTCGCCGGTCAGGCCGACCTCGCCCATGACCACCGTGCGGTCGGGCACGGGCTTGTCGAGAAAACTCGAGGCGATCGCCGCCACGATCGCGAGATCCACCGCCGGCTCGATCACCCGGACCCCGCCGGCCACGTTCATGAAGAGGTCGTAGCCCATGAGGTGCATGCCGATCTTCTTTTCCATCACCGCCGCCAGAAGCGCCACACGGTTGGGGTCCAGGCCCAGGATGGTGCGCCGCGGGGTGCCGAAATTAGTCCCGCTGGTCAGGGCCTGGAGTTCCACCAGGATCGGGCGGGTGCCCTCCATGCTGGCCGCCACCACCGATCCCGCCGCCGAAGCCGGCCGTCCCGTGAGAAAGACCGCCGAGGGGTTGGCCACCTCCTCCAGCCCCCGGTCCTTCATCTCGAAGACCCCGATCTCGTTGGTCGAGCCGAAACGGTTTTTCACCGCCCGCAGCACACGGAAGATGTGGTTGCGATCGCCTTCGAAATACAGCACGGTGTCCACCATGTGCTCGAGCAGCTTGGGACCCGCGATCGCCCCGTCCTTGGTGACGTGGCCGACCAGAAAGGTGGGAATACCGCTGCGCTTGGCCATCAGCATCAAGCGGACGGTCGCCTCCCGCACCTGGCTGACACTGCCGGGGGCCGAGCCCAGCTCGCTGCTGAACATGGTCTGGATCGAGTCGATGACCAGCACCTCGGGCTTGCAGGAATCCACCATCGCCAGGATCGCGTCCACCTCCACCTCGGAGACCACCAGCAGACCGGGTAAGACCGTATCGAGCCGCTTGCTGCGCAGGCGGATCTGCCGAATCGACTCCTCGCCGGAGACATAGAGTACCTTGCGCCCCTGGCCGGCAAGGCCATGCAGGGCCTGGAGCATCAGGGTGGATTTCCCGATGCCGGGGTCTCCGCCGACCAGGACGAGGGTGCCGGGCACCAGGCCGCCGCCGAGCACGCGGTCGAACTCGTGGATGGTGGTGAGCAGCCGCTTTTCATGATCGATCTCGATCGAGTCGATGGGCACCGGTGTGGACGGCGCCACCGCGGCGTTGCGCGTGACGGCCAGCGGACCCGTTGTCTGCCGCTCCTCGACAAACCCGTCCCACCCGCCGCAGTCCGGGCATTTGCCCAGCCACTTGGGCGACTGGTACCCGCAGGACTGGCAGGTGAATATGGTTTTAGCGCTCTTTTTCACGATTCCAAATCTACAATAACCATGTTATTGTGCTGCCAAACTATCACGGGATGGAACCCGGATCAAGCCGCCTGTGCCCATCCCGGCCAGGACACCCGGCGCCGAGCGCCAGAGGAGGAAGACCACGGAATGCTCGCTTTAAAACCGACCCGCGCCGCAGTCATTCTCGGCCTGGCCCTTCTGATCGTCCTTGCGAATTCAGGCCACGCTACCGCGCAGGAGAAACCCGACTATTTCGCCGTGGTGCAGCAACGCCTGGTCACCGACGGCTTCAGCCCGGAAGCGGTCTCGCAGCTCTACGGCCGGCCCGAGGTCTTCCTGGAGGCCGACGGCGTGTCGCGGTTTTTCGTGCACAGCGAGGCCAAGCTCGACTACGGCCAGTTCACGACGCCCGAGTCCATCGAGAAGGCCCGCGCCTATATGCTGGAATACCGCGCCAGCCTGGACAGCGCCGAAAAGGCCTACGGCGTGGACCCCCGTGTCATCACCGCGATCCTGCTCGTCGAAAGCCGCCTGGGAACCAGGTCCGGCAACCGCTCGTGTCTGAACATCCTGTCGACCCTGGCTGCGCTCTCCGACCCCGAGATGCGCGAAGCCTTCTGGCGAATCATCCCCGACGAGCGGCGCATTTCACGCGCCCATTACGACGAACGGGTCCAGAAACGCGCGGAGTGGGGCTACCGCGAGCTGAAGGCCTTGCTGCGCTACGCGGAGCGCGAGAAGATCGACCCGGCCGCCATCACCGGGTCCTACGCGGGGGCCGTCGGGTATGCGCAATTCATGCCGACCAACATCCTCGCCTACGCCCAGGACGGAGATCTGGACGGAGGGATCGACCTGCGCAACCATGCCGATGCCATCGCCAGCATTGCCAACTACCTCAAACGCCACGGCTGGCAGCCCGCGATCGGCCGCGAGAAGGCCGAAAAGGTGGTCCACGCCTACAACCCCAGCTCCTATTACGTCAACGCGATCCTGAAGATCGCGGACCTGCTTAAAGGCTAAAGCATGGACGACCTGGAAGCGAGCTTGATCTTTCTGGCAATGTGCATCCCGTTTTTCATCGGCACGGTCTGGGCCGTCCTCGATGTGGCCCAGAAAAATTTCGCGACCTTCCGCACCAAGGCCCTGTGGTGGCTGGTGGCCTCGGTGCCCTTCGTTGGGTTCATCGTTTATCTGCTCTTCGGCATGCGCAAAGGAAGAAAAACCGGCACCTGATCGCTTCGTCCCCATCAGCGTGGAAGGCGCGCCCGGAAATACCATTTGACAATCCATCACGGTTTTTGTACATAGGCGGCCTTGTCAAATTGCCGCAAAGGTCCCATCGTCTAGTGGCCTAGGACACCGGCCTCTCACGTCGGTAACACGGGTTCGAGTCCCGTTGGGACCACCAC
>JACRCN010000002.1 GCA_016219005.1 Deltaproteobacteria bacterium
AAGATTTCCCCGAAATAGGTAGCCTCGAACACGACAAACGATACGGCCGCGGATATGAACGGATCCATGGACCGGCCGGTGAAAATGGGCATGACGAAATAGACCCAGAAGATCACCAGGATCAGAGGGATGTTACGGAGAAAGTTCACATACACGGTGACCGGGTGGTAGACCCAGGGCCGCTTGGATATGCGGCCGAGCCCCACCAGCGCCCCCAGAAAGAGCCCCCCCGCCAACGCGAAAGCGGCCAGCTGGACGTTGGTGAGGAACCCGCCGAGGAGGTAGGGCAGGTTATTGAAAACAGCGTCAAACATGGCTATCGGGTCACCAGTCCGGGGATGCGGTACTTGGCCTCGATGAGGTTCATCAGCTTGACCACGGTCATGCCGAGCACGAGGTAGATCGCCATAGCGCCGGTGGTCGCCTCCAGCCCGTGAAAGGTCTGCTCGTCGATCTTGTAACTCATGAAGGTGGTCTCGGCCACGCCGATGGTCATGGCGACCGCCGAGTTCTTGAAGATGGTCAGAAACTCGGTGGTGAGGGGCGGGATGATGAGCCGCAGGGCGTGGGGGACGATGACATGCCAGTACATCTGCAGGTGGGTCATGCCGGTGGACAGAACGGCGTCATACTGGCCGTGGCCGATGGAGGCGAAACCGGCGCGGACGTGCTCCGCCACCCGCGAGGCCGTGTAGAGCCCCAGCGCGACGACGGCGACATGATAATTGAGGCCCGCGATGGAGTTGATCTTGAACTGCAGGGTCTTTCCGAACAGCATGGGACCCGCGTAAAACCAGAAGAACAGCTGGACCAGGAAGGGGATGTTGCGGAAGACCTCCACGTACAGGGCGCCGATGAACCGCAGGGGCCACAAGGTGGACGCCCGCAGGGTCCCGAAGAGGAGGCCCAGAATGAAGGCGATGACCCAGGCCAGTGCCCCCAACTGGATCGTCATCCAGATGCCCTGAAGCAGCCATTCGCCGTAGGGCTGACGCCACAACACTCCCCAATCGAATTTGTATGCCAGCATGCCATCCCGTCTATACCGGCTCAAAAACGCCTTGATTCAAGGGTTCGAGTGAAATACCCCCGTTGACTTAGGCCTCCGATGGACCACTCTCATTTTTTTCGCCACTCGAACCCTTGGTCTCTTGAACCCTTGCACCCTATTTCTTCTTAAGCCAGCCTTCGTCCATGGGGTAGACAATAAGCGTCAGATAGTCCTTGTACGCCTGGGACATGGGGATCGGGACGAGCCCCTTCAGCCCCATCCACTTTTCGTAGAGCTCGGCGAACTTGCCGGTCTTGATGGCCCACAGGATGGTGTTGTTGACGAAGTCCCTGAAATCCGAATCGTTCTCCCGCATCAGGTAGCCGTAAGGCTCGTAGGCGATCGCGAAGTCCACCGTGCGCCAGGCGTTCGGGTTCTCGTCCTTCATGCGCAGGCCCTCGAGCAGGCTGCGGTCCGTGGCGTAGGCGTCGATCTTTCCGGTCTTGAGCGCCAAAAAACCCTGGGCGTGGCCTTCGGTGGTCACGATCTCCTTGGGCTTGTATTCGCCGGCGGCCGCCTGGTCCTCGATGGCCTTCAGGTTGGTGGTGCCGCGGGCTCCTCCGAGGCGCTTGCCGGTCAGGTCTTTCTTGGTCTTGATGGGGCTGTCCTTGGGGACCAGGAAACTGGTCTCGGAAAAGAAGAATATCAGGCTGAAATCCACCACGTCCTCGCGCTCCTGGGTGTAGGTGGTGGACCCCATTTCGATGTCCACCGTCCCGTTCACGACCATGGGGATGCGCGTCTTCGTGGTGATGGTGACGGGCTCGATTTCGATCTTTTTGCCGAAGTACTTGGAAAGGTTCTCCGCCAGGAGGGCGGTCATGTCCACGGAGAAGCCCACCTGCTTGCCCACCTTCGGGTCGATGAAGGCAAAGGGTATGGAGTCCTCACGGAAACCGACTTTAAGCTTTCCGGCTTTTTCAATTTTATCCATGGTCTCACCGGCGAGAGCCGGGGCGACGGTCAGGGCCAGGAAGCACACGGCCATGATGCAGAAACCCCACAGGCATTTTTTCTTCATGGTCAAACCCTCCTTTCTGCGGTTAGGTGTTCAGGTAAAGCGTTCGGGTGGAACCGCCTCGGGGCGGTGGCCGCAAGGCGTGAGCAGGAGCAGAGATGGTACGGAACGTCCATGAAATCTGTGTTGCAATAGAATGGATGCGGTCGATAGTCAAGCTGGAACTTGCGCCCGCGACCGACAGGCGTGTGAGCCCCAATTTGTCCTTGTCAATTCCGAAGGCCCGATAGTATAGTGGCCGTGCAAACAGGCGCCGGGGCCAGCGCCCGTGCGGCATTTCGGGGCAAGGGCCTCCGCATGGAGAATGCGCCGCGCGCCTGGCGACAAGGAGATACCCATGGCCGCGGTTGAACGCCCCATCGTCAAACGCTCCCTGCTTTCCTGGGTGTTTGACGGGAACATCGGATGGCAGATCACTCTGTTGGGCGTGATCGCGGTCGCGGTGTTCACGCGGGTCCTGCCGCTCGAGATGCAAAAGCGCATCGTCAACCAGGCCATCACCCTGCGCAACATAGACCTGTTGCTTCTGTACTGCGGGTATTACCTGGCGGCGGTGCTCGTCTCCAGCGCCTGCAAGTACATGATCAACATCCTGGAGACCCTCATCTCCCAACGGGTTCTCGCCCGGATGCGCGCCGCGCTTTACGCCCACGTCATCACCCTGCCCCTCAGCTTCTTCCGTAACACTCAGCCGGGCACCGTCGTCAATGCCATCGTGAACGAACTGGTGGTTCCATCCAACTTCGTGAGCATGGCCATGTCCACGCCCGTGAGCAATATTCTGACCTTGCTCGCCTTCGCCGGCTTCCTGTTCTGGTTGAACCCGCTCCTGGCAGCGGTCTCGCTCAGCATCTACCCGGCCGCCATGCTCCTGATCCCTTTCCTGCAAAAACGGGCCAACATCGCCAACAAGACGCGCGTCGACCAGTCGCGCATTTTTTCCGGCCGGATCGCCGAGGCCATCAGCGGCATCCACGAAATCCACGGCAACGGCACCTACCGGATCGAAGCGCGCAAGTTCAACAAAATGGTGGAGCGGTTGCGGAAAGTCCGGGTGACCTGGGGCCTGTATCGCTTTGGGGTGAAATCCACCAACAACCTGTTCACCAGCCTGGGGCCCTTCCTCGTATTCATCCTGGGCGGCTACCTGACCATCAAAGGGCAGCTCGAACTGGGCTCCCTGGTGGCGTTCCTGTCGGCCCAGGAGAAACTTTACGACCCCTGGAAGGAGCTCATCGAGTTTTATCAAGTCCACCAGGAGGGTGAGGTCAGCTACAAGCGGACCATGGAATTCTTCGATGCCACACCGGAACACCGTCTGGAACCCACCGGCCGAAAACCCCTCGAACTCGAAGCCAGCCTCGACATCAAGAATCTCTCCTTTGTGACCGAAAGCGGGATACGGCTCCTGGATGACGTCAACCTGACCTTGAGGCCCGGCGAGCACCTGGCCCTGGTGGGTTTCTCGGGGAGCGGCAAGAGCACGCTCGCGCTGTGCATCGGCCAGCTCTACGACTACAGCGAGGGTCACCTCCTGCTGGGCAACGAGGAGGTTGCGCACCTGACCCGGAAGGACGTCGTTAGCAATGTCGGCATCGTGGCCCAGAATCCCTTCATTTTCGAGGGGAGCATGGCCGAGAACCTGCTCTACGCCTGCGAGGCTGCCGCCCAGGGCAATGGAGCGCCGGGGGACGGCCGGCCGACCCTGGACGACATCATCGCGGTACTGCACCAGACCGGCCTGTTCACGGATGTGCTGCGCTTCGGCTTGAACGCTTTCCTGAGTCCGGAAAAGCACCGGGAGGTGGTCAAAACCATCACCCGGGTCCGCCGGAAATTTCAAGAAAAATTCGGCGAACGGCTCGCCGACTATGTCGAGTTTTTTAACGAGAACCAATACCTGTCGTATTCGAGCGTCGCGGAGAACCTGACCTTCGGCGCCGCCAACCGGGAGGAGTTCGCCAATGTGCACTTGTCCCGCAACGACTATTTCATGACGTTTCTGGACAAGGAGGGCCTGCTGCGCCTGCTCATCAACATCGGCGTGCGGCTCGCGCGCCAGACCGTCGATATCTTGGGCAACCTGCCGCCGGACAACATCTTTTTCGAGCAGAGCCCCATGTCGGCCGAGGAACTGCCGGCCTACAAGCTGGTATTGGACCAGCTGCGGCGCCGCAAGGACCAGGAACTGGCGCGGGACGACTATCTTCGGCTGCTTGACCTCGCGCTGCGGTTCACCCCCGGAATTCATAAGATGGTGGGGCTGGGCGAAGACCTCCAAAAGCTGTTGCTTGAAAAGCGCGCCCGGTTCCGCGCGGGCATCTCCCAGGACCTGCCGGATGCATTTACGTTCTACAGCCAGAACGACTACATCTACTCCCAGACCATCCTGAACAACATTTTCTTCGGCAAAACCAAGACCTCCAGCACCGAGACCCAGGAGACCATCACCCAGAACATCATTCAGCTTCTGATCGAGAAGGACCTCCTCGAGACTATCGTCGACATCGGCATGCACTACAACGTCGGCAGCAAGGGCGACAACCTGTCCGGCGGCCAGCGCCAGAAACTGGCCATTGCCCGCGTGTTTCTGAAGGCGCCCCGGGTCCTCATCATGGACGAGGCCACCTCGGCCCTGGACAACAAATCCCAGGCGCGCATCCAGAACCTGCTTGAAACACGCTGGAAGCGGAAGAGCACTTTGATTGCGGTGGCGCACCGTCTTGACACCATCCGGAAATTTGACAAGATTGCGGTCATGAAAGCCGGGAAGATCATCGAAATGGGCGGCTACGACGAATTGATCGCCCGGAAAGGAGCATTGTATGAGCTCGTTGGAAGAAAGTAGTCTTGGCCCCTCCTGCGAATTCCAGGAGAACCTGAATCTCCTGCGCCAGACCCATTTTTTTTCCGGACTCCCACTTGAATCGTTGAAGGTTTTCGCTTATCTTTGCGTGAGGGAGCGGCTCCATGCCGGCGAATTCCTCTTCCGCCAGGGCGAAGACGACCATCAAGCCTACTATATCGTCTCCGGCAAGGCGCGCCTCGAGCGCAACGAAAACGGGCACGAGCGCGAGATTCGCGAGTTCGGCGCCGGCACCTTCATCGGAGGACTGACCTTGTTGGGTGAAACCCGGCGCCTTTACTCGCTCCGGGCGGTGGAAGAGACCGTCTGCATCCTCCTCAGCCGCGAAAAGTTCACCAAGGCCATCCAGCAGTTCCCGGAGCAGATACCCCGGATCATCAGGATCGTGGTGGGGTCCATCAACGATTGGGAAGACCGTTTTCTCGCGGAGCTGGCGGCGGACTGCGGGGGGTGCCTCCCCCGCCTGGGGGTTAGCCTGCTGTAAGAGCACCACGGACCGATTGGCGGCAAGCGCAAGGGGTCATGGGTAACCCGAAAAAATTTTCGTTCACACTCAAGAACGACATCTCCGAGTTGAAGAACCTCTGCCGGCAATTGGAATCCGTCGGCGACGCGCTTGGGCTTCCTAGACGCTTTGTGTTTGAAATCAACCTCGCGCTGGATGAGCTCTTCACCAACATCATCTCCTACGGGTTCAACGACCGAAGCGAGCACGCGATCCAGGTAAGCATCGCCGCAGACGACGGCATGCTGACCATCACCGTGGAGGATGACGGGATCCCCTTCAACCCGATCGAGCGGGCGAAACCCCGGCTGCCCGCCACCATCGAGGATTGCACGATCGGCGGCCTGGGGATCTATCTGATCAAGAACCTCATGGACGATGTCTGGTACCGCCGCAGCCGGGATAAAAATGTTCTGACCCTAAAAAAAAAGATCGAGACGATCTAACCGATTACAGCAGGAAACACGGTTACAGGAGGCATTTCATGGACATCGTTGAAGAAAAGCAGGGGGTGATCCACACCTTCAAAATCAAGGGGCGACTGGATTCGAACACGTCTCAAGAGTTCGAGAAGCGCGTCTTTGACGTGATCACGAACGGCACGAAAAGCCTCATCATCGACTTCAGGGATCTCGATTACATCTCCAGCGCCGGCCTGCGGGTTATCCTGAAGGCCACCAAGGCCCTGAAACGGGAGGACGGCAAGATCATGCTGTGCGCCATGCAGGATTACGTGAAGGAGGTGTTCGAAATCGCCGGCTTCGACTCCTTCCTGCCGATTGTGTCCACGCTGGACGACGCCCGCCGGGCGCTGTGAGCGCCGGGCCGGCATCCCCCCGCGCCAAGGCCCGGTTCAATGCAGGCCGACGAGTCCGCGCCGGCCGAGTTCCCGAACAAACTGCGTGACCGCGATCTCCGCCTCTCTCGGCTCCAGTTGGTGCGAAGCGGCAAACGCCGCGACGATCCTCCGCAGGCTGCGTTCACCGTCGATCATGTCCCACACGGCTGTGCCCAGTGCATCCAACTGGAGTTTCCCGTCGCGTGGGGCGGCCGCTTCTTTTCCGAGAAATCGCACCAGCCTCGCCACCCAGGGGTGCACCGCCACGGGGTAATGCACCACTATCTCGCCGCTTTCCTGGTGCGACTCCCGGACGTGCCGGTTCTTGACCGGCGTGCAGCCGAGCGCATCATCGCGGGTGATGAGCGCCCGGTGGCCGGTTTTCCTGGGCCAACCCATATCCACCCCACACGGTTTCCATCAAGGCCGGATCGATCGCGAAACGGCCGGTCACCACGATGCCGAGGATCCGGTTCCGGTCCGGGACATGCCAGATGCGTGCCGTCCGCACGGGGCGCAGTCCCAGGTATGACGCCAGCCGCCGTCCACTGCCGGCGGCCCGCTCACGCCCCTCCACCGCCGACGGGTCTGCCACGGCCGAGGCCTGGAACTCCATCCCGTTGAGGCCGGCTACCGTCTCGGCGAAACAGCTGAGGTCGCGGTCCCTGAGCAGCGTCGCCGCCGGGGCCCAGCGGAAGAGGCCGATCGTCCGGCGCCGGGCGCGGAACTCCAGAAAGAACCGGCCGGCCTCAAATAGGTGTCGGACCAATACGAAGCCGCTCGGCAGCAAGGCCAGGATGTCGTAGATGGCCCACGCCACGCGGCCGTCCCCGCGATGGTCCTGCAGGCTCGCCAGAACAGCGGCGGCCTGGCGGACGGCCCCGCTTCGCCCGGGGGGCTGAAAAAACTGAATCAAGCTCGCCGTGCGGCAGGCGGGACAGTGGAGGATGGCGCCGACCGCGGCTTCGCCGCCGGCCTCCCAGGCAAACCCCGCGGACTCGAACCGGGCCAGGGCCTGCAACCAGTCCTTCGGCGGCGCCCATTCGCGCAAGGCCGCCCCGCGGGCGCGCATCAGCCTCGAGAGCCGGCGCAGGTGGGCACGCGGTGAAAACCGCCCCTTGACCGGGCCCCACTTGATCTCCATGGCCGGGCCGGCTTCGGATTCGATCACCAGATGGCGCAAACCGATCCGGCCCGGCTCCCATGCGGCCGGGGCCACAAACCGAATCCCGTTCCAGGCGATCTCTTTTACGTTGGCGGGGTTCATGCCGCCGTCATTTCGGAAGGTAACGGTCCCAACCGGAAACGCCGGGCTTCAGCGCCAGGCCTCCCCGGCGGCGCCGCAATTTCTCCTCCTGGGCCGTCGCCTCTTTCTGGTAGCACCGCTCGTCTTCCTCCAGCACGTTCAGCAGGGTGAGTTTCAAGGCGTTGCCTATTTTTTCGTCTTCATCCAGCGCGTTGTGCTGCAGAAACATGCTGACCCGGTTGCTGGCTTTGTCGGTGAAGGACCATTTCCAGCCGATCACGTTCTGGAAAGGATCGCCGCGGTATTCATCCGGCTCGCCGAACGCTTTTTTAAATCGGCCGATCAGCTCGTCGAAAAATGCACGGCTGCCATCGGCGTATTTCAGTTTGATACGCACGACGGGCCGGTCTTTCTGGCAGGTGCCATAGCCGACAAGGCCGGCCTTGAAACCCTCGATGGGCCGGATCTCCACTTCGTAGAGGTTCTCCGCGTAACGGACAGGCAGCGCGGTCTCCATGATGACAATATCGGCGAAATCCCGGATCGACTGGCCGAGGGTGATGCCGGCGACGGTGCGGGGCGCCTCAGCCCCTCCGGCGACGGCTGCATTCATGAAAATGACCGCACACCCCACTGCAAACAGAGTCGCTCTCATACCGTCTCCCTGCATGGATTGCGCCGCGGACGGCACTTCGACAGGTGTTCCACTGCACCATCATATTGCTGCAAACACGGATTTGCAATGCCTCGATGATTTGCGAAGGGCGGTGGATATCCGATAGTATGCCAAATCTTCTCAAGTCATTACGACTTGCCGGTCTTGCCCGATCCGGCCTGCCAATGAGCCTGGCGTGCCCGGGGCCTCTGTTTGTCTCCGATTCGTACCTACATCTAACACATCCTAACGAAGATGGCTAGGGATAATTCCGGCAGCGGGATAGCGGACTGTACCGGTGCAGCTCCAGGAAAGACGGCCGATCCTCGTAACCATTGGCCAGTAATGGGCTCTATAGTGTTAGCCTCACAAGAGCCTCCCGATAAGGCCTCACGCTGATCCTCATCGCAGTGTGATGTGCTGGAGGTTCTTGAGGGGTATTTTGTTTGCAGAGTCGACAGCCTGACGACCGCCTCAAGGGTCGAGGGGGGCTGAGTAAGCATCCCCCGGCACCTGCTCGCAGCTCCGGCGGCGAGGTCGAGATTCCCGTCTAAGCCCCTGCATGCTGCGGCACCTCCGGCAGCCTCAAATTCCCCGACGCAATTCCATAGATAATCGAGTACATTTCGGAAACCCATGTCTTGAAATCAATGCGCTATATTTCTCCTGCTTCGCGACACCGGCCGGTGAATTTGTGTGATATTTGCCTTCACGACGGTCCTTCCCAAACCATGGTTCAGTGTTATTTCCATAAAAAGTCCTATCCCATGACAGCAGTGTAAATTGCCTATCGAAGTCTAACCTCCGGCCCGACTCGCAATATAATTGACTCGGTTCATAATAAGCTCTGGCTTTCCGTCAGTATCACAATAAATACTCTCACCCTAACATACATGATTAACAGTATTTAACCGTCATCATTCTGTATTTAAATTTAGTTCATCAAGGCCAGATACGAGCTTTGGTCCTGATGTCTAAGTACAAGTTTTACAGACCTAAAGTGAGCTGGGTTTTAAAAGTAAAAACGGAGGACTAAAGAATGAAAGCAAAAATATTTGCAATTCTTCTAATTGGTCAATGCTTTCTAGTGAGTTCCATACATGCTTCGCTTATAACTTTTGATGATCAAGGCTTAACAGGCTCCTCGGTTTTTGGAGGAGCTGCCCAACCCATTAACATTACAGTAGATACAATTACCGCCACATTTACGGGCGGGGTCATTTTGAAAAACACCACCAATCTACCCGCAGATCAGACCGCCCTATATGGGACTGCATCATTTGGCAATGCCACGTATCAGACCCCTCTTACGGTTACATTCAGCCAATCAATTACAAACTTCTTCTTAGATGTTTACAATGGCAACGTGGAACCTATCCAATATACAGTCGCTGACAACTCGGGGCACTCGTTTTCGACAATTCTGCCAACACACTTGAATGGTGGCACAACCCAAGTTGCCTTCCCATCCGTTGGTACGAAGGTAACAATTCAATCGGCCCTTGGTGCCTCATTTCCTTGGGACTTTTTTATTGACAATATAACATTTACTAAACCACTTCCTGAGAATAA
>JACRCN010000039.1 GCA_016219005.1 Deltaproteobacteria bacterium
AGAGAAAGCTCGCAAACCTCAGAGGATCGGAGAGCGAAGGGCGAATGAAAAGGCGAAGAGCAGCGCCCCGCTATGTTCCTGAAACTCCCCCCTTTTTCTTGCCCACCTCCTTCTTTGCGATCTTCGCCCACGTGTCGCGCAAGGTCACCGAGCGGTTGAACACGAGGTGGCCCGGCCGGCAGTCGCGGGCGTCCGCGCAGAAGTAGCCCAGGCGTTCGAATTGAAAGCGGTCGCCGGGGGAGGCCAACGCCAGACCCGGTTCGAGCTTGCAGCCCGTCAGCGCCTCCAGCGATTTCGGGTTGAGATGGTCGGTGAAGTGCCGGCCGCCATCGGCCTCGTCGGGGTTTTCCCGGCTGAAGAGATGGTCGTAGAGGCGCACCTCGGCTGCGGCCGCGTGAAGGGCTGAAACCCAGTGCAGGGTCCCCTGCACCTTGCGGCCGTCCGGCGCATCCCCGCCGCGCGTCTGCGGGTCGTAGGTGCAGCGCAGTTCCGTTACCTCGCCGGTGGCGGGGTCCTTCACGGCCTCGACACAGGTGATGAAGTAGGCGTAGCGCAGGCGCACCTCGCGGCCCGGCGCCAGCCGGAAAAATTTCTTGGGCGGGTCCTCCATGAAGTCCTCGCGCTCAATGAAAATCTCGCGGCTGAAGGGCACCCGGCGCGTGCCCATGCCCGGGTCCTCCGGGTTGTTGACGGCGTCGAGCTCCTCCACCTGCCCTTCCGGGTAGTTCACGATCGTCACCTTGAGCGGCCGCAGGACCGCCATCACCCGGGGGGTGCGCTTGTTCAGGTCCTCCCTCAGGCAGAACTCCATCAGGCCGATGTCCACCGTGCTGGCGGCCTTGGCGACCCCGATGCGTTCGCAGAAGTTGCGGATCGCCTCCGGCGTGTAGCCGCGGCGGCGGTAGCCCGAGATGGTGGGCATGCGCGGGTCGTCCCATCCGGAGACAAGCCCTTTATCCACCAGTTCGATGAGCTTGCGCTTGGAAAGCACCGTGTAGCTCAGGTTGAGGCGGGCAAACTCGATCTGCTGCGGGTGACAGGGCGTCTTAAGCGTATCCAGAATCCAGTTGTAGAGCTCGCGGTTGTTCTCGAATTCCAGCGTACAGATGGAGTGCGTCATACCCTCGATGGAATCCGACAGACAGTGGGTGAAGTCGTACATCGGGTAAATGCACCAGGCTTGACCGGTGCGGTAGTGGTCCACGTGCTTGATGCGGTAGATCGTGGGGTCGCGCATCACGATGTTCGGCGCGGCCATGTCGATCTTGGCCCGCAGCACGCACGCCCCGTCTTCGAACTCTCCGGCCCGCATGCGCTGGAACAGGTCCAGATTCTCCGCGATGCTGCGGTCACGGTAGGGGCTGTTCCGGCCGGGGGCGGTGAGGGTGCCGCGGTATTCGCGGATCTCGTCTGCGCTCAGATGGTCCACGTAAGCCTTGCCGGCTTCGATCAGCCGGACGGCGAAGCCGTAAAGCCGCTCGAAGTAGTCGGAGGCAAAGAACATCCGGTCCTGCCAGTCGAATCCCATCCAGCGCACGTCCTCCTGGATGGAGGCGACGTATTCCATGGATTCCTTGGCCGGGTCGGTGTCGTCGAAGCGCAGGTGGCAGACGCCCCCGAAATCCCGGGCCAGGCCGAAGTTGAGACAGATGCTCTTGGCATGTCCGATGTGAAGGTACCCGTTCGGCTCCGGCGGGAAGCGGGTGACCACCCGGCCGTCGTTCTTGCCGGCGGCAAGGTCGGCCGCGATGATCTGCCTGACAAAGTTAGTGGGAACGGCGGCTTCCGCTGGTTTAGTGTCCGGTGTGGTCATGGTTTGGCGATCCTCGAATTCTGAATTCGTTGCTGCCCGCTGTCCGAGCGGCGGGACCCGGGCATAACGTCACTCTCAGATTAGAATGAGAATATTTAAAAATCAATGGATTGCTGATTTTCAGCGGCCTGCATCGGGAAAAACGATGTCAAAATGCCTGGACATGGATAACGTCGCACGGCGGATGATGCGGAGCAATCGTTCGGGTGGCCAATCCCGGCCAGCTATATGCTGGGTTATCGTTCTGGAGTCAAGCCCTGACCCCACCGTCCCGAATCGGCCATAAACGTCAGATCAACCGGAAGTATTCCGGCAGAACGTCATCCACGGCCTGTCCGGATTCGGGGACTCCATGTTTCAACCACAACGAGGCTTTGGTAGTGCCTTCTCATATTGCCAACCAAGGTCCCATATTTCACGCATCCCAACAAGGTGTTTCCAAAAAAATCACCACGATTCTTCAAAGGTCTTGACAACTGCTACAAAGTAGGATAGCTCTGTAATCAGCCTAATCTCGGGAAACACCGAGACCGGGGGACCCAAGTTTTTGGGGCGCATCGCCAGACGGCGGGGGGTAACCTCTTCGGCCCTAGCCCATCAGCTAACCTCGTAGGCTTCGATGGGGAAAACCTTCGGAATTGAACGGGGGTCTTTCCTCCACAAATTCGACTCCGGAGGTATACCGCATGACTGATTGCCATTCCCCAGCAACACTCTGTTATTTCATGATTTTTTCCAAGTATCCAAGAAGTTAACGAGCTGACGTATCCCGTTTCGTTGCCCTTATTTCGGTCCGCCGAAAAAATTTTGGTTGATATCGCCATCGCCGTTCAAAGCGGCGGTTGATGTTTCCATATAGCATCTGAATATCAGGACAGGAGGTTAACTATGACCAGGGACGCCTACCATAAGATAGGGATTCTCATCCTGGCTTTGTGCGCAATTACGTGGATGTTTCTGTCGAATTCCTGGGGTGAAGAGTCCAGGGAAATAAGCAGCCGGGATAATCGCACAGGCAGACTCGCCGATCGCGACAGGGACGGCTATCGGTCAAACGTGGACTGCAACGACCGCAATGCATCCATTTATCCCGGTGCCCCCGAAATACCCAACGACGGGATCGACCAGGACTGCAACGGCGTTGACCTCGTCACAACAGGTGGAGGCTCGACGGGCGGCGGGACAGGAGCCTCCGGCCACGCCAACCTCACCTGGGACGGCAGCCCCGGAGTGTGCCTGTCCTGCCACAAGGAGCAGGCAACGGAAATGTACGCATCGACCCACTACCAGTGGCAGGGAGAAGCCCTTTACCGGACCGGCGGCCCGCTTATGCAGGGCAAGATTTCGAATGCCGTCAACAGCTATTGCATCAACATTCTCGGCAACTGGGGTGATTGCGGGGCCTGCCACGTCGGTCTGGGCGCGCAACCGGTCCTAACCTCCGCTCCCACCGATGCCCAGCTCATGAACATCGACTGCCTGGTCTGCCACCAGAAGGATTACAAACGGGTCAAGGTCAATGGTACCTTTGTGCCGGACACGGCCAACATGACCATCACCCTGAACAAGGCCGTCCAGACCGTGCACCTGCCCGAGAGGTCGAACTGTCTTGCCTGCCATGCGAAGGCCGGAGGCGGAGATGCGGTAAAGCGCGGCGACCTTGCGCTGGCCACGGCGAACACCGGTGATGTGCAGTTTGATCGGCACATGTCCGTTGCCGGAGCCGACTTGAAGTGCCAGGAGTGCCATGCCACTCAGAATCACCGGATCGCGGGCCGGGGCTCCGACCTGCGCCAGACCGATCTCGATGTCGAGATGGCCTGCACCAACTGTCACACCGATAAAACAGCCACCAGCGGGCACGGCACGGAGGACATCAACCGCCATGTGGCGCGGGTGGCTTGCCAGACCTGCCACATTCCCATGTATGCAAAAAATGCCGCCGACACCACGGCAGACGAGGCCACCGAGACCCATCGGACCTGGCTGAGCTCGAACGCCACGGCTGTCCCGTACCACCCGGCCAGCACCAAGGCCCACAACCTGACCCCGAAATACCGGTTCTGGAATCGATACAGCTACAATTACGTTCTCCGGGAAGCAGCCCAGCTGGACACGAAAACCGGGGCCTATCCGACTTCCAGACCAGACGGTGCGGTGGACGACACCTCACCCGACAACAAACTGTACCCGTTCAAGTACAAGACCGCCGAGCAGCCCATGCGCAACAGTACCAAGGAGCTGATTGCCTTGGACACCAATGTGTATTTCAGAAGCACGAATTCCCAGAACCGGGCTGCGGACGCTGCCAAGGCCGGTCTTTTAAACATGGGTTACCCTGCAACCGATGCTTTCAGCTGGGTCAAGACGGACACTTTTCAACTGTTGAATCATCAGGTCAGTCCACCGTCCCAGGCATTGGCCTGCGCGGCCTGCCACGGATCGACCACCCGCATGAACCTAAAAGGTGATTTGGGATACGCTCTGAAGGGCACCGAGGCTGCTGTATGCAGCCAGTGCCATGAACGCGAGGGGAGCCCGGGATTTAAATCCGTTCACGAGAAGCATGTGAAGGATAAAAAGTACGACTGTTCAAGGTGTCACAGCTTCACCAGGCCGGAAAGAGGCCTCAGGTAAACCTTCAGGGTCTGACAAACGGAGGTGCCTTATGGAAAACAGAACCAGCAGCCGGTATGAAATCGAAAGCTCGATTGTTTGCAGCCATTTCGGCAGTCGCAACGCCAATGAGACTTTTCAAGGGAAAATGAAGAATTACTGTATGTCCGGCGTGTATGCTGAATTGCAGGTGCAGTTCAAAAAGGGGACGGTCCTGCTCGTGCGGACGAAAAGCATTCCATCGGAGCGTTCCAGGGCGAAGATTATGGATGGGTTCCGCTCCATCTCCCTTGCCCAGGTCAAGTGGTCCACGCCGATCTGTGTCAATGGAGCCCTCCACTTTGCCACCGGCTTAAAACATTTGGTTGTTTAG